>CABTYO010000062.1 GCA_902489075.1 uncultured Faecalicatena sp. | reverse complement strand
TTCCGTTAAAGTGGAGTTTTGCAAAACAAGCTTTCCGATATAGCGAATATCAGATATGCTGTAACGGAAAGGAGTGGTGTAAATGGATGTGAGAACAGAGATTATAGACAAGGTAATACAGGCCTTGGCTGGAGTCGAGCAGGAAACAGTGGATAAAGTAGAAAGGGTACTGTACATACAACTGCAGGAGTATGAGGTACAGGAACGCTGCACAGAGGTGGTTGTGCATGATGGTACCAATTTGGGATTGGTACGGAAATTTATTGCCACAAAACGGCTCGAAGGAAAGTCGGAGAAGACTCTGCGGAAATATCAGCCAGAGTTGGAGCACCTGGTAGAGTTTTTGAATAAGAAGCTGTTTGAGGTAGATACGTATGATTTGCGTCTCTACCTCTCTTTGTACAAGGAGACTAGAGGGATAAGCAACCGGACTCTGGACAATATCCGGAAGACAATATCCAGTTTCTTCTCATGGCTGAATGACGAAGGGCATATTGGAAGGAATCCAGCGCGCGCACTGAAACAGATCAAGTATACGAAAGAGGTGAAAAAGCCATTCACGTCTGTAGAACGGGAAAAGTTGAAGAATGCCTGCGAGTTTCTACGTGACCTGGCATTGTCTGAATTTTTATACGCGTCAGGACTACGAGTGTCCGAGGTCGTATCCTTGGACCGGAAGAATATAGATTTTACAACCAGAGAAGCATATGTTGTGGGAAAAGGTAATAAAGAGCGAAAATTTTATTTGTCAGAAGTTTGTACGGAATATTTAAGGCAGTATTTACAGAGCCGTACTGATAACGATCCGGCTCTTTTTGTAGGTGTAAAAGCACCTTATCGCAGGCTTGGAAAAGAAGGAATCGAGGTGGCTATGAAGCGGCTGGGAGAAAAAGCTGGAGTAGAAAATGTACATCCGCACCGATTCAGAAGAACCTTGGCGACAGATCTGGTACGGAAAAATGTGCCGATTCAGGACGTTGCCGATATTTTGGGACATGCGGATTTACGGACAACACAAATTTATGTATGCATGGATCAGGAGACAGTGAAATACCATTACAATAAAGCCGTAGCATAATCAGAAAAATAAACAAAATGAAGCATTATGAGGCTCGTCATCGACGGGCCTAAAAGTCGTATTGGGTGAAAGTGGATTGATTTGTAGTCTGAAAATGCACAAAACTCCACTTTAACAGAGCTGGATCGTAATGCTAAATTAGCCGTAACATCAACATTACGAGAGGGTGATGCAAATAGTATGATATGTGGAGCAAATGAGACTGCATTTTTCAAGATTAATGCCTCTACTGCAAGTGATATCAAAAACCATTTCCCATACAGCGGTGCAGGATGTTTGCTTGTAATGAATATGTATAACACACATTTTATCCAATTGTATTTCACTCTGAATAACAGCATATTCATGAGATCAAATGTTAGTGTAGGGAACTGGAGCAACTGGGTAGAAAAATAATTATTTATAATTATAACTCGCACTAAAACGAAATGCTCCCGAAGATCCCGATGGGCAGTATACCTGTACATAACCATTTGTATTATTTATAGATCCTCTACAACTCATGCCAGTTAAAATAGACCCACCACGATGTCCTTCAAAAAATTGAAATCCCATACGTGGTCTATATTTTTCTGGAATAACCAGAAAGAGGAATGCTGAATCTGTGTTATATGTATTCGGGAAATTTATATCTCCACTCATATGTATCTGCCCCGCTTTTGTATAGCAGGAAACATATCCTGTAGCATTATTAAGTAAAGCAAATTCATTACTAACATCAACAATTTGGGCATCATTCTTAAGCTCTGCTAAAGTGGAGTTTAACT
>CABTYO010000061.1 GCA_902489075.1 uncultured Faecalicatena sp. | reverse complement strand
TCCCTTCTGACAGGATATCCTCCATTTTTTTCAGATATTCTTCCACCTCCTGGAGGTGCTAGACATAGTTGATTCCCAGATGAGGAGAGATCTTTTCTTCCCAGTCTGTAAGGTTCACTTTCTTTAATTCATCGGCACTCATTCTCTTCTCACCTGGCCCTCCTCCATGTGGTCCAACAGCCAGGCAGCCATAGCTATATCACTCTGATACATGCTCTCATATGTATGACTGACGTATGAAGCTGCTTTCTGATACAGCATAAGAAGACGTTCCAGGTGCTGTTCCAGTCCGGTCGCGAAAGTCATTAATGTTTCGCTTGCTTCTCCTTCATATGTGTCTTCCCCTCCCAGAATCTTTTTGATTTCCGATGCTGTTTCCCAGGCTTTTATGAGTTCGTTCTCCACATCCTCCAACTCTTTTATATAGTCCAAAAGTTCCACACCGATCATTAAATCATCTGCCATCCTGATCCTCCCTTCCTATACCAAGGTCATTAAGCAAACACATCCGCATCGTTCTGGGACTCATTGTACTCTGCCAGCAGGAAGCAATTTCATATCGGCAGCCTTTGTCACCGCTCCAATAAAATACTTCTTCTGTCTCCGGTTCCCGCTCGTGAAATACGCCGGTGATGATAACATTCTCTCCATACCGTTCCATCTCTTTCGCCCAGTCTGCATAAGGGATTTTCTTCTGTTCACAATTCATCCCCCTCGTTTCCATTCTTAAAAATTTATATTTTTTCAACAGTGCTGTCATAACAACTGCCCCATGCACAGAGAATATTTCATAACCATTCTCCTGTTTTGTAATACCGATTACTCTCCCTTTAGGGCAAATTGCAAGGATAATATGATTGAGGATAAGATGCTTTCTGCTGTTCCTGTATTCCTCCCACAAAAGAAGAAGTGCTGCGCCTTCCTTCGTAAATTTCTGATTTTCATTTAATATCTGTTTCATCTGAAGCGTCTGTATGACCTCTTTTTTGAATCCTGAAATTTTTTCCTGTCCCGGATACCGAAGTAATACCCCAAACGGTTCCGGACCTTTTGTCACACTATTGATGAACAACAGTTCGTCTTGGCTTACTCTCATTCTATCGCCTCCAAATCCTGATACTCCTGCCATCCATTGTAAAAGTCATCCAGTGATTTCTGCAGTTCTTCCAGATACTGGATTCCCTTTGATACAGGAGCATCTTCTCCCCGAATAAAATCCCGGTGATACTGTGTAAGCAGATCAAGAAATGCTGCCATCGTTTTCTGGCTTTTTCCTGTCCAGCTTGTTTTAGAATCTATTTCATCTTTTACTGCAGCCGCCTGCGAATATGCTGTATTCAGATGCTCTTCCACTGAACGCAGCTTTTCAAGGATATCTTCCATTTTAGAACCGTCACAGCTAAATTTAGTCAACACTATTCTTCACTCTCCTTTTCCATTTCCCTGTGCCACAATTCATCACGCAGACATGCTTCCTCAGAAGCCACTTCCTCCTCCCAGTATAATTGCTGATTCTGTGCTTCATCTCTTCGGCTTTTTGCAGTTTCCAGAGCACTCTCCATTTTCCCGAGCACTTCCTCCAGATTCTCATTCCAAAGCCATTCCTTCTCCGTAAAATAGGTCATCATTTCACCCGTTGCACAGTTCTCATTATTCTGATACTGCTCATGAATCTCCTGACCTTCCCGCTTTACCTGGTCCAGAATATCCTCACATTCCGGAATATTTTTATCCAGTCCTTTTACGACCTTTCTGTATCTGTCCACCTGCTCTTCTGCATAGGTATAATTTGCTATATCCATACAGAAGAACTGCAACTCATGCCAAATATCGCTTATGCTCATTGAC
>CABTYO010000060.1 GCA_902489075.1 uncultured Faecalicatena sp. | reverse complement strand
GACAGAAAAGCAGATGCGGTTGCCCACCTAGCTGCGGCTAGGAGTCAAAATACAGGACCGGCATTTTGGGGAAACATACTAAAGATAAAGACAGCTGTCAGTGTGCAGCTGTCTTTTCTTTTTAACAGAAAGTTGAAACAGGCCATGATGGACAGGACAGAATCAGTTAGCCTGAATCGTGCCGCTCCATGCAGGAGATACTTGAATAAATTGTATCTTTGTGGTATGATTTGAAAAGTTTAATCTCATCAAGGAAGCAGCGAAGAGGATTTTAAATATCCACTTTGACTTTCTTCAGACAGCGGAACGGATTCTGAATATCCGCCTTGATATAGTAACAGTACCGATAGAGTAGTGAGAAGATTTTTTTGCAGGAGACCGGAATGAAGAGGAAAATGAAGAAAGCAGCAGGGAAGATCTATTCCCTGGTATCAGCGGTTGGTTCACACCATACAGGGGCATATGCGGCGCAGGCAGCATATTTCTTTGTGCTGTCATTAATTCCGATTATCCTGCTTCTTCTGACGCTGGTGCAGTTTACCCCGGTGACACAATCTGTTGTCATGGAAGCGGTAAAGCAGGTGTTCCCCAGTTCAGTGGAGGGGCTGATCGTATCCATTGTGGATCAGGTGTATGCACAGTCAGGCACAGTCATTCCGGTTACGATTGTTGTAGCGCTGTGGTCGGCGGGCAAGGGCGTACTTGCAATGACCTCAGGGCTGAATCTGATCTATGAGAATACAGAGACCAGAAACTATATTTATCTGCGCTTCAGAGCATCGTTTTATACGGTTATATTTATTCTGGCGATTGTGCTTTCCCTGACACTGTCGGTGTTTGGCAACAGCATCAGCCTGGTGGTGTATAAACACGTGCCGGTACTGACGAAGGTCATGGATTTTATCATCCGCATCCGGACCCTGGTGACCCTGGTTGTGCTGACGCTTTTCTGGGACCTTGTGTATAAGTTCCTGCCTGACCGCACTCACCTGTCGAAAACGACGATGAAGCAGCAGCTCCCGGGCGCTGTATTCACCTCCTGTGGATGGCTTTTGATGTCCTTCGTATTTTCTATTTACCTGGATATTTTTACCGGGTTTACGAATATGTACGGGAGCCTGACGACCATCATTCTGATCATGCTGTGGCTGTATTTCTGTATGTATGTGATCCTGCTCGGCGGGGAGCTCAACGCACTGCTGGAAGGATACGGACGCAGGTGGGAAAAATAAAAAAGCCTTGACAATCAAAAAGTTCATGATACAATAATAAAGTAAATTCAATCAATTTTTAACGAATTTTAATAAAAGTGAAAAGCAATGATCGTGTACAGTAGAGACCCATTTCCTATCAGAGAGAGAAAATCACTGGCTGAAAGTTTTCTTTAGTTCAGATGGCAATCGAAATTCCCACGCCAGCTGTGTCCCTGAAATGAAGTAAAGCAGTAGGGGATGCCGTATGTTGTACGTTACACAAGACTAAGTGTCCATAGGAATCCTATGGGAATTAGGGTGGTACCGCGATATGAACTTCGTCCCTTGTAAGGGATGGAGTTTTTTTGATATAGAAAACAAGGTTTTTTGTATCATAAACATTTCATGGGGAATGGCGTCCTGTGGAATTGACGGGGAAGATGAAAGGAGAAGAAATTCATGAAAGACAAATTGGAGCAGATCAAAGAAGAAGCAATCGCACAGATCCAGGCAGCGGATGTTCCCGAGAAGCTGAACGAGGTGCGTGTAAAGTTCCTTGGCAAAAAAGGGGAACTGACGGCAGTTCTGAAAGGGATGAAGGATGTGGCACCGGAGGAGCGCCCGAAGGTCGGGCAGCTTGTCAATGAGACAAGGGCAGCCATCGAGAACGTGCTGGAGGAGTCTAAGACCATGATGGAAAAGGTCTTAAGAGAGGCAAAGTTAAAAGCAGAAGTCATCGACGTGACCCTGCCGTCCAAGAAGAATACGGTTGGACACAGACATCCGAATACCATCGCGCTGGAAGAGGTGGAACGCATCTTCGTAGGTATGGGATACGAGGTCGTGGAAGGACCGGAAGTCGAATATGACCTCTACAACTTCGAGAAACTGAATATTCCTGCGGACCATCCGGCAAAGGACGAGCAGGATACTTTCTATATAAATAAAGACATTGTACT
>CABTYO010000059.1 GCA_902489075.1 uncultured Faecalicatena sp. | reverse complement strand
TTTTTGAGAAATTTCAGGATAATCAGCGACACACCGAACCCCAGCAGGATTTCAAACAGCACGTCCACCATGCTACCCCCGCCAGCCGCCGTCATGTACTGGTCGGCGTGGAGTGTCATGGGAACAAGGTCGGCAAGCATACTGTCGATAAAAGTCACCGCGCCGTTTAACACCGCCACTATCAACAGCACAAGGATAATTTCCAAACAATCACCTCCCTGGGGCTGTCGGGAAATAGATAGTCCCAGAGAGGGGCCGGTGTGACTCGCCCGAGTCACACCGGCCCCTGAAATATTTTCTCAAAAAGAAAAAAAGATGGCTAACGACAACCATCTTTCTCTCCGTTCCATGTTATAATGGAACTATGCAAAAACAAGATTATTATAACGACTTTTTTGAAATTGGGCAACAGAAAATTAATTTCAGTTTCTTCGAATTGAGTCTACCCGATGACGATCCAGTCTATACCCTGAAAAAAGTGATGGAGGAATTAGATTTTTCAGGCCTGCTGGCCTGTTATTCAGATAAGGGAAGAACCGGGTTTAACCCAATCATGCTGTATTCTGTTGTTACCTATGCAAACATGCGCGGGGTAAGAGCTGTTGACCGTATTGTAGACTTATGCCAGAGAGATCTTGCTTTTATCTGGCTGACCAAAGGGCAGAAGCCTCAGCGGGATGTTTTTTACGATTTTAAAGGAAAAAAGCTGACGGGAGAAGTCCTGGATGAACTGAATTACCAGTTCATGCGCCGCCTGGAGAAGGAAGGCCTTATCACGCTGAAAGAGCTTTACATTGACGGGACAAAGCTTGAAGCAAACGCAAACAGATACACGTTCGTCTGGCGGGGCAGCCTCAACTATCACCTTGCCGGCCTGCTGGATGCCATTGATTCCCTCTATGCAAAGTACAACGCATTCCTGTTGGAGAATGGATACGGGACGAAATACGATCTCGGGGATGCCCATATGTTCGTAATCGAAGGAATGGACAAAGTCAGGAAGGTCATCGAAGAAAACAGGAAGCGGAAGCTGACAAAGCATAAAAAAATCTCCAATAACACCATTATTGAGATCGATCACTGTTCGCCCCTTGAGATCCTGAAACTGCAAAAAAACCTGATGTGGATTGCGCAAGGGGAAGGGATCGAATTCGTTTTCGGAAAAGGGAAACATAAGCCGGAGATCCAGAAACTCTATGAGGAACTGGAAGAATGCGGAAACCGCCTGATGGGGTATAAGGAATGCTTTGAGATCATGGGTAAGGACCGGAACAGCTATTCCAAGACGGATCTGGAAGCAACATTCATGCGGATGAAAGAGGATCATATGCTGAACGGGCAGCTAAAGCCGGCATACAATGTCCAGATCGCGGTAGAGAATTACTTTATAGTCCACGGATATGTAAGTAATGACCGGACAGACTACCATACGCTGATTCCCGTTTTGAAAAAGCATCAGAATGCGTTTGGAGATGCTCTGGAGGCGGTAACTGCTGACAGCGGCTACTGCAGTGAGAAGAACCTGCTGTATCTCAAAGAGAACAGGATCCGAAGCTATATCAAGCTTCAGGATCATGAGAAGCGGAAAACCCGGGCTTATAAAGAAGATATCGGGAAGTATTACAACATGACATACGCCGTCTTTGAGGATGAGCACTATTACATCTGTCATGACGGAAGGGAACTGCGCCATATCCGGACGGAAAGCAAAGAGCAGGACGGTTATACTCAGACGGTAGAAGTATATGGCTGTGCGGACTGCGGCGGGTGTGGGCATAAATCCAAATGTCTTTATAAGTACAATGCCCAAAAGAACCCAGACCGGAATAAAGTGATGAAGATCAACGAACGTTGGGAAGAACTGCGGGAAGAATCCAACGCAAATATCGAGAGTGAGGAAGGGATTTTGAAACGGCAGATACGTTCCATCCAGACAGAAGGTCACTTTGGAGATATCAAGGAAAACGAAAGTTTCCGGCGGTTCAACTACCGGTCAGGGGAGAAAGTTTATAAAGAGTTCATGCTGTATGCGATAGGACGGAACATCATGAAATACCATCGTTTCTTACATCATGAAATCGAAACGTATGAAGGGAAAAAGGAGCAGAAAGCAGCTTAGCAGAAGATGTGCTTCAAAAAATCCAGACAAGGGGGTTTTGCGCCCTAAAATAGAAGCTGCAAAAAGGAGGAGACAATCCCAGAGAGAAATCCGGCTTAAAAAGCCTGGATTCTATGGGATTGTCTCCTCACTGGCTGTCAGAGGTTAAAAATCGGTATTAACCGACAGCCCCTTTTT
>CABTYO010000058.1 GCA_902489075.1 uncultured Faecalicatena sp. | reverse complement strand
TTTTTTTTTTTCAAGCAGAAGCCGGCATACGATACGTCAAACGCAATGGTGGTGGAATTGCCAAAGCCCTTCTGGGGCGGCGGGGAGGCTTCCACGGGTGAGCAGTCAATCCCATTGGCGAAGGCCCAGACGGTTTCACCGTGCTTCTTTAAGTGAAGGGTGAGAAGTTCAGGGTCGCTTGTGGCAAGCTCACCGATGGTGCGGATTCCCAGATTCAGAAGCTTTTTCGTAGTTGCCCTTCCGGCAAAAAACAGATCCGACACGGGCAGGGGCCACATTTTATCTGGAATCTCTTCTGGAAAAAGGGTATGGACCTTATCCGGCTTTTCCAATTCTCCCGCCATCTTTGCAAGCAGTTTGTTGCAGGAGATGCCCACATTTACCGTGAATCCCAGCTCTTCTTTGATCCTGTCTTTTATTCTGAGTGCCGTATCAATGGGCGGACCGAAGAGATGGAGCGTCTCGGTCATATCCATGAAAGCCTCATCAATACTGTACTGTTCTACAAGGGGCGTATACTCTCTTAAAATCCTCATAAAAGCATCCGAACATTTCTGATACAGCCCGTAATTGGGCGGCGCCATATACAGGGAGGGGCATTTCTGTCTTGCCTCTAAGATGGTCTCCCCGGTACGGATTCCGAACTTCTTCGCAGGAAGGCTTTTGGCAAGAATAATGCCATG
This sequence comes from uncultured Faecalicatena sp., assembly GCA_902489075.1. GTDB lineage: Bacteria > Bacillota > Clostridia > Lachnospirales > Lachnospiraceae > Faecalicatena_A. The sequence continues at coordinate 1,759 of CABTYO010000058.1, read as the reverse complement.
CCTTGCGGCAGCATCCCCGGAAATAGCTGAAGGAATGCCGCGCAGGTCCAGAGTCCCGCCCAGATGGTGGATCCGGTAAGCTGCCTCCCAGGAGAGAAAAGCACTGTTTACATCAATATGGTAGATAACCTTCTGCATGAGAATTTTCCTCCTTCCCACGGTCTGCCTGTCAGACTTCAATCTACGTCTCTACTTTGCGTCTGACTTTTCAACTTCTTAACTGACTTCACACTGTGGTTTTTGTGAATTCTTACAAGCTTATTATATAGAACGTATGTTCTACAGACAAGTGGGAATGTTTTCCGGGAAGGGGAGGGTAAACGTTGGAATCCCTGTGGAATAGGGGGCGATGTCATACTGCTGATAATAGAGGACGATCCCTTCCGGCGTTAAATAATAGTTTTCGGGATGAAAATTTTCCCGGATCAGCACGGCATAGTTATCGAAGTAGGAAGAAGGAGAATCTTTTAACCGCGCCGCAATCTGGAGTTCGATCATTTTAAAAACGGTTTCCGGGAAATCAGGATCCGGGGGATAAAATTCTTCCAGCCCAAGTTTCACACCGTCATCCAGATTCCAGGTGTCGGACAGGCGCAGGGTAGAACCGTGGGCGCCGCCCATATATTCGTACTGGTCCATATACAGACTGGTGATGCAGTTCTGATTCAGTGTAACCTGAAAAACGGACTGGAACTGATAACTGTGAAAAGGGGGATAATTAATCTGGATGTACCGGGCACTTTCAACGGCCTGTGGGAACAGGACCGTGTGGCAGTAATGTTCTGTTTTCCGGGATAAAAGGATGTAGTACTGGTTCACTCTTTTTTCCACATCCGGGCGGAGGGGAACCGAGAAGTCAGGGAAATCAATTTGATACGTAAAGACAGGAATGTCCCGGTAATACATGGTGTCCTGTAATGTTTTTGTGGAAACGGTCTGCATGGCGGCCTCTTTTACTGGTCTTTATATATAGTATATTGCCTGGTAGGGGAAGATGTGAACGGGTGAAAGATGAGAATCTTTAAGTTAACTTAAGGCTGGCTTTATTTTCCTTTTAAGTGTCCATATTACAATGGGTACATCTTAAGAGAAGGAGAGAAAACTTATGAATATGTTAGCATGCAGTCAACTGAAAAAAATATATCAAAAGCAGTGTGTTGTAAACAAATTGAGCTTTTCGGTGAATCGGGGGGAGGCATTTGCACTTCTGGGGAGCAACGGTGCAGGCAAGACAACGACAATTAAAATGATTCTTGGACTGATCCCCAAAGACGAGGGAACCGTGAAAATAGAGGAAGGCGTCAGGATCGGATACTCCCCGGAAACACCGTATTTCCACCCTTTTTTAAATGCAGGAGAGGTGCTGGAGTTCTACGGAGGTCTCCAGAATATCCCGAAGAAAGAGTTAAAGGAGCAGATACCAGTGCTGCTTAAGCGCGCAGGTCTCGAAGATAATAAGACAAAGGTAAAGAACTATTCCAAAGGAATGCTCCAGCGTCTGGCACTGGCGCAGGCCCTGCTGGGAGATCCGCAGCTTTTGATCCTGGATGAGCCGGCAGCAGGACTGGACGCCCTGGGGCGGGGGGAAATGATGCACACGATACAGGGGTTAAAGGAAGAGGGACGGACGATCATCATCAACTCTCATATCCTGAACGATATTGAGCGGGTCTGCGACAGAGGGATCATCATGAAAAAGGGCAATCTGCTCTATGAATGGGAAAAAGAGATCGGAAGAGCACACGTCTGAACTCCAGTC
>CABTYO010000057.1 GCA_902489075.1 uncultured Faecalicatena sp. | reverse complement strand
GAGAAATCTGATAATTTCTCAGCAGTTAGGGCAGGAAATTAGGCTTTGTCCGCCGAATTCCGCCCTTTTTTTCCCCCGCCTCTCCCGTAACGCCTTCTAACACGGACTCTACGGGTGTTTGAAACGACATCTGCGCCCACAGCGGGAAGCACGGTCCGGCTCCTCCTCAGCTGGCTCATCCAAGGGGAAGGAAAAGTGCGTTACGGAGGGCGCTGGACGGGGCAGCGGATTGATCCGCAGAGTGGGAGGGGACTTCCCTCCCCCGCTCCCATCCCACTCTGCGTCCCATTTCATACCTTCCAAGGCAAGCTCGTCACGATTCTTAAATTGGGGCTTGTATGATGGTACTTAGATTTGTTAGAATAAGCAGGGGAAGATAAATGATGTAAGGAGGACTTTGGATGAAACGCAGTGGACAGTCTGGTAAGCGCGGTAAAGCGAGGCCAAAGAGTCAGAACAGAAACCAGCGCAGGCGTGAGAAGTATGAAGAGTTTGACGATGAAGCATATATAAATGAAGTATTATATAAGGAAGGTTATCGTCCGCCGGAGAGAAAAAAGAAAAAGAGGAAGGGCGTATTTCTGGGGGTTCTTACATTTTTACTGGGGATTGCGATTATTGTTTTTGCCTTTCTCCTTCTTTTTCATGTACAGAAGATCGAGGTGAAGGGGAATGAGTACTGCAGTGATAACCAGGTGATTTCGTGGTTCAGGGAGGATAAGTACGCAATGAACTCGGCCTATGCCTGGTGGAAGTATAACCACACGGATGTAGAGCAGCTTCCGGTGGTGGAGTCTTCCAGGGTGAAGCTAAAGAACCCGTGGTCGGTCCAGATTATTGTGAAGGAAAAGGTAATTACAGGATACATAGACTATAAGGACCAGTATCTGTATTTTGATAAGGATGGGACAGCGCTGCTGAAAACGGCGGAGAAGCTGAAAGGAGCCGCCTATATCGAAGGAATGGATATTGATGAGTCGAAGGTGAAGCTGGGGGAAGTGCTTCCGGTTTCTGATAAGAAGCTGTTTAAGAGGATTGTGGAGATTTCCCAGCTTCTCGTAAAATACGAACTGAATCCGGACCGGGTGACCAGCTCGGGGAGTGAACTGAATCTTTATTTTGGCAAGGTGGAGGTACGGCTTGGAAAGTCCAATTATGAAATACGTCTGGCACAGGTTCCGCCGATTCTTGAAAAACTGAAAGAAAAGTATCCTGATAAAGAGGGAACACTGCATCTGGAGAATTTTGAGGCATCAGACAAGGCGATCCGTTTCGTGCCGAAAGACGCAGCGGATAAAGATCAGGATAAGACGGACGATCAGGACGGACAGGACACATCCCAGAACCAGGATAGTCAGGAGGATGCCTCCCAGGGGGCACAGGATGGCACACAGGACAGTTCGTGGGAAGGACAGGGGGATGATCAGGATGGACAGAGTGGTGCTCAGGCCGGGCAGGGAGATTCCCAGGATGGATCGTGGCAGGACGGACAGAATGATCCCCAGCAGGAGCAGTAAAATAGTCCATTCTAAAATACGTATGAATTGAATAAAAAAAACAGAAAATAAATAAAAATCTATTGATTATTTACTGAAAAGACTATATTATATACTTATTGAATTATATCGTTCAACAAAATAAGTGAGGACTCCCCCGCCTCTAAAGGTGGAGAGATGAATCGCCAAACACAGGCTTAGAGGCAGTGGCGGGCGGAGAAAAGTCGGTATCCCCCACTGACATGAGATCAAGCAACGTCTCATAATAAGCTGTGGTCGCACTCCGTGAAAATACCGAGCGGGGATTCAAAGAAATAAGGGATGTATAAAATAATATTAATAGGACGACGAAGGAGGAAATACTCTTGTTAGAAATTAAAACCAACGAATCAGAAGCAGCTGCAAGAATTATAGTTATCGGAGTCGGCGGCGGCGGTAATAACGCAGTGAACCGCATGATCGATGAGCAGATTGCAGGTGTAGAATTTATAGCAATCAATACAGATAAGCAGGCACTCCAGTTATGTAAAGCACCAACCTTAATGCAGATTGGTGAGAAGCTTACAAAGGGACTTGGTGCCGGAGCACAGCCGGAAGTAGGGGAGAAGGCTGCCGAGGAAAGTTCTGAGGAGATTTCAGCCGCACTCAAAGGTGCCGACATGGTATTCGTTACCTGCGGTATGGGCGGTGGAACCGGAACAGGAGCAACCCCGGTTGTAGCGCGTATCGCCAAAGAACAGGGAGCACTGACAGTAGGCGTTGTCACAAAGCCTTTCCGCTTTGAGTCAAGAACACGTATGTCCAACGCTCTTGCAGGAATCGATAAATTAAAAGAAAATGTAGATACACTGATCGTCATCCCGAATGACAAGCTTTTGGAGGTTGTTGACAGAAGGACAACCATGCCGGAAGCTTTGAAGAAAGCGGATGAAGTGTTACAGCAGGGTATTCAGGGTATCACTGACCTGATCAACGTACCATCTCTGATCAACCTGGACTTCGCAGATATCCAGACCGTTATGAAGGACAAGGGTATCGCCCACATCGGTATCGGTGCAGGACGCGGAGACGACAAGGCATTAGAGGCAGTAAAACAGGCTGTTGCCAGCCCGCTGCTTGAGACAACCATTCAGGGAGCATCCCACGTTATCATCAACATTTCCGGTGATATCACTCTTATGGATGCATCCGATGCAGCAGAATAGATCGGAAGAGCACACGTCTGAACTCCAGT
>CABTYO010000056.1 GCA_902489075.1 uncultured Faecalicatena sp. | reverse complement strand
TTACTCTCATTCCTTTAGATAACTATAACAACAACGAAAACCCGCTAGCCGTAAGGCTAGCGGGTTTTCGTTGTTGTTAAGTCTGGTCCGAACAAGTCCTCTTTTTTATCATGGTCATATCGACTCCATCCGCTCCGTAAAGAACTGCCCTAAAAACTTCCCTTTTCATCTCATTATCAACTTTTTTTAAATTATCTAAGTCCAGCATAAACTCTATTTCTTCGTATACGGTAGACCATGAGTACCGTGCTAGTTTCCTCGCTCCATGAGATAATAACTCCAGAAAACTACAAGTTTTTTAAAGGAGTTAGTACCATGGATAAAATCACACATCAGGTCCGTGCAGAGCGCTGGACCAAGATCCTGAATGAATGTATGAATAGCGGGATGTCAAAAACCGCCTGGTGTCGGGCAAACGGGATTTCTGAGAAGCAGTTTTTTTACTGGCAGCGCATCCTGCGCCGGGAAGCTTATGAAGCATCTCAGAATCCATCATTGCCTGCAGCTGCAGAGACAAAACAATTGTCTGCTGTTCAGCAGTCCGTATCTTTCGCTGAAATCAAACTTCCTGCCGTGTCACCGGACGCATCACCTGTTTTCCGTCCAGATCTGGTGATCCGGAAAGGGAATCTTGTTCTGGAGATTTCCAATTCAGCCTCATCAGAACTGTTCTCCCGGGTAGGAGGAATTCTTCATGCTGAATAACGCATCCGGCTTCCGGAAGGTTTACGTTGCTGCCGGCTATACGGATTTGCGGCGCGGAATCGACGGGCTGGCATCTATTGTGAAATTTAACTTCCAGCTGGATCCATATGAAAAGGATATCCTCTTCCTGTTTTGCGGAAGACGCAGTGACCGCATCAAGGGGCTCGTATGGGAAGGAGACGGATTCCTTCTCCTTTACAAAAGACTGGAACTTGGCGGCTTCAGCTGGCCCCGCACAAAAGAAGAAGCACTGGAGATCACCCAGGAGCAATACCGTGCACTGATGCAGGGACTGGAGATCGTATCCAGACACCCAATCCAGGAAGTGCAGCCCAGCGATCTTCTGTGAAATGTTGTGCAAAACGGAGAAAATAAAAAATCTTTTTGTATCTCCTGCCACAGACGCGACGGAAGTTATCCACAGCCAGATCTCATATCATTCATTCAATCAAGAGTACTTCACAGCTATAAGCTGCTGTGTGGATAAGTACTCTGAAAAACTGAAAAAACTAATAGTTTTTTCGGCTTTTCAGAGTGTTTATCCTTTGGTGAGAATGACGAACCTTCTTTATTATCCCGTTCGCTTTTTCTTTTGGTTTGCGGTACAATAGTTCCAGTAAAACAAAGGAGCACCGAACATGCAGAAGATCTACTCACCGGAAGAACTGAACAGTTTCAGCAGGGAAACACTCGTGGCAGTGATCCTGTCCATGCAGAACCAGCTTACCCAACTGAATTCAAACATGGAGCGCCTGATTGAGCAGATCGCATCTGCAAACAATCATCGTTATGGGCGTTCTTCCGAAAAGCTGGACGTTATCGCCGGACAATTGGAACTGGAGCTCATCTTTAACGAAGCGGAAGCTTTGACTGAGACGCTTTATGTTGTCGAACCTAGGGAAGAAGATGTGATCCAGGTCACGCGCCGGAAGAAAAAAGGAAAGCGCGAGGCAGATCTTAAGGATCTTCCTGTGGAAGTGATCCCTCATACCATTCCAGAAGCAAAGCTGCAGGAAATTTTTGGCTCCGTTGGATGGAAGCAGCTCCCGGATGAAGTTTATAAAAGAGTCCGGGTTCAGCCGGCAGTCTACACGGTGGAAGAACATCATGTGGCCGTGTATGCCGGAAAAGATAATCAGACGATTGTCAAAGCGGACCGACCAAGGGAATTGCTCCGCAACAGCATTCTGACACCGTCTCTGGGTGCAAGCATCATGAATGCCAAGTATGTCAATGGACTGCCTTTATACCGGATCAGCCAGGAGTTCCAGAGAAACGACATCCATATCTCCCGGCAGGTAATGGCGAACTGGATGATCCAGTGTGCGGACCGGTATCTGGGACCGCTTTATGATTACCTTCATAACAGGATGTACCATTTCCATGTGCTGCAGGCCGACGAGACTCCGGTTAAGGTATCGAAGGATGGGCGCCCGGCAAACAGTAAGAGTTACATGTGGGTCTACCGGACGGGAAAGGGATATAGTGATCCCCCCATTATCCTGTATGAATACCAGAAGACCCGGAAAGCAGACCATCCGCGGGAATTCCTGAAAGGATTTACAGGCACTGTTGTCTGTGACGGATACTCCGCCTACCGGAAGCTGGACCGGGAAAGCGAAACCATCGTTTTCGCAGGGTGCCGGACCCATGCGAGAAGGTATTTTGCCGATGCCCTGAAGGCATTGCCAAAAAAAGATCATCAGGCAGCCAAAGATACGATCGCTTACGAGGCAATCAAGCGGATTGGCGCCATCTACCATCTGGACAACCAGCTTGCTGATCTGAAACCGGATGACCGTAAAAAACAGCGGCAGATCAATCTCAAACCTCTGGTGGAGGCTTTCTTTGTGTGGGCAAAAGAAATCCAGTTCTCCGGTCGCCTTACCAAGGGTAAAACTCTGGAAGGGATCAACTACTGCATCAATCAGGAAGAGGCATTAAAAGTATTCCTGGATGATGGTGAAGTCCCGCTTGATAATAACGCAACGGAAGGGGCTCTGCGCAGCTTCTGCCTGCACAAACATGCATGGAAGCTGATCGACAGTATTGACGGTGCACAATCCAGTGCGATCATCTACAGTATCACGGAAACAGCAAAGGCGAATCATCTAAATCCCTTCCGCTATCTGGAATATATCCTAACCGTGATGAAAGACCATCAGGAGGATACGGATTATTGTTTTATGGAAGAACTGCTTCCATGGTCTGAGCAGCTGCCGGAAATCTG
>CABTYO010000055.1 GCA_902489075.1 uncultured Faecalicatena sp. | reverse complement strand
TGTGCCAACAGGCACATGATCCGACTAACTCATCACTAAAGTAACGAGAATGCGTCGGTATTCTTTCAATTTTATCGGTACGATTCGGTACTTATTTAATAACTCTGCGTCTTACATCTTCTCAAAGAATTCTTCATCCAGGCTGTCCAGTCCGATTTTCACCAGGTCCATGACTCTTTTGTATTCCTTTTTCAGGTAAAGGTATCCAAGCAGCGCCTCGAATCCGGTGGCCCTTCTGTAATCTGTAATGGACTGGTTCCTGGCGGGTGATACGGACTTCGCATTCCTGCCTCTTCTGTATACGGCGTGTTCCTCCCCGGTCAGATGCTCCTGCATTTCCCGCATCATCAGGGACTGGGTGGAAGCCTGTACCAGCCTGCTTGTCTCTTCATGCAGCTTATGCACCTGCTTATTACCCCGGCTGATAATCATGGTCTTGATGATCAGGTCATAGATGCAGTCTCCGATATACGCCAGAACAAGAGGTGAATAGCCAGCGGCATCCACCTCTTGAAGATTTAAAACTTCCTGTATATAATCATGAAACTCAAAATTTACGCTTTTTTCCATTTTACTCCTTCTCGTGTATCTTCCAGAATAATTCCTTTTGCAAGCAGCTCGTCACGGATCTCGTCTGCCCTTGCAAAATTCTTTGCCTTTCTTGCTGCCTGGCGCTCTTCAATCAGTGCCTCGATATCCTCAGCAAGCATCTCCTCTTCCTTCTCCACGATGATTCCCAGGACATCGGTCAGCTTTAAGATCAGGTCAAGCAGTCCCTGTAAATACTCTGCGGAGCTGTCTGCGTCTGCTGTTGTGTTGGAGTATTTCACCAGATCAAAGATGGATGCGATGGCATCGGCCGTGTTGAAATCATCATCCATGGCTCTCTCGAAGGCATCTACGAATTCCTGCGTCTTTGCAAATGCTTCTTTTTCTGCATCTGTCATCTCCTGTGTCTTTGCTGATCCCAGAAGGAACTTGAGATTATCTGCCGCGGTAATGATACGGTCAAGTCCTGTCTTTGCAGCAGCCATCAGGTCTGCGCTGAAGTTCAGCGGCGTGCGGTAGTGTGCGCCTAACATGAAGAAACGCAGCACCTGCAGGTCATATTTTTCACTGATTTCTCTGACTGTGAAGAAGTTGCCAAGGGACTTGGACATCTTCTTGTTATCAATATTTAAAAATGCATTGTGCATCCAGTATTTTGCAAATTCTTTGCCATTGGCAGCCTCGCTCTGTGCGATCTCATTCTCATGGTGAGGGAACACAAGGTCTTCTCCGCCTGCGTGAATGTCGATCTGCTCTCCCAAATACTTTTTGGACATCTCGGAGCATTCGATATGCCATCCCGGACGGCCCTCGCTCCACGGAGACTCCCAGGCAGGCTCGCCTTCCTTTTTCGGCTTCCAGAGAACAAAGTCCAGAGAATCTTCCTTCTCGTCCTCCCCTGTCACTAAAAGTGCACGCCCGCCGGACTGCAGGTCATCCAGGTTCTTGTGGGAAAGCTTACCGTACTGCTCAAAGCTTCTGGTGCGGAAGTATACGGTACCGTTCTTCTCGTACGCGTAACCTTTGTCAATCAGGTTCTGGATCATGTCCACCATGCCGCAGATTTCTTCTGTTGCAAGCGGATTTTTCGTAGCAGGCTTTACATTCATGCCCTCCATATCCTTCTTGCACTCTGCGATGTAGCGTTTGGAAATCTCCTCGGCAGTCACGCCCTCCTCGATTGCTTTTTTGATGATCTTGTCATCCACATCTGTGAAATTGGACACATAGTTTACATCATAGCCTTTATACTCAAAATATCTTCTCACCGTATCGAATACGATCATCGGCCTTGCGTTTCCAATATGGATAAAATTGTAAACGGTAGGGCCGCACACATACATCTTTACCTTGCCTTCCTCCAAAGGTACAAATTCTTCTTTTTTCCTGGACATTGTGTTATATATCTTCATCCTTCTTCTCCTCTTTCTTTTCGCTTTTTATCTCACACTCCGGCTGTATCATACATCTCATATGCTTCTCCATCTCTTTGAGCTGCCTGTACAGGCGGAGGTTATCACTCTGTAATTCACGGATGTCATTGAGTACCGGGTCAGGCAGGTGCACCTGATCCATATCAATACGCGGCACCTTCTGGTCTCCCATCTTCACGACTCGTCCCGGCACGCCGACCACCGTACAGTTCGGCGGCACTTCTTCCAGAACAACGGAACCGGCGCCGATCTTGGAATTCTCCCCGATTGTAAAGGAGCCCAGAATCTTCGCCCCCGCACTGACCATGACATTGTCTTTCAGTGTTGGATGCCTCTTGCCCTGTTCCTTTCCGGTACCACCAAGCGTGACGCCCTGATAGAGGGTCACATTATCTCCGATGATCGTCGTCTCACCGATGATCACGCCGCTTCCGTGGTCGATGAACAATCCCTTCCCGATCGTTGCCCCGGGATGAATCTCGATCCCGGTCTTCCTGGCTGCCCTCTGGGAAATCCACCGGGCCAGGAAATAGTGCTTTTTCAGGTAAAGCTTATGGGCCACTCTGTATCTTAGTATAACTTTAAAACTCGGGTAAAGCAAGACTTCCATATTCGATTTAATCGCAGGGTCACGTTCCCTGATCACCTGGATCTCACTCTTTATATAAGATATCATTCCCATATCATATTCCTCCATTCTTGAAAAAGAAAAAGACCCCGTCTCTGCATTAGAGACGAAGTCATATCCGCGGTTCCACTCTATTAAAAGAATCTCTTCTTTCACTCATCGCATGTAACGTATGCCACACGTACCCTGCTACTTGGGATTCCCCGTTCACAGGATCAGCTCCCGGACGCACTTCACAGATTCTTCCCTTAAGACTGCTTACAGCCGGTGACAGTCCCTCTCTGAAAGTTCCAAATCAGTTACTCTTTCCGTTCAACGCCTTTGCTTTCGTATAGATATAAATATATATTATTCAAATTTTCCCAATTTGTCAATAAATTTCGAAAATGGAGAGCAAAAGGGTCAGACCCCTTTGAAACGGGGGCTGACCCTTTTGCTCTCCATTTTTAGGCAATTCAGACTATTTCGTTTCAAAAGACCCTACTG
>CABTYO010000054.1 GCA_902489075.1 uncultured Faecalicatena sp. | reverse complement strand
TCAAGATGAGATATCCCATAACGTCAAGTTAGTAAGACCCCTTGAAGACGACGAGGTAGATAGGGCAGAGGTGGAAGTGCAGCAATGCATGGAGCTGACTGTTACTAATAGGTCGAGGGCATAACCAAGCAAGGTGATAGGAAATGGATGTTTGAAAAATCTTTGTATGCAGTTTTGAAGGTACACAGCTATAGTTAATAATCCTCGATAGCTCAGTGGTAGAGCATTCGGCTGTTAACCGAAGGGTCGTTGGTTCGAGCCCAACTCGGGGAGCTTGTAGACCGTGAGCACTACTTACGGTCTATAAAATTGTTATGAGTAATATTTATAAGGCTCCGTGGTCAAGCGGTTAAGACATCGCCCTTTCACGGCGGTAACACGGGTTCGATTCCCGTCGGAGTCATTTGGTTTTGGACATTTGGTGTTGAGTATTTATGTTTAGTCAGGTACTCAGAATAGAGTTAGTATGCCGATGTGGCTCAATTGGCAGAGCAGCTGATTTGTAATCAGCAGGTTATCGGTTCGAGTCCGATCATCGGCTTTGTTCCTTTAAGGGACATAATACACGTGGACCTTTAGCTCAGTTGGTTAGAGCAATCGGCTCATAACCGATCGGTCCTGGGTTCGAGTCCCCGAAGGTCCACTAATTAAATAAGGCCCAGTGGCTCAGTTGGTTAGAGCGCCGCCCTGTCACGGCGGAGGTCGAGAGTTCGAGTCTCTTCTGGGTCGTTGACATCGGAGTCAAAAAGGTGTATAATCTTTTCCGATGGATAATTAAATAATATGGGATCTTAGCTCAGCTGGGAGAGCATCTGCCTTACAAGCAGAGGGTCATAGGTTCGAGCCCTATAGGTCCCATATATTATGCCGCAGTGGCGGAACTGGCAGACGCCCGGGACTTAAAATCCCGTGGGTAGTGATACCCGTACCGGTTCGATTCCGGTCTGCGGCATTTGATATGAGTAAGGAAACGTTTTTAAAAGCGTTTCCTTTATTTTATGTAAAATTTATTTACACAGGAGAATTTTGAAATAAAATAGGACAGAAATTCATTGTAGTACAGTCATGCGTATGTTAAACTGTAACGGCAGGATAAAGACAAAATTTATATAATGGAGCAGAAAATAGGCCTTGCAGTAATCTGTAGAACAATAAAGCAGGAGAAAAGTTTAGAAATGAGTGAAATCATGAAATCAAATCAAGGTTCCAAAAAGGCGCTTCATAATTTCAAAAAAGAGTTATTTGAGAAATTTATTTCAAAGGGAACGATTGTAATCTGTATACTGGCGGTCGTATTTTCTGTTTTAAGCATATCTGCTACATGGCGAATGAAAGAAACTGCATCCAGCATTTATCAGCATCCTTATACGGTATCCAATTCATCGCGGATGATGCGTTCCAGGCTTCTGGATATGAAGCGGTTTATCGGGATATTTCTAACAGAAGGTTTTAATAGTGTCGAGGAGACGATGGAGCTGCTGCAGGATCGTTATGATATGCAGAAGAAGTCTCTGGATGTAGTGAAAAAGGAGTATCTGGGACCGAAAGAAGATACAGAACGGCTTGAAGAGCTTTTGAATGCTCTGATTGATGCGCAGGAGGAAGCTGTGTATTATGCAGAGAATCATACGGATCAGGAAGTTCATGAATATCTGGAGGAATATATTTATCCACGGTATGATGATTTGAATGATGGAATTACTGTCGTTGTTGATTTTGCAGATAGCAAAGTGCAGCAGCTGGAGCAGAAGGCAGCTTATATGGCCAGGATTTCTACATTGACAGCTGTTCTTATGACTGTTTTCATTATTCTTCTTACGATATATAATAATAGGCTTATGGCACGGAAGCGCAAACATGATGTGGCTGACCGTGAAAAAATGTTTGATCTTTTGTCTCAGAGTGTGGATGAAGTTTTCTTTATCTATGATCTTAGAAAGCAGGAGATGGAATACATAAGCAATAACTGTGAACGGCTTCTTTACCAGACAGAGGAAGAGATAAAGGCAGATAACCGTGCTATTTATTCTCTGATACGCGAAGAGGATGTTGAGGCATTTAACAAGTTCTTTGGAGGCGGAATCATCCGTAATCAGTCAGAATACGACTTTGTACTTAATCCACCGAATGGAGAAGCATCCCATTGGATGAATCTGAGAGTTTATCCGATCATTGTGGATGACATAGTGACACGTTATATTATCTGTATTGCAGACCAGACGGAGCGCATGCTTGTTCAGCAGAATTTAAAGGATGCACTTTCATCGGCTCAAAGTGCCAATGAGGCAAAGCAGAATTTCATGTCGCGTATGAGTCACGAGATCCGTACTCCGATGAATGCAATTATTGGAATGACGACAATTGCTGCTGCGAATATTCATGATGAGGAACGGGTGGAAGATTGTCTGTCTAAGATTGCATTTTCTTCCAGACATCTGCTTTCACTGATCAATGATGTGCTTGATGTGTCGAAGATTGAAGAAGGTAAGCTGACAATCAGTAAGGAACCATTTGAGCTTCGGCAGCTGATGGAGTCAGTTACTTCGATTATCTATTCCCAGGCACGTGCCCAGGGATTGAATTTCGATGCAACGATTATTGATTTTATGGATGAAAGACTTCTGGGAGATGCACTCCGGGTTAATCAGATTTTATTGAATCTGCTGTCAAATGCAGTGAAGTTTACTCCACAGGGTGGGAATGTGCGGCTGGAGGTAAGACAGGTAGCTGTCCGTCATGGAAAGGTGCGTCTTCGTTTTACAGTCAGCGATACTGGTGTGGGGATGAAACCGGAATTTCTCAAGCGGCTTTATCTTCCATTTGAACAGGCTGATGCAAAAACTGCCCAGCGGTATGGTGGAACCGGTCTGGGAATGGCGATTACAAAGAATCTTGTTACTTTACTGGGAGGTACGATCCAGGTATCCAGTAAGGTCAACGAAGGAACGACATTTCAGGTGGAGCTCCCGTTTGAACGTGTGAATGAGCCGGAAGAGCTTGAGAAGAAGCAGGCTTTGGAGAATCTTAAGGTGCTGCTGGTTGATGATGATCAGGATACATGTATACATACCTCATTGCTGCTTGATAAGCTGGGGATAGAGGCGAAGTGGGTACTATCCGGTTCTGAGGCTATTGACCTGGTTCTGGCGGCCCATGAAAAGTATCAGGATTATGATGTCTGCTTTATTGACTGGCAGATGCCGGATCTTGACGGAATCGAGACGACACGCAGGATTCGTGAATATGTAGGCCCGGATACTTTAATTATTATAATTTCGGCCTATGACTGGCATTCCATTGAGAAGCTGGCTATTGAAGCAGGTGCCAACGCATTTATTTCAAAGCCGATGTTTGCTTCTACAATTTATAATACCCTTCTTTCTGTTACCGGGGAGAAGCATCAGAATCTGAAGCTTGAAGAATCTCTGCAGAAGGAATTTGATTTTAAGGGAAACAGAGTCCTGTTGGCAGAGGATAATGAGCTGAACGGGGAGATTGCGACAGAACTTCTTAAGATGGTGAATATGGAAGTGGAGACGGCACATAATGGTCAGGAGGCTGTGGACATGCTTCTTTCCTCAGAGCCGGGATATTATGACCTTGTTCTGATGGATATCCAGATGCCGGTGATGAACGGACATCAGGCAGCTAGGGTGATTCGAAATTCAGAGCATCCGGATGCAAGAAGAATACCGATTATTGCAATGACAGCCAATGCATTTTCAGAAGATGTCTCCGCTGCACTGGAGTCTGGCATGAATGGGCATATTGCCAAACCGATTGATACCAGTATCCTGTATCATACTTTGTACAGTATGCTGGGAATCGAGAAACCAGTTGATGCGACAGGAGTATAAAAGGATAAGAAGTGATGCAGATAACAGTTTTGATAGAAAATACATCAGATTCGGAATTGAAGTGTGAGCATGGCCTGAGTCTGTTTATTGAGTACAACGATAAGAAGTATTTACTGGATGCAGGAAGCACTGCGGCATTTCTGGAAAATGCCAGGGCACTGCAGATTCCGGTTTTACAGGCGGACCGCTGTATTCTGTCTCATGGACATTATGACCACTCAGGCGGGTTTGCAGAGTATCTGGCTCAGAATCCGGGTGCAGAGGTTTATGCTATGCAGGGAGCGGATGGGGAATATTATTCTGGTTCCGGGGGAGAGATACATCCGATCGGCATACCGGAGAATGTTCTTATGAAGTACAGAGACAGGTTTTGCTGGATTGATAAGGTCTTTCAGCTTGATCCGGAAGTATATCTGATTCCACATTCTGTGTCCGGACTTGAGAAGATCGGCGCACGCGCAAAGCTATATCGAAAGAGCGGCGGGGAGTATCTTCCGGATGATTTTTCACATGAATTGAGTCTGGTGTTTGATACTGAGAAAGGGCTGGTCATTTTTAACAGCTGCTCCCATGCGGGAATCATGAATATTATAGAAGAAGTAAAGCATGTGCTGCCAGGTAAAGAGGTCTATGCATTTTTAGGCGGGCTGCATATGAAGGGGAAAAAGAACGGAAAGGAGATCTGCACATTTTCAGATGATGAGGTCCTGAAAAGATCGGAAGAGCACACGTCTG
>CABTYO010000053.1 GCA_902489075.1 uncultured Faecalicatena sp. | reverse complement strand
GTAGCTCCTGGAAAATATGCTTGAATGTATGGTCATACTTCTTGGAAATCGTATCCTTTGTTGCAAACCAGAGATCCTGCTTTGTATCTAATGCATAGTTAAAACAGCTTCTTGCAAAGCTCTCGATGGAATTGTTGATGTTGTGCATTCCCTGTACGATTCCAGGTCCTGCAAAATTATGTACCAGCTCTTTCGTCTGCGTTCCATCTTCTGCTGTGTAGACCAGTTCTACTTTTCCTGCACCCGGGATCTTCATCTCGGATCCTTTATACACATCTCCGTATGCATGTCTGGCAATGGTAATCGGCTTCTTCCAGTTCTTCACACATGGCTCGATCCCTTTGACAACGATCGGCGCACGGAAAACAGTTCCATCCAGGATCGCACGGATCGTCCCGTTCGGGCTCTTCCACATCTCTTTTAAGTCGTACTCGTCCATACGTGCAGCATTCGGTGTGATAGTCGCGCACTTTACAGCTACTTTGTACTTCTTCGTAGCATTGGCAGAATCAATGGTCACCTGGTCATTCGTCTCATTCCTGTGCTCCAGCCCCAGGTCGTAATACTCTGTGTTGAGCTCAATGTATGGCTCCAGAAGATTATCCTTGATCATCTTCCAGAGAATACGTGTCATCTCGTCGCCGTCCATCTCAACAATCGGTGTGGTCATCTTAATCTTTTCCATCTTATCTGTCTCCTCCTAAAATTTCGTCGTAACCCTGCTTTTTCAGGTTCTGTATCACATGCAGAATATGCTCGTTGGCGAGCTGCTCCGCAAGGTCTGCGTCCTTATCACGGATCGCGCGCAGCAACTGCTTATGCTCCCGGATTGACTTTCTTGCCCGGTCTTCTGAAAGCACCGAAGACTCCCGGGCCATCTGGACATACTTATGAAAATCCAACAGCACATGGCTTAAGATCTTGGAATTGGAAGCTTCATATAAAATTGCATGAAATCTCCCGTCCAGTTCTGTCATCTGTTCCGCACTGCCGCCCCCTTCTCTCTTCATATGAAATTCAGAAAGAAGCATGATCTCATCTAATTCGTCCAGCTGCTCATCCGTAATGTTCTCCGTAGCCCATCTCGCACACAGCCCTTCCAACATGGAGCGGATCATATAGATATCGCTGACATCCTTCGGGGAAATCCCCGTCACGTACGCTCCCTTATTGGGAATAATAGAAACAAGGCCCTCTAACTCAAGCTGTCTTAAAGCCTCGCGCACAGGAGTACGGCTGACTCCAAGTTCTTTCCCAATTGTGTTCTCCCTCAATTCGTCGTGCTCTTTATACTTTCCTTTCAGAATATCATCTCTGATTCTCTGAAATACACGGCTGCTTAAGGAATTATCCTGATATTCTCCCATTTGCTGTTATGTCCTCCCAAGTTAGAGTGTCATATGCAGCTCACTGCATATACTATCTATTTTGGCAACTAATTCCTCATCTGTCAAGACCGTAACGCGACCTTCTTCATATTCTTTGTCCACCCACACCTTAACTTCCTTCACAAGCTCGGAATTTTTATCTACCTGACGCTCTGCCGGAAGTTTATAATAAGCGTTGATCCAGTAAGCAATTCCGGCAATACCCGATGTATTGGAGACAGATACAAGCGCCGGGCGGTTTAAGAACTTATCTGTATCAAAAATATTATAGATCTCTTCATTTTTCAGCATTCCATCTGCATGGATTCCAGCCCTTGTCACATTAAAATTCTTTCCGACAAATGGCGTGCTGGCCGGGATCTCGTATCCGATCTCTTTCTCATAATACTCTGCCAGTTCTGTGATCACTCTTGTATCCATGCCATCCAGGGTTCCACGAAGCTGCGCATATTCAAATACCATAGCCTCCAGAGGTGTATTCCCTGTGCGCTCCCCGATTCCAAACAGAGAACAGTTTACACCGGATGCCCCGTACAGCCATGCCGTCGTAGAATTATTGACTGCCTTGTAAAAATCATTGTGTCCATGGAATTCGATCAGTTCACTTGGAACTGCGGCATGTGTCCTCAGTCCATAGATGATTCCCGGTATAGAACGCGGAATCACAGCTCCTGGAAAGTTAACCCCGTATCCCATCGTATCACAGGCACGGATCTTCACCGGAATCTTGTACTCCTCCATCAGCTTCATCAGTTCCAGACAGAATGGAATCACAAATCCATAAATATCAGATCTCGTAATATCCTCCAGATGGCATCTTGGACGTACTCCCGTCTCCAGGCATTCCCTGATTACAGAGAGATAATGCTCCATGGCCTCTCTCCTGGTCATCTTCAGCTTATAGAAGATATGATAATCAGAACAGCTGACAAGAACCCCTGTCTCCTTGAGTCCGATATCCTTCACCAGCTGAAAATCCTTCTTATTCGCACGGATCCAGCTTGTAACCTCCGGGAACTCATACCCCATTTCCAGACACTTATAAACCGCATCCCGGTCCTTTTTGCTGTAAAGGAAAAATTCACTCTGTCTGATCTTCCCATTCGGACCGCCTAATTTATGTAAATAATCAAAGATCGTAACAATCTGTTGAGTTGTATAAGGAGCCCGTGACTGCTGTCCATCGCGGAAAGTCGTATCCGTAATCCAGATATCATCCGGCATCTGATGCGGCACAATTCTGTCATTAAAAGCAATCTTCGGTACCTCATCATAGTGGAACAGATTCCTAAATACATTCGGTGTCTTTACATCCACTAAAGGATACATATACTCTTCCAGTTCCAGCAAATTCGTATGCCTATTCATAAATACCTTTCTATTTTCCATCATCAAACTCCTCCTAAATCATTCGTAAGTCGTAAAATAGTAACAGCGGGTGCAACTTTGTATATTTGCATCCTTGTATAATTGTATACAAATATACATTCTTTGTCAATACGTTAATTCACTAAATTCGAAAAAAACGACGAGTTTTAGTCTCGGAGCGACGTATTGAGTCGTCTGGTGATACTATAACGAATATCGAACTATTATGAGGTAACACTGTCCAGAAACTAATAAAGCAGTCCCGAAATTCCACCTCTTCCACCAGGCAAATTAATACGCTCCCGCCAGTTTGAGTTTTCATTTTAGGTATCCTGCTTTTTCTACCACCCGGATGAACCCAGCTGAGCGGGGTGGAAAACCGCGGCGCTGTCTGTCTTATATGTCGTTTCGAAACTCCTTATAGCGGACGATTAGACATATTTATGGCCCATGAGGTGCACAGAAGGGATGAAAATTGATTTTCCAAAATCAATTTTCACTCCGGGCTAAGGTGGAAAAATATCAATTTTTCCGCCGCATCCCGGAGCTGCCCTTCTGGGTGCCTCATGGGCCATTAGTATGTCTTCGTCAAGCGGTCCGGATTTCGAAACGACATATAAGACAGGTGGCGCCGCGGTTTTCCGCCCCGCTCAGCGTCCCCCTTCATCCGTTCCGAGACTAAAGCTCGTCACTAATCTATGAGATAACTCTAACCTTAAGTACCCCTTCGATCTTGCCGAGTTCTTCTACTACTTCCTGTGCAGCTTCTCCGTCTACGTCGATCATAGTATATGCGTATTCCTTTTTGCTCTTATTTGTCATCAGGGAGATATTCATATTTGCCTTTGCAAGCAGTCCTGTGAACTGTCCCAGCATATTTGGAATGTTATGGTGGAGGATTGTAATTCTGGCTCCTTCGCCTTTCACGCCCATATCACAGTCTGGGTAGTTTACGGAGTGTGTGATATTTCCATTTTCCAGATAATCCATGGTCTCTTTGACTGCCATCATAGCACAGTTGTCCTCGGACTCCTCTGTAGAGGCTCCCAGATGCGGGATCACGATGGCGCCTTTTACGCCTGCAATCTCCGGGGTCGGGAAGTCTGTTACATAGCATTTTACGCTGCCGGATACGAGTGCATCCACCATATCTTCACTGTTTACCAAAAGGTCTCTTGCAAGATTGATGATGACTACATCTTTTTTCATCAGACCGATCGCGTCTTTATTGATCATGCCGATGGTATCTTCCAGAGCCGGTACATGGATCGTGATATAATCGCATTCTTTGTATAATTCATCTACGGTCTTTGCGTGATGGATATTTCTGGACAGCTTCCATGCGGCATCTACAGATACGTATGGGTCGTAGCCGTATACTTCCATTCCAAGGTGAGTTGCCACATTGGCAACCAGAACACCGATGGCGCCTAATCCAATGACACCGAGTGTCTTGCCTTCCAGCTCGGTTCCTGCAAAGGCTTTCTTTTTCTTCTCGGTCATCTTCACCAGATCACCGTCTTCCTCATGCTCCTGTACCCAGTTGATACCGCCGATAATGTCGCGGGCTGCAAGCAGCATGCTGGCTATAACAAGCTCCTTAACACCATTTGCATTGGCTCCCGGTGTATTGAATACAACGATACCCTTCTCTGCACATTTATCCAGAGGAATATTGTTAACACCTGCTCCTGCACGGGCAATCACTTTGAGATTGTCACTGAATTCCATTTCATGCATGCTGGCACTTCTGACAATCACCGCATCTGCCTCTTCTACTTTATCTGTTACCACATAGTTTTCATCAAATTTTTCCAATCCCACCTGGGCGATCGGATTCAGACAATTATACTTATACATTTTACAGATTCTCCTCCTCAAACTTCTTCATAAATGCAACGAGTGCTTCTACTCCTTCATACGGCATTGCATTGTAGATACTTGCACGCATTCCGCCTACACTTCTGTGTCCTTTCAGGTTCTCAAGCCCGGCTGCCTTCGCTTCTTTTACGAATTTGGCATCCAGATCAGCATCTCCTGTGACAAATGGTACGTTCATCAGGGAGCGGTCTTTCTTTTCCACTGTGCCTTTGAACAGTTTGCTCTGATCCAGGAAATCATACAGAAGCTTCGCTTTCTTCTCATTGCGGGCCTTCATTGCCTCCAGTCCGCCCATGGCTTTCAGCCACTTGAATACTTTTCCGCAGATATAGATTCCGTATGCCGGCGGTGTATTGTAAAGAGACTTCGCGTCTGCATGTGTTTTGTATGTAAGCATGGTAGGTGTTCCCGGAAGGACATCCTCTGTGATCAGATCCTCACGGATGATAACGATTACCATGCCTGCAGGTCCGATATTTTTCTGGACACCACCATAGATGATTCCATATTTTGTCACATCAACAGGCTCAGACAAAAAGCAGGAAGATACATCCGCTACCAGAGTCTTGCCCTTTGTGTTCGGCAGTTCTTTGAACTTTGTTCCGTAGATCGTGTTATTTTCGCAGATATACACATAGTCTGCATCGTCAGAAACCGGCAGGTCAGAGCAGTCCGGGATATAGGAAAATGTCTTATCCTCGGAGGATGCGATCTTGTTAACTTTCCCGTATTTAGCTGCCTCGCTGGCTGCCTTCTTTGCCCACTGGCCTGTCACGATGTAATCTGCAACTTTGTTCTTCATCAGGTTCATCGGGATCATGGCAAACTGCTGGGATGCACCGCCCTGAAGGAACAGTACTTTATAATTGTCAGGAATGTTCATAAGCTCTCTTAAATCTGCCTCTGCAGTCGTGATGATCTCCTCGAAAGCTTTAGAGCGATGACTCATTTCCATTACCGACATTCCGGTCCCGTTGTAATCTAACATCTCATCTGCTGCTGACTTTAATACTTCCTCCGGTAATACTGCCGGTCCTGCTGAAAAATTGTACACTCT
>CABTYO010000052.1 GCA_902489075.1 uncultured Faecalicatena sp. | reverse complement strand
TATTGAAGAGGGAATACTGGCTGATATTCTTAGGAAGAACCGTAGTGAGGTGATTAATTTGATCTTGACAGATTATGATGAAAAATTTCATATGCAGACCGTTCGTAAGGAAGGGTTGAAGGAAGGATATGAGGAAGGAGTTGTGTATGGCGAAACTCAACATTTAAAGTTATTGATTCAGAAAAAACTTCAAAAGGGATATACCATTCCTCAGATTGCCGAACTGTTAGAGGAAGATCCGGCAGTCATTGAAAAATTAGCATCTAATCTCCAGCAACCGAAAGAACAGCCATAAAAGACCCCCTGCCGGGAAGTGAACTTTTCTGCTCCCGGCAGGGGTTTTATTTCCTTTATTTCATTTTCTTCAGATTTGATATCATATCTACAATCGAATATCCGTAGTTATCTGCCGTTGCCCAGCCATATCCCTTGGGATTTTCCTGCTGTCCCAGCCATTCTACATAAGGGGCGCAGCCCTTCGTCACATACTCATACCGTTCATCCACACAGGCCTGTTCCAGGGAATCCTCTGTAGCATATGCCTTCAAATGCTGGATCTGCGCCCGGATTCCAATACGTACATCCGGATAGGAGTTGCCTGCTACGCCGCCTCCGGTCGTTCCCAGCCCGGCAAAGTTGAATTGCTCGATTGAAGCATCTCCCCCATACTGCAGCCAGCCCGTCTCCTTCATTGTCTGGACAAATGCCACTTCCGGCCGGACTCCCTCTGCGACAGCCTCATCGTAATACATTTGACAGAACGTCTCGATACTGTCCGCACCGCCCTTACTAAGAGCGGCAGATGGGTATTTTTCTCCACTGGTCTTAAAATATTCTACCATCTGATCGACCGTGACAGAACTTTTCCCCATAATCGGATACTGACCCTCAGCGATTACTTCCTCTGCCGTATCTCCTTCCGACTGACCTACATCAGCAGTATCCTTTTCTTCCTTTTTAGAAGCGTCCTTCTGACCGGAGTCCTCTTTTTTAGAAGAAGTATCCTGCCCCTTCTCTGCTTTATTTGAGCCATTGCCTGACTGAGCCGCCTGATTTTCCGCCTCTGCCTTTTCAAGAGCATCATTGCCTGCCGCTTTCACCGTGTCTGCATTTGCAGTCTTCCTGTCAAATGCACCATGATTCCCTGCAATTCCCACAACGGCAACAAGCACAACAGCCAGTAAAATTTCCAGCCATACCTTTAACTTTTCTTTATTAAAAACACTAAAATCCATTTAACCACCCTTGTCCAAAGTTTACGTTCCTACTACTTTACAATATATGCTTTAAAAAAGCAAGTATGCATAAATTGGAAGAAAGAGATGGAATGCCCTGCCTCTTGCCTGTATATGTACACAGGCAAGGGGCAGGGCATTCCATCTCTTTCTAAGCGTCCCCCCCATCCGTTCCGCGCCTAAAGCGCGTCACTAAGCCTTTTTTCACTACATCCCAATTCCTCTCATCTCCCAGTACCTCACCTTTACTTCCCCTTCCTCAACGCAGAAACAGCTCTCCCCATCTTCTGTATAAAATCGTGTTGTAAACACTTCTTCTCCACCATTGATATAGATTTCCAAACAGGATGTATCCGCCAGTATCCGAATATCCTCACAACTCTCCAGCCTTACGGACCTCTCCTTCCTTCCATACCCCAGGTTCTTCTCCTGATCAAAGGAAAGTGTAAAAAGACCTGTCTCCTTCCTGTAAGCAAGTGCTATTCCATCACTGATCAGCATTCTGACATCCTCACTCAGCACCTCAATCTGTGCATCATACATTTTTTTCTTCTCAGAATACTGCCCAGCCTCCAGAGAATATTCTCTGACACGCAGTTCTTTCATCTCTTCTACAGGCCGCTGCATAACTCTTCCATTCTCCAGAAATACTTCTCTCGGAACAGTCAGTGCATTCTGCCATCCCTCTTCCTCTACTGTCGGATTGCTCTGAGCCGGATCATCCGGCATTCCGATCCATCCGATCAGAATCCGTCTCCCCTTCTCATCCTCAAAGGTCTGCGGGGCATAAAAGTCAAACCCTCTGTCCCATTCCTTAAAGTTTACCAGGTCGTATTCTTTTTCAAATCCGCCCTTTACCTCATAGTAACCGGACTGATAAATATTCTGGTAATCTACCCCTTTTTGATCTACGCCCTGAGGAGAGATACTAAGAAACTTCCTCTCTTCCAGCATGAACGCATCCGGGCATTCCCACATATATCCAAACTTTTCCCTGGACTTTAAAATATTGGCCAGTGTCCACTCTTTTAAATCGCTGCTTCTATATAAAAGGGCCTCTCCGACATCTTCTTTTGTCCTGGCCCCCAGGAACATGTAATACTTTCCATCATCGATTCCTATGCTTTTTCCCGGCACGACTTTTGGATCTCTGACATGCAGGGACACATCGGACGGATAATCTGAATTTCTCAGCAGACACTCCTTTTTCCCAAAATTCATCCCGTCCTCACTGCTGACCAAAATGGTATTGGCCTCGCGTCCCTCCAGGATATAGTCATAATCTCCGGATAGTTTTACATTTCCCGTATAATATAAATTCATCTTTCCATCCACAATCAATGCGGACCCGGAGTACACTCCATTGCTTTCAAATGCCTCCCCGGGTGACAGTGCGATTCCTGCATACTCCCAGTTCAGCAGGTCCGGGCTTGTATAATGCCCCCAATACTTCATGCCGCCGTTCGGATTATCTGGTGTATACTGGAAAAATACATGGTACACGCCCTTGAACTGGCACAGTCCGTTTGGATCATTCAGCCATCCTTCTGGCGGCATTAAATGTAATCCCAGTCTCCATTTATCATTCCAATTTATTTCTGTCATCATCTTATCCTCACTTTTTATCACGAAATTCCTGCCATCCCGGCACAGCATCCAGTGAAAGCAGAAATTTGAATCCGCTTTCACTTTATACTGTACTGGCGTTTCCTTATCTCTGGGTAATCTGGACTTTCTGATACTCTCCCGGATTGGTTATAATGATCGGGCTGACCGTCGCCAGTCCGGCTGCCTGAATCTTCTCCATATCAAACTCTGCAAGCAGCTGTCCCTCTTTGACCGCATCTCCGGTCTCGACATGTACAGTAAACGGTTCCCCGTTCAGGCTGACCGTATCAATTCCTACATGGATCAATACTTCCACGCCGTCTGACGTCTCAAGTCCAATTGCATGCTTTGTATCAAAAACAGTTGCCACCGTGCAGTCAAATGGTGCATATACTTTTCCTTCTGACGGTCTGACACCCACGCCATCTCCAAGAACACCTGATGCAAATGTCTCATCCGGCACTTCTGAAAGCGGAATTACCTCTCCATCGATCGGGCAGGCAAACGTAAGATTTCCTTTGCCTTCTTCATGCTGATCTGTGTCCGCTGCCTTTTGTTCTGTACCAGCTGCTGAATCTACTGTATCCTTATCTGCTGTTCTATTTGTATCTGTTTTATCTGTATCTGTTTCAGATGCTTCCTTATCTGCTGCCTTCTTCTCTTCCACTGCTTTATTTCCCTTATCAGCAGCACTGTCCTCTGAATCTTCTTTAAATCCTAACACTCCTGTCAGCACGAATGCTACGCCGAATGCGATTGCCATTGCAATTACGTAATGGAGCGGGCTGTGCAGATGCAGCAAGATTCCAAAAATACCGGTCACACCTGTTCCTGTTGCGCCAAGATTAACAATGGATGCATATAAAGCTCCGCATGCACCACCGATGGATGCTGCGATAAAAGGTCTCACGAGACGTAAGTTCACACCGAAGATAGCCGGCTCTGTGATACCCATGCATGCACTTAATGCGGATGGAAGTGCCACTGACTTCATCTTCTGATTCTTGCTTTTCACTGCAACTGCAAGAGCCGCACCGCCCTGAGCCACATTTGCTGCGGATGCCAGCGGCAGCCAGAATGTCAGGCCATACTTTGCGAGCTGTCCAATATCAATCACTGTATACATATGGTGGATACCTGACACAACTGTAGTTGCATAAGCACCGCCCATAATAAAGCTTCCGATTCCAAATGGAAGGGTAAGCAGCTTTTGAATTCCATTTAAAAGTCCGTTCTCTACAAATACGAAGACAGGTCCGATTGCTGCAAGTGTAAGATATCCTGTTACAAACACGCTGACCAGCGGTGTCACAAACAGATCAAACATCGGAGGTACGATCTTATGCAGCTTCTTCTCAATTATGCTTAACACAAACACTGCTATGATAACCGGAATGACATGCCCCTGATAACCAACCATGTCGATCTTCCAGAGCCCGAAGAATACCTCCTGGGTCTTCTGAACGCCTTCTGTTGCGACGGTCCATGCGTTCTGAAGATTCGGATGGATCATAATCATGCCGATGACCGCCCCGAGAAATGGATTCGCTCCGAACACTTTAGCCGCACTGAATGCAATCAGAATCGGCAGGAATACATAAGCTACGTTACTGAATAATACTGCAAACTGGTAAATAGAACCATCTGTGTTGATGCTCAGGAAACCGTTATTGACCATGAAGTTCAATGCTTCCATGATTCCCATAAGGAAACCACTTGCAACGATGGCTGGAATGATCGGAACGAAGATATCACCGATTGTCTTGATTACTCTCTGGAACGGGTTTGCCTTCTTGGCAGCCTCTCTCTTCACATCTTCCTTGCTCGCCTCGGAGATTCCGGCAATCTTGATGAACTCATCGTACACCTTATTCACAGTTCCGGTTCCAAGAATAATCTGCATCTGTCCTGATGCAAAAAATACGCCCTTCACCCCATCGATATTCTCCACTGCCTTGTTGTCACACTTATCATTGTCTGCAATGACAAGACGCAGTCTTGTAGCACAGTGTGCTGCTGAAATCAAATTTTCCTTTCCGCCTACATTCTCCAGAATCTGTCTGGCAATTGCATTGTAATCCATGTTCTCCTCCTTTACGATATCGTTATCACTTATTTGTTACAACAATTTCATATCTCTCACATTACATGGTGTTTTATGTGTGAAATCGTTTTCACTTTCTAATCATATTTTACCACTTTTGCTGAATCTGTAAATAGGTAGATACCACAAAATTCATCTCTGTTTTTTGTTAATAATCAACAAATATCTTTCTTCCCGGTTCCGTACACAGATATTCCGCACACAGGTGTTCCAGACACAGATATTCCAAACATTTTTCAAATAAAGCAGTTTCCTATTATAAGCACAAAAATATAAGCACAAAAAAACAGAAGGTCTTCCCTAGATTCTTTTCCTCTATGGAATCCTTCTGTTTATCTTTTCCAGCCACGAACTGCTCTATACTTTTCACCTGAAATCCTACACGCTCTCTGCCTCAATCACCTCATACCCGAGCTGAACCTGACGGGCAACGCCGCTCTGGCTCTCGATCATCTCCAGCAGCATCTGTGCTGCCTCTATACCACTCGTTTTATAAAAGAGATGGGCCGTCGTCAGCTTTGGTGTCACGACGCGCGACATCCGGTTATGTCCGATCCCGACGACTGCAATGTCCTCCGGTACCAGCTTTCCATGTTCTTTCAAACAGGTCAGGGCGCCTACCGCTAACGTATCTGTGGCACAAAATACAGAATCCAAATCCGGGCATCTCTCAAGCAGCTTCTTCATACAGTCATAACCTGCATCCATGGTAAATCCCGCCGTCTCTATCTTCTTCTGCTCTACTTTTATGCCATGCTCCCTGAGAGCATCCTGATAGCCTCTTGTCCTGCTTTTTCCTGCGGCCTCATCATTTGGCGTGACCGCAATGTGTCCCACGCATTTCCTGCCGCTGTCGATCAGCAGGGTAGTCATAGCCTTGGCTGCCCCGTAATCATCATGGTAAACACAGGCGAACCCTTCAAACTTCTGGCTGATCACCACCACCGGAATCTGCATTTTCTTCAGTGCATCCTGGTGAGCCTTATCATACACAGACGCAGAAAAAAGAATCCCGTCCACCGGATTATTCTGCAAAAGGTTCAGATACTCGATCTCCTTCTTCGGATTATTCTCTGTACTCGCAAGCAGCATCTGATACCCTGCCTTTGAAAGTACAGAGCTGATTCCATCTGCCACCCGGGCAATGGACTCCGAGCTGATCTTCGGCAGGATCACGCCTATTACCTTAGACTTTTTCGTCCGCAGGATCTGTGCCTGCTTAGAAGGCTTATATCCTGTCTTATCAATTACTGCCTTAATCCTTTTACGCTTATCTTCACTGATATATCCGTCATTCAAATATCTGGAAACTGCGGAGACAGACACCCCCGCCATCTTAGCAATCTCTGTAATTGTCATACCACTTCATCTTCCCCAACTGATAATTTCCAATGCATCCCGGCACATCTACAGTGAAACATACACCCTAACACTATGCCCCGCAATTCTGCCCTGTATGAACCAATTGTAGCATTATCCCCCGACCGTTTCAAGCGCATTTTCTATCACATTTTCTTTCAAATCTTCTTTCGAATCCTCTCCTAACCTTTCTTCCAAATTTTCCCTCCCAAAAGAAAAGAGTGTAATGTCTGTGATATGCTCCCCATATAGGACCTTTATATTTCACAGTCCTATATAGAGGCCGCATATCAACAAACTTTACACTCGTTCTACCTCATCTTTGACAGTCTCGTCTTCAATGTGCTCTTCTCCGGCTATCCCGGCTTCGCCATTCTATTCTCCAACTGTCTCGGCTTCACTATTTTGGTTCTCCAACTGTCTCGGCTTCGCTATTTTAGTTCTCCGGCTGTCAGTCTCTGACTCTATCTTACTCTACGACAACGCCCTTCTGCAGCATGATATTTGCATACAGTGCCTTCTCACTTGTAGCGATGATTGCATAAGCTGTCTTCGCCTCATCATAAAAAGCAAATCTCTCGATGTTGCCGACTGCCTCTGCTCCTCTTTCATCATGCTTAGCAATGATCTCTTTATAGGTATCCCAGATTGGAGTCTCTACGTCATCCCCTGGCATGACTTCCATCAGGTTCACTGGCTTCTCTACATAAGTATCCAGTGGGAATACTTTCAGGATTGCATCCAGGATCTCCGGTACGCCGTGTCCGTCGCAGCGGATCACGATTGCATTTTTGCCCATGGATTCTGCCGGGAAGTTACCGTCAGAGATAACAAGACGGTCGCTGTGTCCCATTTCGCATAATACTTTTAATAACTCTGGTGATAAGATCTGTGGAATTCCTTTTAACATTTGATTGTCCTCCTGTTTTCTTCCAGACAGATTCTGTCTGGATGTCTGATTCGTTTTCGTGTAAATCCTTTTATACTCTAATGCAAAGAGCGCCTATAGGAATAGGCACTCTCTGCTTTTTTGGTAGGTATTATAAATTTAGTGGATAGCGTAATTATCTGATGGACTTGTACATTGGTCCATAAGCCTGGCAGGCTCTGAAGTCCTGACCTTCTTTGTCCTGTCCGAATGCGCCCCATGATGCTGGTCTGAAGATCTTTTCTTCAGGAACATTGTGCATAGCTACCGGGATTCTTAAGATAGAGCACAGTGTAATCAGGTCAGCTCCGATGTGTCCGTAGCTGATTGCTCCGTGGTTAGCTCCCCAGTTATTCATAACATCATAAGCTGTCTTGAATGCGCCTTCTCCTGTTACTCTTGGTGCAAACCATGTACATGGCCATGTATAGTCTGTTCTCTTCCAGAGAACATCTGTTACTTCGTCCGGAAGATCAACTGTCCAGCCTTCTGCGATCTGGAGCATTGGTCCTAAATTCTTAACAAGATTCAGACGGATCATTGTTACAGGCATCTCTGCTTTTGTTACGAGATCGGAAGAGCACACGTCTGAACTC
>CABTYO010000051.1 GCA_902489075.1 uncultured Faecalicatena sp. | reverse complement strand
TCGCCTGCGATACGGCGTGCTGCTGCGTAACGTCCTGTGATTGCACCGTCATTGAATAAAAGAACCTTTGCGTCTGCATCAAGGCCAAATTCTTCTCCTCTATAAACCGGCATATCTGTTACGATTGTTCCCGGTGAATTCTTTGCAAGGTTATATGCCTCTTTTAATGTGTTAACTGGAACTACGTTGTTTCCATAAAACGCTGCTTCAATGATAGATCTTGTCTTTGAAAAACCTGGTTTGCCTTTTCCAATTTCATTAATTGGATAATATGCTTTAGTTGACATAGTGTTAATTTCCTCCTTCAAATCGAAATTTGTTCAATTATCTCATGTTTGTCTTAAAAAGTCAATACTTTTGCTGAAAGACCTTATGTCTTTAGTTTCATTTATCTGTAAATTTTTGATTAAAAATGTTAAAAAAAGCGTAAAATTGCAAGTCGCATTTTTAAATCCTGCAATTTCACGCTTTATATTAAAGATTTTTTTACTGTTTCATCACTTTTGGGGCATTTTTTTGCAACTTCCTTGTTAAATATTTCACTATAGTGTTTAGAAATATTTATTTTTCAGTTTTGTCGTATATACCATAAACCAGATCAGTGCAACAAAAAATACACCCATTGCAATGAGATCGAGCATCTGGATCGGAGTCACATAAAAATGGATCACATCAATCGCACCATATAAAACAGTTATGATGCCGAAGATCAGAACTGCCGGAACTGCCTTCTGCATATATGCCTCTTTATCCTTGCAGTTATACTCTGCAAAACCTTTTCCAAGCAGAAGGATCTCATTGATATGCCCATCCTTCTTCATTTTAAAATATGCATACAGGCAGTAAACACCGCAGCCAAAAATCAGTACACTGATCGCACCAAACATTTCATTCATAAATTACACCTCGACTCCGAGAATTGTCTTCACGGTCTCTTTCATTTTATCAACATCGCACTCTTTTGTATGAAGGATCGATGCATTGCGTATCTCCTCGATGGCCTTCGGGATCTCGACCTGGGATACCTTTTCCAGCTCATCGATCAGTGCAAATTCATCCATCGCATCATAGGAAGGATCAATTGCAGTCATCACACTTCTGGCAAACTTATACGGGCTTGCCGTGGATGCGACCAGTGCCTTCGTCTTATCCTGGGTGTCCGCCTTATATGCCTTGCAGACGTGTGCTGCAACAGCTGTATGTGTATCCATCACATAACCGGTGGACTTATATGTATCCCGGATTGTCTCCTTTGTCTCCTCTTCTGTCGCATAACCGCCGACAAAATCAGCCAACTTCTCCTTCATCTCAGGTGTGATCTCATACACACCCTCCGTGTTCAGCTTTCTCATCAGCTCCGCATTCTTGCCTGCATCCTGTCCTGCGATCGTGTAGATCAGACGCTCCAGATTGCTGGAAATCAGAATGTCCATAGACGGAGAAGAGGTCAGCACGAACTCACGGTTCTTATCATACTTTCCGGTCCTGAAGAAATCAAAGAGCACTTTATTCTCATTAGAGGCACAGATCAGCTTGTCAATCGGCACACCCATCTGCTTTGCATAATATGCAGCCAGGATATTCCCGAAGTTTCCTGTCGGAACTGTAACGTTGATCTTCTCGCCGTTCTCGATCTCCCCATTCTCAAGCAGTTTTGCATACGCGTACACATAATATACAACCTGCGGTACCAGACGTCCGATATTGATCGAATTTGCAGAAGAGAACTGATAGCCTGCACGGCTTAACTCTTCCTCCAGCTCCTTATCTTCAAAAAGAGTCTTCACGCCGCTCTGGGCATTGTCAAAATTCCCGTGAATCGCAACAACAGAGGTGTTCTCCCCCTTCTGTGTCACCATCTGCAGCTCCTGGACCCTGCTCACGCCGTCCTTCGGGTAAAACACGATGATCTTCGTACCCGGAACATCTGCAAATCCTGCGAGTGCAGCCTTTCCTGTATCACCGGAGGTTGCAGTCAGAATCACGATCTCTTTCGTGACATTGTTCTTCTTTGCCGCTGTCGTAAGCAGATGAGGCAGAATGGATAACGCCATATCCTTGAACGCGATCGTCGCGCCGTGGAACAGCTCCAGATGATAAGTATCACCCACTTTTACAAGCGGTGCGATCACTTCCGTATCAAACTTCTCATCATAAGCGCTGTCAATGCAGTGTTTCAGCTCTTCTTCTGTAAAATCTGTGAAAAACTGCTTCATGACTGCATATGCAGTCTCCTGATAGCTCATATCCTTTAATTCGTCCATTGTTACATCCAGTTTTGGAATCGTTACCGGTACGAACAGACCGCCGTCTTCCGCCAGACCTTTCAAAATGGCCTCGGAGGCTGTGGCTGTTCTTTCTGCATTCCTTGTACTTTTGTATAATAGATTCATGCTTTTACCCTCTTTTTCTTTCTTCACTGTGTTACTGCACTGAATTATAACATATGTCTTTCTCATATTCAAGAGAGTTTCCATACGCTTATTTCATGCCGGACGCCCCTTTCAGCACGGACGTGTGACGGCGAAGCACATTTTCCCCTATTTACCATGCCTGCGGAAAAGAATGAACAATAATCCGCTGGCAGCCATCAGCATAGGATAAAACAGGTATGGCATAATATGGAACGGTGTCAGTCCTGTCAGACTGGCAGCCGATAAAAGCTGTGCGCCGTAGGGAATCATCCCCTGTCCCACCGATGTAAAAATATCCAAAAGTGACGCGGAACGTTTTGGCGTAATCTCGAATTCGTCGCTGATCTCTTTGGCAATCGGGCCTGCCATAACGATAGCCACCGTATTATTGGCAGTACACAGGTCCACAAACAGTGCCAGCAGAGCGATTCCTAACTCTCCTCCGCGTTTTCCCTTAATTCTGCTCTTAATCAGATTCAGAATAAACTGGATCCCCCCATATTCTTTTACAAGTGAAACAATACATGCCACAATGATAGAAATAACAGTAATGTCATACATGGAAGTTACGCCGCCACCGACAACACTGAAAATCTCAGACAACGCGATACTTCCTGTCGCCACACCTACAATCAGTGATACCACAATACCGCCGATCAGAACGAGGAATACATTGATACCGATCAGTGCACCTACCAGAACCAGAATATACGGCAGCACTTTCCACAGATTGTAATCAGATGTAGTAGTAACCTGCAGAGCCACATTACGCGTTACCAGATAGAAAATCACAATGGTAATGACAGCCGCCGGAAGTACGATCAGAAAGTTTGCTTTAAACTTGTCCTTCATCTCACAGCCCTGAGTCTTGACCGCAGCAATAGTGGTGTCTGATATCATGGACAGATTATCCCCAAACATCGCCCCACAGACAACCGCTCCGATACAGATTGCAAGAGAAAATCCCGTCTGCTTGGAAATCTCTACCGCAATCGGTGCCAGCGCAGCAATCGTTCCCATAGACGTTCCCATAGAAATAGAAATGAAACATCCGATAATAAACAATCCCACAATCGCAATCCGCGCCGGGAGAATAGACAGTCCAAAATTCACCGTACTTTCCACGCCTCCAGCCGCAGTCACAGCACCCGAAAATCCACCTGCACACAGAAAGATCAGGCTCATCGTAATAATATTCTCATCGCCTGCCCCTCTCGCAATAACCTTAAGCTTCTGACTAAAATTCAGCTTCCGATTCTGTAAGAAAGCAACAAACAATGCGATCAAAAATCCCACAATCGCAGGCATCGCATAAAAATCCTTCGTCACAATTCCCGCTCCCAGGAAAATCACAAGGAACACCCCGATCGGAAGCAGCGCCACCGCCCGCCCCTTCTCATTCACTCTCACAGCACTCTCTTCTTTCATCCCAAATCCTCTCTTCCTCAAAATTCATTGTATCCGGCACAACGCAAGCCCGGACTCACTCTTTCAGGATACAATATAACCCACTTTCTGACAAGCCCTTCCAACATATTACAAATATATTCTAGTAACTTTTTATCCTGTAAAAACGTTGCTAATCAATCCTCCCTGATCCCGTTCATTTTTTCGAAAACATATCCCCTCTCCATTCCTGCATTCCCCTCTCCTGCCCGGAAGCTCCCAGCGGCGCGGGATTTAGACCGTGCTCCTGCGGATACGGCACATGTCTTTTCGAAAGCCTTAAAGTGAGCGTTAGAACCAGTTGAAGCAAAAATGAGAAAAAGAGTGGTCAGAATTCGCCGTACAACGGCACAATTCTGTGGCCTACTTGCCGGGAAATCATCAAGTTTTCCCGGCAAATCGGCCAGTACCACTCTTTTTCTCATTTTTACTTCTACTGATTCTTCGCAAACGGTCAGGCTTTCGAAAAGACATGTGCCGCATCCGCAGGAGCACCCGGTCTAAATCCCAAGACCGCGCCCCGCTCCCAGTCAGGCTTTCTTACTATTCGTATAATTTACCAGTCCACCAGCGGCAATCAGCTTCTGCATGAACTCTGGGAATGCCTGTCCCTGGAACTCTGTTCCTTTTGTCCGGTTATAGATCTTACCGCTGTCAAAATCCACTTCTACTTCATCGCCTGCCTCGATTCCCTTTGCAGCCTCCGGGCACTCGATAATCGGCAGACCGATATTGATGGCATTGCGGTAGAAAATTCTTGCAAATGTCTCTGCAATCACGCAGCTGACTCCTGCAGTCTTTAAACACAGCGGCGCATGTTCTCTGGAAGAACCGCAGCCGAAGTTTTTATTTGCCACGATCAGGTCTCCCGGCTGTACCTTATTGACAAATTCAGGATCGATGTCTGCCATTGCATGGCTTGCCAGCTCCTGTGCATCAAAAGAGTTCAGATATCTTGCCGGAATGATAACGTCTGTATCTACGTTGTCTCCATATTTAAAAACGTGTCCCAATGCTTTCATTATTTGTCACCTACTTTCTCTGGATTCGCGATGCATCCTGCAATCGCACTTGCAGCAGCTACTTCCGGGGAAGCCAGATAAATCAGGGAATCCACATGCCCCATACGTCCTACGAAGTTACGGTTGGTCGTAGAGACGCACTTTTCTCCTGCTGCCATAACGCCCATATGACCTCCCATACAAGGTCCGCAGCTCGGTGTGTTCACTGCACAGCCTGCATCCACAAAAATGTCCAGAAGCCCTTCCTTCATACACTGCTTGTAGATCTTCTGCGTAGCCGGGATCACCATGACACGTACGTCCGGGTGAACCTCGTGACCTTTCAGGATTGCTGCAGCCTTACGCATATCTTCCATTCTTCCGTTCGTACAGGATCCGATTACGACCTGGTCAATCTTGATCGGCTCCATCGCCTCGATCTCATCGATGGTCTTCGCGTTGCCCGGAAGATGCGGGAATGCAACCGTCGGACGAACCTTAGACAGGTCAATCTCGATCTCATCATCATAAACTGCATCCTCATCAGCTTCATAAACCGTATATTCCTTCACTGTGTGCTCGTTAAGATAAGCCTTCGTCTGCTCATCCACCGGGAAAATCCCGTTCTTCGCACCGGCCTCGATGGCCATATTGGCAATTGTAAAACGGTCATCCATAGAAAGATTCTGGATTCCGTCTCCTGTAAATTCCATGGATTTGTAAAGTGCCCCATCCACACCGATCTTACCGATAATATGAATGATCACATCCTTACCGCTCACATAAGGTCCCGGCTTGCCAGTCAGTACAAACTTGATCGCACTCGGCACCTTAAACCACAGTTCCCCTGTTGCCATACCTGTTGCGATATCTGTCGTGCCTACGCCTGTAGAAAATGCCCCCAGCGCACCGTATGTACATGTATGAGAGTCCGCACCGATGATGCACTCTCCTGCCGCAACTACACCTGCCTCAGGAAGAATTGCGTGCTCCACTCCGGATTTCCCCTGTTCGAAGTACCATTTGAGTCCCTGATCCTTTGCGAATTCACGGATCGCCTTGGAATTCTCCGCGGACTTAATATCCTTATTCGGTGTAAAATGATCCGGCACCAGTACCACTTTATCTTTATCATAAACCACGTCTGCCATCTGCTTAAATATCGGCAGGGCCATCGGTCCGGTAATGTCATTCGCCATTACCACATCTAATTTCGCTTCTATCAACTGACCGGCCTCAACAGAATCAAGCCCCGCATGAGCCGCCAGAATCTTCTGCGTCATTGTCATTCCCATAACGACAACCTCCTCTTTCATAATAAATTCTGGTTCTCATTTTACCATATTAAAGTGTGAAAAGGAAGTAGGGATATTATCCTTTTTCCCCTTTTCTTTCATGTTACATTTCATCCTACTATCAGGAAATCGGAAGTTAGTCACGTACTTTAATTGCGGAAAGGATGGGGAAACCAGGAAAGATGCGGAGTGCATTTCCCACTGCCTGCGTACCTGTCGTTTCAAAAACCCATAAAGATCGTGTTAGAAGGCGTTACAGAGAAAAGCGGAAAAAGGAAGGTCAGAATTCGGCGTTCAACGCCTAATTCCGTGCCATACTTGCTGAGAAATCATCTAGATTTCTCAGCATATATGGCAGTGCCTTCCTTTTTCCGCTTTTTTCTGTTATGCCTTCTTCACGAACGATAAGGGTTTTGAAACGACAGGTACGCAGGCAGCGGGAAGTGCATTCCACATCTTTCCCGGCGTCCCCCCTTCATCCGTTCCAAGACTAAAGCTCGTCACTAACTTCCGATTTTATTTTGCCTGTATATACCCTTTTGCCGTCAGTGCTTCCGCACACAGCACAGCACCGCCTGCTGCCCCGCGCACGGTATTGTGTGACAGTCCGACAAATTTATAATCGAACATGCTGTCTTCTCTCAAACGTCCGATGGATACGCCCATTCCGTTCTCATAATCCACATCCATCTTCACCTGCGGACGGTTATCCTCCTCCAGATACTGGATGAACTGCTTCGGTGCGCTTGGAAGATTCGCTTCCTGTGGGAATCCTTTGTAAGATACTAATTTTTCAATCAGCTGCTCTTTCGTCGGTCTCTTCTCGAAGTTGATAAATACAGCAGCAGTGTGACCGTTCAATACAGGCACACGGATGCACTGGCATGTGATCTTTGGCAGTTCCGCTTTTACGATCTGGCCATTCTCTACTTTACCAAGTACTCTCAGAGGCTCCTGCTCGCTCTTTTCCTCTTCTCCGCCGATATATGGGATGATATTCTCCACCATCTCCGGCCAGTCCTTGAAGGTTTTACCTGCTCCGGAAATTGCCTGGTATGTGGTCGCAACAACTTCTTTTGGTCCGAATTCTTTCCATGCTGCAAGACAAGGTGCGTAGCTCTGGATCGAACAGTTTGGCTTTACTGCAATGAAGCCACGGGTTGTTCCAAGACGCTTCTTCTGGTCTGCGATCACTTCAAAATGATCGGCATTGATCTCCGGCACTACCATCGGAACATCCGGTGTCCAGCGGTGTGCGCTGTTATTGGAAACGACCGGAGTCTCTGTCTTTGCATACTCTTCCTCGATTGCTTTGATTTCTTCCTTTGTCATGTCAACTGCACTGAATACGAAGTCAACGGTAGCTGCAACTTTTTCCACTTCATTGACATTCAGTACCACCAATTTCTTCACAGCCTCCGGCATCGGTGTATCCATTTTCCATCTGTCACCCACTGCCTCCTCATAGGTCTTTCCTGCGGAACGAGGGCTTGCTGCCACAGTCACTACTTCAAACCAGGGATGGTTCTCAAGCAGGGAAATAAATCTCTGACCAACCATTCCTGTTGCACCTAAAATACCAACTCTTAATTTCTGATCCATCTTCCTCACCTTTTTCCTTTCTTTTGCTTCTATTCTACATTCAAATACATCTCATGTTTTTCTTTAACCCATTCACTTTCTAAAAATTTATCTATTGCTTCCAATTCAAATACATCTCATGTTTTTCTTTAACAACTGTGCTCTGGCCGCTCTGTTGATTTC
>CABTYO010000050.1 GCA_902489075.1 uncultured Faecalicatena sp. | reverse complement strand
CAGACGTGTGCTCTTCCGATCTTGTCTGCTTTCCAGAAGATACTGTACTCTTCTGGCCTCCTCATTTATAATCTGTACTGCCATCCGGTATGCTTTTTCATAGGAATCAGCATTGATCCCTTTCAGTGAAACAGAAATTACCGGAAATTTCCCCATATACTTTTCACATAAGTCTGTCTCTTTACGTATCCTCAGCCCTTCAAATATACTTTTATCACTTTCAGGTTCAAAAAAGTTCTTCAGCATACTCATGTTCAGTGATTTTCCAAACCTTCTGGGACGTGTAAAAAGGTTCACTTCTCCCCAGTTATCCAGTAGTTCCTTAATAAGTCCGGTCTTATCAATATAGTAAAAGTCCTCTCTGCGGAGCTTTTCAAAATCTTCTATCCCTATTGGGAGCTTCCTTTTTCCGGCATTCACCTGCGTCTCACACTCCTTGTTATCTTATCACTTTGTATTATATCAGAAATCCAGGATGAATCCTACTATATATTTCAAGCTATTCCCGTACAAAAAAGCTGCCGGGAAATGAATAAGAATTTTTCATTTCCCGGCAGTCTCATCTTCTACAGAATATCATATTTCAATCGCCTACTTCTCGTAAGTCCCCTTACGCAGCAGTTCCCCGCCGCTCATCATGATATTCCCTTTCGCGATCACGGTATCGATATCCATATCTTTGTTGATCAAAAGAACATCTGCATCTGCCCCTTCGCGGATGCAGCCCTTCTTTGGATAGAGATTCATCCCCTTAGATACATTCGTTGTCAGATAGGGGAGGACTTCATCCAGCCCCATTCCAAGTTCCTGCACCATCCGTTTCATTTCTTTATAGATACTTGCCACTCCGGAAACGCCGATTTCCAGAAGCGAACCATCCGGCGCATAATTGGACCAGCTTCCATGCCCGTCAGAGCTGAAGGTAATGTGGTCAAGCGGCAGTCCGCGTTTCTTTGCCTCTACGACGCAGTCGCCCGGATTCGGCTGGCCTTCTGTGCCACAGGTCAGATCAATATAACCGCCTTGTTTGATCAGTTCATATCCCTCTTCCAGAAGATCAGGATTCCTGTTCACATGGGTCGGTCTGAAGATCTTGATTGGAATTGCTGTCTGCTCCACAGCCTGAAAGATCGGCTGCAGGCGGCTCTTTGCATCGCCCATGTGAAGGACGATCACACCCGGTTTACCACTGAGCATGCCGGCTACGCGTGTCTTACTTGCAATACGGATCAATTCATCGAGGGAAACGTTAGGTGCGCGGTGATCCGAAATTGCCAGCTTTAAGCCAAGTACTTCATCAATGAAAACGATGTCCCGGTCTGCTTCTCCGGTGATCGTAGGTCCCGGATGCCCGTAGGCCCCGGTAAACATATAAGCTGTAACGCCTTCTTCATTTAAGGCTTTTGTCTTTGCATAAAGGTTCTCAGCACTTCTGGTCAATCCATCCGTACCGATCAGCCCCATAACGGTCGTAATTCCATTTTCCAGGAGCTCAGAAAGCTGGAGTTCCGGCGTTCTTGTAAAGAAACTTCCTTCTCCGCCGCCCCCTGTCACATGAACATGGTTATCGATCAGGCCAGGAATAAGAGTCATACCTTTACCGTCGATCACTTTTACGCGGTCCGGCATTTCCGGGATAGAGTCCGCGATCCATTCGATCTTATCATCACAGATCAGGACATCCTTTCTGCCTTCGTGCTCCGGAGAGTAAACATCTACATTTCTGATAATTAACATATTTTAAGACTCCTCTTCTTCTGGTTTGAGCTTCGTGATTCCAAATCCGGTAATTGCACAAATAATTGCCATAACGATACCGGTATAGTTCATGATTGCCCATGGGAGGTACTTCACAGTATCCACGCCCAGGGTAACTGCCATGTATGCTCCGGCTGCTGACCACGGTACAAGAGGTACAAGCACTGTACCGGAATCTTCCAGCGTTCTGGACAGGTTCTTGGCTGCCAGTCCACGCTTCTTAAATGCATCCTTGAACAGTTCTCCAGGAACCAGGATGGTCAGATAAGAGCTTCCTGTTGTAAGCGCTACAGTAAAGCAGGCTGCGATGGTAGAACCAACCAGGCCGACTGTAGATTTGACTTTCTTTAACAAAAGTTCCAGTACTTTATCCAGCATGCCGGATACACTGATGATTCCTGCAAATCCCATTGCACAGAAGATCAGGACCGTCGTGCCGGTCACGGAGTTGACACCACCCCGGTTGATCAGTTTGATGACTTCCGCAGATGCTTCTCCTGTGAAGCCTGTCATGCTCAGGTCAAATCCTGAGATCAGAGCTGTTGTTCCGTTTACCAGTGAGAATCCCTGTACTGCCATACCGAGGATGATACACAGGAAACTGGAACCTACCATCGTCGGGATCGTCGGCCACTTTAAGAAGGAGCCTGCGATAACCAGTACGAACGGCAGCAGAATAACCGGGTTGAATACAAACATTTCATCCAGCTGATCCATCATAAGCTGAACACTTTCCGGTGTCACCAGAGAACCGGATGTCTTTAATCCGGCAACAAAGTATACGACCAGTGCTACCAGTGTAGCAGGGATCGTGGTGTACAGCATATGTGCGATATGCTCGTACAGCTCACTTCCGGCAGCCATAGGTGCAAGGTTTGTTGTGTCAGACAGCGGGGAAAGCTTGTCGCCGAAAAATGCGCCGGATACAACTGCTCCTGCAGTAGCCGGAAGGGATACACCCAGTCCGCCTGCGATTCCCATCATTGCAACACCGATTGTTCCGGCTGCACCCCAGGAAGTCCCTGTTACCACAGAAAGAATGGCAGATGCCAGGAATGCTGTTACAAGCATGAACTTTGGATTTACGATCTGTACACCGTAATAAATAATCATCGGCACGGCGCCACAGAACATCAGACCACCGATCAGCAGACCTACTGACCACAGAATCAAAGTTGCAGGAAGTGCGCTTTTAATCTTTTCGATGATGGCATCGAGCATCTCATTCCAGTCAAATCCCAGATAGTATGCCATGACGCCTGCCACAAGTCCTGCCAGAATCATCAGAAATTCTGTCTTTAACCCAAGATAGCCATATCCGACTGCAAGTATGATGAACATAAAAATAATCGGGAACAGCGCCTGGGCGGTCGTCGGTTTTCTTTTTACCCTCTCCTTTTTTTCTTTCTTCTCCTTTTCCTTTGTTTTGCTCATTTCGTTTCCTCCTCATCTCTTATTAGATACTTAGATTATAATAAAAAATGAAAGGCTATAAAATATCTTTAACTTGTCCAAAACTATATTTTTCGAAGCTTTTTGAGACTATAAGTAAAATATCAGAATTCGGCTTGGCCTTCCGGTCTCCGCCTGATTTCTCATTCCTGAAATACAGGCATATCCGCTGCTCATGAGTTTTTCGATCACCCGGTCGATATTGCGTACGGAAACATCGCAGTATTCAGCCAGTTCCTTTGACGTAAAGGTATTCTTTTTGTA
The DNA here is from genome assembly GCA_902489075.1 of uncultured Faecalicatena sp. Classification (GTDB taxonomy): domain Bacteria; phylum Bacillota; class Clostridia; order Lachnospirales; family Lachnospiraceae; genus Faecalicatena_A. Next base: position 5,015 of record CABTYO010000050.1, on the reverse strand, counting down.
CTTTTCCATCATGCTCTTGATCTTTAACAGGTACTTCATGCTGACGCCGCTGTCAATGGAGATCTGCTCCAGCTTTTCCTCCGCCAGAAGTGTGGTCGCCGCCTTGCTTTTATTCGGTTCGATGGGACCCGCGATCCTGCCCTCCCCGTGCGCAACAAAGATGACACTCCTGTCATACTGGGTGGAATACTGCAAGGCTGCAAGGGCATTTTTCTTGGCCTCGAACATGGTCGCACCATATCCAATCCCCACGGCGATGCGGGTGAAGATCTTGTTCTTTAACTGGTCTAAAAAGAGCAGGTTTGTATAATGCTTTGTCACTTCCACAAGAACCTTCTTTGTCGTGAACAGGTAGACATTGCGGTTACTTCCCTCTACGACCGCCGCCTCAATCTGCTGTGCAAACAGATAGATCTGCTCCATGACTTTCATCCGGTCTACCAGATACTGGTATTCATAGTTTGCAAGGTTCCCAAGAGAAACCTCTACCGGCATATGCAGACATAATACGGCAATGTCTTTCGGCGTATTATGGGCATCCATATAGCGCTGCTCCAGACGGCGGATGGCAGACCTCACCGTTTCACAGGTACGCTCGCTTTTCACACAGGGTATCTTGTCATTCTCAAGAAGCCTTGCAACCTCGTTGTGGGTCGTGACACAGATGTCCGCCCGCTTATCTTCAAATGCCTTCTTATGGAAATGATAGATCATCCGGTTGCTCTGATAGTCATCATAGGCTTCCTTCATTCCCACAATATCATCCAGCTCTTTGTGGATTCCCACTTCCCAGAGCGCCTCCTGGACGACCTTGCGGGGATACGTATCAAAGCTGACTCTCTGGATATCGTATCCCATCAGGCTGATCTTTAGAAGAGCGGACATAATTTCCCCTTCGTACCGTGGCAGAATCTCATATAAAGTATCACTGTCAAGATAGTCCTTGGCTATGTAATAAGAAATCAGACCGGAGAATAATAGCCCGTCATAATTCTTCTGTTTGCTTTTTACAATTTCCGCTACATCCTCATAATTTTCATATAGAAGAAAATCAAAATGGATGGAATCAAATTCCGGTATTAGATGTTCCATTTTCGGAACAAATGTCTTTGGACATATGATTGCTGTTTTCATTGGCTGCTTCCTCTATTCTTTCTCTTAAAGACTCTTCCACACTTCCTTAATATCCTGCAAATCCATCTGTTTCTCGATCTGATTTACAATCTGGTCACTGCTTACGTTCGCAACAGTTATTTTTCCGTAATCTACCCAGACGTAGCAGATAAAGCAGAGAATCCCCAGTGACAACCGGAAGAAGAAACTGTTCTTTGGTGCTTCGGCTGCCCCATTATCATAAAGATCATGATAGATATTTCCATACCGCGGATGGACTGCGGGGATGAAATTGTCTTCGTTATACAGTCTCTTTGTCTGGCGCAGAAGTTCGCGGCGTCTTGCTTCTGAATCATTCATGGTATGATGTTCCCTCCTAAAGTCCTGAAAAAGGCATATGATACGCTTACCATATCATATGCCTCTTCTGACTTGGCTAGAACTACCGGTCTGCCAGCTCGTTGGTAATATCTTCCCAGGTGATCCCACGTTCTACCATCAGAACCATGGCATGATATAAAAAGTCTGACATCTCGTACTTAATCTCCTCAGGGTTCGGATTCTTCGCTGCAATCACGATCTCAGTCGCCTCTTCTCCGACTTTCTTTAAGATCTTGTCAATTCCTTTATCAAACAGGTAATTGGTGTAAGAGCCTTCCTTCGGATTCTGCTTTCTGTCCAGAATCGTGGAGTATACAGTCTCGAATACCTGAAGCGGATTCTTTGCATCATAATCACTGCCTACGATGGGCTGGAAGAAACAGGTTCTGTTCCCTGTATGGCAGGCCGCACCGACCTGTTCTACCTTGGCAAGCAGCGTATCCTTATCACAGTCTATGGTCAGGGTCTTTACATACTGGAAGTGGCCCGATGTCTCACCTTTTACCCACTGTTCTTTCCGGCTCCTGCTGTAATAGGTCATTCTGCCGGATTTCACGGTATGCTCAAAGGCCTCCTCATTCATATAGGCCATCATCAGCACTTCATTGGTCTTATAGTCCTGGACAATGACCGGGAGAAGTCCGTCTGAGTTCAGTGTAAACTCAGAGAAATCCATCATGCTCTCGAAGGAAGTCATCTTGATTCCCTCGGCAGTACAGATATCCTTAAAAGAATTAAAGTCCATATCGCTCTGGCTGATGAACATACCGGATACTCCTTTGACGCCGTCACATTTCAGGATCTTTAAGATCTCCTCCTGCTCCATCGTATCAGTCACAACGACACACGGGATCTGCGTCACGTTCATGACAGAATTCAGGTCCAGCCTGTGCATAAAAATAATCTCATTGCTGTACTCCTCGATCAGGTGCTGCTGTTTGAACAATGCATCAAAGTCGTTCAGGGATACGGCGATTCGCTCTTTTCCAAAACGCTTGGACACCTCCTCGATCAGCTCAATGGACAAATGCTTGGAAAAATTCAGCATTGCCCGTTTGGCGCCGGCATACAGGATCTTCTTCACATCCTCCTGCCTGCGGATATTGCCGCCTGCCACCATAGGGATACTGATGACACGGTTGATCCGTTTCATCAGGTCAATTGCTTCTTCGTGCTCCTCATCCGAGTTGGACAAATCAAAGATAATCAGCTCATCCGCACCCATCTCGCCGTAATGCTTGGCAAGAGAAACTACGTCATCCGCAACAACCTCTTTATTGTCAAACCATTTTACCGCTTTCCCTCCATCGATAAAAATGCAGGGGGTCAATCTCTTATAGCTCATTTATCATCTCTCCTTTAAAGGCTGCCCTTTGTGGACCATACCTCTTTCATTCTCGGTTCCTCCATCGTCGCCATATCCAGAGCCTTTCCAAAGGCCTTGAACAACGCTTCCGCCATATGGTGGTTATTACCTGCATCCATGATCTTGAGATGCAGGTTCATTGCCGCACTGTAAGATACGGCATAGAAAAACTCTCTTATCATCTCTGTATCCAGACCACCAACCCGCTCGACTGTAAAAGGAGCGCTGTAATTCAAATAAGGGCGTCCTGACAGGTCTATGGCACACATTGCCAGTGTCTCATCCATCGGAAGCAGGAAACTTCCATATCTCTTGATCCCGGCCTTGTCTCCCAGCGCGTTGGCAATTGCCTGTCCCAGGACGATCCCGGTATCCTCGACTGTATGATGGCAGTCCACATCCAGGTCCCCTTTTACCTTTACCTCCAGATCAAACAGCCCGTGTCTTGCAAAGCCATCCAGCATGTGATCAAAAAAGGCGATCCCTGTGTCAATCTGATTCTTTCCTCTCCCATCCAGGCTGATGGTCAAAGTAATCTCTGTTTCCTTCGTTTTCCGCATACAGCTGCCTGTCCTGTCCATCACACATTCCTCCTTCACTTATCTTTTGTCCTGTCTTTTACAGACTTCTATTGATCTTCAAACCGTACTTTGATCGAATTCGCATGGGCCGTCAGCTGCTCTGCCTCGGCAAACTTCTCGATATCCAGATGCACAGCCTTAAGGGCGTCCTTTGAATAGGCTATAATACTGGATTTCTTAATAAAGTCATCTACGGACAGAGGGGAAAAGAACTTGGCTGTCCCATTGGTCGGCAGGACATGGTTCGGTCCTGCAAAATAATCTCCCAGCGGCTCACTGGAATACTCTCCGATGAAGATGGCACCCGCATTGCGGATCTTCATCATCACCTGATACGGATCCTTAGTCACAATCTCCAGATGCTCGGAAGCAATCTCATTGGCCGCTTCAATCGCATCTTCCAGAGTCTCTGCTACCAGAATATGTCCATAATTATCCAGAGACTTCTGGATAATCTCTCCTCTGGAGAGTTCCTTCACAAAAGCGTCGATCTGCACAGATACCTTTTCTGCCAGTTCCTCACTTGTGGTCACAAGGATGGCAGATGCCAGTTCATCGTGCTCGGCCTGGGATAACAGATCCGCCGCCACGTATCTTGGATTGGCCGTCTCATCCGCAAGCACCAGAATCTCACTTGGTCCGGCAATCGAGTCAATGCTGACGTGCCCATATACGGCCTTCTTTGCCAGAGCCACATAGATATTGCCCGGTCCCACAATCTTATCCACCTTCGGGATACTCTCTGTCCCATAGGCAAGCGCTGCGATCGCCTGAGCGCCGCCGACTTTGTAGACTGCCGTTGCTCCGGCTTCTTTTGCTGCCACAAGCGTGGTCGGATTGACCTTCCCGTCTTTTCCCGGAGGGGTGGTCATGATGATCTCCTCCACTCCTGCCACTTTTGCAGGCATGATATTCATCAGTACAGAGGACGGATAGACTGCCTTGCCGCCCGGCACATAGACACCCACTCTCTGAAGAGCTGTCACCTTCTGTCCCAAAAGGGTTCCGTCTGGTTTACTGTCAAACCAGCTGTACTGCATCTGCTTTGCATGGTAGGCTTCGATGTTCTTTAAAGACTTCCTGATAATCTCAAGCAGAGAGTCCTCCACCTGGGCATAAGCCTCTTTGATTTCCTCCTCTGTCACAAGGATAGTCTTTTCATCTACCTTTGCCCCGTCGAACTTCTCTGTATAAGAAAAGACGGCAGCATCGCCTTTTTCCTTCACTTCATCTAAGATTGCCCGGACGCTTGCCTCATACTGCCCATAATTATTCGGGCTGCGCTTTAACAGGTCATCCAGCAGATTCTTCTTCGTACTTTCGTCTAACTTCTCGATCCGCATTATCCTTCCTCCTGCAGTAATTTTCTAAGATTCATAATCAGTTCTCTGATTCGGTCATTCTCCATCCTCATGCTGACCGGATTGACGATCATGCGCGCGGAAAGCGGGCAGACCTCCTCCAATACCACGAGCCCGTTTTCTTTTAAGGTGGAACCAGTCTCAACGATATCCACGATCACCTCGGAAAGTCCGACGATGGGTGCAAGTTCAGATCGGAAGAGCACACGTCTG
>CABTYO010000049.1 GCA_902489075.1 uncultured Faecalicatena sp. | reverse complement strand
TAAGTAGGAGAATGAAGTAAAATAGCCTCTCCAGGTGCAGTAAACGCCTGAATTGTTGAGGAAACACAGCCAAGCACTCCATTCTCATATCCGATATCCTCACGTGTCAGCCCATTCACTCCAAAACGTTCCTTCTGCCAGTTGATGATGCTGTCAAAGTAAGCATCTGACATCATAAAATATCCAAAATGCGGATGCTTAAGTCTCTCCTGTACCGCTTCCAGAATCGTCGGCAGTGTGGGGAAGTTCATATCTGCAACCCACATCGGAAGTCTGGAGAATCCCTCCTTCACCTCTGCATCCGCCATCGGAATTACATCTAATGCAAGAGCATCATGCCCTGCTCTGTCCATAATTGTGGTAAAATCATATTTCATTATATTTCTCCTTCTTCCTCTTCATCCCGGTTTACAACTTCGATACTTCCCGGCGCCTTCATGGTCCGCACGTTTACACCATTTACTTCAATATGGTCGTCCACCGCGATTACGAGGCACTGTCTTCCGTCGATCATTCTGGTCTCGACCAGATCCATCCTCTCCGGATTGACCTTGATTATCACATCCGGCGTCTCGATGTTGAACTTTCTTGTCTCTGTAATATTTGCCGCCAGAAGGGATGCCTTCTCTCCCGCGGTCTCCTCAAAGGTCTGCTCGAAGGTCTCCATTTTTTCAGAAGGCACGCCGCTCTTCTCGAAGATCTTCTTCACATCTGTCTTATCCAGTGCCAGCGGCTCCGGCTCTTCCTTATGCTCCTCGATCAGCTCGTTCAGGGTCTCATGGATGTTGCGGACAGTCACATAATCCCCGTCCTCCCCCAGTGTATCCTCGATCAGCATCTGGAAAGTCTCTTTCTGTGTCTCCGCGGACATCGGCATTCTGGCGCCAAGCACCTGATCGATGAACTCTTCCTGCAGATCCTCCGACTTCTTCGTATAATACAGGACCCCATGAATATCCATGTTCCGGTCTGTGAATGCCGGGAAAATGAATCCCTTGTCCGGCATGTCCACAATCCAGTCGCGGATGCGGTCCTGAATCCGGTTATCCTCCGCATTATAACACAGCCCCGGCTTGGACAGGCTGACCGGGCAGATACTGCACAGCAGATATTCGTATACATTGTCCGATGCGTCGAACATCTCGATATCATCCGAAGATTTTCCCGGGATATCATACATCGCATGGATCAGGACAATATAATAATTTTCCTCATATATATAGCTTTCAATGACTTTGTCGTAAAATTCTTCTAACAGGATATCATCTTCCAGCTTGCTGTTCCTCAGCTTCATTAAAAATTCCTGGGTACCGCCTGGCATCTCAGCATCCAACGGGAATTCCATATTCAGCATGTTGCGCCCCATGGTCCCTGACAGTGTCTTCTTAAAAATATCAAAATACTTGAACGTTTCCTCCTCCGGCAGGGAAAGAAAAGCGTCCTTGGACTCCAGTTTCTTGTTCTTCTCGTGGTCCACATAGCATCCGCAGATGCGGGTAATTGCGCAGTTAGCCGGTGTGAACTGCTTTCTGATCTCCAGTACTTCCTTCTTATTCATTTATCATCCCTCTTTCGTCTGTATTTTTCATAAGCTAAAACGGATATCTGAAAACCGCTTCGCTGCTTCTTCATTCTGAATTTCTTTCTATCGGCCTTTCTATTTTACACCGAAATCTCTTTTGTGAAAAGCATTGATTTCTTTTGCAATCTGTGATAGTATAACTCTCGCAAACAAAATACGTACTGCTTATTCCTGCCGCCGGGTAGGAATCTGATAAGCATTCGCGCCCAATACCGGTAGGCCTTAGCAGGTATTGGGAAGGCGGATGCTTTTTTTGTTCCGGCAGAAGCCACACGATGTACCTTTTTGTTTCACTTGACTAAAATCAGGAGGATATTTCCATGGATCAGACGAATTCCATTTTACGCACCTTTTTCAAATATGTCTCCGCCAATATACTGGGGATGATCGGGCTGTCCTGCTACATCCTTGCGGATACCTTTTTTATTGCCAGAGGGGTCGGGGCCGATGGTCTGACCGCACTGAATCTGGCGATCCCCATTTACAGTTTTCTGAACGGACTGGGGCTGATGGTCGGCATCGGAGGGGCAACCCGGTTCTCCATCGCCGGAGGCAGCAGAGATGAAAAGACGAGAAAAACGGTCTTCACCCAGGCCTTCTGCTTCATGCTGTGCCTGGCGGCGCTTTTCTTTATGGCAGGACTGTTCCTGCCTTACCACCTTGCAGCGCTTCTGGGGGCTGATGCATCCATCCTGCCGCTGACGGGTGTGTATCTGCGCATCCTGCTTCTGTTCGCACCGATGTTTATGATGAACAATCTGCTGATTGCTTTTGTGCGCAACGACGGTAAGCCTCAGCTTTCCATGACAGCCATGCTGCTCGGAAGCTTTTCCAATATTGTCCTGGACTATATTCTGATCTTCCCATTTGGGCTTGGTATGGCAGGGGCCGCGCTGGCCACCGGGATTGCGCCGATCGTAAGTATGCTGATTCTGTCCCGGCATTTTATTCGGAAAGAAAACCAGTTCCATTTCTGCCGTGTCAGAATGCATTTAAAAAGTATCAAAGATATCTGTTCCCTTGGTGTCTCTTCCCTGATCGTAGAGGTCTCCTCCGGGATTGTTATGATTATCTTTAACATGCTGATTTTAAAGGACAGCGGCAACCTGGGTGTTGCCGCCTATGGAATACTGGCGAATATCGCTCTGGTGCTGATTTCCATTTTCACAGGAATCTCCCAGGGAATACAGCCTGTTTTAAGCAGCTGTTTCGGGAAAAGGGAAACGGAAAATCTGAAAAAAGTCCTGCGCTATGCACTGACAACTTCCGTTCTTTTCGCTATGGTTTCCTATGGGTGTACGTATCTTTTTTCAGATCCGATCGTGGAGCTTTTTAATAAAGAACACGATCTTTCCCTCCATGCAATCGCGGTGGAGGGGATGCATATTTACTTCACCGCATTCCTGTTCGTAGGAATCAACATTATTACGGCTGCCTATTTCAGCTCCATCGACCGCCCGGGGAATGCGTTTCTGATTTCCTGCCTCAGGGGTTTTCTGCTGGTGATACCGCTGGCCTTCCTGCTCTCAGCACTCCTGGGGCTGACCGGAATCTGGCTGACCGTCCCGGCGGCGGAGGCGCTGGTAACGGTAGTATCCGCCGTACTGTTATTCCGTGCAGGACAAAAAAGCAGTCCGCATTAATACAGGAGGGAAACTGCAGCACCCTCTTTTTTGTTCTAAGACATCAAAAGAGGGGCGTTACTCCACAGATGATGACTCATCTGTATGGTAACACCCCTCTGATTTTCAAGTATTATCTATTGTAATTTCTACAAAAACTTCACCAGAAGTCTGCGGTATTCCGACTGGATTCCGTAATAGTTCGTGAGGATTGGTTCGCAGCTTTCCAATACCTGATCGATGATCTCTTCAAAATGCTCCTTCATCACCTCGACGATCTCCGGATTTAATTTTCCTGCTTTTGCCATATCCCCAATAATCGCCAGTGTACGTTCCTTAGAAAATGCATTCTTATAACTGCGTGTTCCGATCAGCGCACTGACAATATCCGAGACCGCAACAATCTCCTCATCCAGGGTCATTTCCTTCCCCGTCAGCCCCAGAGGATAACCGCTTCCATCGATCTTTTCATGATGTCTCAGGGCGATCCTTGTAACATTCTCTGCCGCCGCCCCATCCAGAATCCTGGCCGTGATGTCTACATGAGTCCTCATGATATTCATAGCCTGGGCACTGAGCTTGCCGGGATATTCCAGGATCTCTACCGGAATTCCGATCTTCCCCAGATCATGCAGCATGGCCCCATAACGGATATACTCGATCCGTTCCTCGGAAAGTCCCATATACCTTGCACAGTATTCGCTGATGTTCGTCGTCGTGATCGTATGTGTCACTGTGTGCTGGCTGCGGAAATCAATTGCATAGGTGATCATCTTAAGATACTTTACACGTTCTTCTTTGGTAAGGCTGACCTCCGAAAATACTTCCCGCACCTCTATTTTCTCTTCTTTGAGCCTGCCAAACAGATCCAGGCTTTCCTGTGCTTCAAAAAAGCATTTCAGGATATCTGGTGAAAACTGCCCTTCTGGCCGTTTTTCCAGGTATCCCTTTGCAGCCTCCCACATCTCTTCTGCTGTCTTATCAAGACGGACATTCCTGCTGAAAATCTCAATCCGGTCTGTCAGGTTGATCATCTGAGCCACTTTTTGGATCTTTTCCCTTGTAACAGGCAGCTTTTCAAAGGGTACATGATGGTACAGAACCGCCTCCGCCCATTCATCTAACGGGGAGAGATAGCGCAGAAAGAGATAACCGTAAATCGAGTGCTCCCATACATCCTTCGTCTCGAACTGTACCAGACGGTCAATCTCCTCTGTCTTATAGGCCCCGATATCATGCAGTACAGAAAGAAGACAGATGTCCTGCTTCTCCCTTTCTGTAAAGCCGCCATCCACCTTAAGCATACCGGATACCAGAAATGCCACACGTAAGCCATGTTCTACAAGCCTTGGATCCACCTCATTTAATGTACGCTGAATCAAACCAACAATATTCTCACTTTCTATAACTACGCGCTCATCCATTCCAGTACCTCCGGTCTCCTATATAGCTCCATTTTGAAGGCTTTTCACTGAAATGTCAATTATCATTTTGATTTCAGAAGATTTTCTTCTCTCATCTGTCCTGACTCATACAGCTCAATCTTTTCATTCAGTCTTTTCAGAGATGCCTGCATATCCTCCATCCGGCCGATCAGCTGGCTTCGCTGCTCAATCAGGATGGCCTTTCTTGCATCCAGGGTCTCATCTCCCTGTTTATACAATGCCACATATTCGATCAATGCTTCAATCTGCACACCTGCCCTGCGCATGCATTTCATTAATTCAATCCAGTGGCAGGAATCCTCGTCATAATTCCTGACCCCTCCCTTTGTTCTTGGAACCGGCGGAATTAAGCCGATTTTTTCATAATATCGGAGAGTATCCGCTGTGATATCATACTTTCTGCTTACTTCTGTAATCGTCATAATCCTTCCCTCACCAACTCATCATCCATACTTCCTGACCGGAAGCCTTCTAAATCAAGAGTGACATATCTGTAGCCCAGTCCTTTGAGAAACTTTATTATTTCTTCTCTGTGTTTTAAAATATCTTCCAGTGAATCTGCATCCACTTCTATCCGTGCCAGATCCTCCTGTACACGCAGCCTGACATTATAAAAGCCGAGTGTCCTGAGAAAGACCTCTCCCTGATGAACTGCCTCCATTTTTTCCCTTGTCAGCCTTGTTCCATAGGGAAAACGCGTGGCCATGCATGGGGATGCCGGACGGTCTGCCACTGAGATTCCATAAGAGGCGGCAAGCTCCCTTACATCCTCCTTTGTAAGCCCTGCATCCGCCAGCGGGCTGATGATCCCCAGCTCCCGGACTGCCTTGATTCCGGGGCGGTAGACCTTAAGATCATCCGCATTCGTCCCCTCGAGAATTGTATGGACTCCAAGCTCTGCCGCTTTGTCACGAAGTCTGGAAAATAAAAGACGTTTGCAGAGATAGCAGCGGTCTGTGGGATTCATTTCTATTCCCGCTTCTTCTAATTCATCCACGTGAAGCACAATATGACACGCGCCCGTTTCTTTCGCAACTTTTTGGGCAGTTTCCAGATCTTCCATCGTATGAAGCCTGGTCTGCATTGTCACCGCATACACCTTGCTGCCATTCTTTTTGGCCGACTCACAGGCCGCTTTCAAAAGAAGGCTGCTGTCCGCTCCGCCGGAAAATGCTACCGCAATGTCTTCTTTGGTATACTGGCCGATCTGCTCTAAAAACTGTTCTCTTTTGTTACTGTCCATGCACTTCCCTCCTGATTAACGCATCAACTTCCTGCCAGGAAAGTCCAGTCTCTCTGCACAGCTTCACAACACTGTCATATTCCGGATAAATCCTCTGAACAGCTTCCTGATCCTTTTCTTGTCCGAAAGGAAGGCTGCATATCTTTACCTTGGCCTTCCCAATAGAAGTCTCCACCTCTTTTATCTCACGCTTTAAGATGCTGCGCTGCATCCTCTGTCTCCGGATGCCGATGGTCGTTGTTTCCATAAAAATAATTTCTTCCAGCTTTTCAATGTCCTCTTTGCTGCAGATCACATTCAACTGATAGGCCGGTCTGTTTTTCTTCATAAAAACTGGCATATAATGGACATCCCTTGCTCCGGCATCAAGAAGTCTCTGCATGACATACCCCAAAGCCTCCCCGGTACAGTCATCGATATTGCTCTCCAGCTTGTAGATACAGTCCTCTTCCAGATCCTGCACCTCAATCAGCATGGCACGCAGAAGACTGGGACGTTCATACTGCCGCTTTCCGGCTCCGATTCCTATTTTCTGAATACGGAATTTCTCCGGCAGCTTATCTCCTGTCCTGACTGCGGCTGCAATTGCGGCTCCGGTCGGTGTCACCAGCTCCCCTTCGATTCCCGTCATATGGAGTGTCAGACCGTGTTCCTGTGCAATTGCGGCTGTAGCAGGGACCGGGACCGGAATCATGCCGTGCTGGCAGCGAATATAGCCGGTGCCCTCGTTTAAAACAGGTATGATCACTTCCTTGATTCCAAGATTGTCAAGGCAGACTGCCACGGCCGCAATATCCACAATGGAATCCACAGCTCCCACCTCGTGAAAATGTACCTCCGCCACAGATACGCCGTGTGCCTTTGCCTCTGCCTGTGCCAGAATCTCAAAGATATGTACTGCGGTATTTTTTGCGGCATCAGATAGCTTTGAATGATTGATAATCTTAAGGATGTCACTCAGGTTCCGGTGCTCATGGGTGTGGGTGTGAGTCTGCCCATGAGTATGCACCGATTCCTGCGGCATATGTTCGTGACTGTGAACATGGTCATGCGCTTCTGGTATATTTAATTCTTCCTGCGCAGCCTCACCATGAAGATACTGCATATCATGGTCATGGTTTTCATGTTTTTCATCCAGTACTACATTGAAATCACAGGCATCCAGCCCATTTTTTGAGACTCTGCTGATCTCTATGTGATAACCGGAGACATGCAGGCTTTCAAGAGCCTTTTTCAACACCTCCTGATCTGCCCCCAGATCCAAAAGTGCTGCCGCCATCATATCTCCGCTGATTCCTGCGCCGCATTCCAAGTATAAAGTTCTGCTCATTTTCCTTCCCCCAGTCGATTAATCTGTGTTGCAATATATCCCGCCCCATAACCATTGTCAATATTGACCACGGCAATTCCATTGGCACAGGAATTAATCATAGTAAGTAACGCGGACAACCCGTGAAAATTAGCTCCATAGCCCACAGATGTAGGCACTGCAATCACCGGCTTATCTACAAGACCGCCCAGGACGCTTGCCAGTGCGCCTTCCATTCCGGCCGCTGCAATCACACAGTTTGCACTTTGTATCACATCCAGACGGGACATTAAACGATGAATTCCACTGACGCCCACATCGTAAATCCGTTCCACATGACTCCCGAAATATTCTGCTGTCTGGGCAGCCTCCTCGGCTACCGGAATATCCGCTGTGCCTGCCGTGCAGACCGCTATTTTCCCGATATGCTCCTTTTCTTCTTTCTCAATCTTCAAAATTCTGGAAAGCGGGTCATACTTCACATCAGGAAGTTCCTTTTTCAAGAACTCATATTGTTCCTCTGATGCTCTTGTGCCAAACACTTCCCCTTCCTCTTCATACAGCTTCCTATATATATGCAGAAGGTGCTCCCAAGTCTTCCCGCTGCAGAATACAACCTCCGGAAAACCTGACCTTAATTTCCTGTGTGTATCCAGTTTCGCATATCCCATCTCTTCAAAAGGCTCCCGCCGAAAATACTGCTGAGCCTCGTCCACTGACATCTCGCCGTTTTTTACTTTTTCTAACACTTCACGTGCTTCCATCCATAGCCACCTCTGTCTTCATAATCCTGTATATCCAATGGGCATATCCGACCTGATACAGCGTTAGATATGCCCATTTATTGATGGATATTCTTCTATTATATCTGCTTATCCAGCGATTGTCACGCTGCATCTGCCTCTGAATTTATACCCTGAATTTATACCCTGAATTTATACCCCGGACCTGCATCCCGGATTTGTATCCAGAAAGATTTTACTCCAGACACATTTTAAATATTTCCTCAATGTCCTTCTGCTTAAGAGGTTTGAATCCTTCCAGTGTAGCGTATCCACACGCTTTTCCTGCCATGACCTCAAAATGAGTATCATCAATTCCCACTTCTTTAAAGCTGCTCTTTAAGCCTAATGCGCCAAACAGGAAGTCTCTTAACATCTGAATACTCTTCTTTGCAATCTCCATGGCCGGAAGGGAAGCATCGATACCAAATACATTTACTCCGAACTGAACATATTTTGAAACCGTAGACTCATCCAGACAGTATTCCATCCATCTCGGAGTCAGAATCGCCAGACCAAGTCCGTGCGTAATATCGTAGATTGCCGAAACCTCATGCTCCATTGGATGACAGCTCCATTCCTGCTGCTTTCCCCCGTTTACAAAACCATTGATTGCCCAGCTGGATGCCCACATCAGATTCGCCCGCGCTTCATAATTGTCTGGTTCCCTAATAGCGACCGGAGCAAACTTAATCACCGTCTTCATGAGTCCTTCCATAAAGCAGTCCAGCATATAAAGATCCTGCTCCATATCAAAGTAGACCTCCATGATATGCGACATGATGTCCGCCGCACCACAGGCCGTCTGATATGCATTGACCGTGTAGGTAAGCGTCGGATCCAGGAAAGACACCTTCGGTAAAAGCTGCGGTGCGAGCCTGCCGATCTTATCCTTTGTCTCCGGATTACTGATTACTCCTCCCGGATCCATCTCCGAGCCTGTTGCCGATAAAGTAAGTACGGTCACAATCGGAAGCGCCTTCTCAATTGGTGCCCATTTGCTGAAAAATTCCCATGGATCATGGTCCACACATGCCCCTGCCGCCATATACTTAGTCGCATCAATTGTAGAGCCTCCGCCCACTGCCAGAAGCACATCAATGTGTTCCTCTTTACAGATCTGAGCCCCCTTCCGTACAGAATCAATACGCGGATTCGGCTCGATCCCGGACAGTTCAAATAACTCCAGACCCGCCTTCCTGATCTCCTCTGTAATCTGGTCATACAAACCAGATCTTTTGATCGAACCGCCGCCATACGTCAGCAGAACCCTGCTTCCGAACTTCTTTAACTCATCCCCCAGATTTCCAAGCTGATTCTCGCCGAAATAAACCTTAACCGGAATATCATATACAAAACTGTTCATATATTTGAACCTCCTTCTAAAAACGCAAAACTCTGTGTACAGTTATAGCATACTCCCTGGAGTTAACTCCAAGTCAAGCTTTTTTTCAAAGGGGTCAGTTCAAAAGGGTCAGACCCTTTTGCTCTCCATTGTCAGAAGATTCTCAAGTATCCTTAACTCCCCTCCCATTTCCTCCTGATCCGTTCTCCTATTTTCCCTTTTATATATACAATTCTTCATGCAACAAAAAAACGATACCGCATTCAGTACCGTTCTTCTCTCATTCCGTCTATATACTAATGTACCTTCAAAACTGCACACAAAGAATCTTTTAACATCCATTT
>CABTYO010000048.1 GCA_902489075.1 uncultured Faecalicatena sp. | reverse complement strand
GGTCCGCAAGTGTGATGGCTGTCATCGATTCCACGACAACAACGGCACGCGGTACGATGACCGGGTCATGCCTTCCGTGGATGACGAGTTCTGTCTCTTCCCCGCTTTCTGTCACCGTATGCTGACTCTGTGAGATGGAAGGGGTCGGCTTCACAGATGCCCGGACAAGCAGGGCAGAGCCGTCGCTCATCCCGCCGAGAACACCACCGGAATGATTCGTCTCTTTTCTTATGCAGCCGTCTTTTTTGATGAAAGCATCGTTGTTCGTACTGCCCGTAGAAGATGCGGCAAGGATTCCATCCCCAATCTCCACGGCCTTGACTGCACCGATGGACATGACCGCTTGTGCAAGTACTGCGTCCAGTTTCTCAAAGACGGGTTCGCCCAGTCCGGCTGGCAGGCCATGTACCAGACATTCGATTGTCCCGCCACAGGAATCTTGATCCTGAATCATCTGGTCCAGATATCCGGCAGCCCGCCCGGCGGCCTCGTTGTTCGGCATGTACAGCTTATTCTCTGTAATCTCGCTGAAATGATACTCTTTTTCAGGGACAGTGACAGGTCCGATGGACTTCGCATAGGAAGTGAGTGTGATTCCCAGCTCACCTAATAATATAGAAGCAACTGCTCCAGCGGCGACCCTTCCGATGGTCTCTCTGCCGGAAGAACGGCCGCCGCCCCGGTAATCACGGAATCCATACTTCTGTGTAAACGTATAGTCGGCATGTCCGGGACGGTAGGTGTAAGCGATATTCCCGTAATCGCGGGAACGCTGGTCCTGGTTGCGGACGATCAGTGAAATCGGTGTTCCGGTCGTCCTGCCTTCAAACACACCGGAAAGAATCTCGACCTGATCCGCTTCCTGGCGCTTTGTAGTATATTTACTCTGACCCGGCTTTCGACGGTTCAGATAAGCCTGTATATCTTCTTCGCATAACGCAAGCCCGGCAGGACACCCGTCCACGACGGCGCCGACGGCGGCACCGTGGGATTCCCCCCAGGTTGTTACGCGGAATAATTTACCAAATGTTGATCCACTCATGTAAATACTCCTTTCTGTCTGTTCTGTTTTGCACATAGACCTATTATATAAGAAGTTAGAGCAACGCGCAATCCTGAATCCTTAATTTTCATTTAAATTCATACTTTTTTACTGTACAATTACTATGATTCGTAATATAATGGGGACTAGATATTGATATAAAAAAGGGGAGTAATACTAGATGAGCGAACGAGACATGACAAAATCAGACGGTTTCAGCGCAGAAGATAAAAAAACAGATGAAGATTACCACTTTGATAAAATAGATGAGACAGATGAAGATTATTTTCTCGATGACGAAATAAGCGAAGACGATGAGGATTACTTTTTTGATGAGGAAGAGGAATTCGATGACGGCGATTCGGAGGTGACGGTGAAACTGGGAAAGATTCAGGACGAGTTAAAACAGCAGAATAAACAACAGCAGAATAAACAACAGCAGAATACACAGCAGCAGAACGCCGGAAAGACCGGGAAGAGCAGTAAGAAGCCAGGTCCGAATAAGGCACAGGACCGCAGGGATGACGGCACTGCCAGAAGGCAGGCATCACCGGAAGTGATATCGGTCAATGCTGATGGGAAAAAGAAGAATTCCGCAAGAACAGGGAACTCTGCAAAGAGGAATAACACGATAAAGAAAGAAAGTTCTGCAAAAGCGAATGCATTTGCAGAGGATCTGGATGATATTTTTCCGGAAGAAGAGCCAAAGAAAAAGAAATCCAGAAAAAGGAAGGGCGGACAGAAAAAAAGCAGGAAGAAATTGTGGATCACGCTGGGCTGTACAGCAGCCGCGCTGGTGCTGATCTATGTAGGGATTTCCGTATTTTTTATGAGCCATTTCTATATGAATACCGAGATTAACGGGCATGATTTTTCTGCAAAGACACCAGCTGATGTGGAGAACTATTTAAAGGAGCAGGTAAAGGATTATAATCTGACTGTACTGGAGAAGGACAATAAGACTGATACGATTGACGGCACGGATATCGGGCTGACCTATAAAGAGAATAAGGACATTGATAAAGCACTGAAAAAGCAGAACGGTTTTGCGTGGCCAACTGCATTTTTCAAGTCCAGTTCTTCTAAAGTAACGATTGAGGTATCCTATGATTCACAGGCACTGGATCAGGCAATTGCAGATCTTCAGGCAGTAACGGCAGAACAGGTTCCGGCCAAGTCGGCATATCCGAAGTTTGACGGTGAGAAGTATGTAATCGAGCCGGAAGTGATCGGTACGGCTGTGAATGTGGATATATTAAAGGAAAAGGTACACGATCATATCAATAATTTCCAGAAAGAGCTGGATATGCAGAAGGAAGGCTGTTATTCGGAACCAAAGTATACCTCTGATTCAGAGGAAGTTAAGAAAGCATGTGATACGCTGAACAAGTATGCCAGTGCAAGTATTACATATACGATGACGGAGAATGCAGTGGTGGATAAGACGGTGATCTCCCAGTGGCTGTCCGTAGATGATAATATGCAGGTGACATTCAATGAGGAAGCCGTGCGAGGCTGGCTGACGGAATTCGGCGACAAGTATGACACAGTAGGAACTACAAGGACCATCACCACTCCGACGGGAAAGACCACAGAGGTGACCGGCGGAACCTATGGCTGGTCCATTGATGAAGATACAGAGTTCGAGGCACTGGTCAACAGCATTAAGAACGGTGAGACTGTAACGAAGGAGCCTGCATACTATCAGACCGCGGCATCCCATGGACCGCAGGACTGGGGCAGCACCTACGCAGAGGTTGACCTGTCCGCGCAGCATATGTGGTATATTGTGGACGGCAGTGTGGCGATGGAATCAGATGTTGTCACGGGCCTTCCGACTCCGGAGAAGGAGACGACTGCCGGAGTATTCAGTATTCTGGAGATGCAGCGGGATAAGACACTTGTGGGCGAGATTGACCCGGACACCGGAAAGCCGGAATATGAGACGCCGGTTACCTTCTGGATGAGAATTACCTGGTCCGGTATCGGGTTCCATGATGCGAACTGGCAGCCAGGATTCGGAGGAGACCTGTATACCTCCATCGGTTCCCATGGATGTGTGAATATGCCTTATGGACAGGCGGAATCTCTGTACAGCATGCTGTCAGTGGGAACACCTGTTATTGTTCATTATTAAAAAAGAAATAAAAGAAATATAAGAAAAAGAAATTGAGGAAATTATGTACGAATTAATCAAAAGAGACGGTCTTGCAAAGCGGGGACGTTTTCACACGGTTCACGGAGTGATTGAGACTCCGGTATTTATGAATGTAGGAACAGCAGCGGCAATTAAAGGTGCGGTTTCTACGGATGATTTAAGAGGAATCAAGACCCAGGTGGAGTTATCCAACACCTATCACCTTCACGTACGCCCGGGGGACGAAGTCGTCAAGAAAATGGGCGGCCTGCATAAGTTCATGAACTGGGACAAGCCAATCCTTACGGATTCCGGCGGATTCCAGGTCTTTTCACTGGCAGACTTAAGAAAGATCAAAGAGGAAGGGGTTCATTTCCATTCTCATATTGATGGACGGAAGATTTTTATGGGACCGGAGGAAAGTATGCGTATCCAGTCCAATCTGGCTTCCACCATTGCCATGGCGTTTGATGAGTGTCCGTCCAGTATCGCAGACAGAGAGTATATGCGGGATTCTGTGGCGAGGACGACCCGCTGGCTGAAAAGATGCAAGACGGAGATGGACCGCTTAAATTCCCTGCCGGATACGATCAACAAGAATCAGCTGTTATTCGGCATCAATCAGGGTGGTATTTACGAGGATATCCGGATCGAGCATGCAAAGCAGATCACGGAACTGGACCTGCCGGGCTATGCAATCGGCGGTCTGGCTGTGGGAGAGAGCCACGAGGAGATGTACCGCATCCTGGATGCAGTGGTGCCTTACCTTCCGACAGAGAAGCCGACTTACCTGATGGGCGTCGGGACACCAGCCAACATTCTGGAGGGAGTGGAAAGAGGAGTGGATTTCTTCGACTGCGTTTATCCGACCAGAAACGGAAGACACGGTCATGTCTATACCAACCAGGGAAAATTAAATCTTTTCAATGCCAGGTTCGAACTGGATGACAGACCGATCGAAGAAGGATGCCAGTGTCCGGCGTGCAGAAGCTACAGCAGAGGATATATCCGTCATCTGTTAAAGGCAAAAGAAATGCTGGGAATGCGTCTCTGCGTCCTGCACAACCTGTATTTCTACAATACTATGATGGAAGAGATCAGGGCGGCGATCGAAGCCGGAGAATTCAAAGAATACAAGAAAAAGAAGCTGGAAGGCATGAACAGCCGGAAAGAGTCATAGACAAAAAGGTGCGAATCTGTCAAAAGAAACGAAAAAAAGGCAAAAAAATGGTAGAAATTCCAAAAGATACTTGAAGAATTCCCTATTTTTGTGTATAGTAAACTTATTGCTTTGAAGATAGTAGTTAGGAGGAAGTAAGATGAATGGTTTATTAGCTGCAAGCGGAGGAACAGGAATGGGTGGAATCATCCTGATTTATGTAGTAATCATCGGTGGTATGTGGTTCCTGTTGATGCGCCCTCAGAAAAAAGAGCAGAAGAGAGTGCAGGCAATGCTTTCAACAATGGAAGTAGGCGATACCGCATTAACAACAAGCGGTTTTTACGGCGTAATAATCGACATCACAGATGAAGACGTAATCGTAGAATTCGGAAACAACAAGAACTGCCGTATACCAATGCAGAAAGCTGCAATCGCACAGATAGAGAAACCATCTGCGGAGTAGGCGGAAGGTTGAAGATTTGATCAGAAAAAGGGTCCGCCCGTCAGGATGCACATGGTGTTTCCGGGGGCGGACCGTTTGCGAAGAGGCACTAACAGCAAAAGAGCGGGATTGAATGGCCCGACAATATAGACCGTGTAATCATCAGGATTACACGGTCAGTATTGTCTTGAAAATTGTTTTGGAGAACAATTTCCAGCCATCCAATCCCGCTCTTTTACTGCAAGTGCCTCTAATCGCGCACTATAAGCCCCCGAAAACACCATGTGCATCCTGACAGGCTGCGCTCATCCAATCAGAAGAAAACCAGAACCTTCCGGCGGGCTGTTATACCGGTATGGATGCACCATCCGTCTTCCCACCAGAAAAATCCTCCCGAGGGTGTGGACCTTCTTACCGGATGAACGCAGCTGGCAGGAGAGGGTGGGGGCTTCTTGCAGAGGCGTCTTTGCGGGATTAGCAGCCCTTCATTAAAAGAGCACAGGAAATGCAGGCTGAAATCAGGCTTACAAAGCCTGATTTCAAGCCGACCCTACAGGGTAAACGCATCAGGCGTTTACCCGCATGTCGGCGGTGTCTGCCATTTCCTGTGCCTTTTTAATTAGGGCTGCTTATCCTGCAATAAAAGCCCTGAAGGAAGCCCCACCCACTCCTGAAAGCGACCCTCTCTCTAATAAGTCCCCACCCCTCAATTTTTCACTTTTACGAATTAAAGGGTTGAAACGTGCTCCAAAATAAGTTATCATAAAGAATAGTATTTTTAATTCTATTTTTTGTGGAAGGAAGTTGTTGGTTATGAGATTGAATATTGGAGTGATTAAAGGGGACGGTATTGGACCGGAGATCGTGACGGAGGCCATGAAGGTCCTGGATAAAGTAGGAGAGGTGTACGGGCATGAGTGTTCCTATACTCAGCTGCTGATGGGAGGCGCTTCGATCGATGTGAACGGGGTTCCGCTGACGGATGAGACGATCGCGGCGGCGAAAGCGAGTGATGCTGTGCTGATGGGGTCCATCGGAGGAGATGCGAAGACTTCACCGTGGTATCAGCTGGAGCCTTCTAAGAGACCGGAGGCGGGACTTTTGAAGATCCGCAAGGAGCTGAATCTTTTTGCAAACCTTCGTCCGGCTGTCTTATATGATGAACTGAAAGGGGCGTGTCCTCTTAAGGAAGAGATCACGGACGGCGGCTTCGATATGATGATCATGAGAGAGCTGACCGGAGGGCTGTATTTCGGAGAGAGAAAGACGGTTGAAGTGGACGGCGTGATGACCGCATACGACGAACTTACATATAACGAGAACGAGGTGCGCAGGATCGCGAAGCGTGGATTTGATATCGCGATGAAGCGCAGGAAGAAAGTGACCAGCGTTGATAAGGCAAATGTGCTGGATTCTTCCAGACTCTGGAGAAAGGTCGTGGAAGAGGTTGCGGCAGAGTACCCGGAAGTAACCCTGGAGCATATGCTGGTTGATAACTGTGCAATGCAGCTTGTGAAGGACCCGAGACAGTTCGATGTCATTTTGACGGAGAACATGTTCGGTGATATTTTGTCGGATGAGGCAAGTATGGTGACAGGTTCCATCGGAATGCTCGCATCAGCCAGCTTAAACGAGACAAAGTTTGGTCTGTATGAGCCAAGCGGCGGTTCCGCACCGGATATTGCAGGCAAAGGAATTGCGAATCCGATCGCGACTGTTTTATCAGCAGCCATGATGCTTCGTTTCTCCTTTGATCTGGACAAAGAGGCGGATGCAATTGAAAGTGCAGTTGCACAGGTGTTAAAAGACGGATACCGTACGATCGACATTATGTCAGAAGGAAAGACACAGATTGGTACAAGTGAGATGGGTGACCGGATCTGTTCCTATATTCAATAGACTATTATATATAGAAATAAAAAGACAGGTATATCACAAGCCGGCACGGCATAAGTAGAAAGTGAGGTTTTTAAGATGAGAAGTGATACAGTAACCAAGGGGGCTCAGCAGGCGCCCCACCGTTCCCTGTTCAATGCGCTGGGAATGACACAGGAGGAACTGGACAGACCGCTGGTAGGTGTGGTCAGCTCCTACAATGAGATCGTTCCGGGACACATGAACCTGGATAAGATTACAGAAGCAGTGAAGATGGGGGTTGCCATGGCAGGCGGAACTCCGATCATGGTTCCGGCGATCGCAGTCTGTGACGGAATCGCCATGGGGCATGTGGGAATGAAGTACTCCCTTGTAACAAGAGACCTGATTGCGGATTCCACAGAAGCACTTGCGATGGCACATCAGTTTGATGCGCTTGTTATGATCCCGAACTGTGACAAGAATGTACCGGGACTTCTGATGGCAGCCGCAAGAATCAATGTACCGACTATTTTTGTCAGCGGCGGGCCGATGCTTGCCGGACACGTCAAAGGACATAAGACCAGCCTTTCCAGTATGTTCGAGGCAGTGGGCTCTTATGCGGCAGGTACGATTACAGAAGAAGATTTATGTGAATTTGAGAACAAGGCATGCCCGACCTGTGGCTCCTGTTCAGGAATGTACACGGCCAACAGCATGAACTGCCTGACAGAAGCACTTGGTATGGGACTCCAGGGAAATGGTACGATCCCGGCAGTCTATTCCGCAAGAATCCAGCTTGCAAAGCACGCAGGTATGCAGGTCATGGAACTGGTGAGAAAGAATATCCGTCCAAGAGATATCATGACAGAGGAAGCAATTCTCAATGCCCTGACCGTGGATATGGCGCTCGGATGCTCTACGAACAGTATGCTGCATCTTCCGGCTATTGCACATGAGATCGGTATGGATTTTGAGATTGATTTTGCTAATAAGATCAGCGAGAAGACTCCGAACCTCTGCCACCTTGCTCCGGCAGGTCCTACCTACATTGAAGACCTCAACGAGGCAGGCGGCGTCTACGCTGTTATGAACGAACTGAATAAGAAGGGACTTCTGAACACAGACTGTCTGACCGTAACTGGAAAGACCGTGGGTGAGAATATTGAAGGATGCATCAACAGGAATCCTGAGGTCATCCGTCCGATCGACAATCCATACAGTGAGACAGGTGGAATTGCTGTCCTGAAAGGGAATCTGGCACCGGACGGCAGTGTGGTTAAGCGTTCCGCAGTAGTACCGGAGATGCTGGTACACGAAGGTCCTGCAAGAATCTTCGAGAGCGATGAGGCAGCCACAGAGGCAATCAAGACAGGAAAGATCAATCCTGGCGATGTAATCGTGATCCGCTATGAAGGACCAAAAGGCGGTCCGGGTATGAGAGAGATGCTTAACCCGACCTCAGCGATCGCAGGTTATGGCCTTGGCTCTACCGTTGCCCTGATTACAGACGGACGTTTCAGCGGGGCATCCAGAGGTGCATCCATCGGCCACGTATCACCGGAAGCAGCAGTGGGCGGACCGATCGCGCTGGTAGAAGAGGGCGATATCATCAAGATTAATATTCCGGAACTGAAGCTGGAATTAGATGTTTCAGACGAAGAGCTGGAAGCAAGAAGGGCAAAATGGCAGCCAAAAGAGCCTGAGATTACGACAGGTTACCTTGCAAGATATGCGGCAATGGTTACCTCAGGCAACAGAGGAGCTATTCTGGAAGTACCAAAGAAGAATTAGGGGGGATACATATGCATTTAACCGGAGCAGAGATAGTCATCGAATGTTTGAAAGAGCAGGGTGTGGATACGGTTTTCGGGTATCCGGGCGGAGCGATTTTGAATGTGTACGATGCATTATATAAACACAGTGACGAGATCAGACATATCCTGACCTCCCATGAACAGGGAGCTGCGCATGCAGCAGACGGCTATGCGAGAGCGACCGGAAAAGTGGGCGTATGCTTTGCTACGAGCGGACCGGGAGCGACCAATCTGGTAACCGGTATTGCTACGGCTTACATGGATTCCATTCCGGTGGTAGCGATCACCTGCAATGTGGGCGTTTCACTTCTTGGAAAAGACAGTTTCCAGGAGATCGACATCGCAGGAATTACCATGCCGATCACAAAGCATAACTTTATTGTAAAGGATGTGAACAGGCTTGCAGAGACGATCCGCAAGGCGTTCCGTATCGCACAGACCGGCAGACCGGGGCCTGTCCTGATTGATATTCCAAAGGATGTGACCGGGAATAAGGCAGAGTATAAGCCAGTGAAGATCGAGCCGGTCATGCCGATGGACCCGGCAGATATTTCTGAAAAAGAAGTCGAGCAGGCTGTTGCTATGATCAGCAAGGCAAAGCGTCCGTACATTTTTGTGGGAGGCGGTGCTGTTCTCTCAGGCGCAAGCAGTGAACTGATCGAGTTTGCGAAGAAGGTGGATGCGCCCGTGACCGATTCCCTGATGGGAAAAGGTGCATTCCCGGGGACGGACAGCCGTTATACCGGAATGCTTGGAATGCACGGAACCAAGACATCCAATTACGGGGTCAGTGAATGTGATCTTCTCATCGTGATCGGTGCCAGGTTCAGTGACCGTGTCACAGGCAATACAAAGAAGTTTGCAAAGAATGCAAAGATTCTCCAGTTCGACATCGATGCGGCGGAGATGAATAAGAATGTCCTGATCACAGGCGGCGTTGTCGGCGACCTGAAAGAAGTATTAAGAAGAGTCAATGAAAAACTGAATCAGCAGTCCCACCCCGAGTGGATGAGTAAGATTCAGGAATATAAAGAGAAATATCCGCTTACTTATCATACCGATGTCCTGACCGGACCGTTTGTTGTAGAGGAGATCTACAAGCAGACCAACGGGGATGCGATCATCGTTACAGAGGTCGGACAGCATCAGATGTGGGCAGCACAGTTTTATAAATATACAAAGCCGCGTACTTTCCTGACATCGGGAGGGCTTGGAACTATGGGCTACGGACTTGGCGCATCTCTTGGCGCAAAGACAGGATGTCCTGACAAGCTTGTTGTGAACATCGCAGGAGACGGATGTTTCCGCATGAATATGAATGAGATCGCAACTGCAGTCAGACACCAGATCCCGGTGATCCAGGTGGTAATCAACAATCATGTGCTTGGCATGGTACGTCAGTGGCAGAACCTGTTCTACGAGCAGCGTTATTCGGCAACTGTATTAAATGATGCAGTAGACTTTGTGAAGCTCGCAGAGGCGATGGGAGCAGAGGGAATCCGTGTCACGACACAGGAGGAGTTTAAAGAAGCATTTGCAAAGGCAATGAAAATGAAGGCTCCGGTTGTGATTGACTGCCAGATCGACTGCGATGACAAGGTATGGCCGATGGTAGCCCCAGGTGCAGCGATCAGCGAAGCCTTTGACGAAAACGATATCAGCCACAGTTAAATATCTTCTCATGCAGCTTTGCAGCATATCGGTGTGGATCCGTCAGTTAAGACGATGGATGTCACAGAGCCGGATATGCGGCAGAGCTGTATGTCAAGGTGGTAATATATAAGCTAATCTATAAAAAAGTTCAGGAGGAAATTAGAAATGGGTAGAGTGTACAATTTTTCAGCAGGACCGG
>CABTYO010000047.1 GCA_902489075.1 uncultured Faecalicatena sp. | reverse complement strand
TCAAATACATCTCATGTTTTTCTTCAACGGCAGGGTGAAGGAAGGTAGTATCCTTCTTGTCATATTCAAATACATCTCATGTTTTTCTTCAACCATTCTATTGGTACACTGATTTTTTCGTGAATTTTATTCAAATACATCTCATGTTTTTCTTCAACCAACGTTTTTACGCTCTTCCTCTTTCAACTATACCCTTCCCCTTCCCATAAATCAACCATTTCTTCCATTTTTACCAGCCCCCCTTCGTTAATTACTCCTTTCCTTTCCACCCTCATGTATCCCCTCTTTTTACAGGCTTTCCCGCATCCTTTCATATATTTCCGCCTGGTAAAATATTTCCAGTACAGTAAAAACTCCATTCCCCAAATACGCATCTTATTCCAATGTACCTCCCCCCAACTATCAGCGCCACTACAAAAGGGCAATGTAAAACAGCCCATAAAAACACTGCTCACCATTGCCCTGATACTCAATATTCCCCCACTATTTCCCTCTTCTGAGACCACCTCTTTTGAGTTTAATCCCCTTTCCTCTTACAAACCGCTATCTCAACCTTTCCCCAGATTCCGGCCGGCATCGGCTCTTTCACCATTTCTCTCTCCCGCCAGTTAAAGAGCCTTTCCTTACGCCCTTCATTCAGCGCCCCCGATGCATACGGCCATTCCTGCAGTATCTTTTCTTCCAGTATTTCCGGATACGCCGGATCTATCATACGGTTGATCAAAAGATTCGTAACCGTGATCTCAATCCGGTTTTCTCCCTGCCTCAAAAGACCAGTTATATCCACGCGGTATGGATGCTTAATTATAACATCCGCAAGTTTTCCATTCACATATACTTCCGCAGTCTCTCCCAGATGTTCCAATTTTAACAGTGCCTTCCCGGAAGTCTGTATATTCTTCCATGTCTCTTCCTGTAGTAAAATCGTCTTACTATAATTTCCACTTCCAGAATAATATCGTAATTCCGGTTCTTTTTCCCAGCTTTCCAGTAAACTATATTCTTTACTGAAATTGCATTCAGGTACTTCCAAAGTCCAGCCTTCCGAAATATCCACACAGATTTCTTCCATTTGATTTGAATCCTCGACAGAGGGAAGTTCTATCTCATCCCCAAACACAAACAGCAGTGACTGATACGCCTCGATTTCCAGTTCGATTTCAATCCCGTCTTCCATGATCTGAATCCGGCGTACATCTTTCTCTTTTCCATCCATTGGATCAAATACACAGAATCCGCGCTTGCGTCCTGTAAACTTTATTGTTTCTTTCACGTTTTCTCTGCTTACATTAGAGACAAAATATATCTCCTCATTGTCTGTCCTGCGATGTACATATCCCACCACATCCGGGTGTCTACGAATGATCACATCCGGTGCCTTCACTTTGCGAAGTTCCTGGATCAGGCTGCCAAATTTATCTGCCGTAACCCTGATCCTGCCCTGATCTTTCATCTCGCTTCCAATCTGTCTGATCTTTGCGGTCTTCTCATCATATTGGACCATTCCACACGATCTGGACGGAATCCGTTCTGCTGCAATGACCGTTCCTCCATGTTCAGCGAATTCCCGTATCTTCTCCAAAGACTCAAGCGGAATACGGTCACATTCAATCAGAAGCAGTGTATCATATTCATAGGAATCCCAATTTTCCAGAACATCATCATTTACATAGTCGAACCAGTATCCTGCCTTATGAATTCCATCAATACAGGGAACGCCAAGTCTTTCATCCAGTTTCATACACATATGTATATCGGCGATCGGCATTTCTGCCCAGATATCATGCTGCGGCAGATAGATTGCAGTAGATGCTACCGGCTTTCCCCGCTGCATAAAATCGCATACTCGGTTGATGTAGACACTGATAATCTTGTAATATTTCCACCACGTATTTGTGTGATTCATATTCGTAGAAGCATAAAACGCCAGCATTTTCCCGTCATCATCCCTGCTGTAGCTGTAACCATGATTGATGATCTGGTTCACACCGTCCAGGAAAATGCTGTCTGCCGCGGCTTTTATATTCTCCAATGACACCACAAACCTTGGAAAACGCAGCCACGTAAATGACTCGTTTGAAATAATCGGTTTATGATATACATGTCCCGCCGAAACAGCCAGTCTCCTGTGCACCGTATTCACTTCATATCTGTCAAAAGCAGAAAATGTCTCCCCCTCCGGAATATCTGCTGCTCCATACGCCTGTAAGATATCTCCCCATGTACCATGAGCCTGGATTCTGGACAGAGCGCCCTTTTCATGGCACCACGCCGTCAGCTCCTGGAAAAAGTTTTCCACCGTCAGTTCCGCCATCGTTTTCTGGAAATCATATCTTACCTGATCCGTAATCCCTTTGACTTCCCCCCAGAGCGCATAGATATAGGGCCTGAGCTCGTACCCGCGTCTCTCTCTGAATTCATCATACAGAATGTCGGTCCAGTTATGTCCAAACACCTCAATGGAATCGCAGAAAAAGTTTTGAATCTTCCCCTGTCCGACTGCTTCCACGATCGGATCACCGCCATACTCCAGAAACTTCCTCAGGGATTCTTTTCTGTTATGGTCGATGATCAGCCCGTCGCCGCCTTTCAAAGGCTTGAGTACTCTCTGCTTCTTATCGCTGGAGACAAAGAGAACAATCTTATGCAGACCTTCTGGTATTCTGATCTCTTCAATCTCGGTTCCCCACGGCCAGTTGAACAGATACTTGTCTACCACATGATCCGTAATATCCACAATCGTCTCCGGAAGCATCTGTGCCCCTTCCATTTTACCGAGCACCGCACCAGCTGCTTTTCCATAGATCACCGTTGTCAGATCTTTATAAAAGGTACACGGTCCTTCCACATCAATCGTGAACGGAAGGACATTCTGCCCACATAATTCCTCTGGGATAAACGGTCCGCCGAACGGCCATGATGACCCTAAAGTCAGATCAAACTGCATCCCCCGTATAGCCGCCTCATCAGCCGCGAACCGGATCATTTCAAAATATTCCGGTGACAGATAATCATAATTTTTGATTCCTTTTTCTGTGTCATCAGCCTGTAAAGGATATAAAATCTGCAATTCAACACCACCGATTCCAGCATCTTTGATCAGATCCAGCTCACGGATGATTTCCTCCTTTTCAACTGCACAGCCATACCACCACCATCTGGTCCGGTTTCTTGTCTCCTGGCGCGGATGGCATAACTGATGTCTTACGTCCTCTCTCTTCACTATACTCCTCCTGCCGCCCATGATTGCTTATACATCTGCACAGGCCTGTTTCATTGCTTCTCCCAGTTTCCCGATATAATACTTATAATTCTCATAGGAGGCCGAAGGCGGCACCTGATGATCAGCACCCGGTATATATCCTCCCTGCCTGATGACAGGCAGGATCCGCTCAAATTCCTGATCAATTGCCTCTTTTCCTTCTGCAATCTTAAGTTTATTAAACCCACCGATAAACTTGAGGCCGGGATAGGACTCTCTCACAGCGATAATATCCATTCCTGCATTTACATCCATAGGAAGAAAACCATCCACGCCGGCCTCTATAAATTCAGGAATCAGTCTCATAAAATCACCGTCCGTATCAACAAACACATTCCCGCAGCCATAGCTTTTCAGAAAAGGAATCAGCTTTTTGTAATATGCCCCGATAAACTTCCGAAAACATTCCGGGGAGATCATGGGACCATTTTTCCCACTCAGATCCTCCTGAATATAAATCACATCCGGCCGGATGACCTTTAAGATATCCGGAAGGTATGTTTCATACATATCCAGGACAAACGTATTGATCTCATGCATCCAATCCGGTTCATCGTAAAAAGCATATAAATGTTCTTCCACACCGAAAAGTTCTCTCGGAACCCAGAAAAATCCCTGCAGGCTCATCCTGACTGAAAAATCCCCCTGTTCATGTCCGGGCTTAATGCCTTCACACAATTTTTCTATTTTCTCTATCGTCAGACTGTCTGCCATCTGTGCTTCTATTTTCTTTTTCAGATCAATCCAGTCTCTGTAAGAATCCAGCTTTATCCCGCTGCCCTCCCCAAAAGGGAACTCAAATTTCACCCTTTTCACAGGATCAAATCCAAGATAATTCTCATAGTCTGCCACAGCTTCTCCAAAACCTACTTTCAGGTAAGTTTCACCCTCATCTGCCCCGGAAGCTGTCAGATTGTCCCCCATTTTCTGCGGCAGCCCCTCTTTTACAAATCGCTCCACGGTCAGATCCCACGGATAAAATGTTTCTTCTATGGTTCCGCGGTCTCCTGGCCGTTCAAAATTCAGAGTTGCATACTCTCTGTCTCTGTTTGTCATAGAATAACCTCACATATTCCATCTAACATACTTTCCGCTATGTATCTATGCTTCCTCTAATGCCTGTTCCAGGTCTTCAATTAAAACATCCGTGCCTTCCAGTCCGCAGTGAATCCTGATCAGACCTCTCTCACTCTCCCTTAAATTCAGGAATTCCAGTTCCTCCGGCTTATAATAAAGCATCGGACATAACGCCAGGCTCTCAAAACCACCCCAGGAACATCCAATCTCAAACACCTTCAGCTTATTGACTGCCTCAGCGGCTTTTTCCGGTTCACACTTTAACACAAAACTCATCAGTCCTGTGTGCCCTGTCTGCTGCTTTCTGATCAAATCCGCCTGCGGATGTGACGCAAGCCCGGTGTAATACACCCGTTCCACCTTCGGATGCTTTTCCAGGTACTGTGCCACTTCCATCGCCGTCTGCTGGTGCTGCTGCACACGCAGAGGCATGGTGCGAAGCCCCCGGATGGCAAGCCAGGCTTCCATCGGCCCTATAATTCCACCGAAAAGTTCACGGATCGTCCCGTGAATCAGTTCCCCCAGTTCTTCGTCCTTTACAACGAGGATTCCCCCAATAATATCACTATGACCACCAATATATTTAGATATCGTATGCATGACAATATCGATTCCCATTGCAAGCGGCTTCTGATAAAGCGGGGTACAGAATGTATTATCAATATAGGTCTTCACCCCATGTGCCTTTGCAATCTTTGCCGCACCTTCAATATCTGTGACTGTAAATACAAATGTTGCTGGACTCTCCAGCAGAAGCATGGCCGTATTGTCCTGTACCAGACTCTCCAGATCGTTCAGATCAAGTCCATCCCAATAGGATACCGTGATCCCCAGTCTTGGTATCAAATATTGGTTCAGGATATTCTTGATTGGCTGATAGACATCACGCATACAGATCACATGACTTCCCGCACGGCATACGGCCAGTATCGCAGCCGATGCCGCAGCCATTCCGCTGGCAAATGCGATTGCCCTGCATCCCCCTTCCAGGGCCGCCACCTTTTCCTCTAAAATCTTTACAGTCGGATTGTCAACACGCCCATATACAAAAGATTCCTTCGCATCACGTGTTGCATAAGCCTCCATACTGTCAAAAATATGAAGAGAATTCATAAATACTGGTGGTACTACCGCATTCAGATATCTGCTCTGGTCCTCTCCTAAATGTGTAACCGCTAATCTCTCATCTCTCGTTTGCATAACTCTGCTCCTTCGCAACTCCCACTGTTGCTTTTCCACCATTCATCACTTTTCTACTATTATTCACTTTTTCCACTTTTCTATAGGTATTTCCGGTCTGACCACTTATGTAGTAATACTAACATTTACTATTAAGATTGTCAATATTTTTATATCATTTATGATTTTTATCTAATTTTTCTGCTTTAACTTTGGTTATTTTTCATTAATTATCTTTGCCACTTTCGCTTGACATTTATATCCTTTTTATATATCCTTAGTTTCATACACTTTTCCCTTATGTATTTTCCCACTTATACAATAAAGTGGACGTTCTCATTCCGTCTCGCTGCTTTCCCACAAATGCAGACAGTTTGCTTCTTCTGCACTCAATATTCCCTGATAAGAAAGTATTCCCTAATAAGAAAGTATTCCCTAATAAGAAAGTATTCCCTAATAAGAAAGGAGAATTATTATGAATAACCGTGAACGCCTTCATGCAGTCATGAACTTTGAAAAGCCGGACCGGATGCCTTCCGTTCACTTCGGATTTACTCCCGAAGCAGTACAAAAGTGGGTTCAGGAGGGATATATCAGCAAGGATATTCTGGATCTTGGAGAATATTCTTTTGAGGCTGAGGAGATCCTGTCAGAAAAATTAGGGTTTGATTTCGGATGGCATGCGGCCCGTGTCACAACAACAGAACTCTTTCCGTTTTTTGAGGAAAAATTTGTTGAACATCTGGATAACGGATTTGACAAGTATATGAACTGCGACGGAGTCTATATTCTTAAGCGCTCTCATGCCGGCTCCATACCGGCGGAGACAGGGCATCTTTTGACTGACAGGACTTCCTGGGAACGCTATTATCTCCCCCGTCTGACTTATGCAGAGGAACGGTTTTCGCAAGATACAGCCGACTGGCTGATTCGGGAACAAAAGAAGGGGAATCCCATCGGCCTGCACTGTGGCAGTCTCTGTGGACGCATCCGGGATTATCTGGGGATTACAGGCCTGAGTTATATGATGGCAGATGATGAGGAACTTCTTAAAGAGATTTTCCATACCGTAGGTGAGCTGTGCCTCAAAGCTGTGCAGAGAACACTGGATTCCGGAATCACCTTCGATTATGCACATTTCTGGGAGGATATCTGTTATAAAAACGGTTCGCTCCTGTCTCCCGGTATGTTCGAGGAATACACTGCATCTTATTATAAAAAAATCACAGACCTGCTCCTTGCCCACGGAATTGATATCGTCAGCGTGGACTGCGACGGAATGGTAGATCAGCTCCTTCCCGTCTGGCTGGAAAATGGAGTCAATACCATGTTCCCCATCGAAGTCGGTACCTGGAATGCCAGCATTACACCCTGGCGGGAAAAGTATGGCAGAAAAGTAAAGGGGATCGGAGGGATGCGCAAGCATCTTCTTGGACAGAACTATGCAGCTGTTGATGACGAGATAGCGCGCCTGAAACCACTTGCCCGGCTTTTGGGTTATATTCCCTGTCCGGATCACCGGATTCCTGAGGACGCAAAATGGGAAAATGTACAGTATTACTGTGAACAGATAAAAAAGATCTTAGAATAAGTCCCCCGCTTATGCCTCCTGGGCATGAAAGCGGGGGACTTCCCTTTTAAAGTTAAATCTTCCGATATATCTCCAGATCCAGTTCTACGATCTTGTCAAAGTTCTTCAAAGCCTCTTCTACATTCCTCTCCTTCATACTCCTCACCATCTCCAGGTGATATGGGAATGTCTTAAGCAAAATAGAATAATAATCGAAATTTATTTCATCATAGTGGCGGTATAATTCTTCATCAAAAGTCTCATACATTGCAATCATATTGCAGACCAGATTGGTCATCTCCTGATTCCCGTAACTCTCAATAAGGCTGCGGTGGAACTGATGATCCATCTCTTTCGGCATCACCCCCCTGGCCGCTATGGCATCCATCTGAATCGCCATATCCTCCAGTTCCTTCAGCTTGTCTTCTGTGATATTCCCAATTGCCTTCTCCAGGCTGTATCTCTCCAGCACCGTCTTAATCTCAAAAAGCTCCAGAAAATTCTTCTGCGCCAGATGAATATTCAACTGCATGCCTTCCACATAGTCTGTCACAAAGGTTCCTTTGCCGACCTCTACGCGGACGATTCCACGATTCTCCAGTTCCCTGATTGCCTCTCTTACAGTCGGACGGCTGACCTTCCATTCCTCTGCCAGCTTTCTTTCCCCCGGCAGCCTGTCTCCAGGATTCATTTTCTCCGCCTTAATATATTGATATATTCTATCTGACAGCTTTGAATATAATAATGTCCTGCCTTCTGTTTCTCTACTGTTCTCCATAATACTCCTAACCGCTCTGACCGTGTTTTTCTTTTATTATAATGAAGAAAATGCTTCTACGTCAAGTAATATCCGCTTTACTTCTTTACATTATCAAAAAAGGACTGCCGAAAGGCAGTCCTTTTTGTATATTAAATCTAATTATGCATTCTTCTTAGCGATTGCAGCCTGAGCAGCAGCCAGTCTTGCGATCGGTACACGGAATGGTGAGCAGGATACATAATCCAGTCCAAGTGTATTGCAGAATTCTACAGAACTTGGATCTCCACCGTGCTCTCCACAGATTCCGATGTGAAGGTTCGGATTAACCGGTTTTCCTAACTTAATGGACATCTCCATTAACTTGCCGACACCTGTCTGATCCAGTTTTGCAAATGGGTCATTCTCGAAGATCTTAGCGTCATAGTATGCATCTAAGAACTTACCAGCATCGTCACGGGAGAATCCGTATGTCATCTGTGTTAAATCGTTTGTTCCGAAGCAGAAGAAATCAGCTTCTTTTGCAATCTCGTCAGCTGTAAGAGCAGCTCTTGGGATCTCGATCATTGTACCAACTTCGTACTTTAAGTCGATTCCTGCTGCTGCGATCTCAGCGTCAGCTGTCTCAACAACAAACTTCTTCACATATTTTAACTCTTTGATATCTCCAACCAATGGGATCATGATCTCTGGGCATACAGTCCAGTCAGCGTGTGCTTTCTGTACATTGATTGCTGCACGGATAACAGCCTTTGTCTGCATCTTGGCAATCTCCGGGTATGTCACTGCCAGACGGCATCCACGGTGTCCCATCATCGGGTTGAACTCATGCAGAGAATCGATGATTGTCTTGATCTCTTCTACTGTCTTGCCCTGAGCGTCAGCCAGTTTCTTAATGTCTTCTTCCTCTGTAGGAACGAACTCATGAAGCGGTGGGTCTAAGAAACGGATGGTTACCGGATTTCCTTCCAGAGCTTCATACAGTGCTTCGAAGTCTCCCTGCTGTACTGGAAGGATCTTCTCAAGTGCTGCTTCTCTTTCTTCTACTGTATCAGAACAGATCATCTCACGGAATGCATCGATTCTGTCGCCTTCAAAGAACATATGCTCTGTACGGCAAAGTCCGATACCTTCTGCTCCAAGTTCGCGAGCCTTCTTAGCATCTGCAGGAGTATCTGCATTTGTACGAACCTTCATTGTTCTATATTTGTCAGCCCATCCCATAATCCTTCCGAACTCTCCTGCGATTGTAGCATCAACAGTAGGAATCAGGCCATCATAGATGTTTCCTGTAGATCCATCAAGGGAAAGAGCATCTCCTTCATGGTATTCTTTTCCGCCAAGGGTGAATTTCTTGTTTTCTTCATCCATAGCGATGTCGCCGCAGCCAGATACACAGCATGTACCCATTCCACGCGCAACAACGGCAGCGTGTGATGTCATACCGCCACGAACTGTCAGGATTCCCTGTGCAGCTTTCATACCTTCAATATCTTCCGGTGAAGTCTCAAGACGTACAAGTACGACTTTCTCACCTCTTGCAGCCCATTCTTTTGCATCATCTGCAGTAAATACGATCTTACCGCAAGCTGCTCCTGGGGAAGCGCCAAGTGCCTTTCCAACCGGCACTGCCTTCTTAAGTTCGGCAGTATCGAACTGAGGATGAAGTAATGTATCTAAGTTTCTAGGATCGATCATTGCAACGGCTTTTTCTTCTGTGATCATGCCCTCATCAACTAAATCGCAGGCAATCTTCAGGGCAGCCTGAGCTGTTCTCTTACCGTTACGTGTCTGCAGCATGTAGAGTTTCTTATCTTCGATTGTAAACTCCATATCCTGCATATCTCTGTAATGGTCCTCCAGTTTGTGGCAGATCTCTACGAACTGGTTGTACACTTCTGGCATAACTTCTTTGAGTTGATCAATCTTCTGAGGAGTGCGGACACCTGCCACAACATCCTCGCCCTGAGCATTCATAAGGAACTCGCCCATAAGCTTCTTCTCGCCAGTAGCTGGGTCACGAGTAAATGCAACACCTGTACCTGATGTATCGCCCATGTTACCAAATGCCATCATCTGTACGTTAACAGCTGTACCCCAGGAATATGGGATATCATTGTCACGACGGTATACGTTAGCTCTTGGGTTGTCCCATGAACGGAATACGGCTTTGATAGCTCCCATAAGCTGTTCCTTTGGATCAGTCGGGAATTCTTCGCCAATCTTTTCTTTATATTCAGCCTTAAACTGCTCAGCAAGCACTTTCAGGTCTTCTGCTGTAAGGTCAACGTCCTGTGTAACGCCCTTTTCTGCTTTCATCTTATCGATCAGTTCTTCGAAGTATTTCTTTCCCACTTCCATAACTACGTCAGAATACATCTGGATGAATCTTCTGTAGCAGTCCCAAGCCCAACGTGGGTTGCCGGACTTAGCAGCCAATACTTCAACAACTTCTTCATTTAATCCAAGGTTCAGGATTGTGTCCATCATACCCGGCATTGATGCCCTTGCTCCTGAACGAACAGATACAAGAAGCGGGTTTTCTTTATCTCCGAATTTCTTACCTGTAATTTCTTCCATCTTTGTGATGGCTTCCATGATCTGTGCCATGATTTCGTCGTTAATTTTTCTTCCGTCCTCATAGTACTGAGTACAAGCCTCTGTGGTAATTGTGAAGCCCTGTGGTACTGGAAGACCTAAATTTGTCATTTCAGCAAGGTTGGCACCTTTTCCACCCAGAAGGTTTCTCATGGTTGCGTTACCTTCTGTAAACATATAAACCCATTTTGCCATTTGTCATGACCTCCTAAACTAATTTTACTTTCTAAGTCGCACATAATATTGTACTGGTTTTGACAGGGTTCGTCAAGGGGTTTTGCTTAATCTTCCGGCACTTTGGCATACATTTCTCACATGCCACCCTCCCGTTCCTGACGCGTCTCATCCAGGTAAATTACTTTTCCTCCATTTTGCCTGGACTCTTCCGCCGCAAGCGCAATGACATGGCTTTCTACGGAACGCGCAACAGAGGTTATGGTGTCATCTGCTTCCCCCTCTCCAGTAATCAAGTCAAGGAATGCTTCTACCATCCTTCT
>CABTYO010000046.1 GCA_902489075.1 uncultured Faecalicatena sp. | reverse complement strand
TGCTGCCATAATGACATCACTGTCGTATCCCGGCATTGCCCATGGTTCCGGAGTGACATAGCTGTCTACCGGAGCGGCCGCCTGAATCCCCTTGCAGAACTCGATCACGCCCTCTGCTGTACCCAGCTCCACAGCCTGAATGATGTCATGCCGGCTCTCTGTTCCGTTGGGGATCACACCAAAGCCCAGCTTTTCATAAATATTGGCGGCAAAGACAGCACCTTTCACCGCACTGCATACAACCGTTGGTGCCAGGAAAAAGCCCTGGTAGAAGGACTGCATGACTCCGAGAGAGGCCCCGACCTCTTTTCCCAGTCCCGGGGAAGTCAGGCGGTAAGCGCAGTTCTCAATCAGATCTTCCCGTCCGGCTACATAGCCGCCGATCGGTGCCAGGCCGCCGCCCGGATTCTTGATCAGAGATCCCACGATCATATCCGCGCCCACGTCGCTTGGTTCGATGGTCTCCACGAACTCGCCGTAGCAGTTGTCTACCATACAGATTACGTCCGGCTTAATGCTTTTTACAAACCGGATCAGCTCCCCGATCTTTTCCACGGAATAGCTCGGTCGGGTCTGATATCCCTTGGAGCGCTGAATTGTCACTAATTTCGTCCTCTCATTGATCGCCTCTCTGATTGCCGGATAGTTAAAATAACCGTCCTCTTTCAGTTCTACCTGACGGTATGTAATCCCATACTCTGCAAGGGAGCCTTTGGACTTGCGGATTCCGATGACCTCCTCCAGCGTATCATAAGGCTTTCCCACTGGTGAGAGCAGTTCGTCCCCCGGCCTTAAGTTCGCTGAGAGCGCAAGGGCAAGCGCATGAGTTCCGCAGGTAATCTGCGGACGCACCAGAGCCGCCTCGGTGTGGAACGTGCTGGCATAGACTGCCTCCAGGGTGTCCCTTCCCATGTCATTGTACCCATAGCCGCTGGCATACTGAAAACATCCTTCACTGACCTTGTTCTCCTGCATGGCATGAAGAACCTTCAGCTGATTGTATTCCGCAGTCTCCTCAAATTTCCGGAAACGGGGTGCTAACTCAGCCTCGATCTTCTGTCCGAAGGATAAGACTTCCTCACTGATTCCTAATGTTGCATACATTTGATTCATTTCAAAATTCATCGTATTGTCCTCGTTGATTTCTTGTAATGTTTTGTTTTTTTCAAAAACTGCCTTTCTCATGGCCGCTTTGATTGCCGCTTCTATAAGATGTGTCTGTCTTTCAGCTCTTTTTCCATCTCTGTCAGAATCTTTTCTTCGTCATAGCCGAAATCCTGCTTATTCAGCCAGATCACGTCCCTCTCCCGCTTAAACCAGGTAATCTGCCTCTTGGCAAAATGCCGGGTATCCCGCTTGATTACATAGATGGCTTCATTAAGGCTCATCTCCCCATCCAGGTATGCCAGGATCTCTTTGTACCCCAGTCCCTGCATGGAAACCATATCCCGGCGGTATCCGCGCTCTTTAAGTGCCTTTACCTCTTCTACAAGCCTCTCTTCTATCATCTGGTCCACGCGGCGGTCGATCCGCTCATACAGATGTGCACGTTCATCGTTGAGCACAAAATAAGCGGAATTGTAGGCAGATTCTTTCTGCCGTTCCTCTTCATTATGCTCGGAAATCTTCTTCCCGGTCTGGTGATAGAATTCCAGGGCGCGGATCACCCGCTTTACATTATTCTCGTGAATCTCCTGCGCCGCCTTTTCATCCACTTCCTCAAGCATCCCGTGCAGAAAAGCCGCTCCTTTTTCCCCTGCCAGAACTTCCAATGACTGTCTGTAAGCGGTGTCGCTGTCATTTTCCGTAAAATCTATATCATACAAAAGTGCCTGAATATAAAATCCCGTGCCGCCTACCACAATGGGAATCTTTCCCCGGTCATAGATTCCCTTCATGGCTTCCTTCGCCATCTGCTGAAAACGCACGACATGGAACTCTTCATCCGGTTCCAGAACATCCACGAGGTGATGGGGAATTCCCCCCATTTCCTCCGGGCGGATCTTCGCAGAACCGATATCCATATACCGGTATACCTGCATGGAATCTGCAGAAATAATCTCCCCGCCGATGGCGCCTGCAAGCCCGATGGATGCCTTTGTCTTGCCGACGGCGGTCGGTCCGGTGAGAATAATCAATGGTTTCTTCATATACTATCTCCTGCTATCAGAATTTACACGATTCTTTTGAACTTCTTTTCCAGCTCACGCCTGGTCATGGCGATGATCGTCGGTCTGCCGTGGGGACAGTGGTACGGGTTGTCCAGTTCTAACAGCTCCCCGATCAGCGTATCCACCTCCATGGCGGACAGCCTGTTATTTCCCTTTACTGCCGCCTTGCAGGACATGGATGCTACCTTTTCGTCGATCAGCTCCGGTGTCATATTGGAAGACACCCCATCTGACAGGCTGTCCAGCATCTCCATGAGAAGTTCCTTCTTCGCAATGGAAAAAAGATTGTCCGGCACCGCACGTACCGCATATTCGTCACCGCCAAAAGGCTCGATCTCAAATCCGATCCTTGCAAAACGGTCCATGTGCTCGTTTAGAAGTTCCGCTTCCTGCATGGACAGGCTTAAGATGATCGGCGGACTTAAGTACTGGGAGGTAAACTCCCGGTTCTTCATGTCTTTGAGCGTCCGCTCATAGAGAACACGCTCATGGGCGGCGTGCTGGTCGATAATATACAGGTTATCCTGAAACTGAACCAGCCAGTACGTATCAAATACCTGGCCGATCAGCCTGTACTCCGCTTTCGTCTCGCGGCGCAGAAGCTTCTCCTCAAACAGGTTCATCTGCTCGGCTTTTTCCAGAGACTCTACCGCCGCAGAGACAGAAGTCTCCTCTTGGGGAGAACTGACTTCCGGCCGGGATTTCTCCTCAGGCGGAAAATTCTGTCCATCCGGAACAGATGCAGTCGGAACGGAATCTGGCTGACTGGCTGTATCTGCGATCACGCCTGACTCTTCTATACGATAATTGCCACTTTCCTGTATCATATTCGCAACAGGAATCTTTTCTGCTGACATGCCTGCCGCTGATACCGAATCTGTCACAGAAGTCTTCTCCGCGGGAAGGTCTGATACAGAGGGCCTGTCTGCGGATGTCTCTGCCGCAGCCACTTTATTGTGATAAGAAAGCACCCGCTCCCTCATTTTTTTCAGAAAGTATTCTTCATTCTTTTCTTCAGGTTCCTCTTGATATGGCGCTGCAGAACCCGGAGAGGAAGCCTGGTCTCGCATTGCATCTGCATTTGCAGTAACTGTTGTGCCAAATTTTTCCCCAGCCTCTGGTGAATCAGCCGCTCTGGGCTGTTTCAGCCTTCCACCGTATGTTTCTGCCCTTGCGCCTGTCTCCGGTCTTGCTTTTGGTTTCAGCAGGAAGGGGCTTTCCTCCTTCTCCGGCTCTGTCTTCTTCGGTTCCGGCACGTCCACCACCGGAATCAGTTCCGGTTCCAGCAGGGTTCTGTGCACCCCTTCATACACCGTATTATAGACTTCCTGCTGCTTCTGGAAACGCAGTTCCATCTTGGTCGGGTGGACATTCACATCGATCTCCTCACCGTCCACCTGGAAATGCAGTACCACAAACGGGAATTTATGCTGCATGACAAAATCCCGGTACGCATCCTCGATGGCCTTGGAGATCATGCTGCTTTTCACATATCTTCCATTGACAAAAAAGTTCTCAAAATTCCGGTTTCCCCGGCTGACCATAGGTTTCCCGAGAAATCCGGTCATGCGAAGTCCGCCCTTTTCGTAATCCATCTCGATCAGGTTCGCGGCAACCTCGCGTCCGTAAATGCTGTAGATCACATCTCTGAGTTTTCCGTTCCCGGAGGTTCTCAGCTTTTCCTGTCCATTATTGATGAACTGAATCGAAACTTCCGGGTGGGACAGCGCCAGACGCATGAGAAGGTCCTGGATATGTCCGGCCTCTGTCATAGCGGTCTTTAAAAACTTCCTTCTTGCAGGCACATTATAGAACAGCTGACGGATCAGAAAAGTGGTCCCGTCGGGTGCCCCGGTATCGTCCATGGAAATCTCCCGGCCGCCTTCAATGATATAGCGTGTACCCAGCGTATCCTCCCTCGTCTTGGTGATCAGCTCCACCTTGGTGACCGCCGCAATACTGGACAGCGCCTCTCCGCGAAATCCCAGGGAAGCCACATGTGTCAGATCCTCAACACTGCGGATCTTGCTCGTAGAATGCCTTAAAAACGCATTCGGCACATCTTCCCTTGCAATTCCGGTTCCGTTGTCCATGATGCGGATGAAGGAAATCCCGCCTTCCTGAATCTCCACGACCACGGCAGTGGCTTTCGCGTCGATGGCATTTTCCACAAGCTCCTTCACAATAGAAGCCGGACGTTCAATCACTTCCCCGGCGGCGATCTTATCAATTGTAATTTGATCTAATACCTGAATCTGCGGCATAAGTCCTCTCCTTTAGTCTCACATTTACCAGCGGTTCTTTAATTTATTCTGTAACCGGTAGATCGTATTGAGTGCATCGATGGGCGTCAGATTGCCCACGTCGATGTTCTTGAGCTCTTCCAGTACATCCCCGTCCTTGACGGTATCAAAGAGGGACATCTGGGCGATATCTACCTCGTCATACTTCCTGGCTTTCGGTTTCTTTTTCGCATCATGCTCTTTGACGGCGATCTCACTTACCCTCGTGGTAATATCCTCATCGCTTAACTCCTCCACGATCTCCTTGGCACGGTCGATGACGATATCCGGCACTCCGGCCAGCTTGGCCACCTGGATTCCGTAGCTCTTATCCGCTCCGCCCTTGACAATCTTACGCAGGAAAACGATATCATCGCCCTTTTCCTTGACTGCAATGCAGTAATTGTTGACATTCTCAATCTTGCCTTCCAGCTCTGTCAGCTCGTGATAATGGGTTGCGAACAGGGTCTTGGCCCCCAGTAGCTTTGTATCGGAAATATATTCGACCACGGCCCATGCGATCGACAATCCATCAAAAGTACTGGTCCCACGGCCGATCTCATCCAGGATCAGAAGGCTCTTGCTGGTCGCATTGCGCAGGATGTTGGCAACCTCCGTCATCTCCACCATGAAGGTGCTCTGCCCGGAAGCCAGATCATCCGATGCCCCGACTCTGGTAAAGATCCGGTCCACCAGTCCGATGTTCGCACTGGATGCCGGGACAAAGGAGCCCAGCTGCGCCATCAGTACGATCAGGGCAGCCTGCCTCATGTACGTGGATTTTCCGGCCATATTCGGTCCCGTAATAATGGAGATCCGCTGCTTCTTATCATCC
The DNA here is from genome assembly GCA_902489075.1 of uncultured Faecalicatena sp. Taxonomy (GTDB): domain Bacteria; phylum Bacillota; class Clostridia; order Lachnospirales; family Lachnospiraceae; genus Faecalicatena_A. The sequence goes on along the minus strand of CABTYO010000046.1, from coordinate 6,311 downwards.
AGATAGGTATCGTTGGAGATGAACATGTCATTGGGGATCATCTTCTCCACCACCGGATGACGGCCGTCCTTGATATCAATCACACCCTTTTCATTGATCTTCGGGCGCACATAGTTGTTCCGCTCCGCAACCAGGGCAAGAGAGGCAAATACATCCAGCGCCGCCACTGCCTTGGCAGTCCTCTGGATCCGCTCCACTTCCCCGGCTATGGTGTCGCGGACCGCACTGTACAGCTCATATTCCAGGGCATACAGCTTGTCCTCGGCGCCTAAGATGGTATCTTCCAGTTCTTTAAGCTTGGGGGTGATATAACGCTCCGCATTGGCCAGCGTCTGCTTTCTTGTATAATAATCCGGTACCAGGTCCTTATAGGAATTGGTGACTTCCAGATAATATCCGAACACCTTATTGTACTTGATCTTCAGATTTTTGATTCCGGTCTTCTCCCGTTCCTCTTCCTCTAACTTTGCAAGCCAGTCTTTTCCGTCTGACTTGGCGCTTCTTAAGGTATCGACCTCTTCATTATATCCATCTCTGATGATGCCGCCTTCCTTCATGGCAAGCGGCGGATCTTCGATGATGGCATCCTTGATCAGGGTGCACAGATCTTCCAGTGTATCCAGATCTTCACGGATTCCACATAAAAGCGGAGACTCCATCTCTTCCAGAATATAATGAAGGGACGGCAGCATTTCCAGAGAAGTCTTAAAGGCAGTCAGGTCCCTTGGATTGGCGGAACCGTATGTAATTCTTGTAATCAGACGTTCCAGATCGTAGACCGGGGACAGGTATTCCCGGATCTCCTCACGTGAAATCGCCATGCCCTTTAACTCCTCCACGGCATCCAGCCTCTTCAAGATCTCCTCTTTCTCAATCAGCGGCTGTTCCACATACTTGCGGAGCATCCTGGCACCCATGGCCGTCTTTGTCTTGTCAAGCACCCAGAGCAGGGAGCCTCTCTTCTGCTTTTCCCGAAGTGTCTCGCACAGCTCCAGATTCCGTCTGGTGGAGCTGTCCAGCATCATATACTTGGCCGTGGTATACGGCGTAATGTGGGTGAGCTGGGAAAGCGAGTTCTTCTGCGTCTCAAGCAGATATTGCAGAAGTGCTCCTGCACTGATGATGCCGCAGTCATAGTCTTCCAGCCCCAGTCCGGTAAACGAGGACACGTGAAAATGCTCCAGCAGCTTTTTCCGGCAGATGGCGTCGTCAAAATACCAGGAATCCAGAGAATAGATCGTGATCCCCAGTCGGCTTCGCATATCCTCCAGATCGATTCCGCTCATATAAAAAGATTCGTTGCAGATGATCTCTGACGGCATAAAACGGTAGATCTCATCCATCAGCTTGGCGCTGTCAGGCAGCTCGGTCACAAAATAATCGCCGGTCGTGATATCCGCAATGGATAATCCATACCGGTCCGCTATGTATACAATACACATCAGGTAATTGTTCTTCGTCTCGTCCAGTGCCTGGGGAGCCAGGTTGGTTCCAGGCGTGACAATCCGGGTCACCTCACGCTTCACCAGACCCTTTGCAAGCTTCGGGTCCTCCACCTGCTCGCAGATTGCCACCTTATAGCCCTTCGCCACAAGCTTATTCAGATACCCGTCCACCGCATGATAGGGAATCCCACACATGGGGGCACGCTCCTCCAGGCCGCAGCTCTTTCCGGTCAGCGTGATCTCCAGTTCCCTGGATGCGGTGATGGCATCCTCAAAAAACATTTCGTAAAAATCACCTAATCTATAAAATAAGATACAGTCAGGATAGGATTCCTTCGTCTCCATATACTTCTGCATCATTGGAGTTAATTCTGCCACTTCTTTACTTCCTTTCGCTTCTGTATTTACTGCTTCTATTTAAACATACTCTAACCAAGTATAGCATTTTTCTAAAAGTTGTGAAAGAGGATTTTTCTCATGTCATCTGGCTCGTAAATATCATCTGGCTTATAAATGTCATCTGGCTACAGCACATGGAAATGTGGCTTCACCTCGCCGTACAGCCAGTAAAGCAGGTAGCCTGCCAGCAGGATTCCGAGCACACACAGCCCGGAGAATATAATCGTAAACGGCGCACAGATCTGCCCGAACAGTTGAAACGGCTGGTCAGAATAGTCCCACACGCCCCATTTCAGCCATTTGTTTACGATAATCCCCGTGATGAATTCCCCCGCGGTTACGAACACAGTACACCGGATCATCTGCAGCCACAGAGGGTCCTCCCATTTCATCCACAGCCCCTGCTGTCCGAAAAATAAAAGGCAGATGCCTCCCAGTATGAACATGGACCAGTGGGAAAATCCCCGGAAAACCATTTCAAATGTATAATAAATTGTCCCGCCCAGTGCAAAAAGCACCAGATATTCGCTTATCTTTTTCACAGAAAAAACGTCCTCCTATATATCCTTATATATAGTTTGGACGTTTTTGGCTGAAATATAGGTGGAATTTATTCCCGAACTATTTTGATACTCTCTGTCCGATATAATAAAATCCTTTACATTCCTTTAATTCCACAGGGAGAATCTTCCCGATCAGACTTTCGTCTCCAGGGAAATGTACGAGCAGGTTATTGCTCATTCTTCCTGTCACAAGGCTTGCATCATGATCATTCACCGTCTCGACGAGCACTTTCTGAATGGTATCCGTGTATACACTGCACACTTCGTTTGAAATCCTCTGTACTTCCTTCAAAAGACGGTCAAAACGGTCCTTCACCACATCATCCGGGACCTGGTTTTCCATCACAGCGGCAGGGGTGCCTGTCCTCTTGGAATAGATAAAGGTAAAGGCACTGTCATAACGCACCTTCCTCACCACATCCATGGTCTCCAGGAAATCTTCCTCTGTCTCTCCCGGGAATCCCACGATAATATCCGTGGTCAGGGAAATATCCGGCACTGCCGCGCGGATCTTATCCACCAGCTCCAAATAGTGTTCCTTTGTATACCGGCGGTTCATCTTCTCCAGAATCCGTGTGCTGCCGGACTGGATCGGCAGATGCAGATGCTTACAGATCTTCTTTGAAGTCCGCATCACTTCGATCAGTTCATCGGAAAGATCCTTCGGATGAGAGGTCATAAAACGGATGCGCTCAAGGCCTTCGATCTTCTCGATCTCCTTAAGCAGCTGCGCAAATGTCATCGGCTCTTCCAGTGTCTTCCCGTAGGAATTCACGTTCTGTCCCAGAAGCATGACCTCGACCACACCGTCGGCTACAAGGTGCTCGATCTCACGGATGATGTCCTTCGGGTTCCGGCTGCGTTCCCTCCCTCTGACATAAGGGACGATGCAGTAGCTGCAGAAATTGTTGCACCCGAACATAATATTGACGCCGGATTTGAAGGAGTACTTCCGCTCACTCGGCAGGTCCTCCACGATCTTGTCCGTATCCTTCCAGATGTCGATGACCATACGCTTCGATTCCATGCGGGTCACGATCAGCTCTGCAAATTTAAAAATATTATGGGTCCCGAAGATCAGGTCCACAAAGCGGTAACTCTTCTTTAACTTCTCCACCACTTCCGGCTCCTGCATCATACAGCCGCATAAGCCGATCATCATGTGCGGATTCTGCTTCTTCACCCGGTTTAACTGCCCCAGTCTTCCATAGACGCGCTGGTTCGCATTCTCACGGACCGTACACGTATTGTAAATCACGAAATCAGCCTTCTCCTCATCCGCCTCTTCCACATACCCGATCTGTTCGAGTATCCCGGAAAGCTTCTCCGAGTCGCGAGCATTCATCTGACATCCAAATGTGGTGACGCAGAAAGTAAGAGGACGCCCCAGTTCCTCTGACTGCTTTTTCACATATTCTCTTGCTTTCGCTATAAAATAATACTGCCTGTCCGGTTCCGCCGCTGGCGCTTCCTTTGACAGGTCAATCTTTGTAAAGTCTATTGTATTCATATGTAGAAATCCTTTTCTAATAAAATGAAATGCTGTCTGGGACAAAAGTTTGCACCCAGAATACTGGCGGATTGTTCCGCACTCTGTGCCTCCACAATCCTAAACGAACTGATTTCTATGTTCGTCATATTCGTAATCGATCAGTTTCAGCTTTCCGGCTAATTCTGCACCTGAAATCCCCATGTCATCACACAGCTCGTCCAGACTCTTATAATAGTCCCGAAGCTTCGTGTTGACCACGCTTAACAGAATCACCGGATCACCCGGAAGTCCGTTTAACATGTGTAAATCTCCTTTTCTGTGATAATCATCTCAGGACGGATATCATGTTCTTTAAATGGAATCTGCTCCATGCACTGGATAGAATAGGCAAGAGCAATGGTCCTTAACCCAGGATGCAGCGACAGATAAGAATCATAGAAGCCGCCGCCATAGCCGATCCTGTGGCAGGAAGAATCAAATGCCACCCCGGGCATCACCACAAGGGCATCTTTCCCGTCTGCTTTTTTCCTGGTCACAGGCTCTAAAATCCCATAATACCCTTCTTCTAACTCTTCCCGGCTGTGGAGATAGAAAAACTCCATATACCGCCTGCATGGCGCTCCCATAGTGAGGGTATCATCCATGGACCGCTGCATCTCCTGCGCATCTGTAAGAGTTCGCGGAATCTCTGTGAGGATTTTAGGCACAGCCACCCGCTTCCCGAGTTCCCAGGAAGTCTGAAGGATCAGATCTGTGCATACTTCATCCCCAAAAGACACATAGCAGTAGATCTCTTCTGCCTGCTGATACAGCGGATGTTCCAGCAGTCTCCTCTGAATGCACTCGCTGTATTTACTTCGCCTGTCCTCTAAAAGGGCGGCTCTTGCCGCGCGGATCTTCTTTCTAATGTCCTTTTTTGTTTCCAAACTTCTCTCCCAGATTGATCACGGTTCCATCCTTTTCCTCGATATCAATCCTGTCAAGCTGGCTGCGCAGATTGCGTCTGAAGGAATCTACATACTCCTGTCTGAGTATCTTCTGCTCCTTCTTCTCCGCTTCCGTCAGCCCCTCAGCCTTTGATTTTCTGTATAATTCATTAATTCTTTTAATCTTTTGTTCGTCCATCTTTGTATCTCCTTTTCGCAGACCAATACATATATTACACTATTTGTCACGATTCGTCTACTTATCAGCTCGAATAATTTTCTAAAAATCCATACAGGGCATCTTCAGTCTCCACAAATTTGCCATTTCTGATCTCTCCCTGAATCTCTTCCGGGAGATCCGTCAGCGCAATATCCGTCACTTCGAAGATGGTCTTCTTGTCATTCAGATAGACCACCACATATCCGTGAAGCTCACAGAGATAATAGCCCTCATTCTTGGTCGCCTCGCCCTTTGTCGTGATGCTCTGCGCACTCGTCTGCGGCAGCTCTGCCTTTGCCTGCTGTCTCTCCAGCGCATATTTATAGCTCAGCTGATATCCGATTCCAATCATGGATACCAGAAGAAAAATGCCCGCAAAAAAGCCAATACGGTATCTCATCTTCATAAGGATTCCACTCCTTTTTTCATACAGTATTGGCCACTTTATAAAAAATAATACATGATCATGCAATTTTTTTTGCGTGCCCGCCCGAAGGGCATGCATTACGATATGCCCTATGGGTATACATGATCACGCTTTTTTTGTAGCTTTTATCCATAAAGTGCTAAATAGTAAAGTGCTGTTTAAAGCAAAAAAAGGTGCGCTTGATTCAATATGGATGGAAAAAGCAGATAAATATGGTAAAAACATATCATGGTATACGGTGGCACTGAATATGTGTAAAGAGACCAAAAACTGCCTGAATCGTGTAGTGCCAGACGGAAAGTTCCTTAAACATCTTGCGTTTACCAGTGAAAACGCTGCGTTCACCGGAAACCTATTGATGGTACATGAGTGACAGAGTATATATAAAAAAGGCATAATAACCGAAATATGTCGGATGCCCTTGGAAAGGAGGCCGTCAATGAGCATAAGCGATATTTGGCATGAGTTGCAGTTCTTCTGTATGGATATAGCAAATATCAAAGTGATACAGCTATGGCTGCCTGGCTGTTGGACCATATGGAGGGAGGCCAGGTGAAAAGAAAATGAGTGCGGATGAATTAAAGAAAGTGAACCTTACAGACTGGGAAGAAAAGATCTCTCCTCATCTGGGAATCAACTATGTCTATCTCCTACAGGAGGTGGAAGAATATCTGAAAAAAATGGAGGATATCCTGTCAGAAGGGAATATGTCCGGTCTGGATTACCAGAGCCAGGAGGGTAAAATCGAGGATATCGGCACAGGGATCGGGTATCTGAACTCGTATATCTCGTCATTGGCCTGGGAATTGGACGAGAAGATCGACCAGCCTCTGTATCAG
>CABTYO010000045.1 GCA_902489075.1 uncultured Faecalicatena sp. | reverse complement strand
GCTTACAAACTTATTATACGAGGAGGAAAACGATATGAAGATATTACCGCTTGGTTCAGTGATAGGCATTCAGAAAAAGAAGTTTATTATTTCGGGATATCGCCCGATTGAGAACAGTGGGAATGTTGCGGCAGGATACATGATACTTCCATATCCATTAGGGTATATCAATCAGAACAGCATCTTTATCTGTCCGGTTTCCTCAGTAGAAGAGGTGTTTTTTGAAGGATATCAGAATGAGCGCTCGGAAAGATTTCTGACATACATAGAAGGGATTGAGACGGAAGGCGTTCATGCAGATTATGCGGGGTTTCTGGAATTCCTGAAATTGGCCAGAGAAAAAGTAATCGGACAGGAGGAAGATTAGATGGCAGAATTATTGCCTGTGGGAAGTATTGTAGAACTCTCAGAGAACTCAAATGTATGCTATATGATTATAGGATACTACCCGATGTATCAGGATCAGATCTGGGAATATACCGCTGTGATGTATCCGGCAGGACTTTCGGGCAGAGGCATACTGGAGAAGTTTGATGCAGAACAGATTCACAGGGTGGTATGGGAAGGATTTCAGGATGAGGAAGCAGAAAAACTGCTAAAACGCATACCGGAATTTATGAATGCAACGGCCACTCTGATGAATGAATGTGCAGAAATCGTAGAGCGGGTACAAAAGGAAGGCGGAGAGCAGACAGATGGATTGGAAGAAACAGGTGAATTCGATATTCAGATGGATTAACGCCGGGAGAGAGGATACGGAGAGTTATCAGATCGCCATGGCGTACACGACACATTCCGGGAAAGTACGTTCCGGGAATGAGGATAATTTTTTCATAGATGGAACATATATGCCACTCGAACATCAATCCATGCCTGACGTTCGTACAGTTACGATCAGCAGCCGGTTAAAGCCGGCTGTTGCTGTATTTGACGGTATGGGTGGGGAAAGTGCGGGGGAGCTGGCATCCTACACAGCCGCAAAGCGGTTCAGTGAGTTAAAGGTTCCAGAGATCTGGAGTGCAGAGTATCTGTCAGGTGTGATCATCGGGCTGAATGAGGAAGTATGCCGTAAGAGGAGAGAACAGAGATTCAGCAGGATCGGCTCTACGGCCCTGATTGCGGCATTTAACGATTCGGAGATGCTTCTGGGCAATCTGGGGGACAGCCTGGCTTACCTGTACAGAAAATGCGAACTGCACAGAATCAGCCAGCCCCATACGAACGAGGCATTTCTAAGAGAGCAGGGAATCACAAATAAGAAACCGGGATTGACACAGTTCTTGGGGATCGATCAGGAAGAATTTATGGTGGAACCATTTATCAATCCCATCAGTCTTTGTCATGGGGACCTCTATCTGCTGTGCAGCGACGGGCTGACCGACATGGTGTCGGAAGAAGGAATCCGGAAGATTTTGTCCGGTTTCATTCCGGTGGAAAGAAAGGTAGAGCGTCTGCGCGATACGGCATTGGAAAATGGCGGAAGAGACAATATCACCATTATTTTGTGTGAAATACAGAAGGAAAATGAACGTTAAAGGAATGAGTAAAAATGGAAAATCTGAAAAGTGTCTGGCCGCAATGGGAAATTGAGGAAAAAATCGGGGAAGGCTCTTATGGGAAGGTCTACAAAATCAGGAGAAAAGAATTAGGCTATACCTCCTATGCGGCGCTTAAAATCATCGAGTTTCCCAAAGACCAGTCAGAGGTACGGGAGCTGGTGAACTCCGGCATGGACTATCAGTCGATCCGGTCCTACTACGAGGATATCCGCAAGAACCTGTTGACGGAAATACAGGTCATGGAATCCTTGAAGACAGGAAGAAATATTGTCGCGATTGAAGATCACAGTTTCCAGCAGCACGAGGAAAATGTGGGGTGGACGATCTATATCCGCATGGAGCTCCTGGAAAGCTTAAGTGCCTGTCTGGAGAAGACGAGAGAACTTCCGGTGAAAGAGATCGTCAAGATTGGTGTGGACATCTGTTCTGCGCTGGAATGCTGCGAACAGTCTCATATTATACACAGGGATATCAAGCCGGATAACATCTTCCGTAACCGATACGGCGATTATAAGCTGGGTGATTTTGGGATAGCAAAGCAGATGGAAATAACAAAATCCGTGTACTCCCAGAAAGGTACCAGTATGTATATGGCGCCAGAGGTCTTTCGCGGAGAACATTATGACCGGACCGTGGATATCTATTCTCTGGGAATCATGCTGTATAAGCTGCTGAACCACGGGAGAGTTCCCTTTATGCCTTCCTATCCGGCTCAGCTTCGCCCATCCGATGCAGAGGAAGCCATGAGAAAGCGGATGAACGGGGAAATCATGCCGCCTCCGGACCGTGCAAAGGGAAGGCTTGGTACGATCATCCTGAAAGCCTGTGCATATCAGCCTGAGAGACGTTATCAGAGTGCTTCCCGGCTGAAAGAAGATCTGCTGTCGATTCAGGTGGATGAGAAAGAGGATGCAGCTGCATTCGTGGACGGTCAGACATCCGAGCAGGATACAATATCCGGGGATGGTCTGAACGCAGATAACGATCCCGGGACAGAGAAGACCTACTGCTGGCAGGATGAGCAGGCTCTAAAGCGAGAAAAGGAGCAAAAGCTGGAAGAAGAGCGGTGCAGGAAGGAAGAACAGCAGAGAAAAGAAGAACAGCAGAAAAGAGAAGAAGAGAAGTGCAGAACGGCGGCGCAGCAGGCACAGGAGGAACAAAGAAAAAAAGAAGAGCAGCCCAGGAAAGAGGAGCAGCTGCGCAGGCAGGAAGAGCAGCGCAGAGTCGAGGAACAGCAGAGACGTAATACGGGGAATGCCGGGACTTATCAGTTTGCGGGACAAAAGGAAGAAGATAAATTCTGGAAAAAGAAAAGCGCCAGGTATCTCCTTTCCGTAGTGGTTGTAATCTTTGTATTGGTGGGAGTTGGAGCGATATCTAAGTCGATTAAGGAGGATCAGCTGCGTAAGGCGGAAGAACAGCGTATCCAGATAGAGAAACAGAGGCGCCAGGATAAGGAAGACCTGTTTTTTAAAGCACAAACAGATTTAGATGCCCTCGCTAATGTTGAGGCTGAGTTAAAGTATCAGCAGGCAGTGGAAGAATATCCTGACGATGAACGGGGGTATGTGGGACTGGCATCGGTATACATGAATGAGCAGCGTTATGATGATGCAATTGCTATTCTTGAACAGGGGAAAACAAGCTGTCCTGATTCCGTCACAATCAGCGAAAAGTATGACGAAGCCAATGGTTTTAAAGCATATTACGATCTGGTGGCTGCTGCTATAGACTCGGAAAATAATGGGCAGATTGATCCTGCAATCGAACAGTGTTATCAGGCAATCCAGGCAAAAGGAGAACTGCCGGATGCATACAAGGAAATCATCCATCTCTATATCGTGAAAAACAGTCTGGATGAGGCAAATTGGTGGATCGAAACGGCAGCCAGTGCTGTATCAGCCGAAGATATTTCTACCTTGAAAAAGGAAGTACGCCTGCAGCAGCTATATAACATGATGAACAATAACGATTATGCAGGGCTTCTGGCATACTTTAAAGGCGGACAGGGTGAACCGGGAACAGACAGTTATTATTTCCAGAACGGAAGAATTGTGGATTCGATAGCAGAAGGGACCGGGATGCTTGTCTCTGACTGGGGGGCCTATGCAGGAGAAATTAAAGACAGTAAGGCTAATGGGACAGGAAAGCAGTTCTGTGCATTTAGTAATTCTGATACCGATTATCAGATGGCGGAGGGAACGTGGACAGAGGATAAGGCAAACGGGCAGTTTACAATAACAGCACTCGATACGGATACCTCCGGAACATCATGGAACTGGGTAAAGACATCAAATGTTGTTGACAATATGTTCCACGGGGACGTGGCAATGCAGTGGAGCAAGCTTGACGGAAGCGAGGCCGGATCAGGGACCGCACATGCGGAGAATGGAACTTATTCTGTGATCCGACAGACCGAAGAAGGGCAGTTTGTTTATGTAGAGAATGGAGCCTTGTCTTGGTTTTATGAATCAGAGGAAGGTTTGAAAAATAAAGGTATCAAGAGTCTGCGCTAGACAGGAGTAAAGGAAAATGGAAGATTTAAAAAGTATCTGGCCCCAGTGGCAGATTGTCGAGCTGATCGGTCAGGGGGCATATGGAAAAGTCTATAAAATAAAACGGGTAGAGATGGAGCACACCTCCTATGCCGCATTGAAGATCATCGAACTGCCCCAGGACCGTTCCGAAGTCCGCGAGCTGATGAACTCCGGAATGGATTACCAGTCTGTGCAGTATTATTACGAGGACCTGGTCAAAAATCTCCAGAATGAAATTGGTGTGATGGAGACCCTGAAAACGGGAAACAACATCGTATCCATCGAGGATTATGCCTTTCAGAAAAGAGAGGATGGGATCGGATGGACGATCTACATACGAATGGAGCTCTTGACCAACCTGAACACCTATCTGGAAGAATTAAAAAAGAAGAATCAGGAGATATCGCCGGAGGAAGTTGTGAAGCTGGGGGCGGACATCTGCCTTGCCCTCGACTGCTGTGAGCAGTCACATATCATTCACCGGGATATCAAGCCTGACAATGTGTTCCGCAACCGATACGGAGATTACAAGCTGGGGGATTTTGGAATTGCAAAGCAAATGGAGATGACCAAGTCTGTGTACTCCCAGAAGGGCACCAGTATGTATATGGCGCCGGAGGTCTACCGCGGGGAACGTTATGACAGGACTGTGGATATCTATTCCCTGGGAATCATGCTGTATAAGCTGCTGAATCACGGGCGGTATCCCTTTATGCCTCCTTATCCCGAACAGCTGCATCCAACAGATGCCGAGGCGGCCATGAGAAAAAGAATCAGCGGCGAGAAAATGCCCCTGCCTGCCTGTGCACAGGATGAGCTTGGCGGCGTCGTCTTACGGGCATGTGCCTATAAGCCGGAGTGGAGATACCAGAGCGCTTCTGAACTAAGAGAAAAGCTAAAGGAAACAAGACATTCCGGCAGAACAGATGTAGATAGCAGAGCAGACGCAGACAGCAGAGCAAAGGACACGGGTGTCCCGGTGACCGGGCAGAACACATTGGAAGACCCGGATATATACGTACAGGAGCAGTCCAAATCCTTCGACCCGGAAAAAACATACGGGGCATGGGAGCGGACCGTTTCAGCGTGGGGAGAAAAGAAAGTATCATCTACGCATAAGGAAGCAGCAGCTGCGAATAGGGAAGTATCAGCTGCGAATCAGGAAGCGTTACCTGTGCATAAGGAACAGGAAGAAAAGAGGCAGGAGACGAAAGAATCAGAGTCCCACGGTCTGGACAAGGGTGCGAAAATAAGGTTATCCGTGTTTGTTGCGGTTGTGTTTGTCATACTTTTGGTAATCACAGTGGTAAATCCATACTGGTCCATCGGCAATGGGGCAGCAATCAGTGATCATTCACAAGATGGGGCGGAAATACAAGATAAACCGGAAATAGAAGAAATAGAAGCCGCCCCGCCTGTGGCAGAGCTGGGGGAGAATTGGGAGAGTTGTACGGTACAGATCAATGATGCAGTCATAGCACTTCCATGTAATGTAACGGATTTTACGAATATTGGTTTATCGATCTCGACTGAGGGAATATACGAGGATACCAGGATTGCATCAGGAGAATATATTGGGGTTGAATTTTCGGACGGCAATGGAAACGAAATTGGAACCAAAATTGTGAATTCTACTGACAGGGAGATGCCACTTTCTGAATGTCTGATAGGTGAAGTGGATGTCTCTGCATACGGGCTTGAAAGCGGCGGCCTTACAGTACAGTTTCCCGGTGGCATTCAGGTCGGCAGCACGGTAGAGGCAATCGTGGAAAAATACGGAGAGGCAGACTCTGAGACTCTGAATGATGATGGCTCTGTGAAATTCTATGCCTTGTATAGTACAGATTATGTCAAATCTTTTACAGGCTTTTTCGAGGAAAATCGAGCCCGTCATTGCTTCTTAGGGGCAGTCAATATATATGAATACACACAACATGAGTAGGACAGGAATATGAAGAAAAGCAAAGCGAGCCGTTTGTATATGATAACAGCGGTTATATTTTCCATCATTATGGCAGCAGCCGCATATAAGCAAATCAAACAGTGCAAGGATGAAGCGGGATATGATGGGAAAAAGGGTGTGACAAGGCTTGCCCCGGCAGCCCCCATGACAGTGCCAGGTGAGAGCTGGAAGAGTAATACCATACAGATCAATGAAACGGTTCTTACTCTCCCGTGTAAAGTCATCGATCTTGAGAATGCAGGATTAGAAGTTTTGGGGTTCGAGGAAGGCACCGCATTTTATGCAGGATATGGAGAAGACGTCTATTTTGCAGATGAAAGCGGTAATAAAGTATGCGCGGAAGTTATAAATCCGAATAACGGTCCCGAACTTCTAAAGGATTGCCTGATAGCGGCTGTATATATCTGGGACTGGGAGCTGGTAAATGAAAATCTGACAATCCTGTTTCCCGGGGATATACATATAGGCAGCACGGAAGCGGAAGTAATCGAGAGATACGGGAAACCGGATACAAGAGAGTATACTCAAAGTATCAATATGTACAGTCTGGAATGGAACCAACGGGAAACAGGGCAGTATTGTCTGATGGATGTTGAAGATGGCAAGGTGGTTTCTCTGTTTTTGGCGGCATTTAACACAGTGGAATATACGGATTATGAATGATGATTATAGAAGATGGTCTTTTACAGGCGTATCATCCATGGTAAAATAAAAAGCAGATACAAAAGTACAGCAGAGGTATGCAGGGAAGCGAACAGTGTCCGGGTTATGGCTGTGCTGCAGGAGGGATAGAGGATGGGGGAAGACACCAGATATATGCTGAGCTGCGCATTCAGATTCTTTGTGGTTTCAGCGTCCAGTCATGGAGTAGCAATCTATACTCAAAATCAGATTTTAGAGCGAAAAAGAAGCCTTTGGTGGATCATTTTTTACTATGCAGGGAAAATCCTTTTCATTAATATGTTTTTGGGAATCATCATGCAGGAGTTCTATCATGAGTTCTACATTAAGCATGCATGGATTCAGACACTCTACATCGTCTGTGTGGTTACGGCAGCATGGATGACTTTTGTAGTCTATGCATGGACCTTTCATGGGAAACTGACGAATATTATGGTGAGTTCCTGGGTATCTGAATTGATGGCGACCTTCACAAGCTTTTTTGGGCTGGGAATGATAAACATTCTGGAAGGCAGGGCAGTCTTTGAGGAAATTGTAGAATTTCAGCTGATGGATTTTGGAATTCCAGTCATATGTGCCGTATTTATAGTTACAGCCGGATATTATGGAGGCGCATTTTTCAGGAAAATAGGAAGTCATGAGTATCAGCATAAGAAGATATTATGGACGGTGTTTATCCTGTATATTCTGTGGGGAACGTCCGCCCTATTCGGAGCGGCGTCTGATATGTCGCATGCAGCAGGTGGAATGACACTGGCAGCTTGTATGTCTGCACTGGCTGTGGCATTCTGGATTGCAAGAGGATACAGACGGAATATCCGCAGAGAACGGGAATACATGGAGCTGCAGCAGGAACTGCTGACGACTCACTTTGGCAAAATCCAGGAGCAGATACAGCAAATGGAAAAGTATAGAGGTGAGGTTTCCGGGAAAATGAAAGCGATAACGGAAATTTTCGGAGATGGCAGCAAAAGCGGCAGTATTAATGAGGAAAATGTCAGGCAGGAACAGGTATCTGCTTATCTGGAAACCCTGACCCGGGAATATCGAAAGCTGAAAGCCGGAACCTACTGCAATGACTGGATGTTAGATGCAGTGCTGTCCGGTCAGGCAGAGATTCTGGAGAAGTATGGGATTGACTTTGAATGCTCGGCGCAGGAATATGGGGAAACTGGAAAAGGGCAGCAGGAGCTGATTTCTCTGATATTGTTTTTGATCCGCTGGGGCATCCAGGCGAGTGAAAAAACAATATCAGAGAATTGTAAGGGGAGCAGTCCAAAGAATGGCATTGGGTGGAGAAAATTCATAAGTCTTCATATATCAGAGGTGAAAGGACAGCAATTGATTGAGTTTCGAAGCAGTTGGAATGAACAGGAACCCCTTGACAGGAAGATGGTAGAAAGGGAGCTTCGGAAGTACAGCAGTAGAAGTACAGTTGATATGCAGAAGGAAAAGAACTGTGTACATATTACAGTTCTTCTGCAGGAAGGGTAGCAGAAAATGAGGGCAGATATCGGATATGTACTAAGTTGTGCGCTTCGGCTGGCAATTATTAGCGGGGTGGGGCATGGAACCGTATTGTTTATTATGACTATGCTGCTTAAAAAGAGACACAGCTACTGGGGAATTCTTCTGTATACCGTATGCAAAATTGTGCTTTTGAATGTTGTAATCGGAATGGTCATAAGAACCTTTTACAGTGAGTTTTACAAGCAGACCATGTGGATGCAGGCAATATATATGATTGGAATTCTGAGCACAAGTGTATTGAATTTTGTGATGTTTGTGTATACCTTTGAAGGAGGTCTGGTTAAAGTAGGACTGCTGTCAGGAATCTCAGATATTATCGGAGCATTTTTTACATATTTTGGTACTACTGTAATTAATTATATTAGAGGAGAGGAACTGTTATCCCTTACCGGACCGGTAGAGGTGTTAGACCTGGGGATTCCGTTTCTGTCATTTGGACTGCTTTTTCTGGTTAAAAAATTTTGGGGCTCCTATTTGGAAAAAGTAAAAGATCATGAGCTCCGGCATAAGAGGTTAATAGGAGTTCTGTTTATCTTCTATGTTATGCTTATGTCGTTTGATTTGTTTGTATCCAATTATAAGGAACCAGTGTTCTCATATAGTTTTATGTTTTTGGTTTGTGTATTGGTTCTGGGAACGCTGATTTACTGGATGGTGCGATATCAGAAAAATGTACAAGCAGAATGTGCCTTCCTGACCGGACAACGTTGTGTGATGGAGCAGCATTTTGAAAAGCTTCTGGAAGAAATACGAATCATTGAGGCACAGCGCAGTATTACAGAACAGCAGATGGGTGAAGTGGCGGGATTGGATGGGAGAGGAGTGCACAGAGAGCGGATCGCCTCTTATAGGGAAAGCTTGATTAAAGAATATAAGGAGCTGAAGGCAGGAATGTACAGTGACGACTGGATGTTGGATGCGGTGCTTTCCAGCCAGCAGGAGTTTATGGAACAGCAGGGAATCCGGCTGGAATGTTCCGCCCGGGAATATTCGCCCCGACAATGCCAGGCCTGGGAATACCGGGAGGTACAGCAGGATCTGATTACACTTCTTATGACTCTTTTTCGCTGGGGAATTAAGGCCTGCCGGGGGATGGAAGATAAATGGATGAAGCTTCGTATCGCACAGGTGAAGAATCAGTTGATTATTGAGTATGCATGCAGCTGGAATCGGACGGAGCCTATCAGACAGAGCTTATTTAAACCGTATTTAAAGAAGCATCATGGCACAGTGGAAATCCAAAAGAGGGATGAACAGGTGAAGGTGAGCCTGATTATGATGGAAGGGTAGCAGAAAATGGAGGCAGATATCGGATATATATTAAGCTGTGCGCTGCGGATGGCGATTATCGGTGGAGTTGGCCACGGAACCGGATTGTTCCTAATGTCAATGCTGCTTAAAAAGAAACACAGTTTCCGGGCAATAATCCTATATACTGGATGCAAGATCGTGTTTTTGAATATTTTCATCGGAATGGTCATAAGAACCTTTTACAGTGGGTTTTACAAGCAGACCATGTGGATACAGGTAATATACATGATTGGAATTGGCGTTACGAGTGTACTGAATTTCGTGATGTTTGTATATACCTTTGAGGGTGGTCTGGTGAGAATAGGAATGGCGGCTGGAATTTCAGATGCAATAGGAGCATTTTTCACTTATTTTAGTACTGTGGTGGTGAATTTGATAGAAGGTAAGAATATTTTTTCCTTTACCGGGCCGGTAGAAGTACTAGATTTTGGAATTCCAGTTTTGTCATTTGGTCTGCTGTTTCTGGTGAAAAAGTTTTTTGGAATATATTTTGAAAGGTTTAAGGGCTATCAGTTCCGGCATAAGAAGACGTTTGGAGTTCTGTTCACTGCCTACATCATATTCCTGTCATGCTATCGGTTTATGGCCAACTATGATAATCCTGTATTTGCATATAGTCTTATGTTTTCTATTTATATACTGGCTTTGGGAGCATTTATCTTCTGGGTCAGGCGATATCAGAAAAATGTACAGGCAGAATGTGCTTTCCTGACCGGACAGCGGTACGTGATGGAACAGCATTTTGAAAAGCTCCTGGATGAAATACGGATCATCGAGACGCAGCGCAGTATAACAGAACAGCAGATGGGTGAAGTGGCGGCACTGGATGGAAGAGGGGCGCACAGAGAGAGAATCGCCTCTTATAGGGAAAGTTTGATTGAAAAGTATAAGGAACTGAAAGCAGGAATGTACAGTGACGACTGGATGCTGGATGCGGTGCTTTCCAGCCAGCAGGAATATATGGAGAGCCAGGGGATTTTGCTGGAGTGTTATTTGCAGGATTATAGAGAGGGAAAAATGGATCATCAGGACCTGATCACGCTGATACTGGCATTGCTTCATTTCGGGCTTCGTGCCAGCCAGGGGAAAGAGGGAGAGAAGCGGATGAGGCTTCGCCTGGCAAATGTAAAGAACCAGCTGTTGATTGAGTATGTAACAGGGTGGAATCAGAAAGGACCCATCAATGCACGGATATTTCGAAAATATTTGAAAAAGTATCATGGCACCGTGGATCTGAAAAAGCAGCAGGACCAGATACAGCTTACAATCGTTTTACAGGAAGGATAAAAAAGGATGCAGATTGCAATTTGTGACGACGACAGACAATGGTATGACAAAGCGAAAAATATTATCATCCGGTATGCTGCCAGGACGGCACTCGAAGCAGAGGTGCTCTACTTTGAAAGCGGGGAAGAGCTCCTGGAATATACGGGAGCGCCGCTTGAGATTTTATTTCTGGATATAGAGATGGGGAAAAAAGATGGGATTGAGATCGCACGGGCCGTAAATCAGAAGTGGCCCGCCTGTCAGGTGGTCTATCTGACAAATTATCTTTTCTATGCGACCGAAGTTTATCAGACGGAACATATCTTCTTCGTATTAAAGGAGCAGTTCGAACAGAAGATTGCAGAAGTCATGAACAAGATGTTCCATGCAATCGAACAGACGGAGAAGAAGCTTCTTTTTCCTGTGATCGGCAGTAAAAATGTGGTGCTGGCACCGGAAGATATCCTGTATTTTGAACGGACCGGCAGAGTGACGCGTATTGAGACTGTGTGGGGACAATATGAGATATGGGACAAGCTGGATCAGGTGGAAGAGATGCTGCCTGCGCTGGACTTTGCAAGATGCCACAACAGCTTTATTGTATATCTTCCGGCAGTGCGCGAGATGCAGAAAAATACATTTATCATGAAGAATGATATGCGGATCGTGATCAGCCGGACTTACTTAAAGAGGGTAAAAGAAAAATTTATGAGATGGGCAATGACGCAGATATCCTGAGCAGGCTGCAGAGCGGGGTATGAAATTTATGTTTTAATAATGAGAGTTTTTACGCTCATCAGGGAAGCTAGGTAGCGGAATTCAAAGATCCATTTTGATAAAGTGCATTTACTTAAAAGGAGCATTTATGAGAATTTTAATTGTATTTTTTATCCTGATTTTAATTGCAGCATTATTAATCCTGAGGAGTATGAGAATCCGGCAGATGGAGGAGGAAAACCGTCTTATGCAGGCATATATGAACTCCATTCAGGAATCATACGCATCCATCCAGGATAAGATCGAGGCCGTAAGAAAGTATCGGCACGATCTGGCAAAGCACATTCAGACGCTGGAAGGAATCTTGGAACAGGCGGACAGTATCCGCTATTGCAGAAATGAAGTCGTGAATTCCATTCTGAGTGAAAAGGCGCGGCAGTGTGCCAATAAGAAGATTCCGTTTGAAGCACAGGTAGAAGATGAGGATTACAGCGGCATCCGTGAGATCGATATGGCCGGCATCCTGCACAACCTTCTGGACAATGCAATCGAGGCGGATGCAAGGATTCCGTCAGGTGCGAAAAGGGGTGTCTTTGTTGTGATGAAAAAGGCGGCGGATCAGATCAGCATTGAAGTCAGCAATCAGATCTGTCCGGGTGAAAAGGTGACCTTTGAGACAACAAAAGAAAAAAAGGAAGAGCATGGGATTGGGACAAAAATTATCGATGAACTGGTGGAAAAGTATCATGGAAAGAAAGTAAGTGCAGTGGATGTGGAGAAGAGCCAGGTTCTGCAGAAGGTGGAATTGATGGTCTGAACATAGAAGTCCCCTGAGCCAAATATCATGACTCAGGGGAAGGTGTTTTGTAAGATAACAATGCTATTTTTTGGAAGCCAGATATTCATCTTTGATTTTCTGGACAGTCTCTAATGGAAGCCCGATACGCTCGGCTATAATAGAGACGTCGAGTATGTCAACGAGATTTCTGGCATCTGCCAGTTTCGTCTGTTCGGCTCCTTCTGTAATGCCTACCGAGATTCCACGTGAAATTCCTTCATTAATTCCACGTGAAATTCCTTCATCTATAAGTTTTTGTCCGATTCGGGTCATACTTATTTCCACCATAACTTCTTCAATGTCTATTGAATCTAAAAATTTATCTGCCATAGCATAAATCACCGCCTCGAT
>CABTYO010000044.1 GCA_902489075.1 uncultured Faecalicatena sp. | reverse complement strand
GTGTTTGCATGTTGTTGTGTTTTTCTGAAAACATCCCTGAATCAGGGAACTGATCTAAAGAACAATCAGAATATATCAGAGTATTTGTGTAGAATTTCCGGTGATAGTTTCTATGTATAGAACCATCATCTGTGTTGTGTAAGAATAAGTCTAAGGGAAAGATACCGGAAAGTCAAATTAAAAAAGTATAAACTTTGCCCCTTGCATTTACTGGAAAAAGGTGCTATACTAACCACAGTTACATAGGAACCCGGCAGAAGAGTGAACGAAAGTTCACTCTTCTTTGTTGCTAAGGGTCTCATCGCGGTTTGATGGGATTTACAATCGGTACAGATGGCATCCGGGTGACTTATTCTAACGATCATGTATAGAAAACGAATGCAGAGAAAGGGAGTTTAGCGTGTCAAGAAAAGAACAGTATGAACTTAAGACAGAAGAGCTTTTGGAACCGATCGTGACAGGGTTCGGCTTCGAACTGGTGGATGTAGAATATGTGAAGGAGGCCGGAACATGGTATCTGCGGGCTTATATCGACAAGCCGGGCGGGATCACCGTGGATGACTGCGAAGTGGTCAGCAGGAAGTTTTCAGATATTCTGGATGAAAAGGATTATATAGAAGATACTTATATCTTCGAAGTGAGTTCCCCGGGACTTGGCAGACCGCTGAAGAAGGAGAAAGATTTCAAGCGGAGCCTCGGTGAGGAAGTGGAGATCCGGACATATCGGGCGATCGACCGCCAGAAGGAATTTGTAGGGATTTTAAAGGATTATGATAAGAATACTGTAACGATAGAATACGAAGATGGGTCAGCTCAGACCTTTGACAAAAGTGAGATTGCGCTTATCCGCTTAGCTTTGGATTTTTAATTTAGGAGGAAATAAGAATGAATACAGAATTATTGGAAGCATTGACTATTCTTGAACAGGAAAAGAACATCAGTAAAGATACGATGATGGACGCCATCGAGAATTCTCTTATCAGCGCATGCAAGAACCATTTCGGGACATCAGACAACATCAAGGTTATCATGGACCGTGAGACATGTGACTATGCGGTGTATGCTGAGAAAGAGGTTGTTGAGGAAGTGTTTGACCCGGCAATCGAGATCAGCCTGGAGGATGCGGAGAAGATTGATTCTGCACTGCAGATCGGTGATGTGGCACAGATTCCGATTGAATCCAAGTCATTTGGACGTATTGCAACACAGAATGCCAAGAACCTGATCTTACAGAAGATCAGAGAAGAAGAGCGTAAAGTCGTATACGATCAGTATTTTGAAAAAGAGAAAGATATCGTAACAGGTATTGTTCAGCGTTATGTGGGAAGAAATATTAGTATCAACCTGGGCAGGGCAGATGCCATGCTGACAGAGAACGAGCAGGTGAAGGGAGAAGTATTCAAGCCGACAGAGCGTATCAAGTTATACGTTGTGGAAGTAAAGAATACACCGAAGGGACCGAAGATCCTTGTTTCCCGTACGCATCCTGAACTGGTAAAGCGTCTGTTTGAGGCAGAGGTCGCAGAGGTGAAGGACGGCACTGTCGAGATTAAGAGCATCGCACGTGAGGCAGGCTCCCGTACCAAGATGGCAGTCTGGTCCAACGATGAGAATGTAGATCCGGTGGGCGCATGTGTCGGAATGAATGGTGCCAGAGTCAACGCGGTTGTCAATGAGCTGCGCGGTGAGAAGATCGATATCATCAACTGGGATGAGAACCCGGCCCTCCTGATCGAGAACGCACTCAGCCCGGCCAAGGTTATTTCCGTTATGGCTGACCCGGATGAGAAGGCAGCAAGCGTCATCGTACCGGATTACCAGTTATCCCTGGCAATCGGTAAGGAAGGACAGAATGCAAGGCTTGCAGCACGTCTGACCGGATACAAGATCGATATTAAGAGTGAGACACAGGCCATCGAGTCAGGGGATCTTCCGGAAGACTACATGGAGCAGATGGGAATGATGGAAGACGGATATGCCGATGATGAGTACAACAGCGGTTATGAAGAAGAATATCCTCAGGATATTGAAGCGCCGGCAGAGAGCCCGGAAGACCAGGATTACGAAGAGATTGAATTCATCGAGACAGATGGTGAATAATAACCATATAAGAGGTGGAATGATTGAACAATAGAAAGATACCGATGCGTAAATGCGTTGGCTGCGGTGAGATGAAGCCGAAGAAGGAACTGATACGCGTCTTACGCACAGCAGAAGAGGAATTTGTATTGGATGCGACCGGGAAGAAGAACGGGCGCGGTGCCTATCTGTGCTGTTCAAAGGAATGTTTTCAAAAGGCGGTAAAAAGCAAAGGCCTGGAACGTTCTTTTAAACAGGCTATTCCTGCCGAAGTGTATGAGCGTCTGGAAAAGGAGATGAACGAGATTGATACCAAGTAAAGCGTTGTCTCTGGTCGGGCTTGCCACAAAGGCGGGAAAGACCGTAAGCGGAGAATTCATGACGGAGAAGGAAGTCAAGTCAGGAAGGGCCGCACTGGTGATCGTCGCGGACGATGCATCAGACAATACAAAGAAGAAGTTTCGCGATATGTGTGAATTTTATAAGGTTCCAATTTATTTTTACGGAGATAAAGATACCTTAGGGCATGCAATGGGAAAAGAATTCCGTGCATCTCTGGCGATATTGGACGAAGGATTTGCAAAGGGAATTCGAAAACATTTAGAAACGAAAGATAATACAATTGCATAAAGGAGGTAGTTAATATGACAAAAATGAGAGTACATGAACTGGCTAAAGAGCTGGGGATGGAAAATAAAGAACTGATGGATATTTTAGTAAAGAAGAATGTAGAGGTGAAAAGCCATATGAGTTCTTTAGCCGATGAGGTGGTGGATAATATCCGCAAGGGACACAAAGGAAGTGCTGCACCAGCAGCAAAACCGGCGGAGGCGAAATCTGCAGAGGGTGAGAAACCGGCAGAGGATGCTGCACCGAAGAAGAAAAATATCGTACAGGTATTCCGTCCGCAGAATTCCAAGAGCGGCGGCCGCATGAGCAGCGGACATCAGGGACAGCGCCCGCAGGGAAGCCGTCCGGCAGGAAGTGCGCAGGGACAGCGTCCACAGGGAAGCCGTCCGGCAGGAACCACCCAGAGACCGCAGAGCGCAGCAGGACAGCCGGCAGCCGAGCATACACAGGCACCACGCCCACAGAGCGCAGCAGGGCAGAATACCCAGGGCCAGGTTCAGAATGCCCAGGGAGCATCTGCACAGCATCCGGCTTCACAGGGAACACCAAGACCATCCGCAGCTTCCCAGGAGGCAAGAACGACTCAGTCTTCAGGACAGAGACCATACAATTCTCAGAACCAGAGAAATTCAGAGGGCGGCCAGAGATACAATAATAACCGCGGCGGTCAGGAAAGAAGCTATGACAATAACAGAAATAGCAATGGCCAGCGCCAGGGCGGCGGAAGCTATCAGGGCAGCGGCCAGCGCCAGGGTGGTGGAAACTATCAGGGAAATGGCCAGCGTCAGGGCGGCGGTTACCAGGGTAACGGCCAGCGCCAGGGCGGTGGAAGCAGCTACCAGGGTAACGGTCAGCGCCAGGGAGGCGGAAGCTATCAGGGAAATGGTCAGCGCCAGGGTGGTGGAAGCTACCAGGGTAACGGTCAGCGCCAGGGCGGTGGAAGCTACCAGGGTAACGGTCAGCGCCAGGGTGGCGGAAGCTACCAGGGAAATGGTCAGCGTCAGGGCGGCGGCTATCAGGGTAACGGCCAGCGTCAGGGCGGCGGTTATGCAGGCAATAACCAGCGCGGAGGCAATCAGTCTTCCCGTCCGGGTGAGCGCCGTGATAACAGAAGAGATGACAGAGATGCAATCCCAACACCATTAGTAGAACAGCAGAAAGCATCCAGAAATAAAGCAAAAGATAAAGAAAAGGATTACAAGAAAAAAGAATATAAAGAGAATGATTTTGGCAAAAGAGGCAAAAAGCAGAAACCTGTTGCAGAGGTTCAGAAGCCGCAGCCGAAGCCGGTGGAGAAGAAGGTAGAAGAGATCAAACAGATCATTCTCCCGGAAGTGCTGACAATCAAAGAGCTTGCCGACAAGATGAAGCTGGTTCCTTCCGCAATCGTGAAGAAGCTGTTCCTTCAGGGCAAGATCGTGACTGTAAACCAGGAGATCGACTATGAGACAGCAGAAGAGATCGCAATGGAATTTGATGTTCTCTGTGAGAGAGAACCGGTTGTTGATGTGATCGAAGAGCTCCTCAAAGAGGAAGAGGAAGACGAGAGCACTATGGTAAAACGTCCGCCTGTAGTCTGTGTTATGGGCCACGTTGACCACGGTAAGACTTCCCTTCTGGATGCCATCCGCCATACGAATGTAATCGGACGTGAGGCCGGCGGTATCACACAGCACATCGGTGCCTATGTGGTAGAGGCAAACGGTGAGAAGATCACTTTCCTGGATACACCGGGACATGAAGCATTTACAGCGATGCGTATGCGTGGCGCCAATGCGACAGATATCGCAATCCTCGTGGTTGCAGCAGATGACGGTGTGATGCCGCAGACAGTGGAAGCAATCAACCATGCAAAAGCTGCCGGAATCGAGATCATCGTAGCAATCAACAAGATCGATAAGCCAAGTGCCAATATCGACAGAGTAAAACAGGAACTGGCAGAGTATGAGCTGATTCCTGAGGACTGGGGCGGAAGCACTATTTTCGTACCTGTATCCGCACATACAAAAGAAGGTATCAAAGATCTGCTGGAGATGATCCTTCTCACAGCAGAAGTGATGGAATTAAAGGCAAATGCGGACCGCAGTGCAAGAGGTCTGGTGATCGAGGCCGAGCTGGATAAAGGAAAAGGTTCCGTGGCAACTGTACTGGTACAGAAAGGTACTCTCCATGTAGGAGATGCAATTGCAGCAGGTTCCGCACATGGTAAAGTAAGAGCCATGATGGATGACAAGGGACGCAGAGTCAAAGAAGCAGGTCCGTCACAGCCGGTAGAGATCCTGGGACTCAACGATGTACCGAATGCAGGGGAAGTTTTCGTAGGATGCGATACAGAAAAAGAAGCAAGAAGCTTTGCAGAGACCTTTATCTCACAGAACAAGGTCAAACTGCTGGATGATACGAAGTCCAAGATGTCACTGGATGATCTGTTTACCCAGATCAAGGAAGGCAACTTAAAAGAACTCAACATCGTTGTAAAAGCGGATGTACAGGGTTCTGTAGAGGCATTGAAGCAGAGCCTTCTGAAACTGTCCAACGATGAGGTTGTTATCAAGATCATCCACGGCGGTGTCGGTGCGATCAACGAATCAGACGTGATCCTGGCATCTGCATCCAACGCGATCATCATCGGATTCAACGTACGCCCGGATGCGACAGCGAAAGAGATCGCAGACCGTGAAGGCGTTGACTTAAGACTTTACAGAGTCATCTACAATGCAATCGAGGATGTGGAGGCAGCCATGAAGGGTATGCTGGATCCGATCTTCGAGGAGAAGGTACTCGGCCATGCGGAAGTACGCCAGACCTTCAAGGCATCCGGAGTGGGAACCATCGCAGGTTCTTATGTACTGGATGGTATCTTTGAGAGAAACTGCTCTGTCCGCCTGACACGTGACGGCGTTGTCATGTTTGACGGACCGCTTGCATCCCTGAAGCGTTTCAAGGATGACGTGAAGGAAGTAAGAGCCGGATATGAATGTGGTTTCGTATTCGAGAATTATAACGACATCAAGGAAGGCGACCTTGTGGAAGCCTACAAGATGGTCGAAATTGAAAGAAAATAAGACCGCAGCTTTTTAGCGGTTATGTGAAGGAGCATTTAATGAGAAAGAACAGTATCAAGAATACAAGAATCAATACAGAAGTGCAGCGTGAATTAAGCAACATCCTGCGCGGAGGGATCAAGGACCCGAGAGTGGCTCCCATGACCTCTGTCGTAGCTGTAGAGGTGGCTCCTGACCTGAAAACCTGTAAGGCATATATCAGTGTGCTTGGCGATGAGAAGGCGCAGGAGGATACGATCAAAGGTCTCCAGAGCGCGGAAGGCTATATCAGACGCGAGCTGGCAAGAACAATTAATATGAGGAACACTCCGGAGATCAAATTCATTATGGACCAGTCCATTGAATACGGAGTCAACATGAGTAAAAAAATTGACGAGCTGACCAGAGATTTAAAAGACGGAGATGAGTAGAATGAATTTACAGTTATCTGAGATTCTCAAAGGGAAACAGACAGTTGCCCTGGGCGGGCATATCCGCCCGGACGGGGACTGTATCGGCTCCTGTATGGGGCTTTACATGTACCTGAAAGAGCAGTACCCGCATCTTCAGACAGATGTATATCTGGAGGAGGTGCCAAAGGTCTATCAGATCATTGAGAAGACAGAGGAAGTGAAAAACCAGATTCCGGCGGATAAGCAGTATGACCTGTTTATCTGCCTGGACTGCGGTGATGAGAAGCGCCTTGGTTTTTCCGCACCATTGTTTCAGGGGGCAAAGCAGACCTTGTGTATTGACCACCATGTGAGCAATGAAGCATTTGCGGATATCAATGACATTGTGCCGGATGCAAGCTCCACGTCAGAGCTGGTTTTCTTACTGCTTGACAAGGAGAAGATCAGCCGTCCGGTGGCGGAGGCGCTGTACATGGGAATCGCCCACGATACGGGTGTATTCCAGTATTCCTGTACTTCACCGGAGACGATGGAGGCAGCGGCCGAGCTGATGAGAAAAGGCATTGACGGCAATGACATCATCGACCGGACCTATTATGAGAAGACTTATGTGCAGAACCAGATTCTGGGAAGAGCGCTGCTGGAGAGTATTCTTGTCCTGGACAGGCAGTGTATCGTCTCTGTTGTGGACAAGAAGGAACTGGAATTCTATGAGGCAGATGCAAGCGACCTGGAGGGAATTGTAAGCCAGCTTCGGCAGACCAAGGGCGTGGAAGTGGCGATGTTCATGTATGAACTGGAAAACAGGCAGTTTAAAGTCAGCCTGCGTTCCAAGGGAAAAGTGGATGTCAGCGCCATTGCCAAGTATTTTGGCGGCGGCGGGCATGTGCGGGCTGCCGGCTTCAGTATGACAGGTTCCAGCCATGATGTGATCAATAATGTGACCGAGCAGATCGCGCTGCAGCTGGAAGCTTAAGGAAGAGTAGTGGCAGGAAGACGAATATGATCAATGGAGTTATCAACGTATATAAAGAAAAAGGCTATACGTCACATGATGTAGTTGCAAAGCTTCGGGGAATACTGGGGCAGAAGAAGATCGGCCATACCGGGACTCTGGACCCGGATGCTGAGGGCGTGCTGCCTGTGTGTCTGGGAAGGGCGACGAAGTTATGTGATATGCTGACAGACAAAAACAAGACCTATGAGGCAGTCCTTTTGTTTGGAAAAACAACGGATACGCAGGATATTTCCGGTAAAGTTCTGGAAGAGAAGGATACAGGCCTGCTCACTGTGGAGAAAATTGAAGAATGTATACAAGCATACATCGGCGAATACGATCAGATTCCGCCGATGTATTCTGCGCTGAAAGTAAACGGAAAGAAACTTTACGAGCTTGCCAGGGAAGGGAAAGTGGTGGAGCGCAGGGCCAGACGGGTGCAGATCTATGATATCAGGATCCGTAAGATCGAGATCCCGCGTGTGACCATGGAGGTGACCTGTTCCAAAGGGACTTACATCCGGACGCTGTGCCACGATATCGGGCAGGATCTGGGGACCGGTGCCTGTATGGAGCAGCTGCTTCGCACAAGAGTCAGCAGATTTGAACTGAAAGACAGTCTGAAGCTTGGTGAGATCGAAGCGCTGAAACAGGCAGGCAGGATCATGGAGATTGTGATTCCTGTGGATCAGATGTTTCTTCAATATCCGGCATTCTGTGTGGACAGGGAGCATGCTGCGTATGCGTACAACGGGAATCTGCTGAAAGCCGGATTTATGAAGAAGATTCAGACGGCTGTCACAGAATCTGACAGTGAGGACAGGACAAAAGCCAGAGTCTATGATGAGGATGGCAGATTCATAGGGATTTATTGTTATGATGAAAAAAGAAGAGAATACAAGCTGGAAAAGATGTTTTTAGACCAGGAAGAATTGCGGGGATAGACATGCGGTATTATACAGATATTCATTCTTATCAGGGAAACAGAAATACAGCTGTAACACTGGGAAAGTTTGACAGCCTTCACAGAGGGCATCAAAAGCTGATAGGCAGGGTGAAATTATATGCCCGGGAGGCGCAAGCAGAGAGTGTCGTGTTTTCCTTTGATATGGGGCAGAAGTCTCTGCTTACAAATGAAGAACGCAGGGCTCACCTGGAAGAGCAGGTGGACTGCATGATACAGTGCCCATTTACAAAAGCCATCCGGGAGATGGAGGCGGAAACATTTATTAAAGACATATTGGCAGAAAAGCTTCATGCTTCCTATATTGTTGTGGGAAGAGACTTCCACTTCGGGCACGGTAAGCGCGGCGATGTGCATATGCTGGCAGAATATGCCCACAGATATCACTATCACCTGGAAGTGCTGGATAAGGAACTGCATGACGGCAGAGAAATCAGCAGTACTTATGTAAGAGAGGCACTCTCATCCGGGGAGGTGGAGCTTGCCAATGAGCTTCTGGGGTATGCCTACCACACGTCAGGAGTCGTGGAGCACGGCAGACGTCTCGGGCGCACCCTTGGATTTCCAACGATGAATGTGGCGCCGCCAGAGAGAAAGTTCATGCCAAGATCCGGTGTATATGCCTGCAGGGTCAGGATAGACAGTGTGTGGTATTCAGGGATCGGCAATGTGGGCACCAAGCCGACCGTGACCGAGAAGCAGCGGCTTCTGACGGAAGTATATGTATTTGATTATGAAGGAAATGCCTACGGCAAAGAGATCACCGTAGAGTTTTGTGCGTTTGAACGCCCGGAGACGAAATTCGGATCCGTGGAGGAGTTAAAGGCACAGGTAGATCGTGATATAGCATTTGGAAAGCAGTATTTTCAGAAGGCTGATTTGGTAGTTTAGAGAAAGAGATTAGGTAGGTACAAATGAGTATAACAACTATTTTTCTGCTGTTAGGGGGACTCGGACTGTTTTTGTTCGGGATGACAATGATGAGTGACAGCCTGGAGCGTGTGGCTGGTGCCCGTATGCGTTCCATTCTGGAATTTTTTACGAAGAACAGATTTGTCGGGATGCTGGTCGGAATCCTGTTCACGGCTGTGGTCCAGTCTTCGAGTGCAACTACAGTTATGGTCGTGAGTTTTGTCAACTCGGGACTTATGAACCTGTATCAGGCTGCCGGGGTAATCCTGGGAGCAAATATCGGTACCACAGTTACCGGACAGCTGATTGCGTTTAACCTTTCGGACATCGCACCTTTATTTGTCATCATCGGTGTTGTGATGTTCATGTTCAGCAAAAAGCAGAATGTAAAGAAGATCGGCGGAGTGATCCTGGGATTCGGTATCCTTTTCATGGGACTGAGTACGATGAGTGATGCAATGTCATCCCTGCGGGAATCACCGCATATGGTGGAGCTTTTAAAATCACTGTCCAATCCGTTTGCTGCAATTTTAGTCGGATTTGGAATCACAGCGGTCCTGCAGAGCTCATCTGCAACCGTAGGTATCGTCATTCTGATGGCATCCCAGGGACTTTTGAATTTCCCGATCTGCTTCTTCCTGATTCTGGGATGTAACATGGGGTCCTGCGTATCTGCGCTGATCGCAAGCCTCGGGGGGAAGAAGGATGCGAAAAGAGCGGCGTGGATTCATTTTCTGTTTAATATTATCGGATCACTGATCATCTTTATTATCCTGATGTTCGCGCTGAATCCGATCGCGGACCTGATCATGCGCGTATCCGGCGGCAATCCGGGCAGGGCAGTGGCGAATGCACATACGCTGATCAAGATCTGCGAAGTGATCTTCCTGTTCCCGTTCATGAACTGGGTGGTAAAGGCAACGAATGTGATCATCCCGGGCGAAGATCCTTCTCCGGAGGATGCATACGAACTGAAATATATCGGGAAAACGATGATTACGCCAACAACGGCTGTAATCGTTGTTATCCAGGAACTGGAGCATATGGGCGAACTGGCGATCGACAACCTGAAAAGAGGAATGGACGCCCTGTGTTCGCTGGATGAGGACAAGATCGCGGAGGTCTACAGGCAGGAAGGGTATATTGATTACCTGAATAAAGCCATTACCAATTACCTTGTCCGCATCAATGAGATGGATATTCCGATCGCGGATGCCAAGATGGTGG
Source organism: uncultured Faecalicatena sp. (assembly GCA_902489075.1). Taxonomy (GTDB): domain Bacteria; phylum Bacillota; class Clostridia; order Lachnospirales; family Lachnospiraceae; genus Faecalicatena_A. Next base: position 3,446 of record CABTYO010000044.1, on the reverse strand, counting down.
GCGGTCTGTTCCATGTCGCCAACGATATCGAGCGAATCGGCGACCATGCCGAAAACTTTGCGGATTCTGCGAAAATGCGAATCGAAAGACATATTGATTTCAGCGACAAAGCAGTGAAGCAGCTCCAGGAAATGATGGATCTTGTGGCAAAGACACTGGAATATTCCTTTGACATGTTTGCCAACCGCAGCCAGGAGCATATGGCAGAAGTGATCGTGCTGGAGGATGAGGTCGACGAGCGCGAGAAGAAGCTGCAGAAGGCTCATGTAAAGCGCCTTACAAAAGGCAAATGCAACCCTGAGGCGGGAATGATCTTCTCAGATACCATTTCCGGGCTGGAACGTGTGGCTGACCATGCCACGAACATCGCATTTGCCATCCTGGAACCACAGGATGTAGATGAACCGGAAGATGACGAAGATTAGGAATAAAGAGATTCCGGAACGTACCGTGATAAAGATGTGGCGAAGATAGGACAGCAAAGATGGGCAGCAAAGATGAAAAATACTGCTTTACATACGAAAAGTCTTATGCTATACTAATCGAGTATGAATTCAGCCGGTGTTCGGTAATCGGATCACTCCGACCATTACTTAATGCCAGGCGGTCTATCAAGAAAATAAAAGGAGGAAACAAATCATGATCGCAAAAGAAAAGAAACAGGCAATCATCGCAGAGTATGGAAGAAGTGAGGGAGACACAGGATCTCCGGAAGTACAGATCGCTATTCTGACAGCAAGAATCAACGAACTGACAGATCACTTCAAAGCAAACCCGAAGGATCACCACTCAAGAAGAGGACTTCTTAAGATGGTAGGACAGAGACGTGGTCTGCTTGCATACCTGAAGAAATCAGATATCGAAAGATACCGTGCTCTGATCGAGAAACTTGGATTAAGAAAATAATTCAAATCATAGTCAGACAACAGAAGAGCCCCGGGGCGGGAAAACAGCCCTGGGGCTCTTTTTAATGTCGAAAGATGAGAATATTCTGAAAATGGCGTGCAAAAGGGTCTGACCCTTTTGAAAATCCCTTGCTTAAAGTGTCTGCCTATGATATAATATTCAAGATTGTGGACAGGTAACAAGTACCCGAGACCACTGAAAAGGATATTAGTGCTTCTAATGTGTTTTTCAGTAGTTTCGGAGTCTCCTGTCCCGAAGAATGTATTATTTATTTTATTAAAAGGAGAACGATATGTTTAAAAAGTTTGAAATGGAACTTGCAGGCAGAACTCTGCGTGTTGATGTGGGCAGAGTGGCTAAGCAGGCGAACGGTGCCGTATTGATGCACTATGGTGACACGACTGTACTTTGTACAGCAACAGCATCTGAGAAACCGAGAGAGGGAATCGACTTCTTCCCGCTGAGCGTGGAGTATAATGAGAGATTATATTCTGTCGGCAAGATCCCGGGAGGATTTAATAAGAGAGAGGGAAAGGCTTCTGAGAATGCAGTTTTGACCTGTCGTGTCATCGACAGACCGATGAGACCTCTGTTCCCGAAGGACTATAGAAATGATGTAACACTGGAGAACCTGGTTATGTCTGTAGACCAGGACTGCAGCCCGGAGCTGACAGCGATGCTGGGTGCAGCCATTGCAACCAGTATTTCTGATATCCCGTTTGACGGACCGATCTCTACCACACAGGTAGGTCTGGTTGACGGCGAATTCGTATTTAACCCGACGGCAGCACAGAAGGAAGTGTCTGACCTTGCCCTGACCGTTGCCTCTACGAAGGAGAAGGTCATCATGATCGAAGCTGGCGCTAACGAAGTGCCGGAAGCTCAGATGATCGATGCGATCTTTGCAGCACATGAACTGAACCAGAAGGTCATCGCGTTTGTGGAGACCATCGTTGCAGAATGTGGAAAGCCGAAGCACTCTTATGAGAGCTGTGCTGTACCGGAAGAGTTATTCGCAGCAATTAAGGAGATCGTACCTCCGGCAGAGATGGAAGAGGCAGTCTTCACAGATGACAAGCAGACAAGAGAAGAGAATATTCGTGTCATTACTGCAAAATTAGAAGAAGCTTTTGCTGAGAACGAAGAATGGCTTGCCGTACTTGGCGAGGCTGTTTACCAGTATCAGAAGAAGACAGTCAGAAAGATGATCTTAAAAGACCAGAAGCGTCCGGACGGACGTGCGATCGATCAGATCCGCCCGCTGGCTGCAGAGATCGACCTGATCCCGAGAGTACATGGTTCTGCAATGTTCACACGTGGACAGACACAGATCTGTACAGTAACGACTCTGGCACCATTATCAGATGCACAGAGAATTGACGGACTGGATGAAGCTGAGACTTCTAAGAGATATATGCATCACTATAATTTCCCATCCTACTCTGTAGGTGAGACAAAGCCATCCAGAGGACCTGGACGCCGTGAGATCGGACATGGTGCACTGGCTGAGAGAGCATTGATTCCGGTACTTCCAAGTGAGGCCGAGTTCCCATATGCAATCCGTACCGTATCAGAGACATTTGAGTCCAATGGTTCCACATCACAGGCAAGTATCTGTGCATCCAGTATGTCACTGATGGCTGCAGGTGTACCGATCAAAGCAGCAGTAGCAGGTATTTCTGCTGGTCTGGTAACCGGAGATACAGATGATGATTATCTCGTACTGACAGATATCCAGGGACTGGAAGACTTCTTCGGAGACATGGACTTCAAGGTAGCCGGTACACACAAGGGTATCACAGCAATCCAGATGGATATCAAGATCCACGGACTGACAAGACCGATCATTGAGGAAGCAATCGCTGCAACAAAGAAAGCAAGAACCTTCATCCTGGATGAAGTGATGAATAAGACAATTACAGAGCCAAGAGCAGAAGTAGGACAGTTTGCACCGAAGATCATGCAGATGCAGATCGACCCACAGAAGATCGGCGATGTAGTTGGACAGCGCGGTAAGACGATCAATGCCATCATCGAGCAGACAGGTGTCAAGATCGACATCACAGATGACGGTTCAGTATCTATCTGCGGAACTGATAAAGACAGCATGGATCAGGCTGCAAAGATCATTGCAACGATCACAACAGACTTCGAAGCAGGACAGATCTTTGAAGGAAAAGTAATCAGCATCAAAGAATTTGGAGCATTCCTGGAATTCGCACCGGGAAAAGAAGGAATGGTACACATTTCCAAGATCTCCAAGCAGAGAATCAATAAAGTAGAAGACGTACTCAAACTGGGCGATGTCGTAAAAGTAGTCTGCCTTGGGAAAGATAAGATGGGACGCTTCAGCTTTAGTATGCGCGACGTGGCAGAATAGGGGACGCTCGCGGGGATAGCAGCCGGGGCTTTTCAGGACAGCAGGTGCTGGGTGGAATGCTGACCGTTTGTTAAGGAATTCTATGGAATATAAAAGCCGGAAATCTGGGCACAGCTGACACATCACGGGAAAATTGATATTTTCCCGCTCTGGGTCAGCC
>CABTYO010000043.1 GCA_902489075.1 uncultured Faecalicatena sp. | reverse complement strand
CGAGTACATTATACGGTGTTATGAATAGCAAGGGCAATAGGATAAATATACGTGCAGGAGTAAATTCAATGACGCTGGAATTCACTCCTGCCAACTAGAATTTAAAAATACATTTAAGTCACCTCTCTAAAAGCATAACGGACGCCCCTTCTTTTCGAACATATGTTTGTATTTATATTGTAACACAGCTTTTGGGTATAAACAAGATAAAAGTTATTGACAGATAAAATCTATTAATAGCATTACATCTTTTGCAGTTACCATAGAGTACTTAGGAATCATAGAACTAATTATCCATACACCTTTTATAAACAAACTTACAGAGGGCATCATGACCCGCTAAAATCATGACGCCCTCTGCCACAGCAATCTTCTCTTTCTTTATACTGCTCCTACACAGCCCACTCATACTTCCCGCGTTCTCCCACACGGTAGAAATCTGCGAAACTGATCTGAAATATATCCTTTTTAATCCCACTCACATCGATCTGATTCTTAATCAGATACTGCCAGGTCCCGGCATGGGATATCTCGCCCTGAAGCAGGACTCCTTCTACTTTTCCATCCTTCAAAATTGCCCTTTTATACTGCTTCTGGTCCTCGCACACCACGATCTCATCGCCTTCCTCCTGACAGATGCGGCCGACGCACAGACTTAAAAGCCCAAAGAAGTTGATGGTATTTTTCATGGCAAAACGGTCCGTATACTCAGTCGGGACACCGCACATATTCTTTCCTGCAATGCGCCCCTGGTCTGCGGCATTGGGCCAGATTCCAGACAGCCCGGTGATATCACCTGCCGCATAGATGTCCGGTATGTTTGTCTGAAGATAAGAATCCACACTGACACCCCGGTTGCAGAGAATTCCACTGCCTTCCAGATATCCGACGGATGCCCGTACTCCTGCCGCGGCGATGATCATATCACACGCCACCTTCTCCTCATTGTCCAGCACAACCTCATGGATCTTCCCATCCGGTCCGCACTGTGCCTGGCAGGCCTTTCTTCCAAGCAGGAAGCGCACCCCCGCCTGTTCAAATAATCTCTGATAGCTCTCTGCCCCATGGGCATCCAGCTGCACCGGAAGGATCTGTGGTGCCATCTCTACGATGGTAACTTTCTTACCTCTCTCAAGCAGACCGTATGCCGCATCAAGTCCTACCAGACCGGAGCCGATAATCAGCACATTTTCTATACTTTCTGCCTCTTTCACAATTGCCTGTGCATCACACAGATTGCGCAGTCCATACACATTCGATGCTTTTCTCAATTCTCCCACCGGGGGGATACAGCTGTCGGATCCATTGGCAAGAAGCAGCCTGTCATAGCCGACACGCTCTCCCGTCTCCAGCAGAACAGCCTTCTCCTCAGGACATACCTGAACGACTTTCACGCCGCTTTTCCATTCCACACGGTACTTCTTAAAGAAATCCTCTTCCGTAAAATCCAGACTTTTTTCATCCCGCTCTCCCGCAAGAAATTTATGCAGCATACACCGGGAATGAATCTGTGTATCCGCCGAAATCATCAGGATCTCTGCATTTTCATCCAGAGCGCGGATCGTCTTCGCCGCTTCCACACCTGCGACTCCTGCTCCTATAATCACATGCTTCATACCTTACACCTCCTCCACATAAATCGCTTTTTTCGGACAGGAGGCTACACAGGACGGCTCTCCGCCTGCATTAACGCAGAAGTCACACTTGATCACTTTGCTCTTTGTCATCCGGTCCGGCTTTAGTACTCCGTAAGGGCAGTTCATCACACACATAAAACAGGAACCGCAGCGTGTCTCATCGTAAAATACATGACCGCTCTCTTCGTCCTTCCGAAGCGCCCCGCTCATACAGGATTTCACACACTCCGGGTCATCGCAGTGGCGGCAGAACAGCGGCTTATAGCGTCCCTTATCATCCTTTAAAATAAAGTTGCGGGACTCATTTTCAGGATCCGCTAGGTCCAGATCATAGATCGTCCCCGGGGTCTTCCTGTGGGCCTGCATACAGGCGGCCGTACAGTTCTTACAGCCATCACATTTCTCATAATCGACCATAATACGTTTCATTCTCTCCGCCCCTTTCTATATCTGGAGTCCCTGACGTTTTTCCAGAATAATCTGTTCCAGAATGTCGGCAGATTCCTTTGCATCCGGGTTGATGATCACCTGTCCGCCAGTCAGCTCTTTCATATCTTCTGTCAGCACCTTCACAGCCGTCTTACTTCCCGTCATAAACGGCGGCAACCCCAGGTGGAGCGGAAGTCCCAGTGCCAGTCCATAGCATCCGTCCGCCAGCGCCTGCTCTTCCAGCCACTGTGCTGCGGAAAGTACAAGCGGAAGCTGAGGCAGGTCTACGCCCAGTTCTTCTGCCAGCTCTGTTGCCACGATCTCCAGACGTCCGATTGCAAGGCATGGTCCGAAATTCAATACCGGAGGGATACCCAGGCTCTCACAGACAGCCCGAAGCTTCGGTCCTGCATATTTGGCTGCTTCCGGTGTCATCAGGCCGCAGTTCTCGATTCCGCCTGAGGAACATCCTGCAGTCAGAACAATGATATCCCTGGAAATCAGTTCCTTCACGAGATCCACTGTCAACACATCGTGTCCTCCTGCAGTCAGGTTGGAACATCCGACAACCCCTGCCACACCTTTGATATCTCCTGACACAATCAAGTCGATCAGCGGTTTCCATGTCCCTCCAAGGAAGTTTTTCAGAGAAACTTCACTGACGCCCGTCAATGTATTCTCATATCCATGGTCCTCCATCAGATTCATCGGAACACTGCCGCGGCGTGCACTGTAAGACGCGATCACCTCATCGATAATCTCCTCTGTCACAGCCGGACGGTTCTCAAAATCAAACTCCTTCAGCTCTGCATTTGCTTTCTTCGCCACATTATCGATACAGATCTGCTTAATCTTGAGTTCATCACAGATCGGCTCGATTCCCGGCAGTGTACAGTTGAACTCAGAAATCACTGCATCAATCCCGCCTGTTGCCAGAATTACCTCACTGGTATAGTTATTGCCGGCATGCCCGTCAAAAATCTCTGTATAATGAGCACCGCGAAGCTGCAGGTCCTGTCCCACACAGGTACAACCTACCAGCTTGAAGCCTTTTGCCCCTGCTTTCTTTGCCTTTTCTACCACATCCGGGTCTGTCAGACGGTCCTGCAGGAAGGTAAACATGGAATGCTGATGTCCCGTGATCATAATATTAATATAATCCGGATTAATCACACGCAGCCCTACTGGTGCAAAACGGATCTCCGGCTCTCCCAGTACAACATCATTCAGAAGATTGGTCAGCACCAGTCCGTAGATTCCGGTAGAGATTCCAAGCTTTAAGCAGTCCAGCAGCATATTGACCGGGTCAGAATTCAGATTGGTAGAACATTTTACCACACCGTGGAATACTTCTGACTTCGCGCCGCCCGGAAGGATTCCCAGCTCTTTCCACTTCTCGTACCGGGGTGCATAAGCCATCTTTTCCGTAAGCTGCATCTTCTCATATTCCGGAAGGTAGAGGTCTTTTAACACCGCATCTGCCACTGCTTCCGCTCTCTTATGTACATCCTCCTCTTCGATCCCGAAGATAGAAGCAAGGCGGTTCAACGTATTGACACCCTTGATCTCACCTTTTGTCCTTGCCACATTCTTCACGTTCAGGGCCGTATTCTCCACGACATGTATGTAGCAGCCGGAACCTGATGCAACTGCCCGCAGGAAATTCCTTGCCACAATCGTATCCGCATTGGCGCCGCAGATTCCTCTCGGCGCTTCCGGCGTGATCCTGCATGGTCCATTCGCACACAGCCTGCAGCAGACTCCCTGCAGCCCAAATGCACACTTTGTACTCTGTCCCTCCACACGGTGATGAGATGTCTCCATCGGCAGATCTGCGATAAATCCTTCCAACGGCTTATCCGCACTCTTACATGTGCTGCATCCATAACATTGATTCATAATCGTACCTCCTTAATATATGACCTTTTTAGTCCACTTTTAATTTATAAAAATTCCCCCTTCATAAAAAGGGGTTATTTACATTTTCAAAGCGTATCATAAAAATCCGCTCCTTCCCTGATGAGGTGAAATGCCACCGCTTTCAAAACAAATCCGAAAGCCTGCGTGCCTTTAGTTCTTCCACCAGAACTTTCTGAATCTGCGCCAGCTCAGCGTGTACCCGGCACCCGTTCCCTTTCATGTTCCTTGTACACTTTTCCCTCAGACAGGTCATGATCAGCGGCTCTTCGTCCACAGCAGTAACAACGTCATATAAATCCATCTCATCCAGAGACTTCTTTAAATAACATCCACCGGATGCACCGCGCTCCACTGCAACCAGCCCTGCGTCCTGCAGCTTGCGCAGGATCTTATATGCAAAAGCCTCGGGAATCTCTTCCTCTCTGCACATATCCTTTACCGTATGCTTCGCTCCATCTTTCATCGAACGCATCATACGGATCGCATAATCATTCTCTCTCGTTAAAAGCATAGGACCACCTCTCATCTTTGTTAATATTTTAGCATAGTGGACTTTTTTTGTCAACTTTACTCCCTTGTGGAAAACTACCGAAATCTTCATATAAAATATAGTAAGTTTTACTTGTAAATATAAATTGAAACTTTTTTCTTGACAGTTTATCTCTATCTGCTATATGATAGAAATAAGAAAACAATTATCAATTTCATTCACCATCATCACACGGGACTGTCCTTTTCTTTATGACATCTATCTCTGCTTCGAACGAAAGCAAATCACAGATCCCCCATATTACATCACAGTATTTACTCTGTTTTACCTGTTTATTGGTTCAATCGTCTCACCGGCGTTGAATATACAGTTTCAAAGAAAGGAGTAATAAGATGAACGAAGATTACAGAAAACTCACAAATGAAGTAGGTGCACCTGTTGCTGATAATGAGAATTCCATCACAGCGGGACCGAGAGGCCCTGTTATGATGCAGGATGTATGGCTTATGGAAAAGCTGGCACATTTTGACCGCGAAGTTATCCCGGAGCGCCGGATGCATGCAAAAGGCTGGGGCGCTTATGGTAAATTCACTGTTACACATGATATTACCCAGTATACGAAGGCAAAAGTCTTCTCCGAGATCGGTAAGGAGACAGAAGTTTTTGTACGCTTCTCCACCGTAGCAGGCGAACGTGGCGCAGCTGATGCAGAGCGTGACATCCGTGGTGTTGCGATCAAGTTTTATACAGAAGAAGGGAACTGGGATCTGGTCGGCAATAATACTCCAACCTTCTTTATCCGCGATGTACATAATTTCCCGGATCTGAACCGTGCGGTAAAGCGTGATCCTTACACCGGAATGCGCAATCCACAGAATAACTGGGACTTCTGGACACTGCTGCCCGAATGTTTCCACCAGCTCACAGTCGTCATGTCAGACCGCGGGATCCCGGATGGTTTCCGTCACATGCATCTGTACGGCGAGCACACCTTCTCTTTCTATAACGAGAAAAACGAACGTGTCTGGTGTAAATTTCATTTCAGAACCCAGCAGGGCATCAAGAACCTGACGGATGAAGAAGCAGAAATGATCAATGGAAAAGACCGTGAAAGTGCCGGACACGACCTGTTTGATGCAATCCAGCGCGGTGATTATCCGAAGTGGACCATGTATGTACAGATCATGACCGAAGAGCAGGCCAGGAACCACTATGAGAACCCATTTGACATCACAAAGATCTGGCGTCATGCTGAATTCCCACTGATCGAGGTAGGAGAACTGGAACTGAACCGCTGGCCGGAAAATTATTTTGCAGAGGTTGAACAGGCTGCCTTCACTCCGGCACACGTCGTACCGGGAATCGGCTTTTCACCGGACAAGTTCCTGCAGGGCCGCCTGTTTGTATATGGGGATGCACAGCGCTACCGTCTTGGCGTCAACCACAATCTGATTCCGGTAAACCAGGCAAAAGGTGTGAAAAATGGTGTTGCCGACTACCACCGCGATGGCGCAATGCGTACGGACGGCAACTACGGCAGTGCACCTGCCTACAGCCCGAACTCTCTCGGTGTCTGGACCGCCCAGCCTGAGGTTATGGAGCCGCCATTGGAACTGGATGGTGCCATGTGGAATTATGATCCAAAGGACGACCCGACCAACGACGATTTCCGTGCCGGCGGCGATCTGTGGCGTGTTATGACGGAGGACAAGAAAGCGCTTCTCATTAAAAATACAGCTGCAAACATTGCACCTGTCACTGAGAATATCAAATACCGCCATGCTGTACACTGTTATCTCGCGGACCCGGAATATGGTGAACGCGCAGCCAGTGCCATGGGGCTTGACTTTGAAAGGGTAAAGGAACTTTCTAAACTCAGCAGCGATGAACTCAACCGGGTGACAACTGCTTAAAGATCTTAAAAAGAACAGGCGCGGAAAGCAAATCCGCGCCTTTTCTTATTCCAGAATCCTATCCCAGAATCTCTTTCAGGTCTTCCTCCGGAGTCTTAATCGGAGCAATTTTATAATTGTCTACCAGAAATTCCAGTACATTCTTCGAAACAAATGCAGGAAGTGTCGGTCCCAGTTTGATATTCTGAATTCCCAGATGCAGCAGTGTTAGAAGGATACACACCGCTTTCTGCTCATACCATGACAGGATCATGGACAGTGGAAGTTCATTGGCTCCGCACTCAAATGCCTCTGCAAGTGCCACAGCAACCTTGATCGCACTGTAAGCGTCATTGCACTGTCCCATATCCATCAGTCTTGGCAGTCCCCCGATCGTACCCAGATCCAGGTCATTGAATCTGTATTTTCCACATGCCAGCGTCAGAATCACTGTATCCTTCGGTGTCAGCTTCACGAAGTCCGTATAATAATTTCTTCCCGGACGCGCTCCGTCACAGCCTCCCACCAGAAAGAAATGCCGGATTGCCCCTGATTTTACTGCTTCCACTACCTGATCAGCCACGCCAAGCACGGTTCCATGCCCGAATCCGGTCATTACCGTCCTGCCTCCATTGATTCCCGTGAACCCGGTATCTTCCGCAAAACCACCCAGTTCCAGTGCCTTTTCAATCACCGGAGTAAAGTCTTTCTCTTCCCCTACATGCACCATCTCAGGATAGGAGACAACCTCGGTTGTGAATACCCGGTCTGCATAACTTTCCTTCACCGGCATCAGACAGTTGGTCGTATACAGAATCGGCGCAGGAAGCCCAGCGAATTCCTTCTGCTGGTTCTGCCACGCGGTCCCGAAATTTCCCTTCAGGTGAGAGTATTTCTTCAGTTCCGGATACGCATGGGCCGGAAGCATCTCACCATGGGTATAGATATTGATCCCTTTTCCTTCTGTCTGCTCCAGCAGAAGCTTCAGGTCATAGAGGTCATGCCCGGTAATCACGATAAACGGTCCCTTTTCTACACTCAGCGGCACCTCTGTCGGAACCGGAGTCCCAAACGTCTGCGTGTTCGCACGGTCGAGCAGTTCCATACACTCCAGATTCACTTCACCGACCTCCATCACAACCGGCAGCAAGTCTTCCATCGGCCAGTCCTCCGCCAGCACAAACAGAGCCTTATAGAAGAAGTCATTCACCCTCTCACTGGTATATCCCAGCACCATCGCGTGATATGCATAAGCCGCCATTCCCCGGATACCAAATAAAATCAGTGATTTCAGAGACCGGATATCTTCGTCCGCATTCCACAGAAGGGACATGTCGTAATCTTCCGTATTTCCACATTTTGATGGGCATCCTGCACATCCCGGCACAATACGCGCCTTTTCTTCTCTGACTTTTCTGATCATTTCCACCAGAGCCTCATCATTAAAATTCACATTCGTCACCGTAGTAAACAGTCCCTCCAGAATCAGACGGTCTGTCTGACTGGTCTTCGGATTTGCCGAACAGCTTCTTGCAAGCCCGATCAGTGCACCTGTCAGTTCGTCCTGAAGCTTCGCATTTGCCGCCGTCTTACCGCAGACCCCTGCTTTTCCTGTACATCCTGAGCATCCCGCAGTCTGCTCACACTGAAAACAAAACATCTTATCATTCATGTAATACATCTCCTTTATTCTGTTTATTTATCTGCATTGATTTATCCTGCATTCGTTTACGTGTTCAGTATATTACAAATGATATTTGATGTATGTTGTTTTAACAACGAAAGAAATTTTGTTTTCAGGTGAAGACAGATGGCTCACTCTCCTTATTCTTTGTTATCTGTATTATTTGTTAACCATATTTACTTTTTGGTTGACGTTCTTCTGTATTTCGGCTATACTAACCACATATTACACAAACTACCATAACAGGAAAGGAATAAATATATGGAACAGACATCATCTAACCACTCATTTATCACAACAAAGCAACTCACTCTGATCGGGGTTATGACTGCCGTGATCTGCGTACTGGCACCATTCGCCATCCCGACTCCGTTCAGCCCGGTTCCGATTACGCTGGGAACGCTGGTGCTCTATATTGCAGCCTTTGTACTCGGCATGAAGCGCAGTACACTAAGCTGCCTGATCTATCTGCTCCTGGGTGCAGTCGGGCTTCCTGTCTTCTCAGGATTCAGCGGAGGCTTTGCAAAGGTTGCCGGACCAACCGGCGGATATATGCTCGGCTACCTGTTTTTAACACTGACCGCCGGATTTTTTATCGAACGTTTTTCCGGTAAACTGGCTTTTGCAGTCCTGGGACTGATCCTTGGCACTGCCTTATGTTATCTGTTCGGAACTCTCTGGCTCGGAATACAGATGAACCTGTCCCCTGCCCAGGCTCTGGCAGCCGGAGTGATCCCATACCTCCCGGGAGATGTCGTAAAAATCATCATAGCCGCCCTGTTGGGACCGAAGCTTGGAGCAGCAATCCGGCGTATAGAAAATTAATTCCGGTATAAACCAGCGCCCCCTGCCAGGACTGTTATGCTTTGGCAGAGGGCGCTTTTTACTTTTTTATTCTTATCCCTGAATTCCTCTCATTGTCAGCTGGATGCGCTTCTTCTTCAGATCCACGCTCATAACCTTCACATCCACAATATCACCGACACTTACCGCTTCCAGTGGATGCTTGATATATCTGTCTGTGATCTGTGAGATGTGCACCAGCCCGTCCTGATGAACCCCAATATCCACAAAAACACCAAAATCAATGACATTACGCACAGTTCCCTTCAGGATCATGCCTTCTTTAAGATCCTTCATTTCCAGTACGTCCGTACGCAGGATCGGCTTCGGCATCTCATCACGCGGGTCACGTGCCGGCTTCTCCAGCTCCTTGACAATATCTCTTAAAGTAATCTCACCGATTCCAAGTTCCTCCGCCAGCTTCTTATAATCCTTGATCGTCAGAGACAGTCCCGCCAGGTTACCGCCTGTGATATCCTCCGGCTTGAAGCCCTGCTTCTTTAACAGCTTTTCCGCTGCCTCATATGATTCCGGGTGGACACCTGTGGCATCCAGCGGATTCTTTCCGTCCATGATCCTCATAAATCCGGCGCACTGCTCAAAAGCCTTTGGTCCCAGCTTGGCTACCTTTAACAGTTCTTTTCTGTCTGTAAATCTGCCGTTTTCTTCCCTGTATGTTACAATATTCTTCGCGATCGTACCGCTGATACCGGAAATATAGGAAAGCAGTGGAGCCGATGCTGTATTCAGATCCACCCCGACTTTATTTACACAGTCCTCTACCACGCCGTTCAGTGACTCGCCCAGCTTCTTCTGATTCATGTCATGCTGATACTGTCCCACTCCGATGGACTTCGGATCGATCTTTACCAGCTCTGCCAGCGGATCCTGCAGTCTTCTCGCAATGGATGCCGCACTTCTCTGTCCCACGTCAAACTTCGGGAACTCCTCTGATGCCAGCTTACTTGCAGAGTATACAGATGCTCCCGCCTCATTGACGATCACATACTGTACCTTCTCCGGAATCTCCTTTAACAGTTCCACAATAAACTGTTCCGACTCCCTGGATGCGGTTCCATTGCCCACGGAAATCAAGGTAATATGATACTTTGTGATAATCTTCTTCAAAAGTTCCTTGGATGCCTTAATTTTCTGCGGTGTCGTCGGTGCTGTCGGATAAATGACTGTAGTTCCGAGCACCTTTCCCGTCTCATCCACAACTGCCAGCTTACAGCCGGTACGGAAAGCCGGGTCCCAGCCAAGCACTACCTGTCCGGTGATTGGCGGCTGCATCAGAAGCTGGTGCAGGTTCTTTCCGAAGACTTCGATTGCTCCATCTTCCGCCTTCTCCGTCAGGTCATTCCTGATCTCTCTCTCAATCGCGGGTCCGATCAGACGCTTATAACTGTCCTCTGCAATCTCTTTCAGAACCGGTGTTGTATAAGGATTCTCCTTAAGGATCGTCTTCTTCTCCAGATAACGGATGATGTCTTCCTCCGGAGCCTCGATCTTCACGGTCAGAATCTTCTCCTTCTCACCGCGGTTCAGCGCCAGAATACGGTGTCCGGCAAGCTTGCTTACAGGTTCCTCAAACTCATAATACATCTCATAGACAGATTCTGCTTTCGGGTCCTTTGCGGTTGAGATCAGCTTTCCTTTCTGCATGGTAATCTTACGGATCCAGCTCCTGTAATCAGCCTCATCAGAAATAGATTCCGCAATGATGTCCTTTGCCCCGGCAATCGCTTCCTCTGCACTGCCTACGCCCTTTTCCTCTGAAATATACTTCGCCGCCTCAATTTCAAGCGGCTCCTTTGTCTGCTGCAGAGTAATCAGTGCAGCCAGCGGTTCCAGCCCCTTTTCCTTCGCAATCGTAGCACGTGTCCTTCGCTTTGGACGGTAAGGACGGTATAAATCCTCCACTACGACCAGCGTCTCTGCCGCCAGGATCTGTGCCTTCAACTCAGCCGTAAGCTTGCCCTGCTCCTCAATACTGGATAAGACCTGTTCCTTCTTCTCTTCCAGATTGCGCAGATAAACCAGACGCTCATACAGCTTACGAAGCTGCTCATCATTCAAAGAACCTGTTACTTCTTTTCTATATCTTGAAATAAAAGGAATCGTATTCCCCTCATCGATCAATTTCACCGCCGCATCCACCTGCCAGCGTTTTACATCAAGTTCTTCTGTCAATCTCTGATTAATATCCATATACTCTGTACCTCTTTCTTTTTCTCCTGTCATATGGTTTTCAAGAATCATAACGCTTTCTATTATACAGGAATTAACCCACTCTTTACAACAATTTTCCCATTCTTTTCCCTCTTTTTCCTTATGCTCCTCAGACAGAATCCCCGGATATAGATTCCCATAAATAAGGAGACCAGATCACCGATCCAGTCCCCTTATTCTTAACCTTAGCATTGCCAATAGAACCTATTTTCCTGCTATGAGCAGTACACCTTCATCAGTACACTTCTGACCCAAAAGGCATCAGTGCCAGCTTTGCCAGCTTAAACTGCTGCATTCCAAACGGAATTCCCACAATCGTGATGCAGAGCAGCGCTCCGATCACCAGCGATTCCAGTGCCAGCGGAATCCCGGATACGATCATCCAGATAATATTCAGCAGCAGAGAACCCGCTCCGCCGCCATAATGCACTTCTTTTCCAAATGGGAAAAAACTAAGTGCCGCGAACTTAAAGCACTGCATCCCGACCGGTATCCCGACAATAGAGATACACCATAACAGCCCCGCAAATGCCCAGCTCAATCCACTGATACAGCCACCAAATATAAACCATAAAACATTACCAAGACATCCCATTAAGCTTCACACTCCTTTCCAAGCATCAATTGCTTCTCCCAGCGCTGGAGATTCTGAACCATCTCTTCCACACGCTCAATTGCATAATTTAACTCATCCTTTGCCTCATTGATCTTCGACTGAACCAGCCAGTCGGCAATCAATCCATCAAAAAAGAAATCAGCAAATGTAAGGAAGTTATCAATCTGTATTGTAAAATTATATGGCAGATCCACATCTTTTAGTTCACATCTGAAAATTTCCAGCTGGCATCTTGCCTCTTCTAACTTCTCCTGCGCACTTTCCAATTTGGAGTGCTTCACCATATCTACGATAAAACCTCCTCCAAGCAGATCTGCGATTCCCCAGTTCCCTGCACTGTTCAATGCCTCCCTGGCACATCTCATCGCATTCAGTGACTTCTTCCCAGCAATGATCGCCTCGTTCATTTCCACAATATTTTCCCTTTCTCTCCTCATCAGAATCTCCTTTCCGGTGCTCTTTCCTGCAGCAGATCGTCGATACCTGTTCTTATATGATTGGAATAAAAAAAGACCTCTATTCACGACATATCTGCCGCAATAAAAGTCTTGCACATCTCATTTGATACGGATACCTCTCGGTATCGGGTGACGGTTTCAAACCCACCTTTCGGTGTTCGGCTACTCCCTTTTACTTGCTTGTCTTGAAATATATCACCTTTTAGGTGTTCTGTCAAGCATTATGACATAAAAAATTAGTGACGGGCTTTCGTCTCGGAACGGACGGATGGGAGACGCCCGCTCCTGATTTTTCTCAGCGTCCCCCATCATCCGTTCCGAGACGAAAGCTCGTCACTATTTCCTCTCCTCTTTGACAGATCCGCAGATTCCAGATATACTATTCTCATCAACTATTACCCCCTGGAGTGCTGACATGGAAAGAATTTTAACATACCACATAACAGAATCTGACAGTGGCTTACGCATTGAGCAGTATCTGAGAAGACATGGCTATTCGAAACAGAATTTTACAGACTTAAAGAAAATGCACGAAAGTATCCTTGTAAACGGAGAGTGGTTCTATTTAAAGCAGACTTTAAATACCGGAGATGTCCTCACCGTCCATATACAGGAAAATGAATCTTCTGAAAACATTCCTCCAGTACAGCTGCCTCTTCATATTGTATACGAGGATGAAGATATCATCGTAATCAACAAGGAAGCCGGAATGCCGATTCATCCGTCCATGAATAATTACAGGAACTCTCTGGCTAATGGGCTCGCCTGGTACTTTCAGAATCAGGGAAAGCCCTTTATTTTCCGGTGCACCAACAGACTGGACCGGGATACCTCTGGGCTGACCGTGATTGCAAAGCATATGCTCAGCTCTAATATTCTGTCCGGCATGGCGGTCCGCAAGGAAATTCGCCGGGAATACCTGGCTGTGGTCCGCGGCAGTGTCACGCCGCCCTGCGGTACAATCAATGCGCCCCTGTCCCGTAAGCCGGGGTCTATCATTGAACGTACTGTCGATTTTGAACATGGGGAAACTGCGGTTACCCATTACCATGTTGTGGAAGAAAAAAATGGGCACAGCCTCGTCTCACTTGAATTGGAGACGGGCCGCACCCATCAGATACGTATCCATATGAAATAT
Source organism: uncultured Faecalicatena sp. (assembly GCA_902489075.1). GTDB lineage: Bacteria > Bacillota > Clostridia > Lachnospirales > Lachnospiraceae > Faecalicatena_A. Next base: position 423 of record CABTYO010000043.1, on the reverse strand, counting down.
CTCGGATTCCCTCTGGTCGGAGATTATCTGTATAACCCGGATATGGAATATATCAGCAGACAGGCCCTTCACTCCCACCGGCTGACCTTCTGCCACCCGATTACCGGAGAAACCATGGACTTTACTGCACCTCTTCCCGAAGATATGCAGAAAATACTGAATCCCGTACCGCCTGCCCCGAATAGCACACAGTCATTACCAGATTAACGAACCATTACTTGTGCCCTTCTAAAATGCTAAAAACAGCTTCTGAGTTTACAATTCAATCCTGCACCCTGTTATCAGCGGCTGCACAATTGTTCCCAGATATTTTTTGAGCAGTGCAAATCCCTGCTGACCTGTGCAGTGTCCTGTATACAGATACTGCACTCCTGTTTTCTTAAGGCTGTCTGCCATTTTCAGGACCTCATCATCTGAAAATGT
>CABTYO010000042.1 GCA_902489075.1 uncultured Faecalicatena sp. | reverse complement strand
TGTATTATGGCTGACAATGGATCATGTTACGTTCCATCACTATCGTCATACGAATGGAGCCAGACCGATCCTGGATACCTATGAGTATCTTTGCAGTAAGGGGACTGAATTCACAAACTGCAAATCGGTTCATCCATTATGCGGGCCGTGCCGGGCAACTATGCTTACGGGACGTTATACCCACAAACATAAAAATTATCGCAACGAAGATGGACTGGCTGATCAGAGTGTTCCGCTGATTAATGAATATCTGGAAAAAGGCGGATACCGCATGGGATTTTTTGGGAAAAACCATTCTGGTTATGAAGATTTAAAATCCCGGGGGATTGACTGCATTAATTTCAGTGATTTTGGACCAGAGGAGAATCGCATTCATGAGGAATATGGAAATCCGTACATGACGCCGGAATATCGTGCTTATCTTGACAGAAATAATATTGACAGTGTGATATATCATCAGGAATGGGGGGCTAATATTTTCCGGTGCCTGCCGAATCAGGATTATGATCTGACAAAGGTAAACAATTTCAATGCCTTTTCATGCGGAACCCTGGAGCCGGAAAGGACGCATGAGGTAGATTTTCTCATTGATGAAGCAAAACGATGGCTGGTGAAGAATAAGGAGAATCCATTTGTTCTGCGTTTAGATACATGGGGACCGCATCAGGCTTACCAGGTACCGGCAGAATTTGCAGATAAATATGTGAATGAAAAAGACATTGAACTCCCACCGAGTTTTAATATGGATATAAGTGACCGGTCTACATTTACCCAGGAATTTCTGAGGAATACAAAGGAAAATATTCTGATTAATAATGAGGAAGAATGGAGACATGTGCTAAAGAGGGCATATGAAAATTATTCTTATATTGATATGAGGCTTGGTGAGCTGATCCGCTGGCTGGAAGAGGAAGGGCTGGGCGACAGCACTGCAATTCTGCTGACGGCAGATCATGGAGATTCCATAGGAACGAAAGGCGGTATGTTTGATAAGAGCGGCGATATGCAGGAAGAACTCATGGAAGTGCCGATGGTTGTCTATGCACCATGGTTGAAAGGCGGAGTGAAAAATTCAGGCCTGGTTTCCAATCTTGATGTCGTTCCCACGATTCTTGACCTTCTGGATTTACCGGTCCCGGAAGAAATGGATGGAATAAGCTTAAAAGGCGTGATTGAGGGAAGTGTGCCTGAGAGGGAGCTTCTGATGTGCGAACACTATGGACACAGTGAATTTTACTACTCGCAGCGGACGTTGTATTATAATGGGTATAAATATACAACGACAGAGAATAATCCCGATCAGTTATTCCATATCAGTGAAGATCCTCATGAAATGAATAATCTGATTAATAAGCCTGAGATGACAGAGCTTTTGACAGTTATGAGGGAAAAGCTGAAGATGGAGCAGGAGCGGGTTGGTGATAATCAGCCATTTTATCAGGTCGATTGTAGATAATCGATGGAAAATAGGCCGCAACAGGGCGGATTCTGCCTATTCTAATTTAGGCAGAATCCGCCCCAGCGTTTCCATCGCATGATTCATCTGAGCCAGCTCTTCCATAGTCAGCTGTTCCTCCAGCATCTGGATGAACCCTGTATTCTTCAGATAATATTCATCCAGATAGGAGACTGCCTTGGGGGTGAGGCGGATCCGGATGGACCTGCGGTCCTCTTCATTATTCACTCTCTCTACAAACTGATGGGTGCTGAGTGTATCAATCAGCTTGGTTACCTGCTGTTTCGGGACTTTCAGCTGCTGGGCAAGCTGCGTCATGGTCATAGTGCCGTTCATTTTCAATGTCTGCAGACAGTAATAAGTCTCCAGGCTCATCTCCCTGTTCAGGGTATCTTTAAAAGGGCGCACCAGCTTGGCATGCCAGTTTGGCATGACTCCCAATAGATTCTTCACAAAATTTTCTGAAGTTTTTTCCGTCATTTCATTCTTATAAATTTTTCCCGTCATTTTTTCTCTCCATTGACAAATGATTTTGAAAATGCTATCGTAATAAATTAGTAAACAAAATATGACTATCGTATTTATGACACTAATTTAGCCTGCCCGGGGACCGTTTGTATAAAAGCCGGCGGCAGGCACGCAGCTGTGCTGCAGACTAAAGGAGGCAGTCGATTCAATGAAACACATAAACTTAAAAATTCCCGAAGTGGTCCGCCATAACTTTCGCTTTGGTACGTTAAACTTTCTTTTTATTATCCTGTATGTAAATGTATTCCAATTCATCTTCGGACCTGAAAATTCCATAGTCGGCGTCATTTTTACCATTATGATGTCGGCTTCTATGGCACGTGACCTCACAGCCACACCGTTCAGGCATTTCCTCATCCAGGCACTTGTCCTTGTATGGATGGCAGTCGCCGCCTTTCTGGTGGGCATGTTGTCTGCGCCATGGTCGCTCTGTGTCAATTTTATCACATTACTGCTCATTTTGTATGCATTTACTTATGAATATTCCAACCATTTGTATTTTCCGTACATATTGTCCTACCTGTTCCTTGTGTTTATTTCGCCAGTCAACGCATCTGGGCTGCCCAGACGAATCATTGCCATGCTGGTGGGAGCACTCTCTATTATCCTTTATCAATGGTTTATGGGAAGAAAAAGAGTGGTGGAAACTGCCAGAGATGTCCTTACGGAAATGATTGATGATGTATGCGGGGCAGCTTCCTGCAGATTGGAAGGGACTGTGGATCAGCCGGATACCAGTAGAATCCGGAAGCTGCTGTGCCGTCTTTCCCATACCGTGTATGAACGCAGGAAGAATGTGCTGAGTATCTCGGATGCCAGTTTTTCCATGATTGCGGCTGGCCGGGGGTTAGAGCATCTGCTGATTCTCATCCAGGAACTGCCGGAAGAGATGTCGGCACAGGAAAAAGCGATTCTTGAGTATGTTTCAGGACAGCTTAAGATATATGAGGCTTTCCTTCAGGCAGAGACGGAAAGTATTCCGCCTGTGGATGAAACGGTATTTGCAGGATATGAAGAGAAGAAAGTGGTACGGCTCTTTTATCACGCCCTTCTTTATACCCGTGACAGACTTCTTCACATGTCAGACCCGAAGAATAAGACCCATTATAAAAAGACGGCCCTCTCCATGAAACTGCGTCTGGAGACCGCTCTGGATTTCAGTTCTGTCCGGGCTGTCTATGCAGTCCGTGTGGCACTGCTTCTATCCCTGGCGACTCTGCTGGTGCAGACTCTGGCGCTTCCTCACGGGAAATGGCTGCTCTTTACCCTGGCTTCGGTATCTCTGCCCTATGCAGACGATGTGCCTGTAAAAATAAAGAAGCGTGTGCTGGCGACTCTTGCAGGAGGCCTGGCATCCGTACTCATTTATTCCCTGGTTCCTTCTCCGGCAGGCAGAACCGCAGCCATGATGATTTCCGGATATTTATCCTTCTATTTTACAGACTATGCACAGACTTTTGCATGCTCCACCATCGGAGCCCTGGGCGGTGCCGTGTTTATGGGGGCGTTTGGATTTGAACAGGTAGGGGGAATGTTCCTGATCAGGATCGGGTATATCCTGGTGGGCGTCCTGGCAGGATATCTGGTAAACTGCCTGGTTTTCCCATACAGCAGGGCGCAGGCTACGATGCAGTTGTGGAGAAAATATACATCCCTGACAGAGCTGCTTGCAAAAATCTGCCGCAAACAGCAGATGGATTCTCAATTATACTATAATCTGATGGTACAGGTTTATCTGCTGGAGGAAAAGCTGACGCAGAATGCATCGCTGGAGAAATGGAAAATGTTCCCGGAAATTCTGGCCGAGTATCAGGAGAAGATCCGCCATGCCCACAGGAAACTGATTGCCGGGCGTGCGGATGCACCTGTGTTTGATGCGGCAGACTTAAGCTCTTAAGCTGATCTGTGCCGTTTTAAAGGTATTGCAGGATTCATACTGTTTCTTAGAATGTCTTTGGAGAATCGGGATATATGCCACGTATCGTCTGTATGAAAGCAGGCTGCTGCAAAGTGAAATCACATTTTGCAGCAGCCTGTTTTTAGATCTGCCCTGAGGCAGCTTTATGATTGATGTACTCCTTCCAGGATGAGTCTTACGCATCCGTCGATTCCCAAAAGCGTGCTGTTCAGCACCATATGGTAGTTGGAGGGGCGGCCCCATGTCTGCCCGGTGTAGCGCTTATGGTGGAAGGCCCTTTCACTGTCTTTGCGTTTCATTACCGCATCAGCCTTTTCAGGTACAATTCCATATTCCTTTTCTATGCGTCTGCGTTTCTGGGTTGGGTCAGAGCAGATGAAGATGCGCAGACATCCGGGCTCATCTCTCAGGATATAGTCAGCGCACCTGCCGATGATGACGCAGGAACCCTTCTGTGCAATCTGCTGGATGACCCGCTGCTGTGCGTGGTAAAGGCGGTCTGCCTCACTGAGATTCCCGGTATCAAAAAGATGGGTTTCAAAGACACCATAGCTCTGTGCGGCCCAGTCCCATGCAGTATTGCGAAGGGAGATTCTCTCATCCGTAGTTTCCACATAATCATCGGGCAGCCCGCATTCCCGCGCCTCCATGGCGATCAGTTCCCTGTCATAAAAGGGAATTCCAAGGGCCTGTGCAGCTTTCAGCCCGATTTCCCGGCCTCCGCTTCCATATTCCCTGGCAATCGTGATGATGATATGTGGAGCCTGCTTTGACGACATTCCCTGCATGGAAGGAGCAGTGGACTCAGCAGTGCTGCTGCCTTCGGCAGTTGCCACAGCGGCAGCCTTTCGGGGGCGCATTAAAACGGCGCAGGCGATAAGAGAAGCCAGTACGATAACAGAAGTTACCAGAAAGGAAGTCTGAATTCCTTTCATATCTCCGCCTGTTTTCGCAGAAACGGACATGACGGTTACGAGAAGTGCGCTGATGATAGAGCCGCCGACCTGGCGCACAGTATTCATCAGGGCGGTCCCATGTGCTACAAATTTAGACTCCACAGAATTGACGGACCAGGTCTGCAGAGGCTGCAGAAGGGCTACAACGCCAAGCATACGGAATGCATAGATGATGATAATTATGGGAAGCGGCGTCTTGGCGCCAATAAACGAAAGACTGAATGTAGCGCCGCCAAGAAGGACGAGTCCTGCCAGCGACAAAAGGTAGGGTCCCTTTTTGTCCAGTATCCTGCCGCATAAAGGGTTTAAAATCGCCAGGAAAAGTGCGCCCGGCAGCAGGACCAGACCGGATATGGTGGCAGAGTAGTGCCGTAAATTCTGGATATAGATGGGCAGCAGGGTAGAAACGGAGAGCATGGAGCCATAGGCAAAGATCAGCAGGACTGTACCCAGGGTAAAATTCCTGTTTTTAAAGATCCTCAATTCCAAAAGCGGAGTTGAAAGCCGGAGCTGGCGGATGGCAAACAGTGCTACACATACGATTCCGATCAGAAGCGGTCCGAAGGTAAGCGGGGAGGAAAATCCATAATTCCCCTGATTGGACACACCGGTCAGAAGACCGCAGAACCCGATGGTTGACATAACGACTGAGAGCATGTCCAGTTTTCCGTCCGAATGCATTTTTTGATCAGGAAGCTTGAACAGGGCCAGAATGATTCCAAAGGCAGCCAGGATGCACATGATATAAAATATACTGCGCCATCCGAAGGCGTCTGCGACCCAGCCTGCAAAGGTAGGGCCAAAGGCCGGTGCGAACCCGGTTGTGAGTCCTACGATGCCCATAATTGCACCACGTTCCTCTGGCCGATACAGTCGAAATGCTACGACCTGGGGGAGTGGAAGAAGAATCCCGGCGCCAAGTGCCTGTACCACACGGGCAAGGAGGAGCAGATAGACGTTGGGCGAAAATGCGGCAGCCGCGCAGCCTATGAAAAACAGGGAGACAGATACCAGATACAGCTTTTTGGAAGAAAAGTGTTCCATGAGATATCCGGTGCACGGGATCATGACTCCCATAAACAGCAGATAGCCTGTGGTAAGCCATTGTCCGATTCCCGCGGTAATCCCGAATTCTGTCATAATCCTGGGCAGTGACGCTGTCATGACTGTCTGGTTTAAGGAGCTGATGAAAGCTCCGATGATGATAATTCCAATAATCAGTTTACGGTTTCCGTTATTCTTTTCCATTAAAAAACTCTCCCTTCAATAGCCGGCATGCAATCTGTACGATCAGTTCTGTATCCTCCAGCCAGGCATTTTGCTGCCAGGTGCGGAGCAGTTGGAAAGTCAGTCCGGCAAGATAACTTTCCAGATAGGGGATTTCTTCTTGTGATGGTTTTCCTTTTTGGGCATAGGATGAAAATTCATTTCGGAAGAGATACACGTTGTTGGTTGCAAAAAGATAAGAGAGCTCATTGTCAAACAGTACGGACAGGAATTTCTTATGTCCGCTCCAGAACTGGAAATAGGCTGTCAGCATCCCGCACATTGTATCCGGCAGGGGATGGAGCTCTTTTGTAAGCATAGAAAAGAGTTCGTTAAGTGAGTGTTCCAGGATGTCCTCTTTCTGACTGAAATTTGTGTAAAAGGTCTGTCTTGACAGGCCTGCGCTGCTGGTAATATCCTCGATCGTGATGTCTTTTAACGGACGCTCAAGGAGCAGCAGGACCAGTGCCCTGGCCAGTGCTGTCCTGGAACGCAGCGCTGCAGGGTTTGTTGTGTTTTTGTTGATCATTTTTTTCACCTCATTAAGAATTATAGCATAAGTGTAAAAGTTTTACAAATGTAAAAGTGTTTGTGCGGTGATCAGCAGATGACGGTATTCGGTTTTCTGGGGATTCAAAACGGAATCAGAAGTATTCGAAAAATGAATGTTGTATATTCAAAATTATGATTAGACAGGAAGAGTATTCTATTTTATAATATTGATAAAAATTTTAGCTTCACGGCTTAAAGAATCTTCTTTGAGCTGTGAAAGCTGGGAAGATGCTTATGGGCAAATATTTAGGACAAGAGGAATGACATGAGGGGACTGGGTACGGTTATTAATGTGGCGGCCGTTATTCTGGGCGGTGGTCTTGGAATGCTGTTAAAAGGCGGCTTAAAGAAAAGATATCAGGAGATCATGATGCAGGCGCTTGGGGTCTGTACGATTTTTATCGGAGTATCCGGTGCACTGAAAGGCATGTTCAGTGTAGAAAATGGTGCTTTGGAAACATCCGGGACGATGCTGCTGATCGGCTCACTGGTCGCAGGTGCGCTTCTGGGCGAGTGGATTCAGATAGAGAAGTGGATGGACCATTTCGGGGAATGGCTCCGCAGGAAGGTGGGCGGGAAGAATGACAGCCAGTTTGTGGAGGGCTTTGTCTCGGCTTCACTTGTCATTTGTGTAGGCGCCATGGCAATCGTAGGCGCTCTGGAGGACGGGATGCGCGGTGATTATTCCATGCTTGCGGCCAAAGCGGTCCTGGATGCGGGGATTGTGCTGGTCTTTGCATCAACTTATGGGAAAGGCGCCGTGTTTTCAGCACTTCCGGTGGGAATATGGCAGGGGTTGATCACCCTTTTTGCCAGATTTCTGGAACCGGTCCTTACAACACAGATCATTTCGGACCTTTCTTTTACAGGAAATGTGCTGATCTTCTGTGTTGGGGTGAATCTTGCATTCGGTAAGCGATTCAGAGTTGGAAATATGCTCCCGGCCCTGCTTTTTACGGTACTCTTTGATGTGCTTGCAAAAATTTTATAGAGTAAATCGAAAGAAGACGTCTGTCAGAATACAGCAGGCGTCTTTTTTTGATGTCACGATGTCATAAGGAAGGTTCTATTCATAAACAGGAGAAATCAGAACTGGTTAAATGTAAACCATGATTGATAAATGGGTTGACAATCTCAACAGAATCAGGTAAAGTTGATTGTAAACAAAAATGCAAAAGGGGTTAACAAACAATGAAAAATGTAAACGTGAGAGATATGACAATGTGTGCGATGTTTACGGTGCTGATTGCAGTCGGGGCGTTTATCCGGGTTCCGGTTCCAGTGGTTCCGTTTACACTGCAGTTTCTATTCACAATGATGGCGGGGCTGCTGCTGGGCGGAGAATTAGGCGGCATGAGCGTGTTGCTCTATGCAGTTTTAGGACTTGCCGGACTTCCTATCTTTACGGAAGGCGGCGGAATCTGGTATCTGGCAAAGCCGAGCTTTGGATACATTATTGGCTTTATCATTGCTGCATATGTCACGGGAAGGATGACGGAACATATGGAAAAGTTCCAGATGAAGCGGGTCCTGGCGGCAAATTTCACGGGACTGCTGATCGTATATGGGGTGGGAATGGCCTACTACTATTTTATCTGTAATTTTGTAATTGATACTCCAATCGGTCTGTGGCCGTTGTTTTTCTATTGTTTCGTGCTGGCTGTACCGGGTGATATCTGCCTGTGTATTCTGGCGGCGTTCTTATATAAACGGGTGAGACCTGCGCTGCACAGCCTGAGATTGAATCAGAGAGGAGTAAGATAAGATGACAGTCGTTGAAGAAATGAAACAGAAAGTATTCTCCGGGGAGAGGATCACACGGGAGGATGCAATCTGCCTCACAGGGGCACCTCTGGAGGAATTGACCGGTGCGGCAGATGAAATCAGGCAGAAGGCCTGCCAGAGTGGATTTGATATCTGTACCATTGTGAACGGAAAGTGTGGCAGGTGTTCGGAAGACTGCAAATACTGTGCACAGAGTGTACATTATCAGACGGCATGTTCCGATTCCTATCCGCTGCTTTCTACAAAGGAGCTGGTTGAAGGGGCGAGACATAATAAAGAGCAGAATGTGCTGCGCTATTCCATCGTGACTTCAGGCAGGGCGCTGTCAGACCGGGAAGTGGATCAGGTCTGTGAAAGCATCCGGGCGATCCGGGAAGAGGTCGGAATCGAGGTCTGTGTATCATTTGGGCTCTTAAAAGAAGAACAGTTCCGAAAAATTTATGAAGCAGGAGGGACAAGAGCACACTGTAACCTGGAGACCTCGGAACGCTTTTTTAAGGAAATCTGTACGACGCATTCCTATCAGGACAAGCTTGAGACACTCAAGGCTGCAAAACGTGCGGGGCTTTCGGTCTGCTCCGGCGGAATCCTGGGACTGGGGGAGACGATGGAGGACCGCATCGATATGGTCCTGACAGCAAGAGAACTGGGAGTAACATCCATTCCGGTCAATGTGCTGAACCCGATTCCAGGAACACCATTTGAACACCGCAGGGTGTTAACGAATGAGGAGGTCTGCCGCTGTGTGGCTGTCTTCCGTTTTCTCATTCCGGATGCATCCATCCGTCTGGCAGGCGGAAGAGGACTGCTGGGGGACCAAGGTGAGGCGTGCTTCAAAAGTGGAGCTAATGCAGCGATATCGGGGGATATGCTGACTACTGCAGGAATTAATATGGAAACAGATATGGAACTGCTAACGAGATTGGGATTTGAGGTGAAACTTCTAAATGACTAAGACATTATTTATTACAGGAACGGGAACGGATATAGGAAAGACTTATGTGGCAGGGCTGCTGCTGAAAAAACTCAAGGACTGCGGTCAGAATGCGGCATATTATAAGGCTGCGATGAGTGGAAATGAAAGAGACGAAGACGGGAAACTGATTCCCGGCGATGCCGTGTTTGTAAAGCAGACATCAGGGATTGCACAGCCGCTTGAGGAGATGTGTCCGTACATTTATGAACATGCCTACTCTCCGCATCTTGCATCCAGATTAGAGGGGAATCCGGTAAAAATGAGCACCGTGAAAGACGGATTCGCCAGGGTCTGCGGAAAATATGATTATGTGGTCATGGAGGGCAGCGGCGGAATCCTGTGCCCCATTGATTTTGACCATGAAAAGATCCAACTGGAAGATGTGATCCGTGAACTGGATCTGCCAAGCCTGATCGTTGCAGATGCAGGGCTGGGGACGATCAATGCGGTGGTGCTGACAGTGGAATATATGAAAGCAAGAAATCTTCCTGTCCATGGGATCATCCTGAATCATTTTCATCCGTCAGATGTGATGGAGGAAGATAATCTCAGGATGTGTGAAGCGATGACAGGTATCCCTGTAATCGCCTGTGTAAAAGAAAGAGATAAGGAACTTAAGATCAGTATGGAAGAATTAGACAGATTGTTTGAGGTGAAAGAAGCATGATATGGTATCCGTATGAACAAATGAAAACGATGAAAGATCCCTATAAAATAGTAGATGCTAAGGGCGTATATCTGTATACAGAGGACAATCAGATGATCGACTCGGTATCCTCCTGGTGGAGCGTGATCCATGGATACAAACACCCGGTCCTGACACAGGCGATCAAAGAGCAGGCGGATATTTTTTCCCATGTTATGCTCGGAGGATTGACACATGAACCTGTGCAGCGGCTTTCAGACAAACTGGCAGAATGGCTGCCGGGAGATCTGAACTACTGCTTTTTCTCAGATTCCGGAAGTGTAGCTGTTGAGGTGGCTTTAAAGATGGCTCTGCAGTATTACATGAACCAGGGTGACAGGCAGAGGACGATGACCTTATCGTTGACACATTCTTATCATGGGGATACCTTTAAAACGATGGAAGTCGGCGATGATGAGGATTACCACTTTGTCCTGGAGGCATTTGGTGAGAAAAAATATGTGGTGAATATTCCAACTGAAATCCAGGCACTTGAAGAAGCATTTGAAAAATATCATGATAAACTCAACTGTATGCTGGTGGAGCCGCTGCTGCAGGGAGCAGGCGGGATGCGTATGTATGATGTGTCCTTCCTTAAGCGTGCACGTGAATTGTGTGACCAGTACGGTGTACTGCTGATCTTTGACGAAGTGGCGACCGGATTCGGAAGGACTGGCAACCGGTTTGTGGCCGATCTGGTCCTGCCCGATATCCTGGTTCTTGGAAAAGCCCTGACGGGCGGATATATCGGGCATGCTGCGACGATCGCAAATGAGAAGGTATACAGAGGATTTTATAATGATGATCCGGAAAAAGCACTGATGCATGGTCCCACCTTCATGGGAAATGCGCTGGCATGCAGTGTGGCGCAAAAATCCATAGAGCTGTTTGAAACAGAGAATTATATGGAGAAAATCAGAAAAATAGAGGCGGTCACCCGGCGTGAGATGGAAGGATTCCAGGATGACAGGATAGCCGACGTACGCATGATGGGCGGCTGTGTCTGCGTGGAAGTCAAGAACAGGGAAGATTTAAAAGGGTATCAGGAGTACGCTTATCAGAGAGGCGTATTCGCAAGACCGTTTTTGAATTATCTCTACGCAATGGTTCCTTATATTATAAAAGAGGACGAACTGGTGCAGGTACTGGATACGATGAAGGAATGGTTCAAAAGATAGAATTAAAGTTACCTGGAACATGGTAATCCAGTATGGGTAATCCAAACTTTGCATCAAAACTTTGTTTTCCCCGCATTTCTTTACAAAAGCGTGGCGGTATAGTACAATTTTACATAGGAAGCAGTTGTCTTGAATTTCCAAATACGAGAAAAGAGAGGATAGGAAAGATGAGTGAAAATGCAAAAGAGTTCGTTGTTGAGAAAGTAAAAGAATTGATGAATGCAGCGTCCTGCTGCGCAGATGCGAAAGCAGTGGCACAGAGCTGGCTGGATGCCCTTGGAACAGAGAATGAGGCAGAGGCGGCTAAGAATCTGATTGCGGAACTGGAAGAGGATATCATGCCGATCGATGGTCTGATTGCTTTTGCTGATTCAGAAGCAGGCGCACAGGTATTTGGTGCAGAGAAGGCAAAAGAGGTAGCTGCCCACGCAAAAGAGATCAAGGCAGCAGGTGCAAAGTACTGCGACTGTCCGGCATGTGCGGCGGTGGAAGCAATCCTTGAGAAGAAAGAAGCAATTCTGTAATGTAGTAAAATGGATGCGGCCATGTTGTTTCCATAAAAGACAAATCTGAACAGAAAATGACGGGAGAAGTCCATTCTCTGATGATAGACTGTAGATACAGCGAAGGAGGTAAGCATTCATGGAATGGGTGGAGTCAATAGGGAAAGCGGTTCAATATATTGAGGATCATATCACAGAGGAACTGTCTGTGGATCAGATAGCAGGGAAGGTGAATCTCTCTCCCTTCTATTTCCAGAAAGGATTTGCAATGCTCTGCGGATTCACACTCGGAGAATACATCCGCAACCGGCGGCTGGCTCTGGCCGGCAATGAACTGGCCGCCGGTGATGGTAAGGTGATAGATATTGCCCTCAAGTATGGATACGATTCCCCAGACAGCTTTACAAAGGCATTTACCAGATTCCATGGAGTGACCCCTTCACAGCTGAGAAAACACGAGACGATGCTGAAATCATTCGCACCGCTCAAAATCAGAATATCATTAGATGGAGGATATCTTATGGATTACAAAATTGTAAAAAAGGAAGCGTTCACGGTAATTGCAAATGCGAAGGAATTTTCTTATGAAGGGGCGAAGGATGCTATACCACCGTTCTGGCAGGAGCATTATAAAGAGGGCAAAGGACAGACTGTCATGGGCATGTTCGGAATTAATATTGATGAGGAGATGGGGCAGAATACATTTGAGTATTTGATTGCAGATCCATATGATCCGGCAAAAGATGTCCCGGAAGGTTTCGTGACCAGAATCATTCCGGAGTTTACCTGGGCAGTATTCCCATGTAAAGGGGCGATGCCCCAGGCATTGCAGGATGTGAATATCAAGATTTTTTCAGAATGGCTTCCCTCACTCAAAGAGTATGAACTTGCGGCAGGATACTGCGTAGAGTATTATGAAGAGCCATCCAAGTATGAAAAGGGAACGCTGGATGAGAATTATTATTGTGAAATCTGGATTCCGGTAAAGCAGAAATAAATAGAGTAAAGCATAAAGCGCGTTAGAAGGGGCAGTACCTTAAAAAGGTATCTGCCCTTCATTACATTCTAAAGATATCTGCATGTGTTCCAGTGTCCACGAGAGTGAGAATTAATATGTCATTTAGTCTTCCAAAGCCCTTTTTAAGTCTTCCATGTTGGTATATCCCTGGACGTCAGGATCACGGGAAATACGTCTGGCTTCATCCATTGCATCCAAAGTGTACTGGCTGTAACGGGGGAGTTCGACTGTAAAAGGAAGCCCACCGCGGAGAATACACTGATGGAGAAAGAGATTAACTGCACTGGACATATCAAGACCGAGGTCGTTAAACAAATCAGTTACTTGTTTCTTGAGGTCTGCATCAATTCGGATTTGAGTTGGTGTTGTAGCCATATAATCACCGCCTTTCACTTATATAGTATTGCTATTGATGTACAATGTCAATCAAAAAGATGATTTTTATCCACAAGTTTGTAAATATGGGGTAAATATGGGATATATTTTCCAAACTTTTAATTCAGGTATTGACTCTCTCACTATGGTATACTCTACAGTATAATTGAGCTCAGAAATAAACACATATGTGAGGTGGAACAAATGTTAAGAATTGGAGATTTTTCAAAGCTGTCAAGAATCAGTATCCGCATGCTTCGGCACTATGATGAGATAGGTCTTCTTCATCCAGACAGTGTAGATGATTTTACGGGATACCGATACTACAGTGAGACCCAGCTTCCTCTGGCGGGAAGGATACAGACACTAAAGAGTCTGGGCTTCGGGCTTTCTATGATCAAAGAAATCATCGGCAAATACGAAGATACAGAGGAGATGGAACGCTTTCTTCTTGTGAAAATGAGGGAGCTGGAGACAGAAGCCGAGGCGGTAAGACAGAAGCTTACGCTTCTTGACAGTACATTGAAATGGCTGAGAAAGGATGGTAATCTTATGGATTATAATGTAACGTTGAAGACAATACCGGAGAGATATGTAGCGAGTGTACGTCAGGTAATTCCTGCGTATGACTGTGAGGGAATGTTATGGGAGATGTTGAATCGGGAAGTGGAACCGCAGAAGGTTCAGCAGGCATCTCCGTGTTATGGAATGGCTGTTTTCCATGATGAAGAACATAAGGATCATGACCCGGACGTGGAGATTCAAATCAATGTAGTCGGGGAATATCAGGATACCGAGCATGTGAGGTTCAAGACAGTGCCTCCCATCCAGATCGCCTCTGCCACTTACAAAGGCAGCTATGAACAGATTCCGAGAGTCAATGAGGCGGTCGCAAACTGGGTGGTGGAGAATGGATATGACTTCGATGGTAAGTCTTTCTGCATCTATCATGTCAGTCCGGGGCAGACATCTGATCCGGAGGAGTTGGTGACAGAAGTATGTTTTCCAGTTAAGAAAAAGTAGGAAGAATAGAAGTTGAGTGTAAAGAGTCCTATATGTTTCAGCAATCAGGGCTCTTTTGCTGTATATTTATCCAGAAGAGAACAGAATAGGTTACTTATCCAGAATCGTAACTGTTCACAGCAACCCAGAATCGGCAAAAAAATATAAAATACGTGATACAGATATTATAAAATTGCCGATAATGTGGTATACTTATACCAAGCTGCAGAATAAGAGATGCTCTCTGAGGATTCTGCAGAGTACTATTCCCAAAGAGAAAAAACAGGATTTTCAGGAGGTGGAGAATGCAATATACTTCTGTTGCGGAGACAGCAAAAAAGTGGAATATTTCTGAACGAAGTGTGCGCAATTATTGTGCAAATGGTCGGGTTAAGGGGGCAGTCCTGATTGGTAAGACCTGGAACATACCAGTAAATTCAGTAAAACCAGAACGGATCAATAAAAGAATTTCACGACCGAAAACCTTGTTGGACATTTTACAAATGGAAATGTCGCAGAAATATCCCGGTGGAATCTATCACAAAACACAGATCGATCTGACTTATAATTCAAACCATATAGAAGGAAGCCGTCTGACGCATGACCAGACAAGATATATATTTGAGACAAATACGATTGGTATAGAAGATGAGGCGGTTAATGTAGACGATATTATTGAAACCACAAACCATTTCAGATGTATTGATTTTGTTATCGGACATGCCAAATCAGTGCTGTCGGAGCGATTGATTAAAGAGCTGCATTTCATGTTGAAAAGCGGAACAAGTGATTCCAGATTAGAATGGTTCGCAGTAGGTGCTTACAAAAAGATGCCAAATGAGGTTGGAGGAATGAGTACGACATTACCGGAAGATGTCGGGAATCACATCAGCAATATTTTAACAGAGTATAATGCGAAGGAAGAAAAAACATTTGATGATATTCTTGAATTCCATGTAAAATTTGAGCGGATTCATCCGTTTCAGGATGGCAACGGACGTGTGGGAAGGCTGATCATGTTTAAGGAGTGTCTGAAATATAATATTGTTCCGTTTATTATCGAGGAGAATTTGAAGATGTTTTACTACCGTGGTCTGAAAGAATGGGATTATGAGAGAGGATATCTGAGAGATACCTGCTTAAGCGCACAGGATAAGTATAAAGCCTGGCTTGATTATTTCAGGATACCATATTAAGAAGCAGGCATGTAAATAGAGCATAAAGAAGGATTGCAGTAGCAGGGATGAGATAAAAAGATGCTTGTCATGGTGAAAATGTCATGACCGGCATCTTTTTCTACGTGAACCTCACACGACTAAAGTCACGTGCTTCCTGCTTCGGCGTAAACCGCCATCTTAAAGACTGGTCTTACACTTACTCCACAGGCGTTGATTATACTGTTCAGACAGTCCCTGCCT
>CABTYO010000041.1 GCA_902489075.1 uncultured Faecalicatena sp. | reverse complement strand
CCGTGTAGATCTCATAATCCTGCTTTTCCAGAAGGGCATGGTTCTTTTCCGTAAGGGTCAGGTTTAATTCCCTGCTGTCATCGCGGGTATGTCTGTATAAAGAATCCAGCTGTTCATAACTGCGTGTCCCCTGCGACAGGAAATAAGCCAGGACGATTCCAAATGCGCAGAGACACAGTGGAAAATATTGCGCCGACCTGATCCAGAAAAAGTAAAGCGTGACACATCCACCCGCAAGGACGGCAGTCTCATATTTTCTATAGAAAAGCGTATAAGAAACGGCTGGGAAAAAGTACAGAAATGCCGGGTTCATCCATGCTGCGGCCAGAAAAATCAGGGAACACACAAGGACAAAAACACGGGAGTCAATGAAGTGATCCATGCAGCAGAGGATCAGCGCAGTCAAAAAAGCCAGTACATAGAAAAAGTCTGCACGGGCATGAAAGAGCGTAAAAAAGCAGTAAACAAACAGCAGGCATGAATCTTTTATATTTCTCATAGAACTCTCCTTGGTGCCATTACGTGATCAATAAACGGGTTATCTAAAGTATATCATAAACGCAGGGGCAGGGAAAGTCTGAGAGGGGGTGACATTTGTCATATTCATGTTATGACGGATGACACTACTATCCGGCATGAGATTCCTTTATACTGTGAATATAGAAAAACGGCCGTGGACAGCTGCACAAATGGACCCACGGACGGCTATGGGAGGAAAGAACATGATTAAAATAGAAAATCTGGTAAAAAGTTATGGAAGCCTCGTGGCACTGGACCACCTGAACCTGGAAATAGAAGAAGGTGAAATTTTCGGTCTGCTCGGACCAAACGGGTCAGGTAAGACGACGGCGATCAGCTGTATGCTGGCTCTTTTAAAATATGAGCGGGGCACCGTAGAAATCATGGGGGAGAAGATGACCCCGGACAACTATAAGATTAAGCAGCAGATCGGGATTGTGCTTCAGAATGTGGCAGTTTTCGATGAACTGACGGTCTATGAAAATATCGACTATTTCTGCGGGCTGTACGTGAAGGAGAAGGAACGAAGGAAAGAACTGGTGGAGGAAGCCATTCATTTCGTGGGCTTGGAAGAATACGTGAAAATGCGTCCGAAGAAGCTCTCCGGCGGACTCTTAAGGCGGCTCAATATCGCCTGCGGGATCGCACATAAGCCTCGGCTGATCATTTTAGATGAACCGACAGTGGCAGTAGATCCGCAGAGCAGGAACCGGATTCTGGAAGGAATCAAGGAACTGAACAGGCAGGGTTCCACGATCATCTATACCTCACATTATATGGAAGAGGTGGAACAGATCTGTACCCGGATCGCCATTATGGACCACGGCAGATGTATCGCGGTGGGGACCAATGAAGAGTTAAAGAGCATGATTAAGACGGGGGAGACCATTACCATAGAAGCGGCGGTATTGGATGACAGGCAGATTCAGGCGCTCAAAAGCCTTCCTCACGTGTTCGATGTGAAATATGAGTCACAGGTGCTGACCGTGCGCTGTACAGGGGCGAAACACAATCTGGTCAGGATCCTGAATTACCTGCAGGATGAGAATATTTCTTTCGGAAGAGTCTTCTCAGAACTGCCGACTTTGAATGACGTTTTCCTGGAAATTACGGGAAAAGAGCTGAGGGATTAGGAGGGGACCTATGTTACATTTAATGAAATATGACGTGAAAGTGAAGCTGAGGAATTTTAACGAAATATTCTGGCCGCTGATTTTCCCTTTGATTCTGGCGACATTTTTTCAGGTTTCCTTCGGGAAAGCAGATGAGGCCAGCTTCGAGACTGTGCCGGTGGCAGTTGTGACATCACAGGATAAGGAGGCAGATGAGGCATTTCTGGAGTTTCTGGAAGGGGTGGAATCGGACGATACCAGGCTGATCCGTATCAAAGAAATGAAAGAAAAGGACGCCCTGGAGGCTCTGGAAGATAAAAAAGCAGCCGGGATCTTTTATGCAGGAAAGACACCGTCATTGACAGTAGGCGGAGTCGGGATGAAAGAAAGCATCCTGCAGTCTCTTCTGGAAAGCTATGAGGAGGCAAAAGCGACGATGGAAAATATCGCGGCAGACCATCCAGAGGGGCTGAAAGCGGCCGCAAAGCAGCTGGAAAATTATGAGGAACTGGTAGAACAGGTTTCCCTGGGAGGAAAGACAACGAACAGCAACGTGTCCCTTTTCTATGCGCTGATCGCGATGGCATGTATGTATGGCTGTTTTATCGGGTTTGGCTCGGCGATGACACTGCAGGCTAACCTGACCGCTCTGGCAGCAAGGAGATGTGTGACGCCGACCCATAAGATGAAGCTGATCCTGTCGGAAATGCTGACGGCATTCGGCCTTCATTTTATCAATGTTGTGATTCTGATTTTGTATCTGCGCTACGGACTTCATCAGGAATTTACCGGAGAAATGCCCCGGATGCTGCTCGTATCCTTTGTGGGATGTATGATCGGAGTCTCTATGGGAATTTTTATCAGCAGTATCGGAAAGATGGGAGAGGGCGTGAAGATCGCAATCATTCTCGGAATCTCTATGGTAACCAGTTTCCTGGCAGGCCTGATGAATGGAAATATGAAGGATGTCGTGGAGAGAAACTTCCCGATTATCAACCGGATCAATCCTGCAGCATTGATCGCGGATGCATTTTACTGTATCAATGTGTATGATGATCCGGGGCGGTATATGCGGAATGTGGTGACACTGGTCATCCTGTCGGCAGTGCTGACAACAGGCTCATTTCTGGTGGTCAGGAGGGAACGTTATGACAGTATTTAAAGGGTATCTTAAAATTATGAAACAAAATATGCCGATCATTCTTCTGTACATGGGTATTTTCTTTGCCATCACCCTCATGATCCAGGCATCCACAAGGCAGAGTATGGACGGGGTGTATCAGGCAGAAAGCGTGAAAATCGGATTTGTGGACGAGGATGGAGGCAGCCTGGCTCAGGGACTTCAGGAATATCTGAAAAAGTACCATGAGGTGATTCCCATGGAGAATGATAAAAAGAAACTGCAGGAAAACCTCTTTTATCAGAATATACAATATATTGTAAAGGTTCCGGAAGGTTTTGAAGAGAAATGTCTGATGCAGGATGAAAAACTTTCTGTCACTAAGATTCCTGGTTCTTATACAAGTTTTTATGTGGACCAGCAGATCAACAGCTTTTTAAACAGTGCGAAAACCTATTATGCGGCAGGGTATACGGTGGAAGAGACCGTGAAGGCAGTCAATGTGAAAGAAAAGCCAAAAGTCACTATGCTGGATGAGAGCGGCAATGCAGGAGTGATTCCCGGATATAATTATTACTACCGGTTCATTCCATATATGATGATCAATATTCTGTGCTATGTGCTCGGGAATATCCTGTCAGCGTTCCATAAGACAGATATCCGCAAAAGAATGCAGGCAAGTGCTGTTTCCGTACAGCGGCAGAATCTGGAAGCTTTGCTGGCGGCGTTTCTGTTTGGCATTATCCTGTTTGGAATCAGTATTGCGGGAGGATTCGTTTTGTATGGAGAGGAACTCATGAGCAGCGAAGGAATTCTGTACTATATGCTGAATGCCTTTATTATGATGGTCGTGGCCCTGGCAATGTCTTACCTGGTTGGAATGCTGACCAACAGTATCAATGCACTGAATGGGATCGTGAATACACTTTCCCTTGGAATGGGCTTTCTGTGCGGCGTATTTGTCCCTATGGAAGTGATGGGAAAGGGCGTGAAAATGGTGGCGCAGTTCCTGCCGGTGTACTGGTATGAGAAGATTAACGTGATGCTGTCCGAATTTGGAACGGTCACAGGAAGTATCCGGGTGGAAATCTTCCAGGCGTTCGGAATTCAGCTTGTGTTCGCGGTGGCGATTCTGTGCGTGGCGATGGTCGTGGGGAAAAGACAGAGATTCGGGATTCAGTAAAAATGTGATTGAAAATCTTGTCACTAAACCTCTGTACCTTTGGGAAAATATATGTTAATATCCTTATGTGGAAGGTGTTCTTTGCAGCTGCAGAGAACATCTTTTCTAAGGTTATAAAAGACTTGGATTTTACAGTATTTTTACAATAAAGGAAGGGTATGGAAAGAAGTCATGTTTGGGAGAGGCAGAGTACACAAGACAAATGAATTAGATATCAACTGGGGAAAGTTTTACAAAAGCGTATTTGCACTAGTTATCCCCATGGCGCTGCAGAACCTGATCAATGTGGGAGTGACTGCGGCGGATGTCATTATGCTGGGAAAAGTGGGGGAGACGGCTCTCTCCGGTGCTTCCCTCGCGGGACAGGTGCAGTATATCATGGTCCTCTTTTTATTCGGGCTGACCTCAGGCGCAACGGTGCTGACGGCCCAGTACTGGGGAAAAGGGGATAGGAAGGCCATCGAGAAGATCCTGGCTCTTGGGATGAAAGCGGCGATTGCTGTCACAGCGATCTTTATGATCGCGGCATTGGTGATTCCGGGGCTGCTTATGAGAATTTTTACGAATGATCCGGCTGTTATCGATCAGGGAATCCTGTATCTTCGAATCGTAGCATTTTCCTATATACTGATGGGAATTACGCAGGTATATTTGTATGTGATGCGAAGCGTGGAGCGGGTGGTCGTGGCAACGGTTGTGTATCTGGTGTCTCTGATCGTTAATGTGATCCTGAATGCGGTCTTCATCTTCGGTCTCCTCGGATGCCCGGCCATGGGAATACAGGGTGCGGCGCTGGGAACACTGATTGCAAGGGTTGTAGAACTGATCCTTGTGTTCGGTTATGCCAGATTGTTTAATAAAGATATCAAATTCAGAATCCAGTATTTTCTCAGGACAGATAAGCCGCTGGTGCAGGATTTTCTGCGTTATGCCCTTCCTGTCGTGATGAATGAGGTCATGTGGGGCCTTGGGACAGCAGCCAACACTGCAATCCTGGGGCACATGGGAAGCGCGGCTGTGGCGGCCAATTCCGTAGCACAGGTGGCGAGACAGCTGGCGACGGTCGTGACATTCGGACTGTCCAGCGCCACGGCGATCTATCTGGGCAAGACGATCGGGGAAAAGAAGCTGGAGCATGCCAAAGCATATGCAAAGCGTTTCCTGGTCCTCAGTGTTGTGATGGGAGTTCTCGGCGGCGCGCTGATCCTGATTGCATCACCGATTGCGACTGCGTTTATGTCCCTGTCAGGTGCGGCGAAGGAGTACTTAAGATTCATGTTCTTTGTCATGTCCTATTTTGTGATTGCACAGGCGTATAATACGACCATGATCGTGGGCGTCTTCCGGTCCGGCGGCGACACCCGGTTCGGGCTGATCCTGGATGTCTCGACCATGTGGGGCGGATCGATTCTCTGTGGGTGGATTGCCGCATTCGTGTTCAAATTAAGCGTCCCGGTCGTGTATATGATCCTCATGTGCGACGAATTACTCAAAGTGCCGATCAGTTCACTGCGGTATCGGAGTTACAAGTGGATCAGGGATATTACGCGTGAAATGGAGTAATGTGAGATTGGGTCGTGCAGGAATTGAGCAATGCAGGATTCTGATGAAGAAAAATCTCTGACTGACACCGTAGAAAAAGCGCTAAGGCAGATCACCGAGAAAAAGTATGAGACGATTCTCATTGCAAAAGGGATACCGGAAGACAGGATTCGAAAGTATGGATTTGCGTTCCAGGGGAAACGGGTACTGATCGGGGATGAGAAATATTGCCGGATGCTGAGGATGAAAGACGAAGGAAATAGTTGACAGATAAAATTGCAGGGAGAATTGATAGATGAAATCCCAAGCCAAGGCTTTAATGAAATTGGAATTTGTGATATAATAAAAAACGGATCGTGCCATCCGGGCAGATTCCATTTTTTGAAATTTACTATTATAGAAAGAGAAGGTAGATTGATATGGCAGAAGAATGCAGCAATGGATGCAGCGAAGAATCCTGTGCAGGATGTGCGCATGCAGGTTCATGTGAGAGCAAGAAAGAGGACTTTAGAGTTCCGGGCAACAAGTACTCACAGGTAAAGAAAGTAATCGGCGTAATCAGCGGTAAAGGTGGTGTAGGTAAGTCTCTTGTGACAGCATCCCTCGCTAGAATGATGCGCGAAAAAGGATATACAGTCGGAATCCTGGATGCGGATATTACAGGACCGTCCATCCCGAAGATGTACGGAATCCACGAGACAGCAAAAGGCAGCGAAGAAGGCATGTTCCCTTGTATCGCAAAGGATGAGACAAGAATTATGTCTGTCAACCTGTTACTGGAAGATGAAGATACTCCTGTTATCTGGAGAGGTCCGGTCATCTCAGGCGTAGTAACACAGTTCTGGACAGATGTTATGTGGGGAGATATTGACTACTTGTTCGTGGACATGCCTCCTGGAACCGGCGATGTGCCGCTGACTGTATTCCAGTCACTTCCGGTAGACGGCGTTGTCATCGTGACATCCCCTCAGGATCTGGTACAGATGATCGTGAAGAAAGCATATAACATGGCAAAGCAGATGAATATTCCGGTTCTTGGTGTTGTTGAGAACTACAGCTATCTGAAATGTCCTGACTGCGGCAAAGAGATCAAGGTATTTGGTGAGAGCCATATTGATGAGATCGCAGCAGAACTCGGCGTTCCGGTTCTCGGAAAGATGCCGATTGATACGAAGATCGCAGAGGCTGTCGAGGCTGAGAAGTTCTATGAGACTGAGAATCCTTACTTAAAGGATATTGAGCTGTAATATAAAAGTGTAGGAAATGCCATACCATAGCAGGCGAGAAGCTGTGGTATGGCATCTTTGATGCATTGAATAAAAAAGAAGACCGCAGAGCCTTCATGAAAGGACACTCTGCGGTTCTTTTTATTTTACTGCAAGACTAATATCTTTACAAAGTCAGAAATATTACAGCTTAATATTCTTAAAGAGATCTCCCAGGCTTGTTCCGATATTCTCGCTCTTCGGAATCTCAACCTTTTCTTCCACTTCTTCCTGAACTTCTTCCAGGGCCTTCATGCTCAGGCTGATCTTTCCATCTTTGATGCCGATCACTTTCACCTTCACAGTATCGCCAGCTTTCAGAACTTCACCAGGAGTCTTGATTCTCTTCTGTGAAATCTGGGAAATGTGCACCAGACCGGACAGTCCGTTCTCTAACTTTACGAATGCGCCGTAGTTCTGGAGCGTCTCAACAGTTCCTTCCATCACAGTTCCGATCTTAATGTTCGCAATCTGCTCTGCGCGTGCCTGCTGTTCCTTTTCCTTTAAAATCTCGCGTGCAGATAATACGAGACGGTTGTTAGCCTGGTCAACATCAATGACACGGACTTCGATATCCTGTAACAGATAAGTCTCCAAATCCTCAATATATGAAAGGGAAAGCTTGGATGCAGGGATGAATCCGCGTAATCCTTCTACCATGGCGATCGCGCCGCCGTTCACGATTCCCTCTACTTTAACAGGCAGGATTGTCTTCTTTTCCATGTAGTCAAGAACCCGGTTCCATGGGTTGGCATCATCAAAATGATCCTCATAGTCAGCCATTGTCTCAACAGGTTCTTCGTTTGTCTGTAATTCTTCTGTTCTCATTTCTTCACTCATCGTAGCACCTCAACTTATCTTTTTAATTCGTGTGAACCACACCGCAGCCACATGATAATGTTTTAGGAACGAGCCATGCGGGCTGCAAAACGGTATGTGTCTAGTATATCATATGTTTCCCATAAAAAACAACCAATCTTGAAAATTGGGTTGACGAATTCCTGAAAAAATGGCAAGCTACTAGTAAATCAATGGAAAATAAAGGGTGATTTTATATGGATAATGGAGTAAATAAAAGAAAAGTTTATGTAGTGGGGCACAAGAATCCTGATACAGATTCCATCTGCTCGGCAATTGCTTATGCCAGGCTGAAAAGTAAACTGACGGGAGAAGAGTATACTCCCCGGCGTGCCGGCCAGCTCAATGAGGAGACACAGTATGTGCTGGAGCGTTTTGGCGTGAAAGCGCCGGCACTCCTTTCAGACCTGCGCGTCCAGGTGAAGGATGTGGACCTGCGAAAAGTGGAGGGACTCAGTGGAAGTGTTTCTATTAAGACAGCCTGGGCAAGGATGAAGGAGCTGAATATTAAGACCCTGCCTGTTACAAGGGAGGGAAGGCTGGAAGGACTGATCACCATCGGTGATATCGCGACCTCCTATATGGATGTTTATGACAGTGCGATCCTTTCAACGGCAAGGACACAGTACCGTAATATTGCGACGACCATAGGCGGCAGAGTCGTGATAGGAAATGACCACAGCTACCTTCTGAAAGGAAAAGTATGTGTAGCTGCATCCAGCCGTGACCTTCTGGCGGATTTTGTGGAAAAGGACGACCTGGTCATTCTGGGGAACAGGAAAGAGGCACAGCAGTGCGCAGTGGATTTGAATGTAGCCTGCATGGTTGTGTGCCAGGGGGCAGAGATTGCCGATGATATTATTGAGCAGGCGAGGGAAAAGGAGATTGTAATCATCAGTACGCCTCATGATACGTTTACTGTGGCAAGACAGATCAACCAGAGTATCCCGGTAAGGCATTTTATGACAAAGGACGGACTGGTCACATTTAAGATGCGTGATTATGTGGATGATGTCAAAGATGTTATGGCACATAAGCGTTTCCGTGATTTCCCGATCGTAGATAATAAAGGGAACTTTCTGGGATTTATCTCCAGACGAAGATTGCTGAACAGCAGGAAGAAGCAGGTGATTCTGGTAGACCACAATGAGAAGAACCAGGCGGTCGATGGTATTGAGGAGGCTGATGTGCTGGAGATCATCGATCACCACAGACTCAGCAGTATCGAGACCATGGGTCCGGTATTTTTCAGAAATCAGCCCGTGGGATGTACTGCGACGATCATTTATCAGATGTATCAGGAGGAATGTGTGGAGGTAGACCCGGAGACAGCGGCACTCCTTTGTTCCGCAATCATTTCCGATACATTGATGTTCCGCTCACCGACCTGTACCCCGCTGGATGAGGCATCAGCGAAGAAGCTGGCGGAGATTGCCAGGGTTGATATTGAAGAACTGGCTCTGGAGATGTTCAATGCAGGAAGCAATCTGAAAGGCAAGACACCGGAGGAAATCATTTTCCTCGATTTCAAGCAGTTTACTGTCAACGAGATTGTGATTGGTGTAGGACAGGTCAATGCAATGAGTACGGAAGAACTCAAAGAAATCAAGGCAACTGTCCTGCCTCATATGGAGAAAGCGAGAAAGTCACACAGGCTCGACATGATTTTCTTTATGCTGACCAATATCGTAACAGAGTCTTCCGAACTCCTTTGCTGCGGACTGGATGCGCGTTCCAAGGTGATTTCTGCATATGATCTGAGAGAAGACACAGATGACCTGCTGCTAAAAGGCGTTGTATCCAGAAAGAAACAGCTCGTTCCAACACTGGTAGGAGCTTTGCAGCAGTAAGAAGAGCTGCGTACAGGAGTGATTACAGACAGCAGGCTTATTGATTTCAGAGTGTGTCTGAAAGGCTGTCTGAACGCTGTAAATTATGATAGAAAAGAGAGAATATATGAGCAGACAAACATGGAAACCAGGTAATATGCTGTATCCCCTTCCGGCCGTCATGGTAAGTGCAGGAGATAAATCAGGCAGAACTAACATCCTGACCGTAGCATGGACCGGAACCATATGTACCAACCCGGCGATGGTTTATATATCCGTCCGCCCGGAGCGGTATTCTTACAATATGATCCGCGAGTCAGGAGAATTTGTCATCAACCTGACCACTGAAAAGCTTGCAAAAGCCACCGATTACTGCGGTGTCCGTTCCGGAAGAGATGTGGACAAATGGAAAGAGGCGAAGCTGACCCCGGGAAAAGCAGAGACGTTAAAATATGCACCAATCATAGAAGAATGCCCTGTCAGTATCGAATGCAAAGTGGTGGAAGTTAAAGAACTTGGCAGCCATCACATGTTCCTCGCAGAAGTGAGCGCGGTGCGGGTCGATGATGCATACATGAATGAGCAGAACAAGTTCGAACTGAATAAGACAGGATTGCTGGCTTATTCCCATGGAGAATACCTTGGATTGGGGAAGAAGATCGGGACATTTGGATACAGCGTTAGAAAGAAAAAGGGGAAGAAAAAAAGCCGCCGCTAACGCTTTATCCTTCCTGGTTCACTTTACTATACTAAGCCGCCCCAACAGTCAGGATGAAGCCCAGCCTGCCAAAGAGAGAATACAAGCCCTGCAGTGAGTCTGTGCCATTTCCAAAGGCATCTAAGCGAGTTTTAGCAGTACTTAACAAGAAACAGCCGGATTTTGCCGATGAAATTTGATTTTCCAAAATCAAATTTCAATGACTACTGAGCCGCGTTTGCATCAGGCAAACACGGCGAATCGTCATGTGCGGCAAAATCCGGCTGTTTGTTGTTTAGTACTGTTTAACGAGCGGTAAGCCTATGGAAATGGCACAGGCTCGCTTACAGGGCTTGTATTCTCTCTTCGGCAGGCGGACACCTTATAGTACAGAAATGAATTGTCTGAACCCTTTCAGTCCTTCTTCATTACATTTATAGACTCCAGCATCCTCCAGTACCTGGCAGAATACCTTCCCAATCTCAAGTTTCAGAATATCCTCTACATTTTCCTCATTCAATTCAGGATGTTTCGGCAGGAATTCCTCTACCCAGTCAGCATGCTTTTCCAGAGCGTCATTACTTCTGATATCCTTTTTCTCCAGTATGTAAGTTTTAAGCAGTTCCATCTCGTCTTTCAGACGTGCAGGCAGTACTGCAAGACCCATTACCTCGATCAGTCCGATATTCTCCTTTTTAATGTGATGCAGCCCGGCATGTGGATGATATACACCAAGTGGATGCTCCTCTGTCGTAATATTATTGCGCAGAGTCAGGTCAAGTTCATACAGGTCCCCGTGCATTCTGGCGATCGGAGTGATGGTATTATGGGGCTGTCCGTCCGTTTCTGCGTAGATAAATGCTTCTTCGTCGGTATAACCTCTCCAGGCTTTCAAAATATGGTCAGCAAGCTCAATGACCCTGTTTTCATCTTTTCCCTGAAGTCTGATGACAGAAAGCGGCCACTTTACGATTCCGGCGGTCACATCTTCATAGCCACTTACCGTAAATGTCTCTGTGACCGGAGCTTTCGCCATAGCAAAGGTATAATTCCCACCCTGGAAATGATCATGGCTTAAAATGGAACCACCCACGATCGGCAGGTCCGCATTGGACCCAAGGAAATAATGTGGGAACAGTTTTACAAAGTCAAATAGCTTGCGGAATGTATTTTTCTCAATCTTCATCGGCACGTGCTCGCCGTTCAGAACGATGCAGTGCTCATTATAGTAAACATAAGGAGAATACTGGAATCCCCATGCGCTGTCATTGACGGTGATTGGAATGATCCTGTGGTTCTCTCTTGCAGGATGGTTCGTGCGTCCGGCATAGCCTTCATTTTCTACACAGAGCAGGCACTTCGGATAGGAGGATGCTTTTGCATTCCTTGCAGCGGCAATCGCTTTCGGGTCCTTTTCCGGCTTGGAGAGGTTGATTGTGATGTCCAGTGTGCCATAATCTGTGTCCACGGTCCACTTCATGTCCTTGCAGACGCGGTATCTGCGGATATAATCGCTGTCCTGGCTTAACTTATAGTAATAATCTGTGGCATCCTTAGGGGAGGCTTCATAGCGTTTCCAGAATTCAGCCTGTACCTGGGATGGGCGCGGCATCAGGCAGTTCATGATCCTGGTATCGAACAGGTCCCGGTATACAATGCTGTCTTCAATGATTCCACGTGCACAGGCTTCATCCAGAAGCTCCTTTAAGATCTCTTCCAGGTTCAGTTGTGACAGATCGCAGTCCACGTCTTTGTATTCATCTTCGTGGAAAAGATCCAGCAGGAGATTGGTTGTATAGATTCGTTCACATTCCGGTGTCAGGCCGGTATTGATCCCATATTGAACCAGTTTTTTGATTGCTTCATTTAACATGATTAAGCCTCCTCTTTTTTAAATCCGTGAGGATGGGTGCTGTGCCATTTCCATGCGGAAGTAATAATTTCCTCAAGGTCTGCATGCTGCGGATTCCAGCCAAGAACTTCCCTTGCCTTATCGCTGGAAGCGATCAGTCTTGCAGGATCTCCGGCACGTCTTGGTGCAACTCTTGCGTCAATCTCAAGTCCGGTTGCCTTTTTGGCAGTCTCGATGACTTCCTTTACGGTGAAGCCGACACCGTTGCCCAGGTTAAAGATGTTGCTTTCACCGCCGTCCAGCAGGTATTTGACCGCCAGAATATGTGCCTGTGCCAGGTCTGTCACATGGATATAGTCGCGGATGCATGTGCCATCCTTTGTATCATAGTCATCACCGAAAATGCTGATGAATTCACGCTGTCCGAGCGGTACCTGTAAAATCAGAGGAATCAGGTGTGTCTCCGGGCTGTGTGCCTCGCCGATGCAGCCGCTTTCGTGTGCGCCGCAGGCGTTGAAGTAGCGCAGTGCCACGTATTTCAGACCGTGTGCAACATCCGTCCACTTCATCATCTTTTCCATGGAAAGCTTGGTCTCGCCATATGCGTTGGTCGGACAGGTCCTGTCATCCTCCAGGATCGGGATATTCTCCGGCTCACCGTAGGTTGCAGCGGTGGAAGAGAAGACGATCTTCTTCACATCATGTGCAATCATAGATTCCAGAAGGACCTTTGTACCGCAGACATTGTTGTCATAATACTTCAGAGGATCTACCATACTCTCGCCGACAAGTGAGTTGGCCGCAAAATGAATCACCGCATGGATCTCTTCATTTTCGAATACGGAATCGATGAATCCGCGGTTGCGGATATCCCCTTTATAGAAACGTGCCTTCGGATGCACTGCCTCAATATGTCCTGTCTCCAGGTTATCGACAACAACGACATCCGCTCCTTTGTCAATGAGTTCATAAACTGTGTGGGAACCAATGTACCCGGCTCCTCCTAATACTAAAATTGCCATTTCAAATGCCTCCTTTTTGAATCTGTAACTGGTTGCTTTTATGTGTGATCAATCTGGTGCAAATCGGTTTTTATGAATTGTTTTATGTGGCTAATTCAGCTTTCCGGCTCCGCCGCCGATCTCTACCGTATAGAATTCGGCATCATGGCCGACTTTCTCTTTGTATGCTTTTCCAACAGATTCGATAAATGTATCTACAGCGTCATTTTTAACGATGCTGACGGTACATCCGCCGAAACCGCCTCCTGTGATTCTGGAGCCGATCACGCCAGGCACCTTCCAGGCCAGGTCGACAAGCACGTCGATCTCATCACAGGAAACTTCATAATCATCTCTCAGAGAGATATGGGACTGGTTCATCAGCTCGCCGAAACGTCCGATATTGCCTTCCTTTAAAGCCTTTACTGCGTCAATGGTGCGCTGGTTCTCGGCAACGGCATGTTTTGCACGTCTTACCTGTACCGGATTCCTGATCACTTCTTTGAACTTATCAAAGGTATCCATATCCAGATCGCCAAGGGAGTTGATATCCAGTTCTGTCTGAAGGGCAGCCAGTGCATCCGAGCACTCCTGGCGGCGTTCGTTATACTTAGAGTCGACAAGACTGTGCTTTACCTTACTGTTGGTGATGATGATCTTCGCATCCTCCAATACGACCGGGGCATATTCATAGTTCAAAGTAGCTGTGTCAAGGAAGATCGCGTGATCCTTTTTACCCATTGCTACGGCAAACTGGTCCATGATTCCGCAGTTGCATCCGTTGAAGTTGTTCTCGGAATACTGTCCGATCAATGCCAGGTCAGTCATGCTGAACTGATCGATTCCAAATAAATCTGTCAGGATCACGCCTGTCAGTACTTCCAGGGAAGCGGAAGAGGAGAGCCCGGAGCCATTCGGGATATTCCCCCAGATCACCATGTCAAAGCCATTGTCTAACTTTACACCCTTCTCGGCGAAAGCCCATACCACTCCTAAAGGATAGTTTGCCCAGCCATAAGCATCTTTATTGGTCAGGTCATCCAGAGAAGCTTCTACCACACCGAAGCTGTTTAAGTTCATGGAATAAAAGTGCATCTTACGGTCAGAGCGTTTCCTTGCCATGCCGTAGGTGCCGAGCGTCAGTGCACAGGGAAATACGTGTCCTCCATTGTAATCTGTGTGCTCACCGATCAGGTTCACACGCCCCGGTGAAAAGTAGAATCCTGCACCATCAGCGCTTCCAAACAGTTCTGTAAATTTTGCAGATAATTTCTCTTTCATATGAAATCCTCACTTTCGTCTCTATTCTGGTGGTTTTAAATTCGTTATTCGTTATGTCTTTATTATAGCGGAAAGGAGAGAGGTTGTATATAAAAAATCCGTGCAAAGATATGTAATTATGTTGCATGGATAAAGGTGACAAGTTATAATGGGAGACAGAGAGAAGAGTGGAATATTATAAAAAAGCTGGAAGCTCTTAAAGAGTGGGAAATCCTAAAGAGCTGAAGAATCTTGAAGAAGCTGAAACTTCTATAAAATTGGAGAATGAAGTATAGAAAGGATTAAGAAAATTGGAAGGAACTTATAAATATTCTTATAAAGTAGGGGAAAGTCTGCTGACCTCCCTGTCTGTTTATAATGTAGGTCATCAGAAGTGTGAACCGGGCTACCAGTGGGGACCGGGTATCAGGAATCATTACTGTATTCACCATATTATTTCCGGAACAGGGTATTACAGCGTGAACGGTGAGACTCACAAGCTGTCGACCGGGGATACCTTTATCCTTTATCCGGATACAGAGGTGAAATATTATGCGGACACTGAGAAACCGTGGGAATATGCCTGGGTCGGCTTCATGGGGACAGATGCGGCGACCATCATCCGTTCTACAGATTTTACAAAAGAAAAGCCTTTTATCAAGAGTGGAGGTCCGCCCAAACGTATGCTGAGAAACCAGCTCAGCCAGGTTTATGAAGTAAAGGGGAACAGCCATGAGGCATCCGTGGCTATGACGGGGGCACTGTATACCCTTTTGTCCACATTTATGCACTATTCCTCGCAGAAAGAAACTTCAAAAGACATTCAGCTTACCTATGTAGAGAAGGCGAAAAACTATATTTCCACCAGTTATTCATACCCCATTACAGTGGAAGATGTAGCCGCTTATGTGGGAATCAGCCGAAGCCATTTGTACCGATCCTTTCAGACTTACCAGCAGCAGTCTCCCAAGGAGTATTTAAGCAGTTTTCGTATTAAAAAGGCCTGTCGTCTTCTAAAGGAGACGACCCTGTCTGTCTCCACGGTTGCCTACTCCGTGGGATTTGAGAATAACCTTTATTTCTCGAAGGCCTTCAAAAAGCTGATGCAGGTCAGTCCAACACAGTATAGAGGACAGTGGAACAGGGATCTCTGAATAAAAAAGGCAGGGACAGAACCATAAAAATCGGTCCTGTCCCTGGTAACGAATGATATATTTTACTTTGTATATTGATTATAATAATGTTCTGCTGACATCTTCTTTTCTATTCCTTTTCAAGCGGCGTGATCTTCTGACGTTTGATTCGTCTAAACAGCAGGGTGGACAGCACCACGGATACGATCTCCGCAATCGGGATTGCCCACCAGACCATATGCAGCCCAAACAGTTCGGCGAATATATATGCAACCGGCAGGATTACGAACAGCTGTCTTGCAACTGACACAATCAGGCTGTAAACTCCATTTCCAAGTGCCTGGAAAACAGAACCTACGATGATGCAGTATCCCGCAAATATAAAACTTAAGCTGATGATCCGAAGAGCCGGAACACCAATCTCCAGCATATGCTCTGACGCATCAAAAAGTCTCAGAAGCTGTGCCGGGAAGAACTGGAAGATGGCAAGCCCGATAACCATGATGCCGACCGCGATGATCACACTTAAATCGATTGTTTTCATGATTCGTTTCTTATCTTTTGCACCATAATTATATGCAACGATCGGAATCATTCCATTATTCAGTCCGAACACCGGCATAAAGATAAAGCTCTGGAGCTTGAAGTATACGCCAAATACAGCTGTGGCAGTGGAAGAGAAGATCATCAGGATCTTATTCATCCCAAATACCATGACGGAACCGATGGACTGCATAATAATAGAAGGAACGCCGACTTTATAGATATTGGCGATAATGATCTTGTCCGGGCGGAAGCCTTTCATATTAATATTCAGTTCCGTATTCTTTTTACAGTTAAAATATAAGGACATGCACACAGCGACCAGCTGACCGATGATTGTGGCAAGAGCTGCACCGGCAACCTCCATTCTTGGAAGACCGAAAAGTCCAAAGATCAGAATTGGATCCAGTGCGATATTGATGATTGCTCCGGTTCCCTGGGTGATCATGTTATAAATGGTCTTTCCTGTGGACTGCATCAGACGCTCAAAAGTAATCTGCATAAAAATTCCAATGGATGCAACTGTGATGATCAGCATATACTGAGTACCATAGCGGATGATCTGTGGATCGTCTGTCTGGATCGTGAAGAAGAGGTGAGACCCGAACAGGCCAATCAAAGCCATGATAATGTAGCTGAGCATACCGAGAAAAATTCCGTTTCTTGCGACTGCGTTAGCCTCTTCAAATCTTCTTTCTCCCAGATTCCTGGAGAGCAGCGCATTGATGCCGACTCCAGTCCCTGCTGAAATAGCGATCATCAGGTTCTGCACCGGGAATGCAAGGGAAACGGCAGTCAGAGCTGCCTCATTGATCTGTGCAACAAAAACACTGTCTACGACATTATAAAGAGCCTGCACAAGCATGGAAATGATCATGGGCAGGGACATTGT
>CABTYO010000040.1 GCA_902489075.1 uncultured Faecalicatena sp. | reverse complement strand
TGGTTCACCCAGTCGGTAGGAAAAAGACGGGTGGTGGTTGAAATTTGGATTGTGGAGGCAAAAGATTTGAGGAATTGTAGAAAAAAACTCAGACCTGTGAGCAATTTAATTTTTGGCTTAACTTGCTTTAGGGGCTGAGTTTTTTTGTGTGTAAGCTTTTTGCTACTGTTTTGGGGAACAGGGGCTTTGGTTTATGCGTCCGTGCCGAGGCTGAAAGCTCGGCACTGGTGGAAGTTTGTTGGTTGGCTTGCCCGGGTGGGGAATGAGCTTGGGGTTAGGATGGGGACTTGTTGTTTTGCAAAAACTATTATTTGGACCAGATGTAGTAGGAATTTTCTTCTACCAGGGTATCGTATTGGAATCCCATTTCTTCGAGCCATGTGGCGCAGTCTTTGTTTTGTACTACGACGCAGTTGATGCCTGTGTTCTGGATCTGTTCCTGGAATGCCTCGGCGGTTTCGTCGTTTGGGGTGCTGGCAAAGGCGGTGTAGGCGGACTGGTCGTAGGATGCCAGCGGGGTGTCTGCTTTTACGGGATAGCGTTCTGTCGCTGAGACGGATACGATATCGGGGGCATAGGTGCGGATGATGACTGCCAGTCCATGCATTGCCTCGTCCGGCAGAACCCAGGTTGGCAGGGCTGTGTATAGTTTTTCATCGGATTGTTTTGACAGTTTTTCCAGTTCTTCGCCAAGGCGGATCGTTGATGTGGGCATGAAGTATTTGTTCTGTCTGAATACCTGGATACATTTTTTTACGTTGGTCTCGCAAGGGTCATCCCCGGGGATGATTGTGTCTGCTGTCTTGTCAAAGCCGTATGGAATTCCTGCAAGGAGTATGATTCCGAGCGTGATGTATCCGGCTTTTATGATGGTTTCTTTTACGTGCAGTTTTGCGAGCATTACGCACAGATATATGGAGCTTAATATAATCAGGGTATAGACCCAGGTCGTCCATGCTCTTCCGCCTACGAAACCGTAGATGGATGCGGTCTCGAAGATGTCGTTGATCTGCGGTGTCAGCATGAAGAATGCGGTGAGAATCATGATACCGTTGATCTGATTGATGATCCGCTCACCAAGCCAAAAGCTGCACAGGAAGATTACGATACTGATGATCAGGACCGGGGAATGCAGGTCTGTCAGCACTTCCGAATAAACGACCTTCTGGAGATTTGCTGAACCAGGCAGAACGAACGCGGCCACGCAATACAATACTAAAATAACAAGCGCAGTTATCTTTTCTTTCTTTTTACCATTGATCAGGTAACAGGTGACCAGATAGGATACTGCGGTCACGATGATCACCGGTAATACCACGGAAGTCTTGGAGATCATGACCAGGGAGACTGCCGCTACGCCCAGGACCATCTGAATGCTCAGCTTCCTGGCATCGATAAAGTAGAACAAAAGTAAAATAATCCCCAGCATCTTGGGCATGGTGCCTCCCAGGAACATTCCGGTGTTAAAGTGAAAGGAATCCCTCAGGGGCAGCAGATTTGTGGAAAACAGGAAGATATAATACATCCCGAATACCAGTGTGATCACAAGCGGAAGCTGTATCATGGATGCTTTTACTTTGACTGTCAGTTTCTGTAAAATATTCTCTGCAAATCCTTTTACGACATTTAAAAACAGGAAATAGTAAAAAATGGACTGAAAGAGCCTCAGATATAAGGCCGGGTTCACGCCCAGCAGCTTCACATAGACGGAAGCTTCTATCTCCCATGTGTTGACAATGTAGGAATCGAACCCTGCATTCGCTACACCGACTGCGAAGTTGGTCGAATATCCTGTTGTCGTATACGGAAGGCTTGCCACTTTTGTCACATAATAACCGTCATCCAGATGGTTCCCCAGCCAGAAGCCTCTGTAATAGAAGAACAGCATGACTGTAAATGCAGCAAGAATCACATAAAGCACCCAGTTTTCTCTGATATATTTCCAGAGATCAAACCGGTAAATACCCGGATTCTTTTTCCCTCTGTAAAGGATATACCCGATCAGTGCTGCCCATATGGCTGCCATCCATCCGGCAAAAATGATCCATTTCAGATTCAGGATCTGCACAACAATGCCGCCTGCTGCCACCGGAACACTATAGATCAGAAATCCGGTTGTCACAGCCCATGACTCACTCTTCTCTTTTCCCGCCGCTGCCCTTCCTGTGAGATACAAAAGAACAGTAAATATCACCCAAAATAACATACACAGTATGTATTCCCTCATAATTCCTTACCTACTTCTTCTCGTCTTTATCTATTTTTCTGTCAATTGCGATCTGCTGCGCGAGCGCATCCACCTTGTTCTCCAGCTGTGAAATCTGCAGCGTCATAAAGAACATTTTCAGGATCAGCACGAAAATAATCACCAGAAATACCATACTGATCGGCGACTGGAATCCGATCAGATAAGAAATCTTGTAGAACAGCTTGGGGAAAATTCCCATAAATACAAGAATCGTTGAAAAAACAATCCAGAATATGGTATATTCAATTTTTAATTTTGCCTGCCGTATCCTTTTTAACATAAACGCGAGCAGTGAGACTGCGCTGACGACCAGCAGGATTCTGATTAATATTGTCATGTCACTCTAACCTCTTTTCCTGAAGTTTTGTACTAAAAATATGGAGACCAGCATCTTGATCATATATCTCGCGGAGCCCATCAGGTTTAAGTAGCTCTCTCCGAACTGACGCTCTTCCATCTTTACCTGTACTTCTGATACCTTTGCCCCATTCTTAAGCAGATAGGACACTGTATCCGGCTCCGGACCGTAATTCAGATTCTGTGCAAACTCTTTGATCATCGGCCGGGAGAACATCCGCATGCCGGACGTCGGGTCTGACACCCTTACCTTTGTGGTCATCTTGATCGCAACCGTCAGGATCTTGCTGCCGACCATCCGAAGGGATCTGCTCTTCCTGTAATTCAGGAAACGCGACCCGATGACAATATCATAGCCTTCCTTTATTCTGTCCAGCATTGCCTGAATGAATTCAGGTCTGTGCTGCCCATCCGCATCAAACTGGATCGCATACGAGTATCCTTTGATATATGCATACTTGAGTCCTGCCTGAAATGCCCCTGCCAGTCCCAGGTTGGTCGGCAGGTCTAAAAGCTCATAGCCGTTCTGGCGGCATATCTCCGCTGTCCTGTCTTTGGAGCCGTCATTCACCACAACATAATCGTACTGGCCATAATTATCCCTGATATAGGTGACTACATTTTCAATATTTTCCTCTTCGTTATACGCTGGTATCACGATCAGTAATTCACTCTGCATATTCCTTTCCCTTTCTTCTTATGTTTACAGTCTCTCCACCTTTGCCGCAACAATATCCCAGGTAAAGTTCTCCTTTAGTCTTTCATATGATAAATCAGCAGCTTTTTCTCTTTCCTTTGGACTTTCAATTGCTTTCATTAATGCTTTTGTCAGTACCGGCACATCGTTATTTGGAATCACCATTCCATACTCATCTGTAGGGAATGTCTCTCTTGCGCCGCCCCGCTTTGTAGTCACCACATAGCATCTGCAGACAATCGCCTCCAGAATCGATGTGGAGAACCCTTCTGAAAATGAGGGCAGACAGAAAATGTCTGTCTCAGATAACAGTGCCGCCACCTCTTCGAAAGATCTTCTACCAAGGGGAATCAGATGGCTGTTCTGATGTTCTTCTACAAACTTTTCCAGCTTCCCGTCCCCTGCCAGGAACAGGTACACATTCTCATGTTTCTTCCTGACTTCCTCAAAGGCTTCCACAAGCTGCGGGACTCCCTTTTCCGGAAGCAGCCGTCCCGTAAACGTAATGACAACTGAATCCTCCGCAATTCCATGTAAACTGCGGAAACTCTTATCCTTCTTACTTAAAATCTCTTCGATGCTTTCCACATCCACCGAATTATATAAGATTCCTTTCGCCCGAATATGGAAATGCTTAAGCCACTCCACACAGGCACTGGACACTCCGTAATAATCTTTGCAGAAAAGTTGTCCGATCTTCGTGATAAAATGCTCGTAAACCCCTCCGATAAAATCAAACACCGGATTTCCAACAGACAGATGGCTGCTGCCATG
Organism: uncultured Faecalicatena sp.; assembly: GCA_902489075.1. Classification (GTDB taxonomy): domain Bacteria; phylum Bacillota; class Clostridia; order Lachnospirales; family Lachnospiraceae; genus Faecalicatena_A. Next base: position 13,364 of record CABTYO010000040.1, on the reverse strand, counting down.
GTCGATGGTAATTACCCTCACATGCTTCTTATGCGCAAACCACTGTCCATAAACGGAATGAATGTAAAATCTTGTATTTACAATCACGAAATCAAACTTCTTGCCGCTTAAGATCCGGTGTATCTTCCGAAACTCCCGGTTCATCTTGAGGACCGGATATCTGCCATTTAACAGATCGATACACGGCATGCGGTAGACTCTGATTCCTTCCATCTCTTCATATTCTGCCAGATTCTGCAGATTTGATGTTACTACTGTCACTTTATTTCCCATCTCGACTAATTTCTTAGCCAGATTATATGTATAGCGCTCTACTCCACCCATATGCGGCAGATACTGCGCCGAAAAAATACAATATGATCTTCCCATTGATGTACCTCTTTTCAAAATTGCACCTATTAGTGTACCCGATTCTTTACTGAATCGCAAGGAATGTGGCTCATTTTTTTACAAATTTTCATAATTGCATGTCAAAATTCATGAAAACATTTGAATATCCGATACGATTAGCTTATACTTTATTCAGCAGCCTTGCTGCTGCCCGCCCGCAGGGCATGGATTACGGGATGCCCTATGGGTATACTTTATTCAGCAGCTCTGCTGCTATTTACCATACTGAATAATTTATATAAGGAAGGAACTTGCAATGAAAGATTCTCTGCAGACACTCATGGCCCGCATTCTGCGCCATGTTTTAAAAATACTCTCCATCGGAAAGCTTCACAAAAAGCGCGTGGTCTTTTTCAGTTATTTTGGTTCGCAGTACTCCTGCAATCCCAAGTATATCTGCGAATACCTTATGGAGCACGAGCCGGATTACGAAATCGTATGGGCATTTGAGAAACCGGATGACTTCCGTTTTCTTAAGAAAAAAGGGATCGCCACTACCAGATACCTCTCCCTGCCCTTCCTCCGGACCTGTCTGACTTCCAGATATATCATAACCAACTCCGAGATTCCGGCATGGTTTCCGCTCACGAAGAAGCAGACCCTGATCAACACCTGGCACGGCGGCGGCGCCTATAAAAAGGTCGGTGCAGCCTATCAGAAGGAAACTGCCGGGAAGCAGAAGCGCGCGGCCATTGCCCGGAAGAATCCGTGCATCTATCTCTCCAGTTCCAGGGCATTTACACAGATGACACTGCGTGAGAGCTTTCACCACGAAGGAAAAGTCCTTTCCTGTGGGATGCCAAGGAATGATATGCTGGTGAACCAGGACCGGGATGACCTGTATCAGAAGATCAAAGACTTTTATCAGATTCCGGCAGGAAACCATATTCTTTTGTATGCACCCACTTACCGGGATTCCAAGAAGGCTTCTGAATACTTATTTGACTGTGCGAAAGTGAAAGAAGCTCTGAAAGAGCGGTTCGGCGGGGACTGGTCGATTTTGTTCCGCATGCACTACTTTGTTATGGAACAGCTGGATGCCTCCGGCGAATATATCGATGCCTCCGGGTATCCGGATATGCAGGAACTTCTATATGCCTCTGATATCCTGATTACGGATTACTCTTCTTCCATGTGGGATTTTGCCTTAAAGAAGGCGCCGTGCTTTCTGTTCGCAACGGACCTTGACCACTACGACCTGTCCAGAGGGTTCTATACAGATATCCACACCTGGCCTTACCCGCTGGCAGAAAATACGGATGAACTTCTTTTGAAGATCCGTGGTTTTGATGAAGACGCCTATCAGAGGGATGTCCAGAGACATTTCGAAGAGCTGGGCTGCCAGGAGACAGGAAAAGCTGCCGCAAAGGTATGCAGTTATTTGAAACAACACTCTTAAAATAAACGGGGCTGTGCACAGCTGACTCATACAGCTGATGCACGCCCCGTATTTTTACCTTTTAGTATCTTACCTATGCTGACGCCCTCCAGCGCTTTATGTACTGCCGCACTGAGCACCCCGCTTGTAATCATGATCACAAGCCAGATCAGCAGTGCCTGTACCGGAGGAATCTCTTCACTGCCCGGAACATAGTATTTATATACAGCTCTGAGGAAAATATGTATCATATATAATTCCAGGGAACACTTCCCTGCGGTTCCCAGAAATCTATTCAGCCATCCACATTTCATCCATTCCAGAAGGACTCCAGCCAGCAGACAGCAGATCAGTCCCAGTGGCAGATAGATCAGCCTTACAATTCCCGGAAATTTCACAGCCGCGTTTATAACAAACGCTGCCACAGTCAATACTGCCGACCCTCCTGCAAGCATACAGAGATGACTGAACGTTATCTTCTTACTGTCCATTACCCACTTTGCCATCAATGTGCCAAGAATAAAGCTGCTGATCCGCCAGACCGCAATTTCTGTATTTTCAAAGAAGGATGGATTTACCAGAAATACCAGCAATGGCAGCAACAGAGATGCCAGCATGAGAATTCCTTTCTTAAACACTGTGGAATCTTTTAAAAACACGTTAAAAATCAGCGGATATGCCGCATACAGCAAAAGAATCAGCGCTATATACCACACTGTATGCATCCCCTCTGTCCAGAAAGACAGCAATGTATAATCCGCGAAAAACGTTCCCACGTCTCTTCCAATCCCAAGATCTCTCCAGATCCAGAACGGGAGAGAAATCAGCAGATATGGAATCAATACCCTGTCAATCCGCTTTAGATAAAAGTACTTTATATTGTCATTTTTCGTAAATGAAAAGAACATACCCATTCCAGAAACGAAAAGGAACATTTCCACGCCAATCATGCCGCGGTCCATGATAAAACCAATAATCGGAAACTCTTTATATATCTGCGGATATGCTTCCATTCCATGGAACAGCATGATCCAGATAATTGCAATCCCCATGATCTGGCTTCTATATGTGCTGATCAGTTTCCAGGTAATTTCCTGATGTCTTGTCTTCTCCATATCTTACGCTTACCTCCGGCTCATTTTCAAGACTGCTCCGTTGATTTTAAATAAAATCAGGAATAATTCGACCAGATTATATCGAAGCAGTACCTTTTGCACAAGCTGAAACTGATTCAGAGTCTTATAGTTCGGTCCTTTTAAGACTTCACTGACCTGCGGCTGCCTGATCATGTCCCTCACCCGGGCACATTTTTTCGGGAACCCTTCAGGGTTTAGCTCATGCATGAAGTCGGTGCGCATACAGGTTCCCACCGTTACCATAACACCTTTTGCATACACTTCCTGAAAGATCTGCGGCTTCTGATACTTCTGGATAAATTCTTTCTGTTTCGAAAGAACGATCAGGAAAATCTGATAGGCATTTTCCCGGTATCTTTTTGAGACAGAATCGGCGCTGTATCTGTAATAATACAGCGGTCTGTCATAATATGCGATCTTCCCCGCCTGTTCAAACAGATTCAGGTAAAAGATAATATCCTGGGACCTCACAAGCTCCGGCTCGAAACGTATCCCCGTCCTTTTCAGGAAATCATGTCGGATCAGCTTGCACCAGGTGCCGCCCATCATATTCTCCGGCGGTTGAAAGGAAAAGTCCGGATGGGAACGGACCATGGTCTTTAACTCTGCCTCATTCTTAAGCTTATCATCGAACCTGTCAATATCCTGTGCAAAAAACTGATTTCTGGCAATCTTCTGATCCGGCTTGACCGCATAGTTAGTAAAAATCAGAATCTCACATTCCGTCTTCTGCGCCCGCGCCAGAATCTCTTCACACATACCGGCTTCACACCAGTCATCCGCATCTACAAACGTGATCCACTCTCCGTTTGCTGCAGAAAGTGCCGTATTCCTTGCCACTGCGACTCCCTGGTTTTCCTGGTGGATCACCTGAATCCGGTTGTCTTTTGCAGCGTACTCATCGCACACCTTTCCCGATTCATCCGTGGAGCCGTCATCGACCACAACAATCTCAATGTCCTGAAGCGTCTGGGAAAGCAGGCTTTCAAAACATTTACAGAGATATTCCTTTTTGATATTATATACCGGAACTATCACTGATATCTTCGGTATTCTTTTCACTGTGTTCTCCATCTTTTTCCTCATATTTCAGATATACTTGCTTTAAACTCTCCAGCGAATCCAGGTAATGTTCCAGCATGAAGATCATCTTCTCTCTTCTGCCCGACATGGAATAGTCTGTGGATGCATCCTCCAGATGCAGGACCACTATGTCCGGGTTATATGCCAGCACTTTTCCATTGGATACCATGTGCTTGTAAAGGAATTCCTCCTCCCAGAACAGGAAGGTGCTCTCATCCAGCCCGTCAAAGGAGCTGATATACTCCTGGGAAAAGACGAGAAAGCATCCGTGCAGCTTGACCTGCTGTGCCCGGTTGTAGAAGTCCTTATTTTTCTTTTTATAATTGACCAGTATCCCCTTGATCCCCGCCAGCTTATAATACAGCGAAGCATAGCGGAAACGGTACCTTCTTAAGTCCTTCTTATAATGCCGTATTTTCTGGTCAATATCCCCGATACTGGTGAACTCACTTTTCAGGGGATTGGTATCGCAGGAACCGTCCTTTGTCAGAATCATAGGCCCCATCACCGCAAAATGACTCTTCGCATACTCGATGGCTGTCTTCTGAAAAAACGCCTTTTCCAGCAAATATACGTCATTGTTCATCAGCACGATATAATCGGGATTCCATGTCTTCTTTGCATAGCGGAATCCCACGTTATTGCCCTTTGCAAATCCCAGGTTCTCCTCATTGATCAGTACCGTCACATCATCGCGGTCGAGATAAAATGCTTTCAGCTCCTCGCCGCTCTCATTGCCTGAGGCATTATCCACGATCACGATGTGGTACTTATGTGTATCAATATTCTCTGTAATATAATCGACGCTTTTCATCGTCTCGTCGACTGCCATATAATGTAAAATCACAAATACTACATCCACTGTTTTCATCCCTCTTAATGTGTCATATCATAAATCATACGTTCATACATCTGAGCCAGTCCCACTTCCGGCTCCCACCCAAGTGCGCGCATCTTTGCACCGCCAAGCCTCATCTTCACTGTGGGGGCATAGCCGAATGCAAGCGCTGATTCAGGAATCTCAAACCGAACGGAAATCTCCCCGTCTGCGATCTGTTCCGCCACCAGGGCCGCCATCTGGCGGATCTGCATGTGTGTCTCTTCGTTCACAATATTATAGGCTTCCCCATTGGTCCCTTTATATCCCAGAAGAATCAATGCCTTCATCACATCACGGAGATAGCAGTAATTTCCCTCGGAGGTTCCTTCGGTGTGCAGGACAATATCTTCCCGGTTCACTGCACTCTTTGCGAACTGCACATAGACCCGGTTATCACTGGGCAGCACGCCTGCCCCGAAGGTCTGCGCCAGCCTTGCCGTCCTGACAGGCACCTTGTATTCTGACGCGTATGCGGTGCACAGGCACTCACAGATGCGCTTCCCCTCTGAATAACTGCTTCTGACGTTTCCGATATCAATATATCCCAGATCCTGCTCCTTAACAAAATCCAGTTCCGGATCCGGTCTTCCATAGACCTCCATGGAGGACACATACACCAGCCCCCGCACCTTTTTCTCGCGGGCCAGCTCCAGAATGTTCTTTGTCCCCTGATAGGATGTCTCGATCGTGCAGACCGGGTGCTCCACCATCAGCTTTGACGCGGTAATGCTTGCGGTATGGAAAATGTAATCGATCTTCCCTTCGTATTCCACCGGGTCGATGATATCTCCGATATAAAGCTCCAGCTCCGGTCGTTTCAGAAGTTCTCCATAGATCGCCTCTGCTTTGTCACGGCTTCTGACGGCCGCGACCAGATGGACATTCAGTCCCTTTTTCCGGTTACAGCATAAGAAACTTTTGATCAGGGACGAACCGATCAGCCCGGTCGCGCCTGTGACAAAAATACCTGCATCCCTGTAATTTTCGAAATCCAGTCCGCTCTCTGCGATCAACTCCAGATCCTCCTGCTGCCTGGAACCCTTTTTGCATTCTTCTATCTGCTCTGTCACTACTCTTTCTTCTGTCATACTTTCAGCTCCTAATCCCGATAATAAATATCTCTTGTGTATACCTTTTCTTTCACGTCATCCAGCTCTTTATGGTAGCGGTTCGCAATGATCACATCGGATTCCGCCTTAAATTTTTCAAGATCATTGACCACCTCTGAACGGTAAAATTCCGGCTCCTTCATGGACGGCTCATATACGATGACCCGGATTCCTTCCCCCTTGAGGCGCTTCATCACACCCTGGATGGAGGACTGCCGGAAGTTATCGGAATTGGCCTTCATGGTCAGGCGGTACACCCCGACTGTCCGCGGGTTCCTCTTAATGACCTGGGACGCCACAAAATCTTTTCTCGTCCGGTTCGCCTCCACGATAGCGGACATGATCTCGTTCGGCACATCGTTGTAGTTCGCCAGTAACTGCTTGGTATCTTTGGGAAGGCAGTAACCGCCGTATCCAAAGGATGGATTGTTATAATGGTTCCCAATCCGGGGATCTAATCCAATCCCCTCGATGATCGCCTTCGTGTCGAGCCCCTTGGTCTCCGCATAAGTATCCAGCTCGTTAAAATAAGCTACCCGCAGGGCCAGATACGTATTGGCAAACAGCTTGATTGCCTCTGCTTCGGTGGTATCTGTGATCAGGACAGTGATTTCTTCCTTGATTGCCCCTTCTTCCAGAAGAGAAGCGAACTCCTCTGCCTTCTGATGGAGCATCTCATTGCCTTTCGGCGCCCCCACCACAATCCTGGATGGATACAGATTATCATATAAGGCATGCCCTTCTCTTAAAAATTCCGGTGAAAACAGGAAATTGTGCTCTCCGAACTCCTGAATCAGACGCTTTGTATAACCGACCGGCACCGTAGACTTAATCACGATCACCGCCTCCGGATTCACCTGAATCACCTGTTCGATCACATTTTCCACGGAAGAAGTGTCGAAGTAATTCTTCTCCGGGTCATAATTGGTCGGTGTTGCGATAATCACATAGGAAGCGTCTGTAAGCTCTCCTCCCAGCGTATTGCCTGCACGCAGATTCAGCGCTTTGTGTTCCAGATACTCCTCGATCTCCTGATCCTGGAGCGGGGATCTGCGCTCATTCACCATCCTGGCGCGGTCCTCAGAAATATCATATGCATAGACCTCATGATTCTGAGACAGTAAGATCGCATTCGAAAGACCGACATAGCCAATGCCTGCCACAACAATTTTCATGTTCCATTCCTCCTTGGTACGAAACGTACTCTTTCTATTTCTATCCTTTAATCTTCATTTTCTTAACAATGCCCATGAACTTCTTTGTATACAGATGTAAATATGGGTCCCTGATCAGCAGCAGGATTACAAAGTATCCGCACATACTGACTGCCACCGTAATGATCAGTTCGACCGTCTGACTGACATTCAGCAGATGCACGCCCCACCGCGCTGCAAAGAACCAGATGCTTGCCGCAAGATAAACCGGAATCCGCTGAAACAGTGGTCCGATACGCAGAAGCTCCTTTGCGTACTTTGCAAGTACCAGGAAAACCACCAGCTCGGAACAGAGTGTGGCAATGGCTGCACCTGTCACTCCCACTGTCGGGATCAGCACTGCATTGGCGATCAGATTAAAAACCGCACCGCTTGCCGTTGAGATCAGAACTTCTTTATCCTTCTTGTACGGGGTACAGATCTGATAGGCAAATACCCGGTTGACTGCCCCTACCAGCACCTTTGCCGACAGAATCTTCGCCGCCGTCGTCCCCGCCAGGAACGCCGAACCGCTGAACAGAAGGATCAGGATATCGCTGGTGCAGATCATGCCCACCGCGGCAGGCACCGAGATCATAAGAAGGATGTCCATGGAAGACTTCATCAGGTTCTCATACTCCTTCTTCTGCCCATTCCCTATATAATAGGAAACCCTCGGCAGAATCGTGGAGGAAATGGTCCCGATCAGCGTACTGATCACCAGGTTGATCTTCACGGCCGCCGTATAGACACCGACCGCAGAATCCCCCTTCATTGCTCCCAGCATAGTCGTATCCATGGTCATGTAGATACTGGATGCAAGGCTCGTCCCGAAGATGAAGAAAATCGGCTTGAGATGCCTTTTATACTCATAGGCATAACTTTTCCGCCAGTCCACGAACTTCCTCGAATGCCACAGATTCAGGATTGCCGAACCGCCTGATGAGATCACCGTCAGCGCCGCATACCAGTAGTAATCATCCTTGCTCCTGACCAGCAGGAACAGAAGGATCAGCGATACGAACTGGAACAGGACCGCCCTCTTTGTAATATAGGTATATTCTTCCCTGATCACAAACAGCCATTCCATCCCGATCGTCGTAAACACAATCCCCGCACTCGAAATCACCAGCAGTGTCTTATACCCTTTCAATACAGGCATATTCAAAAAGATGAACAGTGCGGTATACGAAATCACCGTGGTGCACAGATTGATATTCAGAATCTCTTTTGCAAATTTATTGAATTCTTCTCTGTCATCTCTGATCCTGGCACCTTCCCGAACCGCGTACGTATTGATTCCCAGGGATGCGACCAGCGCAAAATAGGAAATAATAGAGGCCGCGTAGTTGACCTTACCGATGCCGACAGTCCCCAGCACACGCGATGCATACGGAAACGTGATCAATGGGAACAACACACTCATCAGTGTCTTGATCCCATTCGTGATCAGATTAACAGTTATTGATTTTTGACGCATATTTTAGTCTCCAGACGGGCTGATTATTTTTCTTCCCCAAAATCAATCACATATGGTCTGTGATTGACCCTCTTATCCTCCGGCGGAAGCTGCATATAATCCCCGAAAATCCTCGTTAACAGCTGATCCGTGTTCTTCGGGATATACACAAAGAAATCACGGAAAGGCATCTTCTTAAGCGGATACACATCACTCTTCTTCATCGCATTCAGCCATGGCTTCGGAGTCTCGAATGCACAGTAGCACTCTGTTTTCCTTCCGTTATACCGCTGGCATTCCTTCTGGAATCTTCTGTACACCTTAAGCGGCGTAATATGCAGGATCCGAAGCCCCAGCCGTGCCATGCCACAGATGAACTCCGCTGCCTTCTTCTTGAATCCTGTATAAGGGATAAAAGGCGTTCCCTTTCCGCTCAGATAGAGCAGGCGCCCTAAAAACCAGGTCACAAAGAACTGACGCTTCCTTGCCAGGTATCCGTCAGCCAGATGATCATATACAAAAATATCAATATTGATCCCGGGAGTATAATCACAGTTCTTCACGTCCCTGGACACAAACTTGGTCCCCTTTTTCTGAAAATGCGTTACCGTACAGGCATAATTCAGATTCGTCTCGCAGGTCAGGAACTCATACTTATCCCCCAGTTCCTCCTTCGCCGCCTTCACAAAACGGGGAAGGTCCTCCCGGAAGATTCCGATATCGATATCGTCGTCCCATGGAATAAATCCCCCATGCCGCACTACTCCCAGTGCACTTCCAAAAATAATAAAGGTATCGATCACATGTCTCTTACACAGGTCCAGAACATCCTTTAAGATGCCCGCCTGGGTCTTTTGTACCCTGTCCAGTGTTTCCTGATCATAAAATTCGTCCATAACACACCGCCATTTCTTAATATCTCAATTTCCTAATATCCAAAAATCTGTGAATTTTCCTCTGCCTCCACGATCGCACGGAATGTATAGTAATCCGAGGGTGTCGTGATCTTAATATTATCCGGCTTTCCAACCACAGGATACAGTGTATATCCCGCCCCGGACATCATTGTCGCCGAGTCTATAATCGTGTTGATTCCCTCAGCCCTAGCCAGGTCATGGGCTTTCAGCAGGTTCCGGTAAACAAAACTCTGTGGAGCGCGCACGACCCGGCACTTATGTCTGTCGACACTCTGAACGATCTGCTCATCATCATCCACGAGCATCACCGTCTCCGTTGCCGGCACAACCGTTACCGCACAGCCCTTCTCCTTCGCTACCCTGATATTCTCAGAAATCAGCTGTTCATCAATCAGAGGTCTCACCCCGTCGTGCACCAGCACGATAGAATCCTCGTCGATCTCCCCGCGCATCGCATCCAGACCGTTAAAAATAGACTCCTGTCCCGTACTGCCCCCCGGAGATATCCACTTCACCTTAGTAATCCTGTACTTGTCGAGCAGCTTCTTTAAATAATCAATCCAGTCCGCAATACACACCACCGAAATCCCATCGATCTCAGGATGGTTCTCAAAGTGTTCCAGCGTATATATAATAATCTCTTTCCCGTGTAATTTCAGGAACTGCTTGGGCAGAGTCTTCGTGTTCATCCTCGTCCCCGTTCCGCCTGCAAAAATCACCGCATAATTCATCTGATCTTCTCCTAACATAAAATGAAAATACAATTTCACATCTGTAAAGTATAACACTAAATCAGGGGACAGGCAACTGAATTTTCGGGAAGTGAATTTTCGGGAAGGCGCCTGCGGATATTGATAAGATGGGGACGCCGGTCCAGTGAAGATGGGAGGAGCCCAAAGGAGTGCGTATGCCGTTTTTCAGGCTTATCGCTTGTGAAGCAGCACTAAACAGGAAGCAGCCGGATTCTGCCGCACTTGACGATTCGCCGTGTTTGCCTGATGCAAACACGGCTCAGTTGTCAATGGAATTTGATTTTGGTAAATCAAATTCCAGCGGCAGAATCCGGCTGCTTCCTGTTAAGTGCTGCTAACACTCGCTTAGATGCCTGGAGAAACGGCATACGTGCTCCTTTGGGTTCCTCCCATCTCCACTGGACCGGCTGGTGCATCCTGCCGGGGGAAGCGCCTCTCGGAAGAATTCGAGGCGGGAGCTGCGGATGGAGGCGCAGAGTGGGAATGGGTTGGCTGGAGAAGTGTATTGATTATCACATGTTCCATTCAGCCAATCCATTCCCACCGGTCATAGTAGCCTGGCTGAATGATGTTCTAGCTCCATCACATTTCGTCCAGCCAACCCATTCCCACTACGGTCATAGTGGCCTGGCTGAATGATGTTCTGGCTCCATCATATTTTGCCCATCCAACCCACATCCGCATTCCCCAGTGGACTCTCGTAGAGACGAATCTTGTCTTCTGACTGGATGAGTCCAGCTGAATTGCTGACAGGCGGGCTTTTCCGAGGGGGCTGTGTATGGCTTTTCAAAAGGCTTAAAGTGCGCCGTACAGTCCGTTAAAGCAAAAATGAGAAAAACAGAGGTCAGAATTCGCCGTTCAACGGCGTAATTCTGTAGCATACTTGCGGAGAAATCATCAGGATTTCTCCGCAAATATGCTTGTGCCTCTGTTTTTCTCATTTTTACTTTTACGGCCTGTAGGCAAACGGTCAGCTTTTGAAAAGCCATATACAGCCCCCTCGGGAAAGCCCGCCTGTCAGCGATACAGCGCCCCTTCTCCCACTCACTTACAAGTTTCGTCCCCCTACTTCCACTTTCCTGTGTAGATGGTGTCTCCTTTTCGTCCGTAGTAGATGATCTGATCGGCTGCGCCTGACTGGATGCTGTTTTTGATATGATACTCACTGCCTCTTCGAACGCAGAGGGTATCCACCTGATCCGCATCCCAGTCTCCGACCAGGATGACATCGGATGCTTTTCCGTAAGGGACAACGGAATCGGCCGGACCGTCAGCAAGAGTGTTTTTTACGTGGTAATTATTGCCGCGGCGGACACACAGAGTGTCTACTCCATCTCCATTCCAGTCTCCCACCAGAACTGTGTCTGCGGATTTCCCGTAGGCAACAACTTTATCAGCTTCGCCGTTTCCAAGGCTGTTCTTAAGATAGTAGGTATTGCCACGGCGGACACATAATGTGTCTGTTCCGTCTCCGTTCCAGTCGCCGACTAATACTTCATCACTGCTTCGGCCATAATTTACGACCTGGTCGGCCTCGCCATTGGACAGACTGTTCTTAAAATAGTAGGTGTTACCACGGCGGATGCACAGGGTATCGATTCCATCCCCGTTCCAATCCCCTACCAGTACGATATCATCTGCATTGCCATAATTGATGACCAGATCCGCCTCGCCGTCGTCAAGAACATATTTGAAATGGTATTCATTCCCACGTCTTACAGCCAGCGAAGTTCCATAAACTGTCGCACTTCCGTAATCTTTATTGGCATTCATCCAGAAGTTCACATCCACGCTTCCTTCAATCCCATCCACTTCACCTTTGGATGTGGCCTGCCACATGTCGTATGGATCGGCATAATCACAGGTTGTATTATACTGTGCTACCCATCTGGACCAGGTATCATTCTCGAAGACAGGACTGGTCAGCTGGGTGGACCACCAGTTTAAATTTGCATAGATACCGACCTGATATCCCTGGGCTGAAACGGTATCACAGAATGTCTGGGCGATCTGTCCTTTCAACTCTGCCTTTAAGTCTTTTGTTGAATCGTCTTCCATATCCAGATAAACGGGATATGACGGGCTGTGTCCTGAAAGGAGCCTTAAAACATGCTCGGCTTCACTCTTTGCTTCTTTGACATTAATCGCATAAGAATACAGATAAACACCGTATGGAATACCGAGACGTTCACATTCTGACACATTATATGCCCAGTATTCATCATCCTGGTAGGACAGATCGTTTCCATACCCGCACTGGATGATTGCAAAATCAATCCCGTCTGCTTTCACCTTCTCCCAGTCGATCTTTTTCTGTGCATAGCTGACATCGATTCCCTTTTTTACAGCACCTTCTATCGGCTGTCCTGCACTGTTCATGTAGACACCGTTTACTTTTTCCCATGCATGGGGATAAGGCGCTGTCCTTGATCTGTACTGGGGCGGCTCAAGCAGCTTACCATTTCGGTACCGCCAGCTGTTCGGCCTCTGTCCCTGCTGGTCGCGGACAACATCCTCTGTCTGAACTTTCTCCTGCCCATCTTCGGTCTGTATCCTATCTTCCGTCTGGCTGTCATTCAAATCCTCACCAGATTCCTCTGTCCCCGCCGGCTGCCCGGTGCCTTCGGCTCCATTGCCTGTATCTGAAATATCCGGCTGACCCGAACCAGTATCAGATGCTCCCCCTCCATCTGCCTGCCCCGGATCTGTATTTCCATCGGCCGTCTCCTGGCTGCCTGTCTGTCCGTTATCTGTCCCGGCTGTATCCGCATTATCTGTGTTGTCATTCTCTGTGTCCTGTACCGTTTTTTCCTGAAACGGTACATCTTCTGCATTCACATACACGGGAATATACAGGCTTCCTGTCAGCAGGCACATGCCAATCAGTGATGCGGCCACTCTTCTCTTGTTTTTTCTCAAGTTTGTCATCCTTTCCGTCTTATTAATTATCTTTACAGTGTTTCAATTATCAGCCATATGCTGCTGTCCCCTCAAACAGCAGCTTTCTGTGTTCTTATTTCCAGCATCCTACATAAGTGATGTCAAGATCGGAAGAGCACACGTCTGA
>CABTYO010000039.1 GCA_902489075.1 uncultured Faecalicatena sp. | reverse complement strand
TTCAGAGAGCTCGGTGTCGATTACATTATTGAAGGCGGGCAGACCATGAATCCGAGTACGGAGGACATGCTGACTGCGATCGACGAGGTGAATGCAGACCATATCTTTATTCTCCCGAATAATAAGAATATCATTCTGGCGGCAAACCAGGCACAGATGCTGACCAAGGATAAGGATATCCTTGTCATTCCGACCAAGACGGTTCCGCAGGGAATTACTGCGATTATCAATTATATGCCGGAAGCAGACGTGGATACGAACTTTGAGACTATGAATGAGGAGATCAAGAACGTAAAGACCGGACAGGTGACTTATGCAGTCAGAGACACGAAGATCGACGATAAAGAGATCCATGAAGGTGATATCATGGGAATCGGTGATGCCGGAATTTTATCTGTGGGACAGTCCGTGGAAGAGACTGCCAAGGAGATGCTGGCACAGCTTGCAGATGAGGATACAGAGCTGATCAGTCTGTATTACGGACAGGATATCCTGGAGGCAGATGCCATGCGCTTCGCACAGGAGATCGAGGAGCTCTACCCGGATGCAGATGTGGATGCACACGCAGGCGGACAGCCGATCTATTACTATATATTATCTGTAGAATAAAGAAGCAGAACGAAGTAATACGAAAGAGAAAACGGGCCAGTTCCCTCCTTTGGGCAGCTGACCCGTTTTGAAATTTTTTACAGGCAGGAGAATAGAAAAGCCGATGAATGAAAATTCTAAGATCAGTTCCTTAAAAGGAATCGGTGAAAAGACGGAAAGCCTATTTGTGAAGGCCGGTGTTCGAACCATAGGAGAGCTTTTACGCTATTATCCCCGCGGCTATGATGTCTATGAGGAACCAGTGTCCATTGGAGAGGCAGAAGAGGGGAAGACGGTTACGGTAACAGGGGCTATTTTCGGGAAGGTACAGGTAAGCGGGAATCCGCATAAGCAGATCACCACCCTTTATCTCAAAGATATTACGGGGACTTTAAAGGTGATCTGGTTTCGGATGCCGTTTTTGAGAAATACACTTGCCAGAGGCGGTGTGATCACTTTGCGGGGCCGGATCATAAGAAAACGGGACGGTCTTGTCATGGAGCATCCGGAGATTTTTTATCCGAGTGCAAAATATGAAGAAAAACGTAATACGCTGCAGCCGGTCTATCCACTGACTGCGGGGCTTACGAACAATGCGGTAAAGAAAGCAATGCTTCAGGCGATGGAATATCTGGATTTGAGACAGGACTTCCTTCCATCAGAGATCCGGATGAGATATGCTCTTGCGGAATATAATTATGCAGTGAGAGGGATTCATTTCCCAGAGGATAAGGAAGAGTTCTACCATGCAAGGGAACGACTGGTGTTCGAGGAATTCCTGGTGTTTATCCTGTCGCTTCGATATCTCAAGACGAGGGAAGATAAGGCGGAGAATGGTTTTGTGTTTCAGGAGCAGGCACAGATCGATTCATTTTTAAAGTCTCTTCCCTATGAGCTGACCAGTGCACAGAAAAAGGTCTGGATGGAGATGAAACGGGATATGACTGGTCCGCATGTCATGTCACGTCTGGTCCAGGGAGATGTGGGATCGGGAAAGACGATCGTTGCGCTTCTGGGGCTGATGTTTGCGGGGCTCAATGGATATCAGGGGGCTATGATGGCGCCGACAGAGGTATTGGCAAAGCAGCACTACGAGAATATCAGCTCCATGTTTGCACAGTATGAGATTCCGCTGAAAACAGTCCTTCTGACCGGTTCCATGACGGCAAAGGAAAAACGTGTTGTCTATGAACAGATCGCATCCGGCGGGGCGGACATCATTGTGGGGACCCATGCCCTGATCCAGAACAAGGTGGAATACAAAAATCTTGCACTTGTGGTGACCGATGAGCAGCACCGTTTTGGTGTGAAGCAGAGAGAATCACTGGCAGGGAAAGGGCAGATGCCGCATATTCTGGTCATGAGTGCCACGCCAATTCCAAGGACACTGGCCATCATCCTCTATGGTGACCTGGACATTTCCGTGATCGATGAGCTTCCGAAGAACAGGCTGCCGATCAAGAACTGTGTGGTAGACACCGGGTACCGGAATACAGCCTATCACTTTATGCAGAAGCAGGTGGAAGCGGGAAGGCAGTGCTACGTGATCTGCCCCATGGTGGAGGAAAGCGAAAGCATGGAGGCGGAGAATGTCATCGATTATACCCGGCTCCTTAAAGAATCTTTAGGCGGCGGGATCCAGATTGCCTATCTGCACGGGAAGATGAAGCAGGCAGAGAAGGATGAAATCATGGAGGCGTTCGGCAGGAATGAGATCCAGATTCTCGTCTCCACAACGGTGATCGAGGTCGGGATCGATGTGCCTAATGCCACAGTGATGATGATTGAGAATGCCGAACGGTTCGGGCTGGCACAGCTCCACCAGCTTCGGGGAAGAGTGGGAAGAGGGAAACATCAGTCCTACTGTATTTTTATGAGTGCCTCCAAATCGAAGGAGACAAAAGAACGCCTTGAAATTTTAAATAAATCCAACGACGGATTTTTTATTGCGTCTGAGGACCTGCGCCTGAGGGGACCGGGAGACCTGTTCGGGATCCGGCAGAGCGGACTGCTGGATTTCCGGCTCGGAGATGTCTTCCAGGATGCAAAGATCCTTCAGAAAGCGAATGAAGCGGCGGCCAGACTTCTTGCAGAAGATCCTGAACTGAAAAAAGAGGACCATATCAAATTGAGAGACCATATCAACCGCTATATGTCAGAAATCATGCTGGAGACGACGCTGTAGACCGCTGCTGCCTGAGAGAATGCGGGAAGTTATAAGCCGCAAATCCGCTGTCCTGCAGCATTTGAAAACATTTTACAGAAAACGTAAAATAAGGCAGGAACTTCCAAGAGTAAAACATTGAATCCTCCATATACTATGGTTGTAACACACAAGAGTGTTACTAAAAAATCTGAAAATGTAACGAAGAAAAAGTTACGAGAAGGAGGAAACAATCATGGCAACTTCATCAAACAGAGCAGCCGTACCAGAAGCTAAAAGCGCACTGGACAAATTCAAATACGAGGTAGCAAGCGAGCTGGGAGTACCGCTTTCAGACGGTTACAACGGAGATTTAACTTCCAAGCAGAACGGATCAGTTGGCGGATATATGGTCAAGAAAATGATCGAACAGCAGGAAAGACAGATGGCTGGTAAATAAGCAAATTTCGTAAGAAAAAGCACTTAGGATTGACCTAAGTGCTTTTTTCTGCTAAAATTCAGCATAGTTAGAAGAATGAGGGTGTTTAATTATGAGAGTCATTGCAGGAAGTGCCAAAAGGCTGCAGCTTAAGACATTGGACGGACTTGATACAAGACCGACGACAGACAGGATCAAAGAGACATTGTTTAATATGATCGCACCAGAGATCTATGACAGCATCTTTCTGGATCTTTTTTCCGGCAGCGGAGGGATCGGGATTGAGGCTTTGAGCCGTGGCGCGAGGGAAGCTGTTTTCGTGGAGAATAATCCGAAAGCGATGTCATGCGTGAAGGAGAACTTGAAGTTTACAAAGTTAGAGCATAAGGCACTGACCATGACAAGAGATGTCATGACGGCACTCTACCAGCTGGAAGGTGAGAAGGTGTTCGATTTTATTTTCATGGACCCGCCTTATGACAGGGAACTGGAGCATAAGGTGCTGGAATATCTGGCTGACTCGCAGCTTGTATACGAAGATACCCTGATCATAGTGGAAGCATCGAAGGAGACAGATTTTTCTTATCTGGATGAGCTGGGATTCAAGCTGCTCAAAGAGAAGGTCTACAAAACGAATAAGCATGTCTTCTTGGAAAAGGCTGGAAAGGAAGAGATATGTTAAGAGCAATTTACCCGGGAAGCTTCGACCCGGTTACATACGGACATCTGGATGTCATCAAAAGATCCTGTAAAATTATGGATGAATTAATTGTCGGAGTACTGAATAATAATGCGAAAATGCCGTTGTTTTCTGCGGAAGAACGTGTTAAAATGTTAGAGGAAGTAACCAGTGAACTGGAGAATGTAAGGATTGTCCTGTTTAACGGGTTATTGATCGATTTTGCAAGACAACAGGGGGCCGATGTCGTAATCCGGGGGCTGAGAGCGATTACGGATTTTGAATATGAATTACAGATGTCCCAGACGAACCATAAACTGGAACCAAGTGTCGAGACCATGTTCTTGACGACGAGTATCGAATATTCTTACTTAAGTTCCACCAGTGTGAAAGAGATTGCAGCTTTTGGGGGAGACATATCACAATTTGTGCCGGAGGCTGTTGCTGTGGAACTGGAGAAAAAGATGAACGCAAAAAGGAGAGTGTAACTATGAGCAGCCGCATTGAGCAGATTATTGAAGAGATCGAGGAGTACATTGACAGAGACTGTAAGTTTCAGCCATTGTCCACGACCAAGATCATCGTGAATAAGGAACATCTGGATGAGTTGCTGCGGGAACTCAGGATGAAGACCCCAGATGAGATTAAGAGATATCAGAAGATCATTGCGAACCGGGATGCGATCCTTGCCGACGCGCAGGCGAAGGCAGATGCCATGATCGAGGAAGCACAGGTGCAGACCACAGAGCTTGTCAGCGAGCATGAGATCATGCAGCAGGCTTACGCACAGGCCAACGAGATCGTCACACAGGCGACCGCGCAGGCCCAGGAGATCATCGACAACGCGACGGAGGATGCCAATGCGATCCGTATCGGCGCCATCCAGTATACGGATGACCTGCTTGCGAATGCAGAGAGCATCATCGGACATACACTGGACAGCTATACAACCAAGTATGACGGACTGATCAATTCCCTCCAGGAGTGTTACGATGTCGTGCGCACGAACCGCGCCGAGCTGGAAGTGCCGGGAGATGACAACAGTGAGTATATACCGCAGGATTTATCCGGCGAGATGTAAGTATAAGAGAGCCAAGAGGCTGGTGACCACCGCGGTCGCCAGCTTTTCTAATATGTACGGAAAGATCCTTAACGACGTCTTCTGGATCATGCACTGTGTCTGTGCAGCCGCACAGAAGCCGCCGAACGAAGTCAGGGCAAGGATGGCAGGGAACTGGATGTTTAAAGGAAGTGCTGACTTTCCAATCATCGCGATTCCGTTGGTTACCTCAAGGGAGGGCAGGATGCATGAGACAGCGGGGATCTGGACGGGGCTGCTTTTGACAAGCTCTAAGAGGACGGAGAAAAGGATGATATATCCGCCCACCTTTGTGATCGTCTCGAAGCTGTCCATGATGCAGATATCCACAATTTTAAAGTTCCAGCTGACCTTCTTTTGACCCGCCTCTTTTCGTACCGTAAAGGTATTTCTGCCTTTCAGATAACATCTCCTGAAGAAAAAGCTCATCAGCATGGGCGTTCCCAGCAGAATGAACAGGGCCGGGAGCATCAGAGCCTCATTTTTCATCGTTTTCCAGACGATGAAGTTCAGAATGAATACAGGACTTGTATTATTACAGAAGGAGAGCAGATATTTGCCTTCTTCCTCCGTGATATATTCGGAGGTGATCAGGTCTGCAGTTACCTTTGCACCCATGGGATATCCGCAGAGAAAGCCCACGATCATGGCGAAGCTGCCATTTTCCGAGAGTTTGAAGACCCGGCATAACAGGGCTCCGGCGGCATTGGATATGTAATGGATACTGTCTGTATTCAGAAGCAGGTTCGTGATGAGGATAAAGGGGAAAAGAGTCGGCAGTATGATCTGGAACCAGAGCAGGAGGCCTTCACTGGCTCCGTTGAAGACTGCCTTTGGTGAGATCAGCATGACAGCAAACAGTATGACAATTCCGATCCCGGGCAGATTACGCTTCATGAACGGTCTCCTGTTACCTTTTCGTTGTTAAATATATATGAAATCTGTTGCTTTTTTATGTGCATTGTGACAAAATAGTATCAGAAAGTATAGAAAGGGGAATGGAAACAATGCCGATTTTAGAAGAGTTAGAACCAAAGCAAGTATTTCATTATTTCGAGGAGCTCAGCCAGATTCCGAGAGGAACATTCAACACCAAGGCTGTCAGTGATTACTGCGTGAAGTTTGCGAATGACCGCGGACTGGAAGTGATCCAGGACGAGATTAATAATGTAATCATCAAGAAGCCGGGGACAGCAGGCTATGAGGCGAGCGAGCCGGTAATCATCCAGGGACATCTGGATATGGTATGTGAGAAGACAGAAGATTCCGATCATGATTTTACAAAGGATCCGCTGGATCTGTATGTGGAAGATGGATTTGTAAAGGCAAGGAACACAACTTTGGGGGCCGATAACGGAATCGCTGTTGCGATGACACTTGCACTTCTCGACAGTAAGGATATCCCGCATCCGCCGCTGGAGGCTGTCTTCACGGTAGATGAAGAAGTAGGCATGGGCGGAGCGGAAGGGATCGACCTTTCTCCATTGAAGGGGACGATGCTTCTGAATCTTGACTCAGAAGAAGAAGATACGATCACTGCAGGCTGTGCAGGCGGATTCAGTTTCCGCATGTCTCTGCCGATTGAGCGCAAGACCGTGACAGGCGACTGTCTGGAAGTGCTGGTCAAAGGCTTAAAGGGAGGACATTCCGGAATTGAGATCGACCAGCAGAGAGGGAATGCGAACAAGCTTGTAGGACGCATGCTGAACCATCTGAACCAGATGATGGACTTTTCACTCGTAGAGGTACAGGGAGGAGCAAAGGATAACGTGATTACTCCTTTCTCCAAGTTTACGATCGTGACAAAAGACAGTGCGAAGGCAGAGGCAGAGATCAATGAGATGCTGAATATCTGGAAGCAGGAATTCGGACCGGATGAGCCGAATCTGGAGATCGTGATCAATAAGACAGAGAATACAGAGAAGTCAGCGATGTCAGACCAGGATATGAACAAGACGATCTTCTTCCTGAACAACTGCCAGTATGGAGTCAATGGATTCAGCCGTTCACTCAAAGGTCTGGTCGAGACTTCCAATAACGTGGGTGTGGCTGTTACGGAAGAGGACAAGATTACATTCGTTATGCTGGTTCGAAGCTCCGTTTCATCCAAGTTAGACGAGATGAAGGAAGCTTTCATCAGCTGGACGAATTTCCTGGGAGGTTCCTATGAGATTACAGGTGCTTACCCGGCCTGGGCTTATAAGGTAGATTCAAAGATCCGTCCGCTTGTTGCACAGGTATATGAGAGAGTATACGGCAAGAAGCCGAATATCTCCACGATTCATGCAGGATTGGAATGCGGACTTCTCTCTGGTAAGAAGCCGGAATTAGACTGTGTATCCTGCGGACCGAATATGTACGACGTTCATTCTTTCAATGAGCGTCTGGACATCGCATCAACAGGCAGAATGTGGAATCTTTTGAAAGAAATCCTCAAAGAGTGCAAGTAGGACATTCTATGTCTCATATACTGGAATGACCATGTTTTAAGGGGATGTTCTGTATTTGAGACGGAAAAGACTACATAATTATGTACTTCTGAATCTGATCCTTGCACTGTTCCTTACGATCGGCATACATGAAGTGCTTCAGATGGGAGGCTTTTTGAGGCTGAACGAGGATACAGTGACAGGGGACGGATTCAGAAGGCAGACACTGAACGAAGATGTACTAAGTTACATACAGGATACGAAAGACCCGGGACTGGACCTGGGTCTTTATTTGTTGGAGACAGATTTCGGGACGAAGCCGTTAAAGGGCAGGGCGGATCAGTCATCTCTGAATCGGGAGCTTTTTACGGAGCTTGAGAAAAAATGGGCAGGTCGTCCCGGGTGGGAGAGTTATCTCGCCCAGTGCAGGGGAATCTGGAATGATGTCAGATACTTTCCCATCCCTGAGGATTCCGGGAACCATAACTATGGTGTCTCCTTCGTGGATTCCTGGATGTTTGAGCGCAGCTACGGCGGAAAGCGGGGGCATGAAGGGACGGATATCATGGCGGATGAGAATACGCGGGGACTGTACCCGGTCATCAGTATGACAGACGGTGTGGTCCGCCACAAGGGCTGGCTGGAGCAGGGTGGCTGGCGGCTCGGTATTGTGGCCCCGGGCGGCACATATTTTTACTATGCGCACCTGAATTCCTATGCGGATCTTGAAGAGGGAGATACGGTTCAGGCGGGGGATCTTCTGGGCTACATGGGAGATACCGGATACAGTACCAAAGAGGGCACGACCGGGAATTTCCCGGTGCATCTCCACGTGGGGATTTATCTGTTCCATGGGGAGGAGGAGATCAGTGTGAACCCCTACTGGGTCTTAAAGTATCTGGAGAATAAGAAGATCAAATGTGTGTATGCACGTTAGCTTGTACTGCTGAACAAGGTATGATATAATCATTTCCATGTGGAGGAAATGACATGAACTTACCAAAAGCATTTGAAGAAAAAATGAGAAGCCTGCTGGGCAGTGAGTACGAAGATTATCTGAGATGTTTTGATGACGTACGCCATTACGGGCTTCGTGTAAATACGAATAAGATTACTGTAGAAGAATTTTTAAAGATCGCTCCCTGGCCGCTTGAGCCGATCCCGTGGATACACAACGGGTTTTATTATGATGGGGAGAAGATACAGCCTGCCAAGCATCCGTATTATTTTGCAGGGCTGTATTACCTGCAGGAGCCAAGTGCCATGACTCCGGCAGACAGACTGCCGGTATGTCCGGGTGACAGGGTGCTGGATGTGTGCGCCGCACCGGGCGGGAAGGCGACCGAGCTGGGCGCGAAGCTTAAGGGAGAGGGCGTCCTGATCGCCAATGACATCAGCAGTTCCAGGGCAAAGGGACTGTTAAAGAATCTGGAGCTGTTCGGGATCGGGAATATGATGGTCCTGAGTGAAGAACCGGGGAAGCTGATCGATTATTTTCCTGAGTATTTCGACAAGATCCTGATCGATGCTCCGTGTTCGGGAGAAGGGATGTTCCGCAAGGACAAGAAGATGGTCAAAGCCTGGGAAGAGCATGGACCGGAGTTCTTTTCGAAGCTGCAGAGAAGCATCATTACCCAGGCCGCAGCTATGTTAAAGCCTGGTGGGATGCTCCTGTATTCCACCTGTACCTTTGATCCTTCTGAGAATGAGCAGACGATCGAATATCTGCTTTCTGAATACCCGGAGTTTGAACTCTGTGAGATGGAGTCCTATGAAGGATTCTCACAGGGAATGCCGGAAGTATCGAACAGTGGGAATCCGAACTTGAGAAGAACGGTGCGGATCTTCCCTCACAGGATGCAGGGGGAAGGGCATTACCTGGCTCTGCTGAAAAAAGGAACGAAGGAAGCATCCACCGACAGAGAAGTGAGGTCATCGGGAAGAAAGAAGAAGCTGCCGGAAGAGCTGGAGGCATTTTTCCAGGATGTGGACTGGGAGCTGGATTCCTCACGCCTGGATATCCATGGGGAGCGGGTATACTATATGCCGTGCGGGCTCCCTGATCTGAAGGGGGTACGTTTCCTGCGCTCGGGACTTCTGTTAGGAGAATTGAAGAAGAACCGCTTTGAACCGAGCCAGGCGCTGGCCATGTGCCTGAAGAAAGAGGAATATGCAAGGATTCTGGACCTGCCGCTTGAAGATGAGCGTGTGGTGAAGTACCTCAAAGGGGACACCCTGGATGTGGAGGACCTTGTGGATCTGAAGGCAAAGGGCTGGTATCTGGTCTGTGTGGACGGATATCCGCTTGGTTTTGGCAAGCTGTCGAACCAGACATTAAAGAACAAGTATCTGCCGGGATGGCGCAAGATGGGGTAAAGATGAAGCTGAGACTGGATAAATACCTCGCGGATATGGGTCTTGGGACCAGGAGCGAGGTGAAAAAGGCAATCACAAAGGGTCTGGTTACAGTCAATGATGCCGTTGTGAAGAAGCCGGAGATGAAGATTGATACGCAGACAGATCAGGTGTCCTTTCAGGGGCAGAGCGTCTGCTATGCACAATATGAATATTATATGCTGAACAAGCCGGCGGGGGTCATCTCCGCCACAGAGGACAGGAACGATCAGACTGTCATCGACCTGATCGACAGTAAGAGACGAAAGGACCTTTTTCCGGTGGGGCGGCTGGACAGGGATACAGAAGGGCTTCTCCTGATTACCAATGACGGAGCCCTCGCACACAGGCTGCTGTCCCCGAAGAAGCATGTGGACAAGGTCTATTATGCAAGGATCCGGGGAAGGGTAACAGAGGAAGATGTGAAAGCATTTGCCGGGGGGATTGATATCGGAGAAGAGAAGCCAACGCTGCCGGGAGAACTCTGCATTCTGCAGGCAGATGAGGTCTCGGAGATCGAGCTGACGATCCGGGAAGGAAAGTTCCATCAGGTGAAGCGGATGTTCGAGGCAGTGGGCAAAGAAGTCTTATACTTAAAGCGGGTCCGCATGGGAAGCCTTGTGCTGGATGAGACGCTGGAAACCGGAGCTTACAGAGAATTGACAGAGGAAGAGATTGAGAAGCTATGTTAGAGAATAAAAAAGCAGTAATATTTGATCTGGATGGTTCCCTTGTGGATTCCATGTGGATCTGGCCGGCCGTGGATGTGGATTATATGAAGAAGTACGATCTGACTCCGCCGGAAAGTTTTCACAAGGACATCGAGGGCATGAGTTATACTGAGACGGCACAGTATTTTCTGGATACGTTTCCGAATCTTACGTGTACGCTGGATGATGTGCGCAGAGAGTGGACCGAGATGACGATGGAGCTGTATACGACGAAAGTTCCGCTAAAGCCCGGGGCCGGGGAATTTCTGGAAAGGATGCGTTCCCGGGGGATCCTTCTGGGGATCGCCACAAGCAACAACCGGGAACTGGTGGACGCGGTTTTAAAGGCGCTTCATATTGAAGAGTATTTTTCATCTGTGAGGACCTCCTGTGAAGTGGCAGCCGGGAAGCCGGCGCCGGATGTCTACCTGAAAGCGGCTGGAGACCTGGGTGTGGATCCGGCTCACTGTCTTGTGTTTGAGGATGTTGTGAAAGGCATTGAAGCCGGAAAGAACGCGGGCATGTCTGTATGCGCCGTGGATGATGAATTTTCCAGACCGGATGAGGCGGAGAAGAAACGAAAAGCCGATTATTTTATCCGGGATTATTATGATGTAATAAACCATACCTATGAAGTGTGTGCCGGGAAGTAAAAGCTGGTCCGGGGAGTGCCGATGGTGTGGGAAGACATACGGTTTTAACCGTGTGATGAGGTGAAAGATGAACAAAGGATTTTTACCATTATGCAAACAGGATATGAAAGAGCGGGGCTGGGATTATGTAGACTTTGTTTATGTGATCGGGGATGCTTATGTGGACCATCCTTCTTTCGGACATGCGGTCATCAGCCGCGTGCTTGAGGCCCATGGGTTCCGTGTGGGGATCATCTCCCAGCCGGACTGGCGCACAAAAGAGAGCGTGACCATATATGGCGAGCCGCGCCTGGGATTCCTTGTGTCGGCGGGAAATATGGACTCCATGGTCAACCATTTTTCCGTTTCCAAAAAGAGGCGCCAGCAGGATGCCTACACGCCAGGCGGGAAGATGGGAAAGCGCCCGGACTATGCGGCGGTGGTCTACGGGAATCTGATCCGTCAGACTTATAAGCATACGCCCATCATTCTTGGAGGCATTGAGGCGAGCCTTCGAAGGCTTGCACATTATGATTACTGGTCTGATAAGCTGAAGCGCTCGATCCTTCTCGATTCCGGTGCAGATATCATCTCTTATGGGATGGGAGAGCATTCGATTGTAGAGATCGCGGAGGCACTGGATGCAGGAATCGCTGTGTCAGATTTGACCTATTTAGACGGTACAGTTGTTAAGACGAAAAGTCTGGATTCGGTATATGATGCGGTCATGCTTCCTTCCTATGAAGAATTGAATAAGGACAAGAAGACCTATGCCAGAAGTTTCTATACCCAGTACCAGAATACGGATCCTTTCACAGGCAGAAGACTGGTGGAGCCCTATGGGGAGCATCTGTATGTGGTGCAGAATCCACCTTCCCGGCCGCTTAGCCAAATGGAGATGGACGATATCTACGCACTGCCTTATATGAGGACCTACCATCCTTCCTATGAAAAGGAGGGCGGTGTCCCGGCAATCGCGGAGATCAAGTTCAGCCTGATCAGCTGCAGGGGATGCTTCGGCGGCTGTAATTTCTGCGCCCTGACTTTTCATCAGGGGAGAATCATCCAGATACGCAGCCATGAGTCTCTGCTTGCCGAGGCGAAGCTTCTGACAGAGGAACCGGACTTTAAAGGATACATCCATGATGTGGGCGGGCCCACGGCGAACTTCCGTCATCCGTCCTGCAGAAAGCAGCTGGAGCACGGTGTGTGTAAGGAGAAACAGTGTCTGTTCCCACACCCCTGCAAGAACCTGGATGCAGACCACAGAGACTATGTGGAGCTGCTTCGAAAGCTGAGGGGAATTCCAAAGGTGAAAAAGGTATTTATCCGTTCGGGCATCCGTTTCGATTATCTGCTTGCGGATAAGAAACAGACCTTCCTTAAGGAACTCTGCGAATATCATGTGAGCGGACAGCTGAAAGTAGCACCGGAGCATGTGGCGGATGAGGTCCTTAACAGGATGGGCAAGCCGGAAAACCGGGTATATGAAGAATTTACCAGGCAGTTTGCGGCGATGAACCAGAAGCTTGGCAGGAAGCAGTATCTTGTCCCTTACCTGATGTCTTCCCATCCGGGCTCCGATATGAAGGCGGCGGTGAAGCTTGCGGAATACTGCCGGGATCTGGGCTATATGCCGGAACAGGTGCAGGATTTTTATCCCACACCATCCACGATTTCGACCTGCATGTACTATACAGGGCTGGATCCCTGTACAATGGAAAAAGTATATGTACCGAAGAACCCGCATGAAAAGGCACTCCAGAGGGCGCTGATCCAGTACCGCAACCCGGACAATTATGATCTGGTCATGGAGGCTCTTAAGAAAGCCGGTCGTATGGATCTGGTCGGATTTCAGGAGAAATGCCTGATCAGGCCGAGACAGCTGGCAAAGGAGAAGCAGAGAAGAAGGAGTAAGAGATGAAAATTGCAGTCGTAACGGGAGCATCCGCAGGGATGGGCAGAGAATTTGCCCGGCAGATCCCTTATTTTTACAGGAACTTAGATGAGATCTGGGTGATCGCCCGCAGGCGTGACAGGCTTGTCTCGCTGAGTGAGGAAGGGATGGTCCCCTGCCGGATCTTCCAGGGAGATTTACTGAAAGATGATGTCTACAGGGAGCTGGAACAGGCTTTGACAGAAGAGAAGCCGGATATCCGTATGCTGGTCAATGCCGCCGGATTCGGGAAAACCGGACGTGTGGAGGAGATCGCGCACAGACAGCCGGGAACACAGACCGAGATGATTGATCTGAACTGCCGGGCGCTGACACGGATGACGCTCCTTTGCCTTCCTTTTCTTAAGCTTGGCAGCCGCATCGTGAATCTTGCATCCGCGGCGGCGTTCTGTCCACAGCCGTCCTTTGCGGTCTATGCAGCAACCAAGTCCTATGTCCTCAGCTTTTCCAGGGCTCTGAGGGCAGAATTAAAAGGACAGGGGATCTACGTGACAGCCGTCTGCCCGGGACCGGTAGACACGGAGTTCTTCGATGTATCCGGCAGACTTCCGGATATGTGGAAGGATATCGTAATGGCAAAGCCTCAGAAGGTGGTAAAAAGGGCACTTCAGGATGCGAGAAAGAAAAAAGAAGTGTCTGTCTATGGGCTCGCCATGAAGGGTGCCAGACTGGGCGCCAAGCTTCTGCCGCACCGTGCGGTGATCGATTTTATCTTTAAACACTAATATGAAAAAGCCATTGAGGAGAATTACGACATGAAGAAGGTAATGAAGGGAAATCCGGGATATCTGGAATATAAGAAAAAAGTAGAGATCATCCGTACGGTCATTTATTTTGCGCTGGTAGCGGCGATCTTTTTCCTTGGCTACAGCCAGACACACTCTAAGAAGAATCTGCTGACCATCGTGGCAGTCGTCGGCTGTCTTCCTGCCTCCAAGGCGCTGGTCGGTGTAATCACCCGGTTTCCGTACCCTTCCATCGCGGCGATCCGCGCAGAAGAGATCAAAAGCAAGACCAGCCATATTACCGTGATCTATGACATGATCATTACAAGCAGAGAGAAGGTCATGCCGGTGAACTGCATCGTGCTGTCCGGCAATACGATCTTCGGTTACACGGACAGTGAAAAAGTAGATTTAAAGTATGCGGCGACCCACATCCGGGGGATGCTTAACCAGAACCAGTTCCCGGAGGTCTCAGTGAAGATTTTGAATAATTATACTGCTTTTCTTGCTAGGGCGGAGGGTCTTGATTCCATCGCCGCGGTTGAAAAAAGCGATACAAGGGCAATCGAAGAAAAGATGGCGAACGTCATCCTGAATATCTCCATGTAGAAAGGACTCTTATCCATGCAGCAGATTATCATCAGGGAAAATGAAGCCGGACAGAGGCTCGACAAGCTGCTTGCAAAGTATTTAAAAGAGGCACCAAAAAGTTTCCTCTATAAGATGCTGCGCAAGAAGAATATCACACTGAACGGCAAAAAAGCCACCGGAAATGAAAAACTGAACACAGGAGATGAAGTGAAGCTTTTTCTCGCGGATGAGACCATCGAAAAGTTCTCAGGCAGGACTCCCGGGCGTATGTCACATAATACGTACCAGAAGCCGGATATCCTTTATGAGGACGATAACATCCTTCTGATCAACAAGCCTGTGGGGATGCTTTCCCAGAAGGCGGCGGATACGGATGTGTCTGTTGTGGAGCAGCTGATCGGTTACCTTCTGGCAGACGGCCAGATCACAGAAGAACAGCTTCGCACCTTTAAGCCGTCGGTCTGCAACCGTCTGGACCGCAATACAAGCGGCATGATTGCCGCCGGAAAGAGTCTGAAAGGACTGCAGGAGTTAAGTCGTCTGTTCAAGGAACGGACACTGGGCAAGTATTATCTCTGCCTGACAAAGGGAGAGGTCAAAGAGCCGTCTTTGATCCGCGGCTATCTGAAAAAGGATGAAAAGACCAATCAGGTACGGATCTATAAGGATGAGATACCGGGCAGCACCCGGATCGAGACGAAGTACCGGCCAGTCAGGACGGGAGAGGATGTCACGCTTCTGGAAGTCCATCTGATCACGGGAAAGACGCACCAGATCCGTGCACATCTGGCTTCTGTGGGACATCCGATTGTGGGCGATGCGAAATACGGAGACTCTAAGGTTAATCACAGTTACCGGTCAGCCTATGGGTTAAAGCACCAGCTTCTGCATGCATACAGGCTTGTGTTCCCGCAGCTTGACGGGGCGCTTGCCAATCTGTCCGGCAGAGAATTTACTGCGCCGCTTCCGGAGGAATTCAGGAAGATCGCAGAAGATAAGGGAGTTTTGTAAGATGGGAACATGGAATTCCAGGGGCCTTCGGGGCTCTACCCTGGAGGATCTGATCAACCGGACCAATGAACGCTACGAGGAGATGGGGCTGGCCCTGATCCAGAAGATCCCCACTCCGATTACACCGGTCAGGATTGATAAAGAACACCGCCACATTACGCTGGCATATTTTGAGAAAATCAGTACCGTCGATTATATCGGCGCCGTGCAGGGGATTCCGGTCTGTTTTGATGCAAAAGAATGCAGTACAGATACATTCCCACTGCAGAATGTCCATGAACACCAGATGGTTTTTATGGAGAAGTTTGAAAAGCAGGGGGGAATTTCCTTCCTGATCATTTACTACAGCAGCAATAATGAGTTATATTACATGCGTTTTGAAGAGATTAAGAAGTTCTGGGACAGGGGAAAGAACGGCGGGCGGAAAAGCTTCCGTTACGAAGAACTGGACCCGGCTTACTTTATGAAGTTGAAAAATAACTGTTTTGTCCCGTATCTGGATTATATACAGAAGGATTTGGATACCAGGGATTGACAACCGCCGGGAAACTGCGTATAATTTACAAAGGAATTTAACGTATTAGCACGATAAAGTGAAAGGGCAGTGAATATGGAACAGAAATTACATACACCTGAGGGAGTCAGGGATATTTACAATACAGAGTGCAAGAAGAAGCTTGCAACCCAGGAGAAGCTGCTGGACGTTCTGCACAGCTATGGATACCAGGACATCCAGACACCTACATTTGAATATTTTGATGTGTTCCGTAAGGAGATCGGGACAATCTCATCCAGAGAACTGTACAAGTTTTTCGACAGAGAGGGGAACACACTGGTGCTTCGCCCGGATATTACCCCATCTGTGGCAAGGGCAGCCGCCACGCTTTTTGAGGGGGAAGATTTTCCGATCCGGCTGTGTTACGTGGGGAATACCTTTATCAACCATTCCAGTTACCAGGGCCGTCTGAAAGAAAATACACAGATGGGCGCCGAGCTGATCGGCGTGGATTCACTGGATGCGGATGCCGAGCTGATCGCCATGGTCGTGGACGGCCTGAAAAGAGTCGGACTGGAAGAGTTCCAGGTGAATATCGGACATGTGGATTTTATCCAGAGCCTGATGGATGCCGCCGGACTGGACGATGAATTAAAGGAAGAGGTGCACCACCTGATTACGAACAGGAACTACTTCGGAGTCGAGGAGATCCTGGATCACCAGGAAGTGGATGACCAGATCAAAGCGGCTTTCCAGATCCTGCCGGAGCTGATGGGGGGCGTGGAGATTCTGAATCTGGCACTGGAGGCAGCGCCTACGATCAGTGCGAAGCTTGCGATCATGCATTTGAGACAGATGTATGACCTGCTCACGCTCTACGGCGTACAGGATCACATTACCTTTGATCTGAGCATGAGTGGAAGCTATGGATATTATACGGGAATTATTTTCCGTGCCTATACATATGGAACAGGGGATGCCGTTGTGCGGGGAGGCCGTTACGACCAGCTCCTTGAGAAGTTCGGGAAGAAGACTCCTTCCATCGGTTTTGCCATCATCGTGGATGAGCTGATGAGTGCACTGAGCAGGCAGAAGATTGCAGTGGAAGTCAGCCATACCCACCTGATCGTGTATACGGAGGCAACTCAGAAGTGGGCGGTTTCACTGGCCAGGAATTTCCGCTCAAAAGGAAAGTGCGTGGAGATCATGAAGCGCACGCAGGACGATTGTAAGGACGCCTATCTGGAATATGGAAGACGTTCCCAGGCCGTCAGTATGCTGTATTTGAATGACGACCTGACCATCGAGATGGTGAATCTGGCCACAGGGGAAGAAAAGCTGATCAATGCGGGAAAAAGGAAATAGAGGAAGCGTAAATATGAGATATTTAACATTTGCCCTGACAAAGGGGCGCCTGGCAAGCAAGACATTAGAGATGTTGGAAAGACTGGGAATTATCTGTGAGGAAATGAAGGATAAGAATTCCCGGAAACTGATTTTTGTAAACGAGGAGCTTAAGCTTAAGTTTTTTCTGGCAAAGGGACCGGATGTGCCGACCTATGTAGAATACGGCGCCGCGGATATCGGAGTTGTCGGGAAGGATACGATCGTGGAGGAAGGGCGTAAAGTCCATGAGGTCCTGGACCTTGGGTTCGGGAAATGCCGGATGTGCGTCTGCGGGCATGAGGAAGCGGCGGAGCTTCTCAGGCATCATGAGCTGATCCGTGTAGCAACCAAGTATCCGAACATCGCAAAGGATTATTTCTATAATAAGAAGCATCAGACCGTGGAGATTATTAAGATGAACGGCTCCATCGAACTTGCACCCATCGTCGGACTTTCCG
>CABTYO010000038.1 GCA_902489075.1 uncultured Faecalicatena sp. | reverse complement strand
TTAGTGGCATTTGTCATAGACGTACCGCCATTCGCCCCAGTGCTGGCAGATTCGATATATTTAAAGCTGCCAAGCAGGCTGTTGGTAGACTGGATATTGCGATTTAGTTAACTAATCATTTCTTGATTTCTCTACTCTTCTATTTCCAACTTTTTCCATTTTAACTTTTTTGAAAATCATTTGGAGAAATTATATACGAAAACATATGTTCGAAGGAGTGTGTAATTTATGAAAGATGATTTTATTAATGATGTGATACTGTCGATGTCGACAGAGTTGGGTAATGAAGAGTTACGAAAGTTAAAAGGGGTATTAGCAAGAAAGTTACAGGATAAGGAAATTACAAGTTGTTGTACGGATCTTGAAGTGGTTGATGAGCCAATGTGGAGACGACACATAGATATGTGGATCGCATGCAAAAGATTAAAGAACTGCTCCGATTTAACAATTGATGGATACAGATTGGCAGTGACCAAACTATTTGAAACGGTACGCAAAGAAGTGGAAGATATTACTGCAAATGATATAAGGGCATATCTGGACTGGTATCAGAGCACAAGAGAAAAGAAAATAAGTGCATCATACTTTAATACTCTTCGCAGGTACTATAGTAGCTTTTTTACATGGGCGCAAAATGAGGGAATACGGACAAGTAATCCAATTGCGTCCATAGAAAGAGCACAGATGCCTTATGTGGTTAGGAAACCATTTTCACCAGTAGAATTAGAAAAGATTAAACGCGCATGTGAAACACCAAGAGATACTGCATTGATTGAAACACTCTTTGCGACAGGTGGACGTGTGAGTGAAATAGCTCAGATTAATATCAGTGATATTAACTTTATTGAAAAGTCACTGATCCTATATGGAAAAAGAAAAAAGCAACGTGAAGTCTATTTAACAGATGTTGCTTGTCATTACATAAAAGAATATTTAAAAACTAGAACCGATGACAATGAAGCTTTGTTTGTATCATTAAAAAAGCCTTATGACCGAATTCATAAATGTGGAATCGAAAGTAGAATACACAAAATTGGTGATATGGCTGGTGTAGAAAATGTACATCCTCATCGTTTTAGAAGAACTTTGGCCACCACTGCTATTAGTCGTGGAATGCCTGTATATGAACTACGTGACCTCATGGGACACGACAAATTAGAAACCACTATGGTTTATTGCAAAATTGCACAAGGAGATATCAAACATTCTTATAAGAAGTTGATATCTTAATTTCTCGTGCATCAAAATATTAAAATCAAATGGAGGTATTACTTATGGAAACAATCAAATTAGCAAATGGAGTGAGTGTAGATATTCTTGACGGTGCCACTTTAAACCATACCGTTATTGTCGCAAATGATTTTACAACATTGGGTACAATTGCAAACGCGTTGATCAACAATAACAGTTTAAAAACAGTACAGTACATTTCAAATAATGAAGTTGTAGGGGAATATAGCGATATGCTTTTAGAGTCTCCTTTATTCAGCAATGTATATTTTGGGACAGATGGAAAAGTAAACGCGACGATCTCTATCAGAGAAAAAACTGATATTGAAAAACGTCTTGAAGCACTTGAAGCTGGCCAGCAGGTACAGGACGGAGCAATTACAGATTTGGGCGATGTTGTTAGTGCGATCGCAGAAGGAGGTGCAATATAATGATTGACTTTTACGTTGATAAGATTGTAAATGGAATAATTAATTCCAAAACCGGGAGCGTGTGGATAGTAAATGATGTACCTTCGTTATGGAAAATAAAGGTACAGAAAATTTTAAAGGCACAATCTTAAGAACAATTTAATACTTAATTTTAAACATGGACGGGATTTTATACCCGTCCTTTTGTTACGTCTAAATGACGGAAAGGAGTTATATTTATGTATATGAACGGAATTGATATAGCAAGTTATCAGGCAGGAATTGATTTATCAGTTGTACCTTGCGATTTTGTAATTGTAAAAGCAACGGAAGGAGTTACTTACGTTAATCCTTATTGTAATAATCAGGCAGGACAGGCTTTAAGCCTTAATAAAAAGTTAGGGTTATATCATTTTGCGTCTGGTGGTAATGCCATAGATGAAGCCAATTATTTCGTAGATAATATTAGAGGCTATTTAGGAAAAGCTCTCTTAGTTCTCGATTGGGAGTCCGATGCTGTAAATTGTGGTGTTGATTGGGCAAAGCAGTGGTTAGATAGAGTCTATGAAAGAACTGGTACAAAGCCATTAATTTATATGAGTAACAGTGTTGTAAATAGCTTTGACTGGTCTTCTGTTGTAGCTGGAGATTATGGTTTATGGAACGCTGGGTATTATAATGGATATGATCCTATGGGTTACAATCCTGATGCCCCTATTTATGGTGGATTAGGTGCATGGGGTGGATGCGCAATTTATCAGTATACATCTAGCGGAAGGCTTAATGGTTGGAATGGAAATCTTGATCTGGATGTATTCTATGGTGATGCTAATACGTGGGACAAGTATGTAAATGCAAGCAAAGATGTAATTGAAGAGTTACCGAAACCTGATAATAAAGTTGGCTTAAACTATAGAGCACATTGTCAAACATACGGAACATTACCAGTTGCTCATGATGGAGAAACTGCTGGTACTATAGGAAATGCAAAACGTCTCGAAGCATTATGGATTGATTTACGACAAGTTCGTAAGAAATTCGAAAATGAAAACATTAGACTTGCTGCCAAGGTACATATTCAGTCTATTGGATGGGTTGAATATGATAATGTTGAACATGATACGTTGCTCGGAACCACAGGACAGAGAAAACGTATTGAAGCAATTGAGTTTGAAATAACAGGACTTCCAGAAGGCAAAAAACTGTATTATCGTACACATCTTGCTAAAGTTGGATGGACACCTTGGGTTGAAGGTGGGTTTAGTTCTGGTACAGTTGGACTTTCTAAAGCAATCGAAGCAATACAGATTAAAATTGAATAGTTAATTATTGATGGGGAGTGGATTAAAAAATCTACTCCCCATTTTTTACGATTTCTTAAGCTAAATCGCAATATCCAGTCTGCCAACAGCCTGCTTGGCAGCTTTAAATATATTGACTCTGCCAGCACTGGAACTAACGGTGGTACGTCAATGACAAATACCACTAACCTTGAAGCGGAAAGGATGTACATTATTGTTGTCCGGAACCTTAATGGTAGCGATGGCGTATACCCTCCGTATATGTACTTGTTATATGTCCGTAATAACGGATGGAACAAGACCTTATTAGGAGTCGAAAAGGATGTCAATACATTCGCGATACAAAATCATAAATTGACAATCACCTTTAAGACTACGCAATACGCCCGTATGTGGATATATCAGATATAGTTAGTTTACTAAGTATACCCAGTGCATGGCTACTGTGTCTGTTACAGCGGTATTGATCCAAACAGTAACACTCTCGTATTCCGTAGATGTGTTGTGGTTCATACCGACTACTCTTATCCCGGGACTGCTTGTAACTTCCTGTAGGTAAGCATTAATCATTCTACATTCTTTTGGCAGATTAATATACCCATAAGATACATCTCCTGCGGCGTGAAATTGTATCAGACCACCTGAATAGGCGATCTTATTATCAATTTTATCATTGGCTGTCTGGATATTGCGATTTTGTTAATTATGTTGACTGATAAGTACATACGTGATACAATATACCATATCAACAGTATGAGAAATTGTTGTGTGTCATTCTTAAGAATGTGGATTTAAAAAATGATAGGTATTTGGAGAAAATGGGAAGTTTTAACGACTTCCTTTTTTTCTGTATATAGTAAGATTTTTTTGTGCTTCTGCCATTATATTGACATATAAAATAAATATGTTATAATATATAACGATATCAGCAAGTAGAATTGCTGTGTGCCATCCTTACACAACGATAAGGATGTGGATTGAAAAAGTGATATATTTTTAGAACAAATAAGAAGCTATGATAGCTTCTTATTTTCGTATGTGGCAATGAAACATGAATTTCATTCCCGTCCTATGTATTAGGGTTAAATTAACGTATATGAGGAAATTAGCGATTAGAAGACATCACATGTTATTATTTATCGGTATTAAAAAATCATTACAATTGTTTTATTAAAAAACATCATATGTTATTATTTATATGTACTTTGCTAGTTTTCAAGCCCCAGTGCTATCATAATATTGCTTTCTACAGAAGAAGGTGTCTTATTTGTTTCTTTGCTCAATAACACAATACCCTCAGTACAATACCCTATTAATTTTGTTGTATAATTATCATCAGCAGGAATGTGGGTTGCAAAAGTTTTAAATTCTTTCATAATATATAATTTTATATCATGCCAACGTTTTACATGGTGTAGATAACACCTTTTTACACTTAATATACTATTTGCTCTTCCAGAATAATATTTGGATTCTATCCTGCCAAGTTCATTTAGTAAAAGCCCTATAGCACATCCAACTTTTTCTTCGTCCATATCAAATTCTTCCCACGGTACTTCATTTTCCGGTTTCTTAAATTGCTTTTTAAATTCACGTGCTTCTTGTAATGTCATCTTTAATACCTCCTACGATAAATATTAGAAATATTATAACATACCTTTCAAAAAATATCATATAACAATTGTACATACTTCATAGGGAATAGATTTTAAAGTCTATTCCCTATTTTTTACGCCTTATTATGTTAGCCTATTTGCTCTTCTGTTATATCATCTGTTATATCCGTATCGGTATTAGTATCATCGGTAATACTCATAGAGTCCTTTTTGTCCGCATAATATGCTCTCACTTTTGTTTCAATCTCATCTAAAATCTCGGGATGTTGTTCCAAATAAATTTTTGCGTTTTCTCTTCCTTGTCCAATTTTCTGTCCATTATATGCGTACCATGCACCACTCTTTTCTACAATGTCTGGTTTGACTGCCAGATCCAGAATGTCACCTTCTCTGGAAATTCCTTTACCAAAAACAATGTCAAACTCAGCCTCTTTAAACGGTGGAGCAATCTTATTTTTTACGATCTTAATACGGGTATGGTTACCAACAATCTCCCCGCTCTGCTTCAGTGTTTCGATCTTTCTGACATCCATTCTCACAGACGCATAAAATTTCAGTGCACGTCCACCTGTTGTTGTTTCAGGATTACCAAACATAACTCCAACCTTCTCACGCAGCTGATTGATAAAGATCACAACACAGTTGGACTTACTAATAATAGGCGTTAACTTACGTAATGCCTGTGACATTAAACGTGCTTGTAATCCTACATGGCTGTCTCCCATGTCTCCTTCTATTTCTTGCCTTGGTACTAATGCTGCAACAGAGTCAATGACAATAATATCAATTGCTCCGGAACGAACCATGGTCTCTGTAATCTCTAAAGCCTGGTCACCACTATCCGGTTGTGAAATGTACAACTCATCTATATCTACGCCAATATGTTTTGCATATACAGGATCTAGTGCATGTTCAGCATCAATAAAACTTGCAATGCCACCCCTCTTCTGTACTTCTGCAATCATATGTAATGCTACCGTTGTTTTACCACTTGATTCAGGGCCATATACTTCAATTACACGCCCTTTAGGTATGCCACCTAATCCTAGTGCCAAGTCTAAGCTTAAGCATCCTGTAGGTACTGTCTCGACGTTTATATGGCTTTCTTCTCCGAGCTTCATTAATGTACCTTTGCCGTAATCCTTTTCCAGTTTTGCAATAGCATCTTCAAGAGCTTTTTGCTTTCCTTCATTGGTCTTCTTTATTTCTACTAGATCTAATGCTTTTTTATTGCTTGCCATTTTTATGCCTCCTAGTTATACGAACGTTTGTTTGTTTTTGATGTACCTATCATACTATATAGGTGGCAATGTGTCAATATGTTTTAGAACATTTGTTCTGAAAATATTTATAAAAATAGTAACTACCCATTTGTAGTTACTACTTCTTGTGATCTTTATTAAACCGTTGCTACAATATTTTTTTCTTCTTCTAATTCTTTTGTTCTCCACGCAAGTTCAGATATGATATCCATACACATTATTAATTTCAAATTCATCTCTTTTGTATTGTAATTCGTTTGTATACCATGGCATATCATATGTCTTTTTGGTTGTTCTAACATATTATTTTCTCTGGAAGAATATGTTACACCTAAGAAATATTCTATTGATTTATACCATAGCAATGCTCCGCCATCTTGTACAGATATAATTTGTGTAAGCATAAATTTCTCGCTTTTCTTTCCACAATTCTCTAACTTAAAAATTTCTTTTAGGTTTTCCTTTTCTCTATTTGTAAATTTGTGAATCTTACATATTTCAGTATATAAGTCTCTAATCATTCCGCTGAGCTGAGTTGCAAAAAGGGACGCGGAACACCCATAAAGCCCTTGTTTATATCCTTCTAATCCCTCAGAAATAAGTTTCGTTCTATTACTATTAAATGTACCTACATTAACAATATTTTGAATAATGTTGTCCACATAATCATCATTATAATAATCCAATATAATCTGAATCATCTCTTCCTTGTTACAGCTATCATTATTTTCATGATAAGACTTTAACAATCTCTCCTTTAGCTCTGATGATACCTCTAGGTATATTGGGAATCCTATTTCATCAGCTATTTCCATAAATAATAGGCTATCGCCAAATCCTCGTGGGATTATATTTTTAAAGGAATTGCTTACTGACTCAATGATGGGCAGGATTGCATTGTTGACTATTTCTGCTGCGGTTAAAGCAGTTTTTGAGACTATTGAAGAAACTACATTTGATGTATTTATTAACTGCACAACAGTTGATTCCGGCATTGTTATTTTAGGCATAGTATATGTAATGCTATTTTTTATTGATAATGAAGTTTCTAATACGGCATTAGAAGGAATATCGATCTTCTTAAGCATACTACTAACTGTTTTATATTTACATTCTATCATTTAACACCTCATAATCATGTTAGCTTAGTATCATTGTTTCAATGGAAGTAACTTCCAGATACTATATTAACACAATCAAGTGTGTTGCACAACTATATATTGTGTTTGAATTAATTTCAATCACACATATTGTATAAATAAAAAGGCCTGAGATATAATCCCACGCCTTTTATGCTATATTATGATACTTTCTTTTTAGGTGATTCAAATGTTCGTATAATATCGTCAAGTGTGATCCCTTTGTTCTTGGCATAGGCATATAGATTTCTCATGTCTCGCTCTTCGATTTGTTGCTTAATGTCAGATATCTGGTCTTCACACTCCTGTAGTAGAAGTTTTGCTTTGTCTCTTTTCTCGGTTGCTGTGGCTAATTGATCCTCTAATGATTTTGTTCTTCTTGGCATAATGATTTTCTCCTTTTAAAAGATTAAAAACACAGATAATCCATACACCATTTTCTAATTAACATTTACGCCATTGTACACCAATTGCATAAAAACATATAAGAAATTATAAGAAAATACATCATTTTTTCAAAATATACGTCAACATTTTTAAGCGATAATTAAACCTTTAATCTCTCGCAAATGGCTTAATAGCGCGGTTTCTGGCCTCTTAAAACGGCGTCCCATACAGATCATACGGAGTCGCCTGATATACGTAATAATTGAGCCAGTTCGTATATAGGTTGTTCGCATGTGCTCGCCAGATCAGCTCCGGCTTATTCTCCGGATTGTTCTCCGGGTAATAATTCACAGGAATCTGGATATCCAGCCCTTTACTCTTATCTCTCTTATACTCGGTGTCCAGAGTCACCCGGTCATATTCCGGATGTCCCATTACGAAGATCTGGCGCCCCTCTTCTGCCATACACAGGAACACGCCTGCTTCCCTGGAATCTGCCAGAATTGTGATCCGCTCATCTGCCTCCAGAAGGTCCTGAGGGACCGCAGTATGTCTGCTGTGCGGAGCATAGAAGACATCATCGAATCCTCTGACAAGCGGAATCTTGCGGTTTCTCACATGATGCCGGAACACTCCGAACATTTTCTCCGGCAGCTGAACCTTATCAATTCCGTAATGATAATAAAGTCCTGCCTGCGCGCCCCAGCAGAGATGCAGTGTGGAAGTTACATTCGTCTTCGTCCACTCCATGATTTCCTTTAACTCTTCCCAGTAGTCCACCTCTTCAAACGGCATCTGCTCCACTGGAGCCCCTGTGATGATAAATCCGTCAAATTTCTGCTTCTTAATCTCCTCGAAAGCCTCATAAAACTTGTAAATATGGCTCGTTGATGTATTCTTTGACACATGGCTTCCCACCCGTACAAAGGTCACATCCACCTGCAGCGGTGTATTGGAAAGTGAGCGCAGAATCTGCAGCTCCGTATCTTCTTTTAAAGGCATCAGATTCAAAAGTCCAATGCTGATTGGACGGATATCCTGATGTGCGGCACGGTATTCGTCCATCACAAATATATTTTCCTGTTCCAGTATTTCCTTCACCGGCAAATCATTCTGTACTCGTATTGGCATGTTCTATTCCTCTTTTCCTTTCTTAGTCTCATCTGGCTTATCTGTCTCATTCTCACACGCATGGACATAAGTTCCATCCGTATCGACATAACTCATCTCACCATAAGCCTCCGTATCGGTTGGAAGCCTCTTCTTCTCCAGCCTGTGGTTGATCAGCATATTTACTATATAATAGATTACCGCAAATGCAGGCACTCCCAGTATCATACCCAACACTCCGAACAGACCGCCACCCAAAAGGATCGCAAACACAACCCAGAAGGCGGAAAGCCCTGTGGAGTCTCCCAGAATCTTCGGCCCGATCACATTTCCATCCAGCTGCTGAAGCACCAGGATAAAGATGATGAAGTAGACTCCCATCTTCGGATCAGACAGCATAATCAGGATCGCACTTGGGATAGCTCCGATATACGGTCCAAAAAACGGAATGACATTCGTCACACCCACGATCACACTGACCAGAAATGTATAAGGCATATTCAAAATCGAAAGACCGATAAAACACAGGACTCCGATGATTGCAGAGTCTATGATCTTTCCGATAATAAATCCGCCGAAAATCTCATTACTTTTGATCGTCAGGTGCAGGATCATATTGGCATGTGACGGCTTGAATATCGCATAAACCGCCTTCTTGCACTGACTGGAAAACTTCTCCTTGCTGAACAGCACATAGACGGATATGATAATTCCGATCACAGCATTAAAAAACTCACTCACTACGCTGATGACTCCGACTGTGAGATTGGACATCAGGACATTGATCTGAGTCAGCAGGTCACTGCGCATCCACCTCTGGATATAATCCGTTGCTTCTTTTAAGATATTGTTGAACAGCTGATTCAGGGTCGTATCCTTGGAGTTCATACTCATGATCTTGTCAACTAACTGGTTCAGCTGGCTTGGCACAGTCAGTACCATGTCACGGATACTTCCATACAATTCCGGTATCATCATATTAAACAAGGCCACAATTATAAGGAGCAGAACTGTCACCGCAGCAAAGATCCCGACGCCTCTCGCTATGGCATGGACGCTCTTCTCGTTTGAAATCTTTTTGCGCAGCTGAGGCTTTAGATGCCTCTCCACGAAGTC
This sequence comes from uncultured Faecalicatena sp., assembly GCA_902489075.1. GTDB lineage: Bacteria > Bacillota > Clostridia > Lachnospirales > Lachnospiraceae > Faecalicatena_A. Next base: position 8,579 of record CABTYO010000038.1, on the reverse strand, counting down.
CATGATCGGATTTAAAAGATACGCGATCCCCAGCCCATATATGACAGGCTTTAATATATGAATAATTTCCTTAAAAACATCCGATATCGCAGGCAGCCTCAGCAGTGCAAAATAGAAAATAATACAGGCTGCGATCACCACAAAGAAGGTCATCCCCCTGCTGAACTTCTGCCGAAGCTTCGATGGCCCGCTGTTTCCAAAAGCCGGACGGGATGAATAATAACCGCTTGTTTCTTCCCTCTTATCACTTTTTTGATTCTCTTTTTCTTTCCTCATGTCGTCTCATAGTCCCTTCCTGCATGTTCATGTAAATGATTATAGCTTTTCTAAGTATTTTTATCAATAATTACTATGACACATAACATTTTTAGTATATCATAATCCCCCGGAGATGAACAGTAAAACATCTGGGATTCATATCGTAATTCCTGCTGTTTACGCGGCAAAAAGACAGGTGTCCGGGGATCTCTCTCCCAGGCACCTGCCCATACTTTTACTCGATCAGATTTGTCGGATCACTTAGCCTTTATACTTGAATGTTGCACACTCTGTAGACTCACGCTGACAGGCGTTGCTGCCTTCCACGCTGATTTTTCCTGCATGGCACTTGCAGTCATTATTGTACATACATTCTACTGCCTTACAGTCTATGCTACTTCTATCAGAAGCGCTTCCTGTGATATCGCTGTAACTGTTTGTGTAGGAGCTGCTGTAGCTGCTGTTACTGCTGTTGCTGTAACCGCCTGCAGAACTGTTGGAAGCTCCGCCTGCTTTTCTCTCCTGAAAGCTGTCACAGCAGGTCTCTCTGGCTGTCTTTGCCTGATCCCCGCCTACCTGTATAGCATCAAGGTCGCATAAAAACTGTTTGTTGTGCACACATGTCTGCACAGTACATTTTAATTCTGGCATGATCATACCTCCTCCTAAATATTGAAATCAGTATCATTATGCCCTGTAACATTTTGAATTATTCCTGCGTCTTTACCTCGCGGACTTCTTTTTTGGCAATCTCTTCCTTAATATCAGAAAGGAATGCATCCAGGCTCTTCTGACCTTCGTCTCCCTCGAATCTGCTTCTGACAGAGACAAGTCCGTCTTCCTCTTCCTTTGCACCGACAACAAGCATGTATGGAATCTTCTGCATCTGTGCCTCGCGGATCTTATAGCCGATCTTCTCAGCCCGTGTATCCAGCTCTGCACGGATTCCTGCGTTGTTCAATACATCCAGAACCTGACTGCCATATTCCAGATATTTATCGGAAATCGGAAGTACCTTTACCTGTACCGGAGCCAGCCATGTCGGGAATGCTCCTGCAAAATGCTCGATCAGGATGCCGATAAAACGCTCGATAGAGCCAAATGCGACACGGTGGATCATGATCGGTCTGTGTTTCTCTCCATCTGCTCCTGTATACTCCAGTTCAAAACGAAGCGGCAGCTGGAAGTCAAGCTGAATCGTGCCGCACTGCCATGTTCTTCCGATGGAGTCCTCCAGATGGAAGTCAATCTTTGGTCCATAGAAAGCACCGTCTCCTTCATTTACTACATACGGAAGCCCCAGGTCATCCAGTGCGCCGCGCAGAGCGTCTGTCGCCATATCCCAGTCTTCATCGCTTCCCATGCTGTCCTCCGGGCGTGTGGACAATTCCACATGGTACTTAAATCCAAACAGGCTGTAGACCTCATCGATCAGCCTTGCAACACCCTTGATCTCATCGCGGATCTGCTCCGGCATCATGAAGATATGCGCATCATCCTGTGTGAAGCAGCGGACTCTCATCAGTCCATGGAGCTGTCCTGATTTTTCATGACGGTGAACCAGTCCCAGCTCGCCCATGCGCAGAGGCAGGTCACGATAGGAACGCGGCTCTGACTGATATGCCAGGATTCCGCCCGGGCAGTTCATCGGTTTAATTGCAAAATCTTCATCGTCGATTACTGTTGTGTACATGTTGTCTTTGTAATGATCCCAGTGGCCGGATGTCTCCCACAGATGGCGGCTTAACATAATCGGAGTGGAAATCTCCACATAACCGTTCCTGCGGTGGATCTCTCTCCAGTAATCCAGAAGCGTATTCTTAAGCTCCATTCCCTTTGGAAGGAAGAATGGGAATCCCGGTCCTTCGTCTCTCATCATGAAAAGTCCAAGTTCTTTTCCCAGCTTTCTGTGGTCACGCTTCTTTGCCTCTTCCAGCATGGTCAGATACTCGTCCAGCTCTGCTTTTTTCGGGAAAGCAGTTCCGTAAATTCTCTGGAGCATCTTATTCTTCTCACTTCCACGCCAGTAAGCGCCTGCAAGGCTTGTCAGCTTGAATGCTTTAACCGGCTTTGTAGACATCAGGTGAGGTCCCGCACACAGGTCCGTGAACTCTCCCTGGGAATAAAAACTAATCACTGCATCTTCCGGAAGATCTTCGATCAGTTCTACTTTATATGGTTCGTCTTTTTCCTTAAAATATGCAATTGCCTCTTCTCTCGGCTTTGTATACTGTTCGATCGGAAGATTTTCCTTTACGATCTTCTTCATCTCAGCCTCGATTTTTGTCAGATCATCTGCTGTCAATGGAACTTCTCTGTCAATATCATAGTAGAAACCATCTGCCACAGAAGGTCCGATTGCAAGCTTTGTATCCGGGTACAGTCTCTTGATTGCCTGCGCCATGATGTGGGACGCTGTATGCCTGAACGCGCCCTTGCCTTTTTCATCCTGGAATGTCAGGATGCTCAGTTCGCAGTCTTTATCTACGACTGTCCTTAAATCAACAACCTCGCCGTCAATTTCTCCGGCTGTGGCCACTCTTGCCAGCCCTTCACTGATATCAGCTGCGATTTCGATTACGGATTTACTCTCTGCATATTCTTTGCAGGAACCGTCTTTTAATGTGATCTTCATACTTTTTTCCTCTCTCTTTTCATATTTTTATTGTTTTTCCCAGAAACTGCTGCACGGCTGCACAGCTTACACAGCAGCGTGGAAATATATCACTTATCCAGAATCACCCTCTGTCTGTCAGGATGTTCTCCTGACCAGCCAGTCTCAGGCATTGTCATAAGCCGGTACAGATCTTCCCTGGAAAGCTCGAATCCAAACAGATCCTGATTCTGCTTCATCCGCTCCATGGCAGATGCTTTTGGAAGCGGGATTACATTCCTCTGTAATGCAAATTTCAGGCAGATCTGTGCCGGAGAGACACCATATCTTTCTGCCATTTCCAGAATCAGCGGCTCCTTAAGTACACGCATCCGTCCAAGCGGGCTCCATGCCTGTACCAGAATCCCTTTTTCCTGACAGTAATTCACTGCCGCCTCCTGGGAATATCCCGGATGAAACTCAATCTGGTCTACCGCAGGGCGGATCTCACAGTTATTAAGAAGGTTCTCAATATGATGCGGCAGGAAATTACTCAGTCCGATCGCACGCACACGTCCCGCTTTATATAACTCTTCCAATGCTCTCCAGGTATCCAGGTCCAGTTCCTTCCACTCCCTATATTCCGGTGTCGGCAGCGGCCAGTGGATCAGGTACAGATCCAGATAATCCGTTCCCAGCCTGTCAAGAGACGCCTGAAATGCCCTTTTCGTCTGTTCATACCCCATATCGTCCTTCCAGACCTTGGATGTGATAAAAAATTCTTCCCTTCGAATCCCGCTTTCTCTGACCGCCTCGCCTAAATATGGCTCCGTGCCATAGAATGAAGCGGTATCAAAATAGCGGTATCCCGCATCAATGGCGGTTCTGATCACTTCCGTGGTCTTCCCTTCTGCGGCTTTGTAGGTTCCAAAACCCGTACATGGAATCTTCACGCCATTGTTCAGTTCAAAACAATCCCGAATACTTTCCATCTCCTGCTCCTTTCCTTTGATATGAAATAAAATTTCTTATAGCACAAAAAATCCCTTCCTGCAATCACTTACAGAAAGGGACGAGTTTATAGATTCCTCGCGGTTCCACCCTAATTGATCCGGCAGTGCCGGAACCACTTCATTATGATTGTAACGGAATCACCGGGCTGTTTTCAGCCACTCGGAGGTAGTCTTCAAATGCTTCCGCGATAGAAAAGCTTACAGCCCACGGCTTTTCCTCTCTGTATCCTTTCACATTCTACTCGTCTCGTCATCGTATTGTCGATCATCTGTTTTCATTGTCTGATTTTGTTCCAAATCTAGGTTCATTATATCATCATTGTGGTTTTTGTCAACCTGGAATTTCGCAAATGGGAATTTCATGATCCAGAACTTAAGGACTGCAAAAAATTCCCGCACCATGTAGTTCACCTGAAACAGTGAATTAGACCTGGCCGCGATTCCCTGCAGATTCTGATATCCGGCCCTTCTCCCGATCTTAAGCGCCCTGTACAGATGGAAATTATTCGTCACCACAGCCACAGGCTTTGTCAGGTCACCGATTATCACTGCAGAAAATTTCAGATTCTCCCACGTGGTGGTAGAAGTATTCTCCAGACGAATCCGTTCTTTCTCAATTCCATGTTCCATCAGGTATCCGGCCATTGCCTCGGCCTCGGAGATCTCCTCCCCTTTTCCCTGACCGCCGGATACAATGACCTGTGTCTCCTGATTCTCCTGCAGATAGACCAGTGCCGCATCCAGCCTGTGCCTCAGGGAAGACGTAATTCTTGTTCCCCTCACCTGTGCCCCCAGGATAATCAGGTAAGCACAGTGTTTCCCTGCTGTCTTATACATGGCCATGATAATCTGTGCCTCGACTATCACAAATAGCACCCAGCCGCAGAAAATCAACACATTCAGCACAATGCCAGGCGTCTTCGGAAGCACAAGGAAATACAAAATCAGATGCACACCCCCCACATCCGGCCAGAACAGGACGAAGGTGGAATTCCATTTTTTCGAGTAAATCCACATGATGATGTAGTAAAACAGGCAGATACACCCTGTCAGTAAAAAGTATAGTTTCATCCTTTGTTCTCCATTCAGATCTCTGGTCAAAAAATCCTCCGGCTGATACAACCAGAGGATTCTCCTGCATTCTGATTTAATTTGTTATGCAAAGCGGATGTTCCCCATTCGCTTCGCTGCTGCTTTGATGAATTCAAGCACTGATATTATGCGTTCTTACCACAGCACTTTTTATACTTCTTACCGCTTCCGCACGGACATGGATCGTTCCTTCCGATCTTCTTCTCCTTACGGATCGTACCGGACTGCTTCTGCTCACGGTAGAGGCGCTTCTTCGTCTCTGCATCAAAAATGTTGTCCCACTGTGGCAGTTCATAGAGCCAGTCAGCCTTGGCATCTACCATATTCTTATAGAGCTTCTCCTTGTCAAAGGCAAGGCTCACTTCTGTAGTCTCTGTCATAGTCTCGATCGGGTTTGGCACCTTTAAGCTGTCATTGATTCCATCCAGAAATCCAACCATCGTCATGACATCCTGGTCATACTTCTTTGCAAGCTCTTCTACCGTACCCTTCACTTCTACGTCCGGCGCATCCAGAAGCTGCTCATAGATGCTCTTCTCGATATTAAAATATGCTCCCCAGAACTGCTCCAGCTGGTCTCTTGAAAGTTCCTTGTTATAGGCGGTGTCACGCCACTGGTCTAATAAACATTTTTCACTCATTGTATATAACTCCTTTTATCTTAATTTCGCTCGTGTCCCCATTATATAACAAAAATCTGACTTAGTAAATATAAAATATTAACAGGCCGCCGATGGCGCAGTGCAAAGCGATTCCGTTTATTTCGTTGATTTGTCTGCTGCTTTTAGGTATAATATATCTATCTTTGTTTATGTAATACACAGATAGAAAGGATTTCCCATGAAAAAATCAAAACGTATTCTGGCCCTTGCAGGTGCTGTTCTTCTTGTATGTTTATACGGCAGTACATTGATTTTCGCTTTTGTTGACCATTCTGCATCTTCTGGTCTGCTGAAGGCTTCCATTGCCGCAACAATTTTACTGCCTGTTCTTCTGTACGCTTATACTTTAGTTTATCGTCTGTCTCGGAAGAATCATGATCATGACACGGATGATACGGATAAGTAGACTCTTATACGTACATCTGTGCGAGCTCCAGGGCGGCATTTACTTCTGCTGCTCTGAGACTCTGGAATGGATTCTTCGAGATCTCTGTCCTTCTTTTTTCCTGTCTTCTCACCAGGTATTCTTCCATCGAAATCATCTCTTGTGCTCTTTCTTCGTTGTTCTGACGCATGAAAATACCTCCTTTTCTTTCTAAACCTCAGCCTTACTATTATATGAATGACAGGCCTTGAATATGTCAAAAACTTCTTTCATCACGTTTTCTTATGACATATGTTTATTGTACTTTCCAAATGTGTCAGAGTTATGGCAGAAATATAAAGATTCTATAATGAAATATGATGAATTTCTTGCAATTATTAAGACTTTATCCATAGCAGAACCGGGGCACGAACGGCCTCACTTATGATAAAAGGCTTTCTGTGATTTGTATCTCACAGAAAGCCTTTTATTATATCATACGTTATTTACGGTAAATGATGTCATCTCTTCCCGGTCCGTTACTGATCAGGGTGATTGGATAACCGATCTCCTGCTCTACGAACTCGATGTATTTCCTGCAGTTCTCAGGAAGATCTTCATACTTCTTGATCCCGCGGATATCACATTTCCATCCTGGAAGTGTCTTAAGTACTGGTTTTGCCTTCTCAAGCAGATGGGTAACAGGGAAATCTGTTGTTACTTCTCCGTTGATTTCATATCCTACACATACCGGAATCTCATCAAGATATCCAAGTACATCCAGGACTGTAAATGCAACATCTGTTGTCCCCTGCATTCTGCATCCGTACTTGGAAGCAACACAGTCGAACCATCCCATACGTCTCGGGCGTCCGGTCGTTGCACCGAATTCTCCGCCGTCACCGCCGCGGCGTCTCAGCTCGTCCGCTTCCTCGCCGAAAATCTCACTTACAAATGCACCTGCTCCGACTGCACTGGAGTATGCCTTGCAGACTGTAATGATCTGCTTGATCTCATATGGAGGAATTCCTGCCCCAATTGCGCCATAAGCTGCAAGTGTGGAAGAAGAAGTAACCATCGGATAAATTCCGTGATCCGGATCCTTAAGAGAACCAAGCTGGCCTTCCAGAAGGATATTCTTGCCTTCTTTCAGTGCATTGTGAAGGTACAGGGAAACATCACACACATATGGTGCAATCATCTCTTTGTATCCGATAAGTTCCTTATATAAATCGTCAGGATCGATCAGTGGTTTGTGGTATAAATGCTCTAACAGGACATTCTTCTGCTCTGCCACGCGCACAACTTTCTCTTTCAACAGTTCATCATCAAACAGCTCGCTTACCTGGAAACCGATCTTTGCATACTTGTCAGAATAGAACGGCGCAATTCCTGACTTGGTAGATCCAAAGGACTTGCCTCCCAGACGTTCCTCCTCATATGCATCAAAATTCTTGTGATAAGACATCACGATCTGAGCCCTGTCAGACACCAGAATCTTCGGCTGCGGAACACCCTGATCAACGATGGACTGAATCTCCTTGAATAACACCGGAATATCCAGTGCCACTCCATTGCCTATGATACTTGTTGTATGGTCATAAAACACACCAGACGGCAGTGTATGCAGCGCAAACTTCCCATAATCATTAATGATGGTATGGCCTGCATTCGCACCCCCCTGGAAACGGACAATGATATCGGCTTCTTTACCAAGCATATCTGTAATCTTGCCTTTCCCCTCATCGCCCCAGTTAGCACCTACTACTGCTTTTACCATTTCAAACCCTCCTGCGTATATTGTCGCTTAAAAACCTCTATTAGCAGTTCTTATAAACGAACTACCTTAAAAATTATACTATACTTTTCACGATCTGTAAAACACTATTTTAAAGAAATCGAATATAGTAACGTGCTTTAGCCACGGAACGGATGGGGGACGCCAAGTATGATGGAAGCCGGGGGAGGGTCTGGTGCGGGTGTTGTTTCAAAATCCGCCCGCTTGCCGAAGATGTAGTAATGGTTCAGAAGGCGCCCAGAAGGGCAGACCTGGGATGCGGCGGAAAAATCGATATTTTTCCGCCTTAGCCCGGGGTGAAAATTGATTTTGGAGAATCAATTTTCATCCCTTCTGGACCATAACTACATCTAATCGGCCGCTTTAAGGACTTTTGAAACAACACCCGCACCAGACCCTCCCCCCGGCTTCCATCATACTTGGCTGGTTCATCCGGACGGATAGAAAAAGCACGTAACTAGGTGGGGCCTCAGACCGGAGCAGCGTATTGAGTCGGTTGGTGGGGCTGCACTGGATTAAGAGGTTAAATCATCTTCTCAAGCCGGCTCAGGTACACCTGACGAATTCATACGCTGCTCCCGTCTGAGGCCCCACCTGGTAACGTGCTTTTTCCAGCTGGATGAACCAGCCAGGAAAGATGTGGAGCGCGCTTCCCACGGCCTGTGCACCTGTCGTTTCAAACACCCATAAAGACCGTGTTAGAAGGCGTTACAGAGAAAAGCGGAAAAAGGAAGGTCGGAATTCGGCGTTCAACGCCTAATTCCGTGCCATACTTGCTGAGAAATCATCAGGATTTCTC
>CABTYO010000037.1 GCA_902489075.1 uncultured Faecalicatena sp. | reverse complement strand
GTCAAAGGCATACTGCCGGGCAATCTCCTGCAGCATTGCCTTGCATTCTGCATCAATCCCATCTTTTAAGACCGCTTTCCGGTACTTTGTACACCATACAATGTGGTATTGCAGTGAATACACATATCCGCGACCATATGTAAGTCTTGAAACATTTGATATATCATATATTTTCTTCATATATAAATAATACCATATGTGTCCTTATATGTCAATAATATATCGAATGTATGTTCTGCTATTTATTAACTAATCCGTTCTGTACCAAAATCCTGAGACTCTCTGAAAACCTCCTCCAAATATACCGGCATTTTATCCAGTACCTGATCCCGGATGTCCGGAATCATATTCAAATGCTTTAGCATCTCAGACTGGGTGCTGTAAAAGGATTGGCACGGTATATCTGCATCCACCTCTATACGCGCCGTAGAGTAGTCACTCCAGAGAGATTTCTTCCGCCTTTAAAAAGAACTCTTTTTCCCGGGATGTCCATTTGTAAGATGCATCCCTATCGGGATTAATTCCTGATCGTAAACTTTTCCGATAGAAATAATATTCTTACTTTCCTCGTCAAATTCACAATCAAAAACTCTTTCATTTTTGTGTTGAAGCACATATTTCATTCGAAGATTTTCCTTTCATAGTCACTTATCTGCTTTTCTTTATCTTCTGGCATTTTGGTCAATTTCTTCTGGTTTCAGCATAATATTATCATCTCTTGTGTGTGATATTGATATTATAAGGCATCTGATAACTTTAGGGAAGTAAAATACCACATTTTTCTTTTACAATAAGTCGATCATACTATTCTCTGTATGGCAGATAATACATTCCTATGATAACTTTCTTCTCTCCCATCTCCTCTTTATGCTCTATTTCCACCCAATATTCCCGGATAGAACAGGCCGTATGCCAATCTTGCAGAGAGTAAATCTCCAGTGTCTTAAAATCCACTATGCATAATGGCAGTGGTTCCTTTTTCTCATATCTCCAACGGGTGATTTCCATGGATTCCAGTACCTTATCTAAACATTTTTGACATAGATGGTTCTCAATCATCTCAATATCAGGCCTACAGCTATTTGGTAACGTTATCTCTATTTTTGCTAAACCTCTGGATTGAATACTGTCGGATCTGTACACTATTTTCTCTGAACTTATATAATCCATTGTGAAGCTATCCTCTTCTGAAAATTCCTGTCCGTTGTCAATGTCTTCTCCTAATTCAAACACTTTTACATACCAATCATTTAAAGAAATAATCCCAATTGCATTGTCGTTTATATAATGCCTCACCAGACTCTCATTACTGTTTCCACAAAGATAACACTCCTCCTGATCTTGCAGTTTTGACTTCCGACCTGCATAAGATATTTCCTGCTGTTTCTGGCTATGGAGCCATTTCTCGTAAAGTTTATCTCTAGAATAAACAATAATTATCAAAAGTATAAAGACACCTATCATCCCCCAAAAAATCCATACTCTTATCTGATAATATTTGATTCTCTTTTCTCCCTTTTTTTGCATAATCTAATTTCTCCATGGCAAAAATAAAGTGTACTTATTTCAAGTCCATTTTCAACATTATACCAGAATTCGTACTTAAAATGTACTTTAATACCAAACTTATTTTGTACTTATTTTAAGTAGGAAGGATTTACAATGGAAAAAGACAAGCATTTAGGGTTAAGAATTGATTCAGAGACTCACCAAAAATTAAAAAGCCTTGCTGATTTCGATGGCCGTTCTATTAATGGAGAAGTCTTATATCTTATACGTCAGGCAATCGCACAGCATGAGAAGGAACATGGTGTCCTGGAGTAATAGTGAAACAGCGAACCTCATTAAGTGACAAAATGGGCACTAAATCTTATGACTATGGAACAAAAAATCAAACAAGCTGGCATCAATATCGGGGGAAATATCAGACGTATCCGGTTATCTGCGGGAATCGGACAAACCGAACTGGTACGAATGCTTCAGTTACAAAATGTGGACATAACCAGAGAAACCCTGGTTAAAATAGAAAAAGGTATAAAAGCCCCGCAAACAAAGTACAATTTTCCGGTTAAAATTTTCATAATTGCACCTCGTATAAATTAAGCCTCTTACTGTTTCCGGCAAGAGACTTAAAACTTTTCCACGGTCTATTTATTATCCGCATGACCGGAAGCGGGCTACTTTTCCACGGTCTATTTATCATCCGCATGACCGGAAGCGGGCTACTTTTGAGATAGTTTCCTACCTGTCACTATTATTATATGCAAGGCACGATAATATGTCAACGCCATGTAAAAATCGTCAGTACTTTCAAAACCGAACAGATCATATTATTTCAGGTTTAAATTAGTGCTTTCTCTCCATATCTGCGTAAAGGAAGTTTCTGTCATTTTAATGTATGCCAAAAAGGCTGTGAAAAAATAATTTCTTATTTTTTCACAGCCTTTTTACTTTAATGTTCCACCTTTAAGGGCAGTGGAACACCTGTCGTCTCTTAGAATTTACCTTCTTTATGAGCCTCTTCGATGCTGACTGCAACGGCCACTGTCATTCCGACCATCGGGTTATTACCTGCACCGATCAGACCCATCATCTCTACGTGAGCCGGTACGGATGAAGATCCAGCGAACTGTGCATCAGAATGCATACGTCCAAGTGTATCTGTCATACCATAAGAAGCCGGTCCTGCAGCCATGTTGTCCGGGTGAAGTGTACGTCCTGTACCACCGCCTGATGCTACGGAGAAGTACTTCTTGCCCTGCTCGATACATTCTTTCTTGTATGTACCTGCTACCGGGTGCTGGAAACGTGTCGGGTTAGTTGAGTTACCTGTGATGGAAACATCAACGCCTTCTTTGTGCATGATTGCAACACCTTCACGAACGTCGTTTGCACCATAGCAGTTAACCTTTGCACGGAGACCTTCTGAGTAAGCTGTTCTCTGAACTTCTTTGAGTTCTCCTGTGTAGTAGTCGTACTCTGTCTGTACATATGTAAATCCATTGATTCTGGAAATGATCTTTGCAGCGTCTTTTCCAAGACCATTCAGGATAACACGCAGAGGTTTCTTACGAACCTTGTTTGCTTTCTCAGCGATACCAATGGCACCTTCTGCTGCTGCGAAAGACTCGTGTCCTGCCAGGAATGCGAAGCAGTCTGTGTCTTCTTCCAGAAGCATCTTTCCTAAGTTACCGTGTCCAAGACCTACTTTACGCTGATCTGCTACAGATCCCGGGATACAGAAAGCCTGAAGGCCTTCACCGATTGCTGCTGCTGCCTCAGCTGCTGTTGTACATCCTTTTTTGATTGCGATTGCTGCACCTACGATGTATGCCCAGCAAGCGTTCTCAAAACAGATTGGCTGGATTCCTTTTACCTGATTGTATACATCAAGTCCGGCATCCTTTGTAATCTTCTCTGCCTCTTCGATAGAAGCAATACCATAGCTGTTTAATACTTCATTGATTTTATCAATTCTTCTTTCATATGATTCAAATAAAGCCATTTAATTGTCCTCCTGATTTAATCTAACGTTACCTATATGCTTATCCGACTACTCTTTACGTGGATCGATGATCTTCACAGCGTCAGCAACACGTCCATACTGTCCTTTTGCTTTCTCCCATGCATCGTTCGGAGTATCTCCTGCTTTGATGAAGTCAGTGAACTTACCAAGGCTTACGAACTGGTATCCGATGATCTCATCTTTGTCATCCAGAGCGATTCCTGTTACATAACCCTCTGCCATCTCCAGGTAACGAGGACCTTTAGCCAGTGTTCCGTACATTGTACCAACCTGTGAACGAAGTCCCTTTCCTAAGTCTTCCAGACCAGCACCGATAGGAAGTCCATCTTCTGAGAACGCACTCTGTGTTCTTCCGTATACAATCTGTAAGAATAATTCTCTCATAGCTGTATTGATTGCATCACATACAAGGTCTGTATTCAATGCCTCCAGGATTGTCTTACCCGGAAGGATCTCAGATGCCATAGCAGCGGAATGAGTCATTCCTGAACATCCGATTGTCTCTACCAGAGCTTCCTGGATGATACCCTCTTTTACGTTCAGAGTCAGTTTACATGTTCCCTGCTGTGGTGCACACCAGCCTACACCGTGTGTCAAACCAGAAATATCTTTAATCTCTTTAGCCTGTACCCATTTTGCTTCTTCCGGAATTGGAGCCGGTCCGTGATTTGCACCCTGAGCTACCGGACACATCATTTCTACTTCATGTGAATAAATCATGTTAAAACTCCTTTCAAATATGTATGATTTTCTTCCTATAGGCGCTTGATATTTATTTAACGCCGTATATGAAATATTTTCGCACAATTTTCGACATTCGTCAATTGTAAGATTATACAAGTTTCACGCATATCGCAGCTGATTTATCGGACAATATTTGTCTTTCGTTATTTCCTGCTGAGCCGGGACTCTTATGCACAGCCTATCCCAGCATATCAAGCGCCGTGGAAAGCGCGGTCTTTACGGTATCCAGACGGTTCTCCATCCGGTTTCCTGAGAATCTGCATTCTTTTACAACAGTCTTTCCGCGGACAGAACATCCCACATAGACCAGCCCTACTGGTTTTTCCATAGTACCGCCGCCTGGTCCCGCGATTCCTGTTGAGCTGAGGCCTACATCAGCGCCGGCCGCCTTTAAAGCGCCCTCTGCCATCTCGCGTGCCGTCTGCTCACTGACAGCACCGTAGGTCTCCAGCGTCTCATGGCGGACACCCACGAGACGCTCTTTTGCTTCATTGGAATACGTGACATATCCTTCATTGAGGACATCCGAAGCCCCTGCCACATTCACCAGGGTACCGGCAATCAGGCCTCCGGTACAGGATTCTGCCGTCGTGACAGTCATCCCAAGACTGGCTAACCTTTCCACCAGGCATTCCTCAAGGCTCTTGCCGCTTTCTTCTTTCTTCTTCAATTCCCATTCCGGATACATCCTACATACCTCCCTGTGTCAGAACCTGCTTATTCTTCACGATATAATCAATCAGAGAGATAACAGTCAGTACAAGCGCAACAGCAATCAGAATCAGTGCGATAGTGTCAAACACACCGCCCAGATCCGCAATCAGCACAATGATCATGGCCATCTGGAAAACGGTCTTGAACTTACCCCAGTAGCTTGCGGCGATCACAATCCCGCTGTCAGCTGCAACCAGACGGAAACCGCTGATGATGAATTCACGGCTGATAATGATGATAACCACCCAGGATGCCAGCTGCCCCGTCTCAATCAGGCAGATCATCGCAGAGCAGACCAGAAGCTTGTCCGCCAGCGGGTCCATAAATTTCCCGAAATTCGTAACCAGATGATACTTTCTGGCGATCTTTCCATCCAGCAGATCAGTCAGGCTTGCAATAACAAAAAGAACCAGCGCGATCCATTTACTTCCTTCCACCAGGTCAGTCAGCATAAAAAAGACAAAAAATGGAACCATAATGATTCTCAATATTGTAAGTTTATTAGGTAAATTCATTACTCAATCCCTCCTATCAGGTCATAATCCACTGCACCGGAAACCGTTACTTTTACGAAATCTCCGGACATCAGTTCCTCATCCGTGTTCACAAAAATCAGTCCGTCCACATTCGGTGCATCCCGGTAAGTCCTGCCCACATAGGCATTCTCATCCGCCACTTTTCCCTCGATCATAACAAGGACTTCTCTGCCCACCATATTCTCGGCATTATCGAAAGCGATCTCCTGCTGCAGTTCCATCAGCTCTGCCTGACGTTCTTCTTTTACTTCCTCCTCGATCTGGTCCGGCATGCCTGCGGCCGGTGTATCCTCTTCCGGTGAGTAGGTGAACACACCCAGTCTGTCGAATTCCATCTGGTCCACGAAATCCATCAGCTCCTCATGCTGCTCCTTTGTCTCCCCCGGGAATCCGGTGATCAGAGTCGTCCGGATACAGATATCCGGGATCTCTGTTCTCAGTTTCCCGATGATATCGATCAGCTCCTGCTTGGAGGTCCGTCTTCCCATACGCCGCAGAATCTCATCATTGGCATGCTGAATCGGCAGATCCAGATAATGACAAATCTTCTTCTCCTCTTTCATCACCTGGATCAGTTCGTCTGTAATCTCCTCTGGATAACAGTAGAGGATCCGGATCCATCTGATTCCGCTGATCTTACACAGCTCCTTTAAAAGCAGGTGAAGACTCTTCTTTCCATAGATATCCTTCCCGTAAAGCGTGGTCTCCTGGGCCACAAGGATCAGTTCCTTCACGCCCTGGCCGGCCAGATACTCTGCCTCTTCGATCAGGCGCTCCATCGGGACGCTCCTGAAATTCCCGCGAATCTTCGGGATAATGCAGTAAGTACAGTGCTTATCACACCCCTCTGCGATCTTCAGATAGGCAAAATGTCCTCCTGTCGTCACCAGACGGTGTGTCGGCACCTCCGGCAGAGCATTGATGTCAGTCACTGTGACACCATGTCTGCCTTCCAGAGCTTCATCAATAGCATCCAGAATCTTATCATAAGCGGTCGTCCCCAGCACGGCATCGACCTCCGGTATCTCGTCCAGTATCTCCTGGCGGTAACGCTCAGCAAGGCATCCTGTCACAACCAGGGCTCTTAGTTTCCCATTCTTCTTATACTCTGCCATGTCGAGAATATTCTGGATGCTCTCTTCCTTGGCATCGTGAATGAAACAGCAGGTATTGATCACAATGATCTCCGCTTCTGTCTCATCATCTGTCATCTGGTAACCTCTGGATGCCAGAAGCCCCAGCATGACCTCTGTATCCACCAGGTTCTTGTCACATCCCAGCGAAATAAATAATATCTTCATAAAACCTCCCAGTTATACTGATTAATCCAGCAAATCAAACATATTTATAAAGGCAGATACTCTATGCATCTGCCTTCTTTACCTGATTATTCTTCTTCCGAATTCTCAGCGATGATCTTTAACTTTCCTTCATTCAGCTCTTCAATCGCTATGGAAAGCGGCTTCTCTCCGTCTCTTGCATTCACAAGAGGCAGTTCTCCATCGATCAGCTGTCTTGCTCTCTTAGAAGTTGCAAGAACGATAGAATAACGGCTGTTAACGATCTTTGTCTCGCCTTCCTCTACGTCTTTGTTAACGACTTTCATTAAATCGGTGTAAGATGGATGTAACATATCTTATCATTCTCCTTTCAGACTTCTGTTTAGATCTTCTTTTATTTCTTTCATAAATTCTACATTACGAAAACTTCTGTGATGCTCGCTCTGAATGATCGTGTGCATCTCCTGCGCACAGGTCGTCAGATCATCATTGATGATCAGATAATCGTATCTGTCCATGCCTTCGGCTTCTTCCACCGCGCGCTTCATCCTGGATTCAATGACATCCATTGTCTCCGTCCCTCTGCCCACCAGACGTCTCTTCAACTCTTCTGCTGACGGAGGTGTCACGAACAGAAGCAGGGTATCCGGAAATGCTTCCTTTACCTTTAAGGCTCCCTGAATCTCAATCTCAAGAATGACATCCTTCCCTGCATCCAGCTGCTTCTCTACATAATCACGCGGGGTTCCGTAATAATTTTCCACATACCTAGCATACTCTATCAGTTCATCTTTCGCAATCATTTTTTCAAATTCTTCCCTTGTTTTGAAAAAATATTCTCTCCCGTCCACTTCTCCTTCGCGCGGCTTACGGGTGGTCGCGGAGATTGACAGCGCATAATTCTCTTCATAACGGCTCAGCAGCTCCTTCATCAAAGTCCCCTTGCCCGAACCTGAAAATCCTGATACTACAATTAGAATTCCTCTTCTATTCATAATGACATCCTCTCGTAATATTTACTCGATATTCTGAATCTGCTCCCTGACCTTCTCAATCTCGGTCTTTAAGCCGATGGCACAGTTGGACACTTCCAGGTCATTGGCTTTCGATAAAATGGTATTGGCCTCCCGGTTCATCTCCTGGGCGATGAAGTCCAGCTTGCGCCCGATTCCCTCTTTTTCTTCCAGGGTATCTCTCATATGGCTGATATGGCTCTTAAGGCGCACGACCTCTTCATCCGTACAGATCTTATCCGCAAAAATGATGATCTCCGCAGCAACGCGGCTCTCCTCAATCTGCGTATCCCCCAGCAGTTCACCGACCTTCTCTTCCAGTTTGGCTCGATACTCGGCAACAATCTCGGGAGAACGCTCCTCAATAAATGCAACCAGCTTCTCCATACCATTAAGCTTCTCTAAAATGTCCTTCTTCAGGCTGGCCCCTTCTGTCTTCCTTGTCTCGACAAACTGGGTAAAAGCTCCTTCCAGCGCCTCTTTCAAACCATTCCAGAGTTCTTCTTCGTCCTCGCACTGCTCTTCCATGGTAAGAACCTCCGGGCAGCGTGACAGCGTGGAAACGCGAATGTCATTCTCCAGTCCGAACGCTTCTTCCATCTGCTTAAAATACTTCATGTACTCGGAAGCCAGAGTGGCATTGTACTTTAACGATACCTGGCTCTCCGATGTATCTTCATATGTAATAAAAATATCAACCTTACCTCTGTTCGCATAATGCTTGAGCAGAGTGCGGATTGATGTCTCGAAAAAATTGAGCTTCTTCGGCATGCGGATATTCACATCCAGATATCTGTGGTTCACGCCTTTGAGTTCTACGGTAAACTTCCTGGAATCCTTCAAAACTTCACATCTTCCGAAGCCTGTCATGCTTTTTATCATGGTCGTTCATCCTTTTAATTTTCTATATTTTGCTAATTACGCACTATGGGTCATTATACTCCCAAAATCCCCGTCAGGTCAACCTTTCTGTGCATCTTTTCATAACTATCTTTTCGTAACTATTTCTTCTGCATTCGCTGCCATTCTTGACATTTTAAATCAGCAACGATACTATAGTATAGAAAACATTCCATCCAATAACTGAGATGAAAAAGACATAATTACAGGTGGTGATAACATGGCAAAATCTTCCGCAGGCAGTCAGTTTGACACGGTAAGTGTCAAGCTTCCCAGAGGGACGAAGGAACGGATCAAAAAGCTGTCCGGCAAAAGTGAGGCTGCATATATTACAGATTTGGTGCTAAGGGACCTGGATGCCCTGGAACGGCGGCATAAATCCGGTCCTGATTTATTTATCATATGATGTTGAGGGCAAAAGGTATGATGCCCTCTAAGAAAAGAAAGGAATTATCATGGCATTTGACGGAACATGCGTGGCCTGTCTGGTCCACGAACTGAAAGAACAATTATTAAACGGCAGGATTGCCAAAATTGCCCAGCCGGAGACGGACGAACTGCTTTTGACAATCAAGGCACCATCCGGCCAGAAGAGGCTGTGCATCTCTGCAAGTGCATCCCTGCCTCTGATTTATCTGACGGATGCAAACAAACCAAGTCCCATGACCGCGCCTAATTTCTGTATGCTTCTGCGCAAGCATATCAGCAACGGGCGGATCGTGGATATCTATCAGCCGAAACTGGAGCGGATCATCCATTTCACGATTGAGCATCTCGACGAGCTGGGGGATCTGTGCCGGAAGGATCTGATCGTGGAGATCATGGGAAAACACAGTAATATTATTTTCTGCAATGAGGACGGCATGATCATCGACAGCATCAAGCATGTCTCCGCCCAGATGAGCTCCGTGCGGGAGGTCCTTCCGGGCAGAGATTATTTTGTCCCGGATACCATGGAGAAATCGGATCCCTTAAGTGTGGCGGAGTCTGATTTTATCCAGCTTGTTACCGGTAAACCGGTACCTCTTGCAAAGGCTCTTTATACAAGCTTTACCGGTGTCAGTCCTGTGGCTGCCGAGGAGATCTGTGCACTCTCAGGAGTAGACTCTTCTATCACGCCCAAAGAACTGTCCGAAGATATTTTAAAGCATCTGTATAACCAGTTTGCGATCTTCTTTTCCGCGGTAAAAGAGGGGCGCTTCTCTCCTGCGATTTATTATGACGGGAAGGAGCCAAAGGAATTCTCAGCCCTCACGCTGACACATTTTGGAGACTATACAAGAAAGGAGTTCTCCACTATTTCCGAGGTTCTGGAGACATATTATGCATCCAAGAACACAATCACCCGCATCCGGCAGAAATCGGCCGACCTGCGCCATATTGTCCAGACTGCCCTGGAGAGGAACCGCAAGAAATACGATCTGCAGTTAAAGCAGCTTAAGGATACTGAAAACAGGGATAAGTACAAGGTCTACGGCGAACTGATCAACACCTACGGCTACAATTTGGAGGAAGGTGCCAAAAAGCTGGAGGCCCTCAACTATTATACCAACGAGATGGTCACCATCCCGCTGGACAATACGAAGACGCCGCAGGAGAATGCGCAGCGCTATTTCGACAAATATAATAAGCAGAAGCGTACCTTCGAGGCGCTCTCCAAGCTGATCCAGGAGACGAAGGATGATATCACTTATCTGGAATCCATCAGCAACTCCCTGGATATCGCCCTGACCGAGGATGATCTTGCCGAGATCAAGGAAGAGCTGATTCATGCAGGATACATGCGCCGGAAGTTCACGAAGAAAAAGGTCAGGATCAAAAATAAGCCGCTGCATTATATTTCCAGCGACGGCTTCCATATGTATGTAGGTAAGAATAACCTGCAGAATGATGAACTGACCTTCAATTTTGCCGTTGGAAATGACTGGTGGTTCCACGCCAAGGGTACTCCCGGCTCCCATGTCATCGTAAAGACCGAAGGGCAGGAACTTCCGGACAGGACCTTCGAGGAAGCAGGACGCCTTGCTGCTTACTATTCTAAAGCGCGGGGCGGTGAAAAGGTCGAGATCGACTACATCGAGAAAAAGCATGTGAAAAAACCAAAGGGCGGCAAGCCCGGGTTTGTGGTCTATTATACGAACTATTCCCTGATCATAGACAGTGATATCTCCCAGATCCAGGAATTGTCCTGATCCGGGGCTCATCCGGGAAGGAAGGGGTGCGCCTCTCTTTAACTTTAAAAAAACATCTCCGCAGGAATCCGGGGTAACGTTCCACCCTGATTCCCGTAGAGATGTTTTTTATTTCTATCCTGCTGTTTTGTCTGATCCTGCAATTCTGTCTAATCTGTCTGCCCGTCTCCGGTTCCGGTCTGGCCCTGGTCCGTCATTCCGTCTCCAGTTTCATTCTGGCCCTGGTCTGTCACTCCCTGTGCCGGGTCTCCCTGGGCAGCCGGTTCCTGTGCCGCATCTTTTACTTCCTGGGGCACCTGGATCTCTTTTACATCATCAAATCCCGTATACGCAAGTTCGATTGTAAAATCATTGACATTGGTGCTCGTATCGTATTTGTCATATAAGTCATTCATCACATCTGTCATATCCACGATCACCCTTGCCGGGAGCAGTTCTTCTTTATAAACCTCAATCGTGACTGGTACCTGCAGGCTGGCGATAGCCTTTTCATCCGGTATCTGAATCAGACCGAATGCCCCCATCATATCCAGACCCATGAAGCCTAACAGCTCTTTACCGGTAATATCCCCATACATCTGATAGCATTCTTTTTCACGGATCTCCACATTCTGCTTTGCGATCCTGAAAGACTCGATGGAATCTCCTGCCTCCTGGAAGAGATTGCCGTCAAAAGTACTCGTCTTTGCCTGAGCTGCGGCTTCTCTGCTCCATTTATCATACATGCGGCTGTAAGTCACTGCCTCCTTGCCCTCATTCACCTGGTAAATCTCAATATCACTGGCAAGCTTTGTTCCGCTGAAATTCACCTCTGCCGACCCGGATGCATGCCCGGCCTTTGGCTTAACTGTACTTTCCATATCCATTTTCATGGAAACCTTCATCGTGTCCAGTACGGTCTCCAGTTCAATATCCATACGCATCGTATTGGTCACAGACTTTGCCTTGGCAAGATTCTCAGAAACTGCCAGCATCAACTTTTTTGGCGTCATTTTCGTGCTGCATCCAACAGACAGAAGCATACAGAA
This sequence comes from uncultured Faecalicatena sp., assembly GCA_902489075.1. Taxonomy (GTDB): domain Bacteria; phylum Bacillota; class Clostridia; order Lachnospirales; family Lachnospiraceae; genus Faecalicatena_A. Next base: position 6,309 of record CABTYO010000037.1, on the reverse strand, counting down.
TATCGCTGTCACAATGACACTTAACACCTTTTTTACATTTTTACTCATGAATTAACCTTCTTTATTTTTATTGGAAAATATCTGAAACAGACACTCCCCTATTCGCCGCAGCCAAGCAGATAATCGATAAACTGCTGTGCAGTACGCCCGGAAAGCCCGCCGTGAGTCAGTTCCCATTTATTTGCTTCCAGCAGAAGCTCTTCTTCCGGCATGTCGATCTGATTCTGTTTTGCCAGCTCTCTTACGATCTGCTGGAATTCTTTCTTGCTTGGAGAACCGAAATAAATCGTCACACCGAACCTCGCTACCAGTGACAGCTTCTCCTGCACGGTATCATTTGTATGTAATTCTTCATCCCGGTCTGCCTTGTCCTTAAAGGTCTCGCGCACCAGATGACGGCGGTTGGAGGTTGCATAAATCAGCACGTTCTTCGGCTTCTTTTCCAGACCGCCCTCGATCACAGCCTTTAAGTACTTATACTCAATCTCGAATTCCTCGAAAGACAAATCGTCCATGTAAATGATAAACTTGTAGTTCCGGTTCTTGATCTGCGCGATCACATCATTCAGGTCCTGGAACTGGTGCTTGTAGACCTCGATCATACGCAGCCCCTGGTCATAATACTGATTCAGGATTGCCTTGATTGAGGAAGACTTGCCTGTCCCGGCATCGCCGAAAAGAAGGCAGTTATTCGCCCTTCTTCCCTCCACAAAGGCACGTGTATTGTCGATCAGCTTCTTCTTTGCGATCTCATAGCCGACCAGATCATCCAGATGCACATGCGCGATATTGGTAATCGGAACGATCTGGACGCCATCTCCTTCCGGATGTTCCACACGGAATGCCTTGTGAAGCCCCAGTTTGCCCACGCCGAATTCCTTGTAGAACTGCGTCAGAATCTCTTTGAAGGACTCCACATCCACTGCCCCGCCAAGTGCCCTGGCAAGCCCGCAGATCCGGTCCCGGATTCTCTTATTAAAGACCTTGCTGCCCTCATTGACATTCTTATAATCCATCAGAACAGAAAAGCTTTCCACATCCAGTTCTTTCATAAGGCCGCTGAAATCATAATCGAACAGTTCCTTAAACACGGCAAAGTCATGAAGTGCGATCTCATTGATGCTCCCCTCCACAGGTCCTACGATCTCACAGGAGGTACTGTAGGCATTCTCATCGCTTGCCAGAAGAAAAGTCAGGTAAGTGTGCCACAGATTTCCCTCAAAGCCATGGCTCGTTGATAATTCCAGCAGTGAATTCACACACTCGAATACCAGACTTCTCAAATCTTCCCTGTTATAATATTCGTTATCATAGTTCTCCATCAAAAATGTCATATCCAGGAGAAGTTCCCCGTATTCCATATTTTTGTAGAGCATTAATTCATTCGTACGCATCTTGATCCCTCTTTTTTGATAATTTCCTGCTAATAATTTTTACTAATAATTTCCTAATATCTTTAAGTTTCTTGCTTCTTCTCTCAGTCCGCGGATTGCATTCTTCACAGCCGCATCCGCCATGTTCCCCTCAAAGTCCACGAAGAAACGGTATTCCCAGTTTCTGCCTTCCATCGGACGTGATTCGATCTTTGTCATATTCAGGTCATTATAGATAAAATGTGACAGAATCCGGTAGAGCGAACCGCTCTCATGGGGTACCTCGAAGCAGATACTGATCTTGGAAGCATCCTCAAGAAAAATCTTCTGGTTCGTCACCACGATAAATCTTGTGGAGTTATTCGGCTCGTCATTGATCTCATCCTTAAGTACGGACAGTCCATGGACTTTCGCTGCATAAGCGCTGCATACTGCCGCCTGTGTCTTATCCTGGTCCTCCAGGATCTTCTTCGCAGCAATCGCCGTGTTCACCACGCTGATCTGCTGCCAGCTGCTGTGCTCGTCCAGAAAACGTGAGGTCTGCATCAGGGCTTCTGCCTTGGAATAGACTCTCTGGATCTCAGTAAGCTTCGTTCCCGGAAGTCCGGAAAGTGTATGTGTAATCGGAATGATCGTCTCCGCTACGATATAATTTTCAAATTCCACGAGCAGGTCATACATCTCATTGACGGCACCTGCAGAGGAATTCTCGATCGGAAGAACCGCATAATCTGCAGAGCCCTCCTCGATTGCCTCCATCGCATCCCGGAAGGTGCGCACATGGAAACTGTTGCAGTTCTCTCCGAAATAATGCTGCATGGCTGCCTGTCCGTAAGCCCCTTCTACACCCTGGAACACGACACGGGCCTTCTCCTTATTCAGCGACTTCACTTCAATAAACGGAAGCCTGCCCAAAGCCCCTGCCTCCACGAGCAGCTGGTACTGCAGCTTCCGGCTCATGGACATAAGCTGTTCATACAGTTCCTGGATTCCCTTCTTGTTAAACTCTCCGGATACCTTTGCTGAGACAGCCGCCAGCTTCTCCCGTTCCCTCTGCTTGTCGAATACCTTCCTGCCAGAGTTCACCTTAAACTCACCGACCTCTTTACACACCTGCATCCTGTTCTCATACAGCTTCACAAGCTGATCATCAATCTCATCCAACTGTAATCTCAGTTCTTCCAATGTAGCCATTTTTATTTCTCCTTTGCACAAACATAAGAAATATTATAATACATTTGTGTGGAGAATCCAATATCTTTTTTTCCAGTCATATCCACGTATAAAATCTGCGCTTCTGAAACATACTCTTCTATATGAAGAATAAATTTATTATCTGTGGCACTCTGGGCTGGTGCATGGAGATCATTTTTACAGCCCTGCATTCCTTTAAGAAAAAAGAATTTACTCTGGTCGGGCGTACCTCCATCTGGATGTTCCCGATCTATGGAGCGGCATGCCTTTTAACTCCCATCTGCAGGCTTTTAAAAGGGAAAAACACATTTTTGAGGGGCAGCGTCTATACCTGCTGTATTTTTCTGGGAGAATTTCTGTCCGGAAGTTTTCTGAAAAAACATCATGCCTGCCCCTGGGATTACAGCAAATCCAAGTATAATCTGAAAGGAGTCATACGATTCGACTATGCCCCTCTCTGGTTTGGGGCCGGACTGCTCTTCGAGAAAATACTGCGGTAAAATAAGATCACTATTCTCCCAAAATTTCAGTTGAAAATCACACCGTTTTAGTATATGATTAGTGGAAGAGAATTTCAGATTGGGAGGTAAACATATGAACGTTATTGACTGCATCAAAACTCGAAGAAGCATCCGCAAATTTAAGCCGGATAAGATCGAACATTCAATGATTGATTCAATTGTTGACGCAGCATCCTTTTCCCCTTCCTGGAAAAACACTCAGATTACCCGATATATCGCAATCGAAGATTCTTCCCTTCTTGGAAAGATTGCTGATGAATTCACCCGCAATAACAATTCCACTATTGTCCGTCAGGCACCAATGCTGATCGCTGTCACTTTTATAAAGGGGCGGTGCGGGTTCGAGCGCGATGGCTCCTATACTACCAGGAAAGAAGACAGATGGCAGATGTTTGATGTTGGGGTCGCATGCCAGACCTTCTGTCTTGCAGCAAAAGAACACGGACTTGGTACGGTAATCATGGGGATTTTTGACGAAGAGGGAATCACCGGACTTTTGGATCTGCCGGAAGACCGGGAGCTCGCCGCATTGATTGCCGTGGGGTACCCTGACATTGATCCGGAAGCACCAAAGCGGAAACCCGTCGAAGAATTACTCGAATACAGATAAGATTAGATATGCCCTGAGGGCATATTGAGGAGGTTGTTTATGAGACATTTAATGAGTCCTCTGGATTTCTCCGTAGAGGAACTTGACGAACTTTTAAATCTTGCACAGGATATTGAGGCGCATCCTGACAAATATGCCCATGCCTGTGACGGAAAGAAACTTGCAACTTTATTCTATGAGCCAAGTACCAGGACAAGGCTGAGCCACGAGGCTGCCATGCTGAACCTGGGTGGAAGTATTATGGGATTCTCTTCCGCTGATTCCAGCTCTGCTGCAAAAGGCGAGAGCGTTTCTGATACCATCCGCACGATTTCCTGTTATGCAGACATCTGTGCGATGCGCCATCCTAAAGAAGGTGCTCCGATGGTAGCATGCCAGCACTCTTCCATCCCTGTGATCAACGCAGGTGACGGCGGTCATCAGCACCCGACGCAGACACTGACTGACCTTCTGACTATTTTAAATGTAAAGGGACGTCTCAATAATATGACCATCGGTCTGTGCGGTGACTTGAAGTTCGGACGCACCGTCCACTCTCTGATCCACGCACTGGTACGCTATGAAGGAATCAAATTTGTCCTGATCTCACCGGAGGAATTAAGACTTCCTGATTATATGCGCCACGATGTACTGGACAAGCAGAATATACCATATGAAGAAGTTGTCCGACTGGATGACGCACTTCCGAATCTGGACATTCTGTACATGACACGTGTCCAGAAGGAACGTTTCTTCAATGAAGAAGATTATGTCCGTATGAAAGATTTCTACATATTAGATAAGAAGAAGATGAAACTGGCTCCTGAGGATATGTACGTGCTCCATCCACTGCCAAGGGTAAACGAGATCGCCGTTGAAGTCGATGATGACCCGAGAGCAGCATATTTCCGCCAGATGCAGTACGGCGTATATGTCCGTATGGCACTCATCCTCACACTGCTTGACATCCATGTGGATTAATGGCACAGATTAAAAGAAAGAAGGTACACTATCGTGAAGACTACATTGAACGTTGGCCGTATCTCCGAAGGGTTCGTACTGGACCATATCGAAGCCGGCAAAAGTATGGAAATCTATAAATATCTGCATCTTGACAAATTAGACTGCTGTGTGGCAATCATCAAGAATGCAAGAAGCAACAAGATGGGCAAGAAAGACATCATGAAGATCGAATGTCCGATCGACTTCATGGATCTGGATATTCTGGGATTTATCGACCACAACATCACGGTCAATATCGTACAGAATGAAGAAATCGTAGACAAAAAACGGCTGACACTTCCAAAAGAAATCAGAAATGTCATCCGCTGCAAAAACCCACGCTGCATCACCTCCATCGAACAGGGCCTGGATCACGTATTCGTCCTGACCGATGAGGAGAGGCAGATCTACCGCTGCAAATACTGCGAAGAGAAGTATACAGAGAATCAGTAGAAATGAAAGACAGGGGGTCTGGTCCTTTTACATAGGGGTCAGACCCTTTTGTCCGCCATTTTCAGAATTGTTTATCAATTCACGGATGTTGTCCCTGTTGCAGCAGTCATATGAATGTGCCACCATCTTCATCATGACTTTATCCTCTTCTGACGGATCTGCCTTCTTCCTTAGCATGGATACAAAGCCCTTCATCATCAGCCGATACTTTAGACTCATCTTCTCATAGTTTAATCCTGACTGGAAATAGAATGCGGGGATCTTCTTACGCTCTTCTTCCGTGAAATTCATATCCATGGCTTTCTTCACGATTGCCGCCTCTTCTGCCGGTGTCGCCCCTGTACCAAATACAATAAAGCGGATTCCCGGATACTTTTTCATCTGCTCCTTCATCTTCTTTAAGCCTTTGATCCTCCCTGCATAGAATCCTCCTCCGTAAATAACGGTCTGATAGTCCGCCGGATTCCTTCTCCGCCATTCTTTCATGTCCATTGCTTCACATCCCAGCTCCTCTGCGATCCACCCTGCATACTTCCTCGTAAACCCGGTCTCAGAGGTATATACTACTATCTGCTTATTCATGTTCTTCCTCCACATATTGTTCGATTCTTTCCAAATTTTCCTGCAGCATCATAATCCCTTGATACAAGCCTTCAGTATCCTCTTTTGAAAGTCCCCGGAATAAAAGATCCAGTACCTTTTGCTGCTTTTCTCCTACCCGTTTTGAATATTGCTGCACCTTATCGTCCAGGATCACACAGACTGCCCGGCTGTCCCCTTCCCGCCTCTCCAGCCTCAGAAATCCCTTTCTTTCCAGGGAAACTGCAATCTTCTTTACATTCTGCCTGGAGCATCCCATCAGCTTTCCCAGGTCGGTCAGTGACATCGGTTCTTTCGATGTCCCCGCCATAGCAAGCAGGAGCCACTGCTTCATCGTAATCTCCTCATCCAGCTTGTCACAGGCCGTCTGCAGACGATTCTGAACCAGAAAAATACTTGCAAAAATCCCCCTCTTCTGTAACATCTCGTCTGCAGCAAAATCCTGGATTAATTGTTGAAGTTCCATAGTTAAGTAGTCTCCTTTTACGTTTTTTAAAGCGTAACTTGTTACCTGTTATTCATTATAGTAACTTGTTGCGTTTTTGTCAAGTGCAAAAGGGTCAGACCCCTTTGCACT
>CABTYO010000036.1 GCA_902489075.1 uncultured Faecalicatena sp. | reverse complement strand
TGTGACTGGAGTTCAGACGTGTGCTCTTCCGATCTCTGGTGACGAATGGGGAGCGGGGGTCGTTCGGGATGGTGTTTTTGTTACAGGTTATGTGAGCTTCGTCTAAGCGTTTTTCTAATTCTTTTCCGCTGACATCACAAGCTGTGAGGTCTACTAACATCAGGTGGTTGTCGGTTCCGCCGGATACGATCTTGATGCCGCGGTCCATAAGACCTTTACATAAGGCTTTTGCATTTTTGACAATCTGGGCCTGATATTCTTTGAACTCTGGCTGGAGGGCTTCTTTGAAGCAGACAGCTTTGGCTGCGATCACGTGCATTAACGGGCCGCCCTGGGTTCCCGGGAATACGGCTTTGTTGAAGTTGAACTTTTCATCCATTTCTTTACTGGAAAGGATCATGCCGCCTCTTGGACCGCGCAGGGTCTTGTGTGTCGTGGTGGTGGTGACATGTGCGTATGGGATCGGACTTGGATGCTCTCCTGCGGCAACGAGTCCGGCAATATGTGCCATGTCGACCATGAGATATGCACCGACTTCGTCTGCGATCTCGCGGAAACGCTTGAAATCGATGGTTCTTGCATAAGCACTGGCTCCTGCTATGATCAATTTCGGCTGGTGCTTCTTTGCAGCTTCGAGGACTTTGTCGTAATCGATGAATCCGTCATCATTGACACCATAGGAAGCAAAATCGAAGTATTTTCCGGAAATGTTGACCGGTGAACCGTGGCTTAAGTGTCCGCCATGGTCGAGATTCATGCCGAGAACTCTGTCTCCCGGTTCTACCATTGCAAACATGGCTGCCATATTGGCCTGAGCACCTGAATGTGGCTGTACATTGGCGTATTCGCAGTGGAAAAGTTCTTTCGCACGTTCTCTTGCAAGATTCTCTACCACATCGACGCACTGGCATCCGCCGTAATATCTTCTGCCCGGATAACCTTCTGCATATTTATTCGTCATCGGGCTGCCCATCGCGGCCATGACTGCCTTGCTCACCCAGTTCTCGGAAGCGATCAGCTCGATGTGTGAATTCTGTCTCTCCATCTCCGCCTGGATCGCATCCGCAACTTCCCTGTCTTCCTTCACAATTTCCTCGAAATCGTACATAGTCCTTACCTCCTGAAATTTAAAATGCCTGTTGAAATAAATAGCTCCTGTAACGCTATTGGGACATTATAGCATAGCAGTTAATAGAAAGTCTACTCAGTTTTTTTAATGTTACTTTCAAATCTCATCTCCCCTATAAAAACAATATGCCCTGTACTAATACTTTTTGATGTATGCCCAGTGGTCATCTAAAAACTGGATCCTATCATATGCTGTTATTGTCATGAGTATATTTTCATTCTGCGTATAGACCAAATCAGCCGCATCAGGGTCATTTTCGGTATAAATATAACCTGAACCTGAGAAGAAATTAGCCGATGTTGGAAAATACACGGAAATGATCCGCCCCTTTCTATGTATCTCATAATCATGTCCCGTCGTGAGAAAAAGACAGGATCTGCTGTTTTTATACTTACAGCCGTCCTCCTCATCATCGCTTAGCTTCTCCTCTTCCAGAAAAGCTTCTGCTCTTTTCTGATAAAGCGGCTTGAGGATATGGAACCTGACTATATCAATATAATCGCTGAAAATATATACGTGGGATACCAGAATGAGTATGCAGAAACAGACACACAGGTGTACTGTCCTGCGCTGCTCCTTCACTCCGGCGACGATTGCAATAACAAGAAAAATCAGAAACGTGCCCATACGGATCCGGTGAATGTTCAACATACAGATCACAAAGAAAACTGTCAAAAATACATTAAATTTCTTCATAAGATATCTTTCGTCCCCCAGCTAGTACAACAAATAATAAGTTGTACTAGTCGCTATAATGCCCTCGACAGGACAATATTTCCAATACACCATTATTGATACGATAAACAAGCCTATTAACATCATCAACACGCCTGCTCCAAAATCCACTTAATTCTCCTTTCAAAGGTTCCGGCTTCCCGATACCATCAAAGTTCCCCCGCTCTATATCTTTGAGAAGTGCATTGATACGTCTTAGTGTCTTCTTATCCTGAGTCTGCCAATACAAATAATCTTCCCATGCTTCATCAAACCACACTTTATTCATTCGTCCTCTACCTCAATGGGTTCATGTGTTACGCCTTTTCCTGAATTAAGGGCTGCAATTCCTCGCCGCAGATGCGCCATATTGCTATCAGAATAAAACGGATCTGCAGATACCTCAAAAGGAATTCGTCTTTCACGGCTGACTTTTTTAGCAAAAATTGTAAAAGCTGTGGACATAGAAAGTCCCATATCCTCGCATGCCTGCTCCATACTCTTTTTTAAGTCCGCATCCATGCGGAAATTAATATTTACTGACTGTGCCATAATTTCACACCCCTTTCTTACTATTAAGTATATGCATTTGTAATGAAAAATACAACACTTTTCATTACATTCCCTCATTTTTTTCCATATCCAGATAAAAATAACACTTTCGTCCCCCAACTTGATTGGTACATGTGGTACAATATCAGCAGATAACCAAAAGAGCCGCATATGAAATAATCCAGATAAAAATGTAAAGGAGTCCACAAATGAAAAAACAGAAAAATGCCCTCCCAAAAAGAATCCTCCGGCTTTTTCTCTGCCTGATCGTGGCAGGAATTGCCGCTGCACTTGGAATCAATTTTTACGTTCAGAAGACAACCGAGGATCAGATTCTGGATAAAGACCAGTTTCTCGCATCCTCTAAAGAAGATTCCACCTCTGTCAAAGAGGGCACCACCTCCACCGCCGACTGCATCCTCGTCCTGGGTGCCGGAATCCGTGAGGACGGTTCCCCCACCCCCATGCTTGCCGAACGTCTCGACACCGCCATCGAACTCTATCACTCCCACGCTGCTCCCAAGCTCATCATGAGCGGTGACCACAGCCGCAAAGACTATGATGAAGTCCGCACCATGAAGGACTACGCCATAGAAAAGGGCGTCCCCTCCGAAGACATCTTCATGGACCACGCCGGATTCTCCACCTACGAAAGCATCTACCGCGCCAGAGACATCTTCCAGGCCCAGAACATCCTCATCGTCACCCAGGAATACCATCTCTACCGCGCCCTTTACATAGCCAACGCCCTCTCCCTTAACGCCCAGGGCGTCCCTTCCGATACCCAGAGATACACAGGCCAGCTCTACCGTGACCTCCGGGAAATCCTCGCCCGCGATAAAGACTTCCTGACCTCCCTGTACAAACCCGCCCCCACTTTCCTGGGCGAGTCCATTCCCGTCAACGGAAACGGCAACCTAACAAACGACTAACCAAACTTACTATCCAAACTCCCCCTGACACATCCCTCCCACATGCAGACTCCTCCCCCTGCCGCTCAGTCTCCCGCCCTGAACACCCCAGCTGAGCAGACAGAAAGCCGGAGTCCCTGGCGAACGGCACATACCGCTGCGAAGACATCCAGCGAGTTTAGCAGCTGTTAGAAAAAAACAGACGGATGATATGGATGGAAATTGATTCCGAATCAATTTCCAGAAACGCCTGAGCCGCGTAAGCATCAAGCTTACACGGCGAATGCGTTTTGTGCCATATCATCCGCCTGTTTTTTCTCTTACAGCCGCTTAACGCAGCGACCTGTATTCGCAGCGGCATGTGCCGTTTGCCAGGAACTCCGGCTTTCTGCCTGCGAAGCGTACTTTATCTGGAAGATATCGTCCTAACTGAAATCAAACAGCGACAGCTGATTGCTCTGCGGCAGATTCCCGAACAGCCCCAGGTCAGCCATAAGGTCGATCGTCGTCTTGCTGACCTTGGTCCTCTGCCGGAAATCATCCAGTGACAGATATGGTCCGTCTTTTGACGCATCCTCCACCGCTTCAGCCGCCTTATCTCCCATTCCTTCGATACTGGAGAGCGGAGGCATCAGCTTCCCGTCTATGATCTGGAATTTTGTTGCCTTTGCTTTGTAGATATCCAGTGGAAGGAATTCGTATCCCCTCGCATACATTTCCTGCACGATCTTCATGTCTTTCAGAACATCCTGCTCCTTGTTGGTCAGGGAATCCATTCTCTTCTTATAATCCTTCATATAATAGTTCAGCTTATCTTTCCCCTGACACATGATCTCATAAGAAAATGCATTGGCGCGGATCCCAAAATAGGCGCCGTAATATGCCAGTGGGTAGTTGATCTTACAGTAGGCGATCCGGTATGCCATCATGACATACGCAGCCGCATGGGCCTTCGGGAACATGTAGCTGATCTGCTTACAGGACCAGATATACCAGTCCGGTACATCTTTTTCCTTCATTGCCTCTTCCCACTCCGGCTTTAAGCCTTTTCCTTTTCGCACGCTCTCCATGATCGTAAAGGACAGCGCACTGTCCACCCCCTGATTGATCAGGTAGATCATGATATCATCACGGGTGCAGATGCAGGTGGAAATCGTTGCCTTTCCAGACTTTACCAGCTCCTGCGCATTTCCCAGCCACACGTTGGTTCCGTGGGACAGCCCTGAGATACGGATCAGATCGGAAAGTGACTGCGGCTTTGCATCCTGTACCATCTGAATTACGAAATCTGTACCGAATTCGGGGATTCCCAGACACCCCAGGTTACAGCCGTCGATATCCTCCGGCTTGATTCCCAGCGCACTTGTATCGTGGAACAGGGACAGTACCTTCCTGTCATCCAGCGGGATATTCGTTGCATTGAACGGGTTCTCCTCATTATATTCGTTATCCATGGCATCCGAAGTGATATACTCTTCCAGCGTTCGGATCATGGTCGGATCATCATGTCCGAGAATATCCAGCTTCAACAGGTTATGGTCGATGGAATGGTAGTCAAAATGTGTGGTTGTAATATCTGTGGTCATATCATTGGCCGGATGCTGTACCGGGGTAAACTCATTGATATCGTGGCCGTGAGGCAGTACGACAATACCACCGGGATGCTGGCCCGTACTTCTTCGGATTCCGGTACAACCCACGGAAATCCGCTCGATCTCGCATCTGCGTTTTCTCTGCTCCCGCTCCTCATAATAATTCTTCACATATCCGTAAGCCGTCTTATCCGCCAGAGTACCGATGGTCCCTGCCTTAAATGTGTGTCCCTCCCCAAAGATAACCTCGGTATACTTATGGGCCTTGGACTGGTAATCTCCTGAAAAGTTCAGGTCGATATCCGGCTCCTTGTCTCCCTTGAATCCAAGGAATGTCTCGAATGGGATATCGAATCCTGCCTTGACCAGCGTCTCCCCGCAGTTCGGGCAGACCTTGTCCGGCATGTCGAATCCACAGCCGCCTGCAAATGCCTTCACCTCATCCGAATCAAAATCATTATAATGGCATTTTTTGCAGTAATAGTGCGGGCTCAATGGATTTACCTCGGTGATTCCCGCCATGGTCGCTACGAAGGAGGAACCTACAGAACCACGGGAACCTACCAGGTAACCGTCCGCATTGGACTTCCACACCAGCTTCTGCGCGATAATATACATCACGGAGTAGCCATTGGAAATGATGGAGTTCAGTTCCTTCTCCAGACGGGTAGATACTGGTTCCGGCAGATCCTCCCCGTAAATCTCATGTGCCTTGTTATAACAGATATCTCTTAAGTCCTGTTCCGAATTTTCAATGACCGGAGGACATTTATTTGGGTTGATCGGAGACATCTTCTCGATCATATCACAGATCTTATTCGGATTGTCGATCACGATCTCGCGCGCCTTGGCAGACCCCAGATACTCGAATTCATCCAGCATCTCTTCTGTGGTCCTGAGAAATAAAGGCGCCTGGTTATCTGCATCGCTGAATCCCTTGCCTGCCATGATGATCCGGCGGTATACCTCGTCCTCAGGGTCCAGAAAATGTACATCGCAGGTCGCAACGACCGGCTTTTTGAACTTTTCTCCCAGTTCCACGATCTCCCGGTTGATGTTCTGAAGATCCTCGGGAGTGTTGATATCCGGGTACTTTTCACTCTCCAGCATAAACTGGTTATTTCCAATGGGCTGGATCTCGTAATAATCGTAAAAATCTGCCAGCCTTGCAATCGTCTCTGCCGACTGTTTCTCACGGACTGCCTGGTACAGTTCTCCGGCTTCACAGGCACTCCCTACGATCAGGCCTTCCCTGTGCTTGTTCAGCTCGCTCTTGGGAATCCTGGGCCGCCTTGCATAGTAGACCAGATGGGAATCCGAAATCAGCTTATACAGATTATAACGGCCGATATCATTTTTCACCAGAATAATAATATGGTAAGTCGGCATCTTGCGGATGGCATTCGGGTTCATGTCACCGAATTCATTGAGCGCTTTCAGGGTCGTGATGTTCTCCTTTTCCAGCATCTCCACAAACTTCACGAAAATCTCCGCCGTTGCCGCCGCATCGTCCACTGCCCGGTGGTGATTCTCAAGGGAGATACCAAGTGCCTTTGCCACCACATTCAGCTTATACTTGGACAGCGTCGGCAGAAGGACGCGGGCCATGGCAACCGTATCCACATAGACAAAGTGAGGCTCGATCCCCTGTCTGCGGCAGTTCTGCTCGATAAAACCAACGTCAAAGCCTGCATTGTGGGCCACAAGGATCCCATCCCCGACAAATTCCAGAAACTGGGGCAGGAGGGTCTCGATATCCGGATACTCCATGACCATCTCGTCCGTAATGCTGGTCAGCTGCGTAATCTCAAACGGGATCGGACGCTTCGGATTGACAAAGGTACTGAAACGGTCCACGATCTTCCCATTTACGACTTTGACTGCACCGATCTCAATGATCTTGTCCTTGATCGAACTGAAACCAGTCGTCTCCAGGTCGAATACGATAAAGGTATCATTCAGGCTCTCATCCGTGGCCCCCACGGCAATCTCTGTCAGATCGTCTACAACATATCCTTCCACACCGTAGAGGACCTTGAACGGGTCATTCTTATCCAGCGTCTCTATGTAGTGGTTCGCATCCGGGAAGGACTGGGCCACACCATGGTCCGTGATCGCGATGGCCGGGTGCCCCCAGTCATGGGCCCGTCTGACAATATCCTTAACCTCAGACACACCGTCCATATCGCTCATCTTCGTGTGGCAGTGCAGTTCCACCCTCTTCTGCGGGCTTAAGTCCTGCCTGGAAACGGTGAAGTCGCCGCTCTTCTTGATACCCGTAACAGAACCGATCGTCAGCTCGCCGTCAAACTTGTCGATCGTCGTGATTCCCTTGATCTTGACAAATGCACCTTTTTTCAAATCACCCAGCAGTTCCGGCAGCTGGTCATTTCTCGTAAACATCTTGATGGTGATCGTATCTGTAAAATCCGTGACCGCAAACATGAGGATTGTCTTTTCATTTCGGATCTCGCGGGTGTCAAAATTGATGATCTTGCCGTGAATCGTAATCTCACCCATCTCTGTGATTACCTGTTCCAGTCTGATCGGCTCATCATCAAAATTCTTACCGTAGATCAGGCTCGGATCATCGCCCTGCTTGAGAGGCCTGTAGAAGTCCTTCTTCTTGAAATCCTTCTTAAATTCCTTCTTCTTACCGGTATCACCTTTCTTCTCTGCTGCACTCTCCTGCTTCTTGCCAGAATGTTCAGCAGACTCGTCGTCTGAGCGTTCTTCGCCCTTTTGTCTGGCGCGCCGTTCAAAGATCGCATTGATCTCCTGCTGGATCCTCTGCTCGTCGTACTCCCGGGTATTTCCTTCCGGTTCCGCCTCTCTGTATGTCACCCGGATATCTGCTTTGATGTGGAACCGCTGGTCGTAAATCTCATGCAGAAGGTCCACGATATAATCCCGCTTTCCCTCAGACACGATGGTGTCAAGAAGCTCCAGGTTCATGATCTCCCTGCCCTCGAAGCTCATCCTGGCCTGCTCGAACATGTTGGCGGCAAGGACGCTCTGCTGCCTTAACTCCTGCACAATACTGTCCTTATACTCCATCATCAGAGTACTTACGGTGTACTGCTCAGACAGTGCATACTGCTCTACAATCCTGATGCTCACTTTTGCCATTCCAAAAAGCTGTTCCTTGATCTTCTGCTCCATCTGCCAGATGTGCTTCTTCTGGATCAGGTGGCGGCTGAAAATGTGGACGCGCAGAAAATCACGCGCCGAATTGGTCGTGATTTTTTGAACCTCCACCTCCTCAAATAACAGCTGGATATCATCTTCCACCTTCAAAGTCGGAAATACCTCAAAAAAACTCTTTGCGTTTCCTATCTTTTCCAATTTAACAACTCCTGTCGTAAAGTCTCCAAAAGCTCTTCTTCCTTGACCTTCTTCACGATCTCACCCTTCTTGATCAGCAGCCCTTCTCCGATACCGCCCGCAATTCCGATATCCGCCTCTTTGGCTTCTCCCGGTCCGTTCACGACACAGCCCATGACTGCCACCTTGATATCCAGAGGGATATCTGCAACCATATTCTCCACCTGGTTCGCAAGGCCGATGAGGTCGATCTTCGTCCTTCCGCAGGTCGGACAGGATACCACTTCAATCCCGCCTTTTCTCAGTCCCAGCGTCTTTAAGATTAATTTTGCCGTCTTGATCTCCTCCAACGGATCCCCGGTCAGAGAGACACGGATCGTATTGCCGATGCCCTCGTACAGAATGATCCCCAGACCAACAGAGGACTTCACATTGCCAGAATACACCGTTCCCGCCTCCGTGATCCCCACATGCAGTGGATACGGGCACTGCTTCGCGATCAGCTCGTGTGCCTTCACACACATCAGGACATCCGAAGACTTGATGCTGACAACCAGGTTGTCATATCCCATCTCCTCAATCATCCTCACCTTATCCAGGGCGCTCTCCACGATTCCCTCTGCAGTCACGCCGCCGTATTTTTCAAGCAGGGGCTTCTCCAGGGAGCCGCTGTTGACACCCACCCGGATCGGCACCTGATATTCCTTCGCCTTCTCCACAACTGCACGCAGACGGTCCTCACTTCCAATATTGCCCGGATTGATGCGGATCTTGTCCGCCCCGTTCTCAATCGCTGCGATAGCAAGCCGATAATCAAAATGAATATCTGCAACAAGCGGGATGTGAATCTGCTTCTTGATCTCCTTTAACGCCGCTGCGGCCTCCATCGTCGGAACCGCACAGCGGATGATCTCACAGCCTGCCGCTTCCAGTCTTAAGATCTGGTCTACAGTCGCACTTACATCCTCGGTCTTCGTATTCGTCATGGACTGAATGGCGATCGGATGACTGCCGCCGATCACTACATTACCGATTCTGACTTCTTTTGTCTTCTCACGTAAATTCTCCATCATAAACTCCTTTTCTCCATGAAATGTGTATAAAATGTAACCTGAATGCAGAATAAACAGGGAGTGTCTTCCCTGTTTATCCGTTACTTCTTATCAAATACCATCTGATTCCCATATTCTCTTTCTGTCAGGGTCAGTTCCCTCTGCTCGATGTTATAATCGTAGCTCGCCTCAAGTGCACCGGCGGAAGATGTAAGCGCCTCTTTTGCCCCCTCCTCGCCGGAAGCATCCGCTGCCTTCTGTATAGACTCATCGCTCACTGTCAGGGTAAAGATCTTTGCATCTTTATCTATACTGTAATCCATCTCCACTGACAGGCCTTTTCCCTCCTCCGGCCATTCAATGACTGCTTTCCCATTATTCTTAACTGTCAGGACCAGACTGCTGTCCTCGTGGACCCATGTGCCTTCCAGAGGATTCGCGGTAAACAGCTTCACCACAAAAAAAGCCGCTATGATGATAATCAGTACTGTGGTAACTGCCATAACAGCCCTCCAGATCTGATTTCTCTTTTCTTCATTACTTTTCTCAGCCATGCATTAACTTCCCTTCTTTTTCTTCCATTTTATTATACGGATTTTCCTGTGCTGTGTCAACGGGTAACGACTTCACCGCGTGCCGTGTCGTTTTGACACGTTACGTTTTATTTCGTTGATTTTTGGCACATTTGGTCAATAAATTAGAATGAACTGGTAAAATATCCCATTATACGGGAGGTGCTTTATGAAATTTGCAGCTATGTTAAAAGAATTGAGGGAAAAAAAGGGCATCACACAGTCCCAGCTGGCAGATGAACTGGGAATTACACGTTCCACAGTTGCCGGTTACGAAACGAAAGGCAAACAGCCTGATTATGAACGGCTGATTGAAATCGCAGCTTTTTTTGGAGTATCTGTAGACTACCTGCTGACCGGACATGAGCACTGCCCGGTCACCATCGAGGTCAGACCCAGATCCAATCTGCAGAGATTATTAAAAGCCTATGCACGACTCTCCCCGGCTTCCCAAAACAGCTGCTGCAATTTTCTGGAAAGCTTAAGTTTCAGAGAACAGGACTCCGAATAAACGCTTCATCCAGACTGAATGTCCTTCTATACTGCACCGGTGTTATCTTCTCCTTCTCTTTGAAACGCCGGATAAAATGACTGGTATTACAGAAGCCCAGCAGTTCCGAGATCCTCTCCACAGGCAGCGAGGACTGCAGAAGCAGGTATCTCCCCTTCTGGATTTTCCGTCCCATGATATACTCCTGGGGCGTCAGATGATAGACTTCCCTGAACTTCTTTATAAAATATGGAAGGCTGATCCCGCAGACTTTTGCCAGCTGCTCATTCGTGATCTTCTCATTCAGATGGGCATCAATATAAATCTCCGCTCTCCGGAAATTCTCCCGGATATCCTGCGTCAGCAGATCCGCTGAAAAACGTTCCTCATTCTTCATAATTTCCAATAACAGACTGTACATCTCCAGAGATACATTACAATATTCATCCAGCATCAGACGCTGCTGAACCTTCCCCAGCGCTGCACACACATCAAGGAAAACAGCCCCCTCGATGACTGGTGACTGCTTCTTCACGATATGATTTACAATCTTTACACTGTCCCCGCCATAGAATTCCACCCAGGACATCCCCAGCGGATCCTTCTCATCACTGGAATAGGAATGCCCCTCCCCGGAAGGCAGGACGATCACCTGATTCTTACAGAGCATATAGGACTTTCCGCGGAAATTCAAAGTCCCTTTTCCCGAGAAAATACAGAACACCTCACAGCACTGCATACTGCTGCTGCGCTCCACAAAAAACAGACGGGGATACCTGGCCTCAATCCCGGTCCGGTTCACCCTGTAATAGATACTGTCCGCATCCATCGGAACGGGTGAAATATAATAATAATCGTGAAAATCCACATCCCCGTCGCAGATAAAAACATCCGCGAAAGGGGCATCCTTTATATATTTCAAAGTTTTTCCACCAGCCTTTGTCTTAATAATGAAATTATATAATCTGCAGCGGGGAACGTCAATCATCATGAGTAAAGACTTTTTATGTCATATCCATTCACAGGATACTCTCATACTATTTTCAGCTCCTCTCATGCCTTGAAGCCTCCTCTGCTTTCCTATATCATGAATACATACAGTACCATTATAATTACACAATCCAAGTCAGTTTAATTTTTTGAAAAGGAGAATATGCAGTATGATGACAGGAAAAGAACGTTTTCTGGCGGCAGCATTAAGGGATAAAGTGGACCGCCCGCCTGTATGGATGAGTGCGCCGATCGGCGCAGAGATGGACATTCTGTGCAGCGCCTACGGGGTACATAACTGGCATGAATTACAGGAAAAAGCCGGGGATGATGTCTACGCTTTTGACATCCCATATGACTCTGGTTATGCGACTCATATCGCCGCCGCTTTTGACTGGTACATGAACGGTTCCAACGTGGACCCGGACCACCGCACACTGACAGCAGACGGATGCTTCAAGAATGCAGAAGAAATTTCTGACCTTGCCTTCTTCGAATGGCCGGACCCGGTCAAATACATTGATGCAGAGGAAGTCCACAGAAGATGTGCCATGGCGCCAAAAGGAAGAGCCACCCTCGCCCAGGTATGGAGCGCACATTTCCAGGATGCCTGTGCCGCTTTCGGTATGGAGACGGCTTTGATGAATATGATCTCGAATCCCGAGATTTATATGGCAGTGGATGAGAAGATCGTGGAATTTTACCTGAGAGCAAACGAAGTCATCTATGAAGCCACAAAAGGGATGCTGGATGCAGTGATTATCGCGAACGATTTTGGAAGCCAGCAGGGACTGATGCTCTCAAGGGAAATGATTCATGATTTTGTCATGCCCGGTTCCAGACGGCTGATCGAACAGGCGCACAGCTATGGAATCAAAGTCATCTATCACTCCTGCGGGGCGATCTTTGATGCCATGCCGGAGCTGATCGACATCGGGGCCGACTTTATCCATCCGCTGCAGGCAACGGCAAAAGGAATGGACCCGCGCAGGATCAAAGCGGCTTACGGAGATCAGGTGTCCTTCTGCGGCGGGGTCGATATCCAGGAGCTTCTTCCGACAGGCACACCCGGGGAAGTGCGGGTAAAGGTACGGGAATTGAGAGAAATCTTCCCCACCGGGCTGGTGATCTCCCCAAGCCAGGGAACCATTCTGGATGATGTTCCACCGGAAAATATCATGGCCATGATGGAGGAAGCACTGAAGAACTGATGCAGAAAAGATCTGATATAGAAAAAATCTGATATAGAAAAAATCTCCGACAGATTCGAATCTATCGGGCAGCGTCAAAACGCGCCCGGAGGGATAATTCCTCTCCGGGCGCGTTTTCTGTATAGACAACATCCGCAGTCCGTCTTTCCATTCTCAGAAGCGGACTGCAAATTCCATGTCCCATTATGCAAAGATTCCACCAATGACGGTATATGACAGGATCGTCATAATAAATGCCGCTATGAAAACTCCCAGCACAATGGCCGGAAAAGCCTTTCTGAAACGGATTCCCAAAAGTGCTGCAATGAGGGATCCGGTCCAGGCACCTGTGCCCGGAAGTGGGATTCCTACAAATGCTACAAGCCCCCAGAATTCGTACTTTTCGATATTCTTGCTCTTGCTCATGGCTTTGGCTTCGAGTTTTTCTACCATTGGGCGGAGTTTTTTGGTACTCTTCATCCAGTCAAAGATCTTGGTGATCAAAAGCAGGATGAAGGGGATCGGGATCAGGTTTCCTATGATACAGATCGGAATCGCCTGCCACATATCAACATCCAGTACGGCAGGACCTGCCGTAATCAGGCCGCCTCTCAGTTCCAGGATCGGAACCATGGAAACCAGGAACACGATGAACTGCTTGCTTACTTTCCCCCCCAGATTTACTACAAACCAGTCAATTAAAGCTTCTTTCATTTAGTATACTCTCCTATTTATTCATGTATCTTTTCAAAAATTCGAACAGCTCTTCCATCTCTTCTCTCCTGCCGATGGTGATGCGCAGGTACTGTTCAATCCGCTTACTGCCCCAGTATCTGACATAGATATTTTCTTTTTTCAGAGCCTCAAAGAGCTCTTTTGCATCATAATCAGGATGGGTCACAAAGATAAAATTGGCCTTTGCATCCGGAAAATCAAATCCCAGCTTCTTTAATTCCTCCTTGGCCCACTCTCTCGTCTCGATGATTTTTCCCACCGTCTTCTCAAAGTATGCCTTATCCTTCACAGCCTCCACTCCATAGACGAGTGACGGCTGGTTCATGGTATAAGAATTGAAGGAATACTTCACATCATTTAAATATCTGATCAGCTCAGGTGCGCCAATCGCATAACCGATCCGCATTCCTGCCATAGATCTTGCCTTGGAAAATGTCTGTACAACGAGAAGATTCTTATACTGATCCAGAAGCTCCAGTGCGGATCTTCCTGCGAAATCTATGTATGCCTCGTCTACGATCACGATCACGTCCTGATTGTGGCGCAGAATATCCTCGACAAAATCAAGCTCCTCATAAATCGCTGTCGGAGCGTTCGGATTTGGAAAAATAATCCCGCCATTTTCCTGGTAATAGTCTTCCCTGCGGATGCGGAAACTCTCATCGAGCGCCTGACATTCGTAAGGAATCCGGTAAAGCTCTGCCCAGACTTTGTAAAAGGAATAGGTAATATCCGGGAACAGTATCGGCTTCTCTGAATTAAAAAATGTCAGAAAACACATGGAAAGCACATCGTCTGAACCGACACCCACAAATACCTGGTCTCTTCCCACGCCATAATAATCCGCAAGAACCTTCACCAGGCTGGATGCAGCCGGATCCGGATACAGGCGGAAACGGTCCACATCCATGGTCCTTACTGCCTCGACAACGCCCGGTGCAGGAGGATATGGATTCTCATTCGTATTCAGTTTGATCACCTTGTTCTGCGGCTGTTCTCCGGGAACATATGGCTCTACTTTACGGATATTTTCTAAAATCTTCGGGTTTAATTCCATCTTCTGACTCCTATTTATATTCTGCTGCCAGCTCTGCAAACTTCGGCAGTGAATTGACAATCGTTTCGTAAGCTACACAGTAAGCAAGACGCACATATCCCGGACATGCGAAAGAGGTACCCGGCACAATCAGGATGTTGTATTTCTTGGCAGCTGCACAGAATTCCTTCTCGTCTGCAACAGGGGATTTCACGAACAGATAGAATGCTCCTTCCGGCTTAATGCACTCGAATCCCAGTTCTTTTAATCCATTATAGAGTGTCTCACGGTTTCTGTTGTAGTAGGAAATGTCTGTCTTCTCATTCAGGCACTTCTTTACCACCTTCTGCTGCAGGGTCGGTGCATTGACAAATCCCAGAATTCTTGTTGCAACATTGGCTGCTCCGATCAGCATTTCACTGTCAGCTGCTTCATCCGGAATCACCAGGTAACCGATCCGCTCTCCCGGCAGGGACAAGGACTTGCTGTAGGAATATCCCACAACTGTATTCGCATAATACTTTGTCAGGTATGGCACCTGAACGCCGTCATAAGCCAGCTCTCTATATGGCTCATCGGAAATCAGGTATATCTCTGTACCGTACTCCTTCTGCTTTGCCTCCATAATCGCAGCCATTTTCTGAATGGTCTCTTCTGAGTATACAACTCCGGTCGGGTTGTTCGGCGTATTCACGATTACAGCTTTTGTCTTCGGAGTGATCTTCGCCTCGAATTCATCCAGCTTCGGCTGGAAGGTCTCTGTATTCGGGGAAATCTCCACGAGTACGCCATCATAGTTATTCGTATAGCTTCTGTATTCACCAAAATACGGTGCAAATGCAATGACTTCATCTCCCGGATTGAGCAGGGCTTTTAAAATCACGTTCAGCCCGCCTGCTGCACCGACTGTCATGGTAATATTCTTTGCCGCAAAATTTGTTCCGAATTTAGCATTCAAAGATTCTGCCACGGCCGTTCTTACATCCTCATAACCGGCATTACTGTTGGTATATCCGTGAAGCACAACCGGATCTTCCTCATCAAGCAGCTCCCGGATCGCCTCTTTTACAGTCTCCGGTGCAGGTACATTCGGATTCCCCAGGCTGAAATCATACACATTCTCAGCGCCGTAGATTCCTGCCAGGCGGTTACCCTCTTCAAACATTGCACGGATTGCAGAACTGTTTGCAACCATATTTTCCATTTTCTTTGAAATCATAGTTATCTCTCCTTTTCTTTCTTCTTGTCTTATGTGTTTTATACAGATCAGCATTCCTGCTTTTGCTGACTGCACTTTGTTAACATCCTGTTATTATTTTCCTGTCGCTATTTTCTTGTAACGACACCTTTTTCAACCATGAACACCGGACGGTAGGACATCTTTGCCCTGCGAAGCCCTTCCGCGCCTGTATCTTCCTCGCGGTTCACATATTTATAATCCATGCATTCGTGAAGCACGAACTGCTGGTTGATCATCGGGTAGGCGCCATCTATATGGGCAAATGCTTTTTCAATGTGCACCACAAAGGTATCCTCACAGATCGGTTCTCCGATCGCAAACGCCGCTACTTTGCCGTCCAGCCTTAACACGCCGCCTGTCTGTCCCAGTTCTTTATAGAGACGGAGCGAATTCAGCGTCACACACATCTCTGCATTCTTTTCCGGATCATCGTCACAGCCGTTCTGATTTCTCCACTTTAAAGCCATCTGAAAACACTCTTCCTGATTCTCATCCGACAGCGTTTCATAACTCCAGTTGGGATATAATGTCTGGAACTTATTAATGTGGTTACGCTTACTGTGCAGCTTCTTGCCTGCCAGCGTCGCCAGCTTCTCAGACTCATACACATAATCTGCCGCATCGCGGTCATACTCCACCTGGAATTCACCCGGATACCACTCCTCCAGCTGGGCAAAATTCTCCTGGGTCACATTATAAAGTTTTAACGGATATCCGTGCTCCTGGCTATACTTTGACAGAAATTCTAGCGCATTCTTAACACACTGTGGCTCTCCTGCCGGATATGCAAATGCAAGATCCTCCTCGTCATCCTGGAAAATCAGTGCGTCTTCTATCACTGCGTACTTTACATGATAATGCCGGGACCAGAGATATACATTGGCAAAAGTCCGTTCGCAGCTTCTGCTTGGCGCCTTTGCAAAATAAGAACTGATCAGCTCCCTGTCTTCAAGTTCCGGGCGCTTAAAAATAATCTCGTCCATTCTTAACCTTCTCTTTCTGAATATTGTCATATATCTTCTCGTTTCCATCCACGCTCGATATTTTCAAGGAGTGTGACCACAACTTGTTGAACATGAATCCCCCCCGGAAGTATAGATAACTAACGTAAATTTTTTAAATCCTCTGTGTGCTGCCTGTCGGTAAAAAATACACACTTTAATAGTATATCATAGATTTTAAGTTCACGAAATACCTTATTTACTCACTCTTTCGAAACTGCATGGCGTAGAGACCTGCGTAGATCCCCTGTTTTTCAAGCAGCTCTTCATGGGTTCCTTCCTCTGCGATTCCCTTTTCCGTCATCACCAGGATACGCTGTGCATTGCGGATCGTAGAAAGTCTGTGTGCAATGACAAAGGTGGTCCTGTTCTTTGCCAGCTCCTCCATGGACTGCTGTACAACCTTCTCGCTCTCATTATCCAGTGCAGAGGTTGCTTCGTCAAAGATCAGTACCTCCGGATTTTTCAAGAATACCCGTGCAATAGACAGACGCTGTTTCTGTCCGCCTGACAATTTGACACCGCGCTGACCGATATCCGTCATATACCCATCCTGAAAACTCATGATAAATTCATGGGCATTCGCACATTTTGCCGCACGGATGACTTCTTCATCTGTTGCCTCCGGCCTTCCGTAACGGATATTATCCATGATCGTTCCTGCAAAAAGATAGACATCCTGCTGTACGATTCCGATATGGTTCCTCAGTTCATCTAACTTGATATGGCGGATGTCCGTCCCATCCAGACAGATACTGCCCTCGCTCACCTCATAAAACCTCGGGATCAGACTGCATAGCGTTGTCTTCCCCACGCCTGACGGTCCAACAAGTGCGATATAGTCTCCTGCCCCGACTTTCAGGTTCAGATCCTCCAGGACTTTATCCTCTTCATTTTCATAATAGAAAGAAACATCCTTAAATTCAATCTCACCCTTCACCTGATCCAGAGAAACCGCATCCGGTTCGTCCGCAATGTCCGGTGCAATCGACAGCACCTCCAGGAATCTCTCGAACCCGGAATAGCCATTCTGGAACTGTTCCGTGAAAGACACCAGCTTTTTTACAGGCTCCGTGAAGTTATTGATGTACAAAAGAAAGGTAATCAGATCCGTCACCACAATGCTTTTTGACAACATCATCCCTACCCCGGAAAGCAGTACAATGACCGTAATCAGTGTACTCATTGCTCCCAGACCTGAATTATAAATTCCCATGTATTTATAATTCAGCTTTTTCGCCGCCACAAAGTTATCATTCCCGACTTTGAACTTTTTCATTTCAACTTTTTCATTTGCAAACGATTTAACAACACGGATCCCGGAAAGGCTGTCCTCGATCTGTCCGTTGATATCCGCAATCTTCTCCCTTGTCCTCTTGAATGCACGCTTCATTTTCCCATTATAATAGAAGGCAAACACGGTCATCACCGGGATAAATGCAAACGCGATCAGCGCCAGCTTTATATTAACTGTAAGCAGTATAATAAAAGAGCCCACAATTTTAATAATTGAGATCACCAGATCTTCCGGACCATGATGCAGAAGCTCGCTGATGTCAAACAGGTCACTGGTAATCCTGGACAGCAGATGTCCGACTTTCTGGTTGTCATAGAACGCAAATGTCAGCTTCTGATAATGTCCAAAAATATCACTGCGCATATCCGCTTCCATCTTCGCTCCCATAATATGTCCAAAATATGCAATATAAAAATTGCAGAACACTTCCAGAAGCACAAGGCCAATCATCACCGCACCAAGCACGATCACTGCCTGCTTCGCCTCTCCGGCGTCGAAAAATACCACCTCATTGGTAATGTACCGGACGATCAGAGGCAGCACCAGAGTGACCCCTGCGCCGAGAATTGCAAAAAACATGTCACTGTAAAACAAGTGTCTGTATGGCTTATAATAGGCAAATAATTTTTTCAGTTTCTCTCTCATCGCTTTTCCTCTCCTGTAAAAACTTTTACGAATACCATATTACTCCTGTTCTACCACATTTGTAAACCACTCTTCGGGAAATAGTGACGAGCTTTAGCCTCGGAACGGATGCGGGGACGCTGAGAAGGATGGGGAATGTACTTCCTGTTATTCCTTCGTTACCTTTGTCTTTTCTAGTGTTTTCCACCTTCTCAAGCCAATTCACTTTCACCCGGCGAATTCATACGCTGCTCCCGTCTGAGGCCCCCACTTAGTAACATGCTTTTTCCTGCCAATCGGATGAACCAGCGAAGAGAGGTGAGGAATGCACTTCCCACTGCCTGCGTACCTGTCGTTTCAAACACCCATAAAGATCGTGTTAGAAGGCGTTACAGAGAAAAGCGGAAAAAGGAAGGTCGGAATTCGGCGTTCAACGCCTAATTCCGTGCCATACTTGCTGAGAAATCATCAGGATTTCTCAGC
>CABTYO010000035.1 GCA_902489075.1 uncultured Faecalicatena sp. | reverse complement strand
TTTCCAGCATCCTACATAAGTGATGTCATTTGCTCTGCCGTAAGCGATCACGGAATCCGCCTCGCCGCCATCAATGCTGTTCTTCATGTAGTAGTTATTTCCTCTTCTTACACATAAGGTATCTGCTCCGTCTCCGTCCCAGTCTCCTGCCATGACGATATCAGAGGATCTGCCGTATGGAATCACCGCTTCTGCTTCCCCGCTCTGAAGGTCATTTTTGAAATAATAGTAATTACCACGGCGTACACATAAGGTGTCTGTTCCGTTCTTATCCCAGTCGCCTACTAATACAATATCAGTAGATCTGCCGTATGGAACAGTTACATCTGCCTCGCCGTCTGCAATGCTGTTCTTGATATAGTACGTGTTTCCACGGCGCACGCACAGAGTGTCTTTGCCGTCTCCATTCCAGTCTCCGACGAGAACGTCATCGTTTCTTCTTCCATAATATACGACCTGATCTGCTTCTCCTGATTCCAAGCTGTTCTTAAAGTAATATACATTTCCACGGCGTACACATAAGGTGTCCACTCCGTCTCCATCCCAGTCTCCTATGAGAACGTCATCACTAGCTTTTCCATAAGGAATCGTCAGGTCAGCCTCTCCGTTTGACAGGCTGTATTTGAAATAGTAGGTGTTCCCTCTTCTGACAGCCAGCGTATCAGCATTCGGAATCTCTTCCGCGGAGGTGTCAGAAGCCTGCGGTGCCGCATAATCTCCATTGCCGGCTGCTTTTGTTACATAATCTTTGCTTACGTATAAGTACATGGAGGAGAAGTTATATTCTCCTGATTTTGAGTTAATCTCTGTCCTGCCACTGTTAAGTACCGGATCACTCTGAACCTTATAGAATCCATTTTCCTCACCTAAAAGCAGGAATGCCTGAGTTGTCTGACTTCCTGTTGTAAAAAGGCTTTTGGAAGATGCATTGCTGTCTTTACTGACATTCATATCTGTATGGTCGATTCCGTTTACATCCTTAATACCAATCGTATATTTATTCCTGTCTGCCCCGTCTGCATCCAAAAGCAGTGCACAGGCTGCGGCTTTCTCACCCCAGTATGGATCGGAGGCATATTTCACATTCATTCCACTTGCTTTATTGCCCAAGAAACTGCCATAATATCTCCAGTCTTTTGGATTAAGAAATCCTTTGGACAAAAGCTCATTTGCAAAGTCCCTAACACAAACACTTGGACTTGTAAAATAGTTGGCACTTTGTCCGGGAGATGAATCAACCGCATTTATCCCGAAAAGATTGTTTTTTTCCAGTGCAATCTTACTCTTTCCCCATGCACTTTCGTTTGCAGCCAGGCCTGCCATTAATAATGCATTGACACCATATTTATTCTGATTCGAAACCAGGCTGTCCCCCAGATTTCTCATTTTGGAATAACTCTCCGTCTTTGCATTAATCATGCTGGTCAGACGGGATGCAGAATATGTCGTTGTACTCCTCAACGGCAGATACTGATAATAATTGTAGTACGGTGCTGATGAATTGACGGACTGCTTTCTTGTATTATTTCTGTAATCATCCAGCATCACAGAATAGTCTGTATAAAAATAGTGGCCATCATAACTGTAATATGTAGTACCTGTTGACATATAGGACGGACGCAGCCCTACATTTATTGCACTTGATAAATTAGAGTTCAGATTCAGGCTGACTTTATGATATAAATAGGTTCCGTTTGTATAATAGCTGCTGACATTCAGTTTATCCGTTCTGTTAATTACCTGCACTTCGGATTCTTTTACTTCTCCGATCACGCCGCTGATCATAAACCTGACGTTTCCGTCCTGCGTTCCCAGATATGCGGCATCTGCTCCCGATGCTCCATTTAAATATCCAGCCTCGCCGGTCTTATACTCTTTGTAATCCATGGTCGCATTAGCACTTACAGCAGTCCCATTCTTCTTTGCCCTCAGGTTGACAATCTTGTCCCCATTGGCGCGTGCTGACCTGTATTCCACAGATTTCACCACTGGTGAGACATCATCTGTGACATAGAAAATATTTCCCTCTTCATCCATACACTCGATTTCTACCGGAGTATATTCAGTATCCTGTGCCGCATCCGCATTTTCCTGATCCTCAAGTGCTTTCTGTGCATCCTCCTGAGCGGCCTTTTCATCTTCCGCCTGGTTCTCTGCTGAGTTTTCCTGCTGATCTGTTGTCTGACCGGTTGTCTGGTCTGCTGGTACATCTGACGGGTCGGTGACATTGGTACCACCCTCCGGTGCCGCCTCATCCGTGACTCCTGCACCCGGATTTCCGGCCATATCACCTGATGCTGTATCATCGGCAGTATTTCCTGTGACCTGTGCCTCATTCTGAACGGTTGTACCGTTTCCTTCTTCTGCGTATGTCTGAAGCCCTAATGTGGAAAACGTTCCAAAACTCAGACAGATACTCAACCCAATTGCTAAAATTCGTTTTTTCATTTCCTCACCCTTTCTTTTGTCCTTTCACGTCTGTTTCACTGCTTTTTGTAATCTATTTTTAAGTATTTATTCATTCAAAAATGATGTCGCATTTACTACGTAAATATTTTCCACATCATTGCGTTTTCCTGCTCCATCCGGGTTAAAATATTCCTTCTGCAGGAATATATGAAGTTTTCTCTTCTGGTTCCACAGAGCAATGTCGAAGTTTGGCTCCCACTCTTCCATGGAAGAATCCGTCAGATCAATCATTTTCTCTGTGATAATCTCTGTACCCTGCACTTTTAATTTTGCAATGGAGGCTCTTCCGCCCCTCTCGTCATCCCGAAACAACACATGTATATCCGCATCATCACCAATTCCGTCTACCAGGATCTGAGGCCTTGCACACGGCAGCTGTCTGGTTCCCAGTCCGGCCAGGTCAAAATCTGTTGTCCGGATATCCGTATTATATATGATCCACTTTTCTCCTGTAAAGCGAACCACATTGTACTGAACCACACCGTCTACGCGCCAGTAAGAAATGATATAAGGCTTATTCTCACCGTCCACTGTCATGGAAGTCTGATTGATCAGGGAACTGTTCTTCGGAATCCTGCAGATTACCTCTCCGGTAGCTTCTGTAATCGGAAGATTCTGCTGTCCACCCGACGAACTTACGAAGGTGGTTCCCGATGCATCTGTTGAGACTGCATAAGACATATTGTAGTTGGTCACAACATTGCCTGTCTCTCTCCACACCCATGAGATATGCAGCCTTCCTACGGAATCAACGCAGGCCTGCCAGTATGGGGAGACCTTTCCTTCTCCTGAAATCAGATTATCCTGTACGCGCTGCCAGGTACCTGATGCTGTACTGTATCTGTTCAACACGATATTTCCATTGCCGGAGGTTCCGTTTCGATATAAGAAAAACAGATCCCCTGAGGGCTGTACGTAAAACTCCGGATACGTTACCCGCTCCTCCAGATTCCCGATCATCTGCGCTTCTTCCATTGTCATGGAGCCTGGTGATACCGATCTTGCATACATCAGCTGGCCGGAGTGCTCGCTCCATGCCATATGAAGATATCCTGCCCCGTCTACTGCAAGGGACGTCACATTATGTGCATCCGCAAAGTCTCCGGTAAAATCGGTCCACTGATATACCCACTGCCCTTCATTCACTCTTTTAGCCAGAACGATTGTACCATAGGAATCATAATAAGCACAGTATTGAATCTCACTCCCGTTTCCATCTATATACGTTGTGATTGCACTCTTCCGAAACGATGCCGCATTGACACTGTTCCCTGCAAATGCCTGGGTCAGCTGACTGTAGGAAAAACCATGAGACTGGTTAAAACTCAGGTTTTGAGCGGCCGGCACCTCTTCCTTCGCGCCCGATGCCCACTTCCCTGCATAGGTCATATCATTTGACCTTCCATAATAGACCGTCTGGTCTGCAGTTCCATTCTCAATACTGTTCTTAATGTAATAGGTGTTGCCCCGGCGGACGCACAGGGTATCTTTTCTATCTCCATTCCAGTCACCCACAAGCACCTTATCTGCTTTTCTTCCATATGTAATCTCTGCATCTGCGGCTCCTGCGGTGATGCTGTTCTTAAAGTAATAGATATTCCCCCGGCGGACACTTAAGGTATCCAGTCCGTCTGCATCCCAGTCGCCGATCAGGACATCATCTGTACGCCTGCCGTAAGGGATCTCTGCATCTGCAGTCCCTCCTGAGATATCGTTCTTGAAGTAATAGACATTTCCTCTTCTGACGCAGAGGGTATCACGCCCGTCTCCGTCCCAGTCGCCAACCAGAACATCATCGGCTGAGCGGCCATATACTGCAACGGAATCGGCCTCGCCTCCCGTCATACTGTTTTTAAAATAATACGTATTTCCTCTCCTGACACAGAGGGTGTCCTGTCCGTCGCCATCCCAGTCACCAACCAGGACCGTATCACTGCTTCTGCCGTACTGTACCACTTTATCCGCCTGGCCGTCTCCCAGTGTATTCTTAAAATAGTAGGTATTGCCCCGGCGTACCGCTAATGTATCCGGATTGGTCTTCACTGCACAGGATAAGGTACCCTTTTCAAACTTCTGCCGGATCCGGCCATCCTCGGCGGTCTGTTCTGCCAGAGGTGCTCCGGTTCCCTCCAGACCGCCGCCTGCAAGAAATGTATTCAGCATCGGCAGTTCGATAGAAAAAGTTCCGTGCTGCGAGGTAACTACCATCCCCTTTTCGTACTCGTAAAAGGCAGTGGATGTACCTTTGATCTGTCCCTGATTCACAAGGCTTCCGAAATCTCCCTCGATATCCTTCTGTCCCACATAGGAATCCAGCTTGCTTTTCAATGCTCCATCCATGTTCACAACACTCAGCCCGGAAGAGATCGGGGCAAAACGGTCATTGTCACTTTTTAAAGTTGACGGGGTGATGCCGCGTCCCCTTCCCCAGATCACATAACCGTCAGAATTCTCATCCTGCTGTGACTGCTCCCGAGACTCGTTTTCTTCTGTCTGCAGATTTTCCTGATTCTGCTGTGACTGATCCTGTCCGGTCTGGTTCTGTTCTGTCTGACCCTGTGAGCTTTCGTCCTGCTGTGTCCCACCCGGCTGTGAACCGTCCGACTGAGCAAGGTCCTCTGTCGTCTGTGACTCTTGCTGTGACTCTTCTACTGGCCCGCCCGGTTCCTCCCCGGAAGCCCCGTCCCCGTTTGGCTGTGTATTCTGTCCCGGTTCCGTGATGCCTTCCTGTCCTGTGTCTTCATATGTATCCAGTGTATCCCCGGCTTCCCTGGCATAGCTGACATTGGAAATGCTTAATGCCAGTGCTGTCAGCAAATATGCTCCTTTTTTCCACTTCATGTCTTAAACTCTAGTCCCTTCTTTTTCCATCATTTACCATCCCGCTAAAAACGCACAAAAGCACATGCACCCCTTATGGATGCACATGCCTCTCATTTTTTCTTTTAGTACTCAAATAACTTCTCCGGATAAACTCCCGCATCAATCAATCCCCTTACCGCTGCCACTACAGCGTCTTTGTCTTCCTTATAAGTTACTCCAAACCACTTGTCGTGTGATTTTAATACCTTTACCGCAAGCTTTCCTTCCTCCAGCAGCTCCCCTATAATTGTTGGGAGAAGGTATTCCGCTTTTAAATTATCAGGCTGTACGTTGCTTAAAAACTCCTTGAATCCGCTGTCCAGAGTCTGGAAGAAGTCCGGCCTTAAGCCCCACATATTCATGGAAACAGCTGATTCTATATCTACCTTTTCTGGACCATCTTCTTTCTGTACGGCGGCACCGCCTTCTACTTTTTCAATGTTATGTGTCTCAACGATCTTTGTCAGCATCCCGTCATCGCTGACCTGACAGATGCCCCGTGTAACAGCTCCGTTGTCACTCAGCGTATTCTTCAGAACAAAACTGATCATACAGATCTCTCCGGTATTGTCGCTCTGGCTGCCGGTCAGATATTCAAACCCTTCCTGGAATGCCTGCTTTCCATAATAATCATCTGCATTGATGACAAGAAATGGAGCGTCTACCACATCCCTGCAGCAGAGGATCGCCTGCCCGGTTCCCCATGGCTTCGTCCTTTCCCTGAAAGTATCTTTATACGGCTGTGGAATATCGTCTACTTCCTGGAATGCATAGTCCACATCTACCACTTTCTCGATCCGGTTGCCGATCACTTCCTTAAAATCTTTCTCCAGATCTTTTCTGATGACAAATACGACTTTGTCAAATCCTGCTTCCATTGCATCATAGATGGAATAATCCATGATGATCTCACCGTTCGGTCCTACCGGCTCCAGCTGCTTGATCCCGCCTCCGAACCTGCTTCCGATTCCCGCTGCCATAATCACTAATGTAGCTTTGCTCATTTTCTTTCTCCTTGTACTGTTTCTTGATTTTCTCTGCCTTACTCGCCAAGGCCGTCTTCTACGATACGCACCATTTCCGTCAATGCTGCTTCTTCATCTTCGCCTTCACACACAATACGAATCTCATCTCCACTTTTAATACATGCACCAAGTACACTTAAGACACTCTTTGCATTCGCTGTCACATCCTCATGCTTGTTCTTCTTCTCAACTGTGATCTTGCAGCCATACTGCATAGCTGTCTTACAGAACAGCCCCGCCGGCCGAAGATGAAGACCTGTTGGGTTCTTGATTATCACTTTTTCACTCACCATCTTAAGCTGCTCCTCCCTTACTCTTTATCCTTTGACTCTGTTAAATCCGTGTTCTCTTTCTTCTCCGACACTGTCACCTTGATGGTCGGGCGCTTGGAAAGTGTTACTTCTCCCTTTACATCATCCGGGATCGTTACATTCACAGGTACTTCATACTGGGTCTCCTTCGTGCGGCCTTTCATATCGATATAGACTGCATCCTTGAGGTCAAGCGCATCCAGCGCCTGCTTTGCCCCTCTGAACTGCAGGCTGACCGTCGAATTATCCTCATAGGAGATCAGCAGGTTATCCGCCAGATTATCCACACGTATGGATTCCGCCGGCAGCTCAATCGTCCGGGTGCCTTCTTCCTCAATGCTCACCGTCACAATCACATTATTCGCCGTCTCATCCACCAGTTCAATTCCCGGAGGCAGATATGGCAGGATGTCCACGGTTTTTTCCATTTTCTCTGTCATGCCGCTGATATCGAGTTCTGATCCCGGAATTTCAAGCACCGAGATCGAAGCCAGTGCATCCGCTGTTCCGCAGACCTGGATCTTCTCCGGCTCACTGCTCAGACCGCTGAATACATAACCATCCTCCGGTTCGCCGGACACATTAAACTTCAAGGCCAGATTCTTGGTATTCAGAACAGTAACATCCACGGTTACTCCTTCCTTTCCAAGATTATTGTTCAACTGGCTCTTGTCTACCAGACTGCCG
Source organism: uncultured Faecalicatena sp. (assembly GCA_902489075.1). Lineage (GTDB taxonomy): Bacteria > Bacillota > Clostridia > Lachnospirales > Lachnospiraceae > Faecalicatena_A. Next base: position 12,685 of record CABTYO010000035.1, on the reverse strand, counting down.
TCACTGCCGTAATAGAGCAGCTCGGCCTTGATTGTACCGGTCTTTGAGACTCCTGAGACATCTACTTTTGCCACTGCCTTATCAATACTGTTGACCAGGGACTGAGGTCCTTTCACCTGAATCTTATCCGGATTCGGTGTGATCTCCCCGATGACATATCCGTCACGCGGTGTTCCCGAAGCGCTGACTGTCAATGGCAGCACTCTGTCTGTATACTTTTCAACTGTCACTCTCATATTACTCGGCGATGCTTCTGCCGTACACTTATCATAACCTGTTACACTCACCTTGATCGGGATCAGGGTCTCAAACTGCAGCTCTGCCATATCAGCAGTCGCGATAATATCTTCTGATGAAATCTTGGACAGGATAGATCTCTTGGCTTTGACAACCACACTGACTGTCTGCGTCCCATCCTCAACAATGTAGGTATTCCCTTCATTCGTCACCACCTGTGTATTCACCAGCTGGACCGGTATGTTCTTAAAGGTGGCCGGTTCTATCGGATCGTCTATATTGACAACTACAAACCATAAAAGAGCTGCAAAAACAAGAGCCATAATCTTGAGTCCGAGATTATCTGTAAACTTATACTTCTTCATGTTTCTGCCGTCCTTTCCGTATAGTAAATTTCTTTCCCTCTGAGGTCCTATACTGGATTTGGCTCAGCCTTGTCGCAAGATATTCCGGCGTGATACCTCTCGCCAGCTGCCCGCCCATCGCCACGGATACCTGTCCGGTCTCCTCTGAAACAACGATGATGAGTGCATCGCTTACCTCGCTCATTCCCAGGGCAGCTCTGTGCCTGGTTCCCAGATCCTTGCTGATTTGCATATTATCGGATAACGGCAGATAACATGTGGCAGATGTGATCCGGTCTCCCCGGATAATCACCGCGCCGTCATGAAGCGGAGTATTGTGCTCGAATATATTGAGCAGTACCTGGGAGGATACCTTACAATCCAGTTCAATCCCCGTCATCTCATATTCTGTCAGGCGGATCGCCTGTTCTACCACGATCAGCGCTCCTGTACAGACACTCCCCATGTCAAAGCAGGCCTTTACCAGACTCTCCACGGTCTCATCTGAAAAACGCTGATTCTCTTTATTCCTGTCAAATAGGTTGATATTGCTGAGCAGATTCTTCTCGCCCAGCTTCTCCAGAGCCCTTCTAAGCTCCGGCTGAAATACGACAACAGCGGCAACAGCCAGCACATTGATCGATTCTCTGGCCAGAAACAGAATCGTATGCATCTGAAAAAGCGCAGCAACCAGGATAAACACTGCCAGGACAATCATTCCCTTTAACAGCATCCATGCCTTTGTGTTCTTAATCCAGAGCATGATCTCATAGACGATCACCGCCACGATCAGGATCTCGATAATATCAGTCAGGTGCACATTTGGAAAGTACATTTCATCCGCATACTTTTCCAGAAATCGTCTGATCCACTCTTCCATTCATGCCACCTCCTGTCTTATTAATAAAATGTTCCCTTATAGCATTTTCCAAATTATTTATTTAATTCATCCTCCAGGTTCTCTAACCCAAGTTCCTTTGTCAGGCTTCTTGTCAGCAGGATCTCATCTGCTGCTCTCGCGTGGTCGACCTTTCTCACCTGAGTTCTCGGCTTCGGCGCCGGACGTCTCTTCTGAGGCGGTCTCTTTACAGTTCCCACTGCACGCTCTACGTCTTCCTGGTCAATCACGACCGTCTCCTGTGTATTCGTATCAGCCTTTCTCTCGTTGATATGCTTTACGCTCACCTCCGGAGCAGACACACCAATCTTCGGGACAGCCTTTACATAATAATAATATTCATCATCTTCAAACTGCATGCGCTCTGTCCGGGAATAATTCACGGAAAAGAACAGAAATTCCAGGATCAGCCCCACACAGATCGCAGCCACACCGCTGCCCACAAGCAGACCGTATGACAGATGAACGTCCAGGGCAATCTTCCCTGCTGCACCTGCAACGATCGCTGTCACTGCACCTACAGCAGATGCAATCTTCCATGCATGGTCAAAGGAACGGGTGCGGATGGCATATACGACCAGAATACTGATGGAGACTGCCAGCACCATCACCCACATCTCCTTATTGTTCAGAGACTGTTTGGTGAATGCCATCAGTCCTTCCACAAGGCTCTTCGCATCTGCACCTTTATATGCTGAGGATGATACCTTCACAAAGTGGATCATGTAATATGCGATCGTTCCGAATGCTGCCGGCAATACCCACACAGGCGTTCCCAGAAGCCCGAATGCAACCGGGATCACAAATGGTACTTTTAAAGCAAACGCAACCGGTGTCAGCAGAACAAGCCATGCTTTTCCTGGTGTGAATCTGAAATAAAAAATATACATGATCAGAAAGATAACCAGAGAAACAATGGCGATCGGCATGGACAGTGTGTAAAAATGTAAAAGCACAAGGGCTGTCGCCGCAAGTACCATCACGACCAGCGGCAGGAATGCACAGACCACGGAAAGCCCGATTGTACACAGAATAGAAGAAGCGGCTTTCATAAAGCCGATATTCGAATTAATGAGGCCGAAAACACATAATCCCAGTACAAATTGTAATGCCTTCATAATGTAAACTGAATATTTTGCATAAATCTTTTGAAGCTGCTCTTTCCAGACTAGTAAAGTACTCATTTTCTAATTCTTCTCCTTCATATACATCTTTCCCAGGCGGGATAAATCTCGGTAATACATCTTCACACGCTGCTTTGCCTTATTGTGCCTGGACTTATAAAAGCTGCTGGCACAGACACAATATACGACCAGCAATACAATATAGGCCCCGACTGCGACTGCGATGATGAGAAACAGCTTCGTCATCGTCAGGTCCTTAAGCAGTGCATCTACATTACACAGTACAACCAGGCCTGCCGCCATTACATATCCGATGGTGACCCAGATCACTGTGATCAGAGTATTCAGACTTGCATAATCCTTCTTATAGTAACTGCTGATCTTCAAATCTTCCGGCGCCAGGTTCTTCTCATACTGCGCCATCTTCGTCATCAGCCTGATACGATTCTTATCTAACATATATCTTCACCTCGAAGTATTCTTAAGCTTTCTGTAAACATCATTTTTAGTATAGCATACACTCAGAGTCCTTGTCCAATGCTTATGGTCAAAAAATACACTTTTTCAGCCCCTGCCGCCTTCAGCATTTTCGCTGTCCTCTGTATGGTGTTTCCCGTTGTGTAGATATCGTCAATGACCAGAACAACCGGCTTTGCCTTCTTCTTTGACACCGCGAAGGCCCCTTTCAGGTTGCTGACTCTCTGGGCATCATTTAATTCTTTCTGGGGCCTGGTATTACGGATCCGGTATACAATGTCCTGACTCACAGGAATATGCAGAATCCTTCCCAGCTCTTCTGCCAGAATCCCCGCCTGGTTATATCCCCTTTTTCTGAGACGCCGCCTGTGCAGAGGAACCGGGATGATCTCCTGGATTCCCCATCTCCTGATCTGATCTCCATAACAGCGTGCCATCTCCGCGGCAAAGATCTTCCCATAGCTTCTTTTATTCTTATATTTCAGCCGGTACACTGCCTGGGAGACCGGAGGCTTATGCAGCCAGACGCTGCGCCCCTGTTCGTAAAAGGACGGATGTCTCCCGCAGTCCCGGCAGTATTCCTGTTCTTCCTTCTCAAGAGGCTTGCCGCAGCGCATACAGCGGGGTTCCCTGATATACTGGATCTTCTTTCTGCACGCTTCGCAGATCCCGTCTCTGGAAATTCTGCCGCAGAAAGGGCATACAGGAGGATATATCAGGTCTAAAATTCCTGAATACGCTCTGCTAAACTTGTATAACGGTTCTGTTCGTTTTTGTTTTGTATCATTTCCTGAAATGTCGTATCACTCCCCACAATCGTCAGGCATTTTTTTGCACGTGTTACAGCCGTATACAGCAGATTCCTGTTGTATAAAAGCCTTGGTCCGGGGAGCAGCGGAATGATGACCGCAGGATACTCGCTGCCCTGGGACTTATGTACTGTGATCGCATAGGCCAGCTCCAGCTCATCCAGCAGTTCATATGGATACTTGACCTTACGGCCCTCATCATATTCTACTTCCAGTGTCTCATCGTATGTATTAATCTCCGTAACAATCCCCATGTCTCCGTTGAAGATTCCGGTACCTTTATCCACAGTCAGACCGAACTTTGTACAGATTTCCCACTCTAACTGGTAGTTATTCTTGATCTGCATTACTTTATCCCCAACACGGAAAAGCTTCTGGCCGAACTCTTTTTCTGCTTTCCCCGGGTCCGGCGGATTCAGATAACGCTGTAAAATCGTATTTAAACGTTCCACTCCCAGAAGACCTTTACGTGTCGGTGTCATCACCTGAATATCTGTCGGCGCGGCATTCACATATTTCGGAAGCTTTTTCTGGATCAAAGTAATGACCACACTGATGATCACATCCGCCTCCTGCCGTTTCAGGAAGAAAAAGTCCCGGCTTTTGTTATTCAGGATGACCGGCTCTCCGGCGTTGATCTTATGCGCATTGACAACAATGTCACTCTCCCCTGCCTGACGGAAGATCTTCGTCAGTGTTACAACAGGGAAACTGCCGGATGCAATGATATCTTTTAAAACGCTTCCCGGACCTACTGACGGAAGCTGGTTGACATCTCCCACAAGAATCAGCCTGGTCCCTTCTACGACCGCCGATAACAGTGCGTGCATCAGAGGCAGGTCCACCATGGACATCTCATCGATGATCAGGACGTCTGTCTCCAGAGGATTCTGGCGGTTCCTCATGAATCCGTTCACGCTGCCTTCTTCCTCCGGATTGCCGCTGACCTCCAGCAGGCGGTGGATCGTCTGGGCCTGATAACCGGTCGCCTCTGTCATCCTCTTTGCCGCACGGCCGGTAGGCGCTGCCAGAAGAATGCTCATTCCCTCGCTCTCAAAAAACTGGATCATGGTATTGATGGTTGTCGTCTTACCGGTTCCCGGTCCTCCCGTCAGGATCAGAAGCCCGTGCTTGATTGACTCGATGACTGCCCTGTGCTGCATCGGATCCAGGGAAATCGCTTCCTGCTCCTCCACCTTGCGAAGCCTTTTCTCCATCATATCCTCGGGCATATTACAGTCGATGTTCAGATCATGGAGCATCCGGGCCGTATTGAGTTCCAGATAGTAATAATGAGCCGGATAGATACGGATCTCCTCCTGCTCTTCCTTTCTGACCACCTTTTTCTCGATGCACAGATCCATGATATACTTCTCCACATCCTGGATCTGGACTCCCAGAAGCTGTCCCGCACGGGCTGCCAGAAGCTCCTGCGGAAGATAGACATGCCCCTCTCCCACAGACTGCTGAAGTGTGTAAAAGATCCCGCTGCGGATCCTGAAATCCGAATCCGTATGGATTCCAATACGGGATGCAATCTCATCTGCAGTCTTGAATCCCACACCTTCTATATTATCTGCAAGCTGGTACGGATTCTCTTCCAGCACCTGATAGAGTTTGGAGCCATAGCGCTTATAGATCTTAACGGCAAGTGTAGTCGATATTCCATAGTTCTGCAGATAGATCATCGCCTTGCGCATGTCTTTCTTATCTTCTACCTGCTCGGCAATCTCCCGCGCTTTGCGCTCACTGATTCCTTTCACTTCTGCAAGCCGCTCCGGTTCTTCCTCGATGATGCGGAACGTATCCTCTTTGAACCGTCTGACGATTCTCGCCGCAAGCGCCGCGCCTACCCCTTTGACCGCACCGGAACCCAGATATCTCTCGATCGACACAAGATCCTCCGGCTCCTTCACCTGATGGGAACTCACCTTCAGCTGGCTTCCATAGACACTGTGGTTCACATAGTCGCCCTCAAGCTCCAGCATCTCACCTTCATTTATGTAATTAAAACTTCCCACACAGGTCACTTCGCCGTCTTCGCTGTCCAGGTTGAAGACCGTATAACCATTCTCCTCATTCCTGAACACGATGTGTTCCACATATCCGGTAACTACTTCCACAATATCCTCCTCAATCGCATAACAGTATCTGACATAAGTTAAGACAGACTCCTCCCCTCTCTTCCCGAAGTAGTCTGTCCCATCCCTTTTATCTGCCTTAAAAACCTTCCTCTGCTATCTGAACTCTGCCTTCTTTTCAGAACCTCATTCGCCTTTAGAAATCGGTTCTGCCGCTCATAAATTCTACGAACTGTCCGGTACCGATGGCTACAACTTTCATCGGATCCTCGGCAGTCATTGTATGGATCCCTGTCTTCTCCTCGATCAGCTCTTCTAATCCACGAAGCATCGCTCCGCCGCCTGTCAGGACAATCCCACGGTCCAGAATATCTGCTGATAACTCCGGCGGTGTCTGTTCCAGCACGGCAATGACAGCCTCCACGATCTGACTGGTCGCCTCACGCAGTGCCTCTTCTGTCTCCGAGGAAGTTACCGTAACGGTCTTCGGAAGGCCCGTCACAAGATTACGCCCTCTGACTTCCATCGTCTCTTCCTCCACCAGCGGATAGGTTGTTCCAATCTTTATCTTAATATCTTCTGCTGTGCGCTCACCGATCAGAAGATTATGTTTCTTACGCATATAACGGACAATCGCTTCGTCAAAATCATCCCCTGCTATCTTAATCGAGGTGTTCACAACAGTACCGCCAAGAGAAATCACCGCAATATCCGCAGTTCCTCCTCCGATATCCACGATCATATTCCCGCATGGCTTGGAAATATCGATCCCTGCACCTATAGCCGCCGCCACAGGCTCTTCAATCAGATGAACCTCTCTTGCCCCGGCCGCAAATGTAGCCTCCTCCACAGCTTTCTTCTCAACCTCTGTCACACCGCTCGGCACACAAATGCTGATGCGCGGCTTCTTAAAGGTTCTCTTGCCAAGAGACTTCTGCACAAAATACTTGATCATCTTCTCCGTTACCGTATAATCTGAAATGACACCCTGACGGAGCGGGCGTACTGCAGTAATATTGCCCGGTGTTCTCCCCAGCATCAGGCGTGCCTCTTCTCCAATTGCTTTGATGACATTCGTGTCTCTGTCAAATGCGACAACTGATGGTTCTTTGAGCACCACCCCTTTGCCTTTTACATATACAAGTACACTGGCTGTACCCAGATCTATTCCGATATCTACAGACATATTGACTCTCCCTTCTAAAACCCTTACTAATCCTTATTATCATCACTATTCCTTCGTGTTTCTCTGCTCCAGGCAGGTATTTGGATCCAGTATGGATCCATCCCTTTTGTGTTCTTTTCATGCTTTAGTGCTTCATGTTCTTTCTCTTTCACTCATGCTGTCTTACCTTAAGTTGCACAAATAGTATAATAAACTTTTCCAAAAATGGAAACCCTTTTTTTATATTTTTCGTATTTCTTAAGGATTGTAAAATTCTTCCGCAAAATTCGACTTTTCTCTGCCTCACACAGTTTACATGTAATTCAAGCCCGGTCTCCCTAGGGATTCCGGGCTGTCATATGTGTCATCAGCGTCTGCTCTTTTTCAATGCTTCCGTAATATACTTTCCTGTATAAGAGTTCGGATTCTTGGCCACTTCCTCCGGTGTACCTGTGGCTACGATCGTACCGCCCTTGTCGCCGCCTTCCGGCCCGATATCAATAATATAATCCGCAGTCTTAATGACATCCAGATTATGTTCAATCACGACAACCGTATTCCCGTCGCCTGAAAGCCTTCTTAAAATCTCTGTCAGCTTGTGGACATCTGCAAAATGAAGCCCCGTAGTCGGCTCATCCAGAATATAGACTGTATTCCCTGTACTTCTGCGGCTTAACTCCGCCGCCAGCTTAATCCGCTGTGCCTCACCGCCAGACAGCTCTGTGGACGGCTGTCCCAGCCTGATGTAAGAAAGTCCCACATCATACAGTGTCTCCATCTTTCTTCGGATGCTTGGAACATGTTCAAAAAAGTGCAGGGCCTCCTCCACCGTCATATTCAGGACATCATAAATGGTCTTTCCCTTATACTTCACTTCCAGGGTCTCTCTGTTATAGCGCTTGCCGCCGCACACCTCGCAGGGCACGTAGACATCCGGCAGGAAATGCATCTCGATCTTCAGGATACCATCGCCGCTGCAGGCCTCACAGCGTCCGCCCTTTACATTGAAGCTGAACCTTCCCTTTTTGTACCCTCTTGCCTTCGCATCAGGCGTGGCCGCAAACAGGTCCCGGATCAGGTCAAATACACCCGTGTAAGTAGCCGGGTTGGACCGCGGGGTGCGTCCGATCGGGGACTGGTCGATATCAATCACTTTATCCACCTGATCCAGTCCTTCAATCCTCTTATGCTTTCCAGGAATGGTCCTTGCACGGTTCAGTTCCTTTGCCAGCTTCTTATATAAGATCTCATTGACAAGAGAACTCTTACCGGAACCGGATACACCTGTCACACAGGTCATGACTCCCAAAGGAATCTTCACATCAATATTCTTCAGATTGTTCTCCTGGGCACCCACGATCTTTAAATACCCTGTCGGCTTCTCACGTTTCTCCGGCACCGGGATCTGAAGCCTGCCGCTTAAATAGGCCCCTGTGATCGAGTTCTTATTCTTCATAATCTCCTGGGCCGTTCCGATGGCAACCACCTCACCGCCATGTTCCCCTGCTCCTGGTCCGATATCGACCACGCAGTCAGCGGCCAGCATGGTATCTTCATCATGTTCCACCACAATCAGGGTATTCCCCAGGTCGCGCAGATGCTTCAATGTATCCAGAAGCTTGTCATTATCTCTCTGATGGAGTCCGATACTCGGCTCATCCAGAATATAGGCAACGCCCACCAGTCCTGAGCCAATCTGCGTCGCAAGACGGATACGCTGTGCCTCTCCACCTGAAAGAGATGCCGTGGCTCTCGCAAGTGTCAGGTAATCCAGGCCAACGTTGATCAGAAACTGGATTCTTGCCTTAATTTCTTTTAAAATCTGGCTTCCAATCATCTTCTGCGTCTCCGTCAGGTCCAGATCAGCCAGGAACTGCTGCAGCTTATCGATGGAATAGCCCGTCACCTCTGCGATATTCTTATCTCCCACAGTCACCGCAAGAGATCCCTTTTTCAGACGCTGTCCCCCACATTCGGAACATGGTGTAATATTCATGAAAGTCTCATACTCCGCCTTCATCGTCTCAGACCCGGTCTCACGGTATCTTCTCTCCACATTCTTGATCAGTCCCTCAAACGCCACATCATAGACGCCTTCACCGCGCTGTCCTTTATAATAAACCTTCACGGACTTTCCATTCGTCCCGTACATAATCACATCATGGATCTTCTTCGGATACTTTTCAAAAGGAGTATCCAGGTCGAACTTGTACTCTTTGCATAAAGCGTCCAGAATCGCCCTTGTAAAGCTTGACTTATCCGTGCAGGACTGCCATCCCATCACCGCGATTGCACCTTCATTGATGCTCAGGGATGGATCCGGGATCATCAGTTCCTCCGAAAATTCCATCTTATATCCCAGACCAAAGCAGACCGGGCATGCCCCGAACGGATTATTAAAGGAGAAGCTTCTCGGTTCGATCTCATCGATACTGATCCCACAGTCCGGGCAGGCAAAACTCTGGCTGAAGTTCATCGGTTCTCCGCCGATAATATCTACGACCAGAAGCCCTTCTGCCAGGGCAAGCACACTTTCTACAGAATCTGTCAACCTTTTCTCGATTCCCGGCTTTACGACAAGACGGTCGACAATAATCTCTATATTATGCTTAATATTCTTATCCAGAGTGATCTCCTCTGAAAGTTCATACAGATTCCCGTCGACCCTGACTCTGACATATCCGCTTCTCTTGGCACGTTCCAGAAGCTTGGCATGGGTTCCTTTTCTTCCACGCACAACCGGTGCCATCAGCTGGATCTTCGTTCCCTCCGGAAGCTCCATGACCTGATCCACCATCTGGTCCACAGTCTGCTTCTTGATCTCCCTGCCGCACTTCGGACAGTGCGGGATCCCAATTCTCGCATACAGCAGACGGAAGTAATCATAGATCTCCGTTACGGTCCCCACAGTAGAACGGGGGTTGTGATTCGTAGACTTCTGGTCAATGGAAATGGCCGGAGAAAGTCCCTCTATGCTCTCCACATTGGGCTTCTCCATCTGCCCGAGGAACTGCCTTGCATAGGAAGACAACGATTCCATATATCTCCTCTGTCCTTCTGCGTAGATCGTATCAAATGCCAGTGACGACTTACCCGAACCACTCAGTCCGGTAAGCACCACCAGCTCATTCCTTGGAATGTCCAGATCAATATTTTTCAGGTTATTTTCATTTGCCCCGCGTATCTTGATATACTGGCGGGCATCCATCTTCTTTGCCATGTTTTTCCCTTCCTGTACTCCTGTCATATCTTATTCTTCTGTATTTTCTGTGAATTATTCATTCTTTTCCCTAATCATCCAAATCATTCAGACTCCGCTTTAATTCCACAAGCTTGTCACGCAGCTCTGCTGCCGCCTCGAAATTCAACTCTGCCGCCGCCTTCTTCATCTGCTTCGACAGATCCGCAATCAGCTTCTCCAGTTCTTTCCGGCTCATGGACTCCGGATCCTTCTCCATCTGCATCTCTTCCGCAGCAACCTTCTTGGAAATACTGATCAGGTCCCTGACGGACTTCTGGATGGTCGTCGGTGTAATTCCGTGTTCCTCATTGTACTTCATCTGGATCTCACGGCGGCGCTGTGTCTCATCCATCGCGATCCGCATGGAATCCGTGATCTTATCCGCATACATGATAACATGACCCTCGGAATTTCTCGCCGCACGGCCAATCGTCTGGATCAGAGAAATCTCGGAACGCAGGAACCCTTCCTTATCCGCATCCAGAATCGCAACCAGTGTGATCTCCGGAATGTCCAGACCTTCTCGTAAAAGATTGATTCCCACAAGCACGTCAAACACATCCAGACGCATATCCCGGATAATCTCCGTTCTCTCAAGTGTGTCCACATCCGAATGGAGATACTTGACCCGGATTCCCACTTCACGCATATAGTCGGTCAGATCCTCTGCCATCCGCTTGGTCAGCGTGGTCACAAGCACCTTGTTCTTCTTTGAAACTTCCTTATTCACTTCCCCGATCAGGTCATCGATCTGCCCCTCAACCGGGCGAACCTCAACTTCCGGATCCAAAAGTCCTGTCGGACGGATCACCTGCTCGGCCCTGAGCAGTTCATGCTCTTCTTCATAGACTCCCGGCGTTGCCGAGACGAACATGACCTGATTTATTTTACTTTCAAATTCCGTAAAATTCAAGGGTCTGTTGTCCTTTGCCGACGGAAGGCGGAACCCATATTCTACCAGCGTGGTCTTTCTGGACTGGTCCCCGGAATACATTCCGCCAATCTGTGGAATCGTCTTATGTGACTCATCAATCATCATAATAAAATCATCCGGGAAATAATCGATCAGTGTATATGGCGGCTGTCCCGGTTCCAGCCCTGCAAGATGCCTGGAGTAGTTCTCAATACCGGAACAGAAGCCTGTCTCCTTTAACATCTCAATATCAAAATTCGTCCTCTCGGCAATCCTCTGTGCCTCGATCAGCTTATCCTGGCGCTTGAATTCCTTCACGCGTTCCTCCAGTTCCTCCTCAATGTCCTTCACGGCACGCTCAATATTCGCCTTATCCACAACATAATGTGATGCCGGGAAGATCGCCACATGCTTTAATTCATCCTTGATCTCTCCTGTCAGGATATCAATCTCCGTAATCCGGTCAATCTCATCACCAAACCACTCAATACGTACTGCCACATCTTCTGCATTGGCAGGGATCACCTCCAGGACATCCCCCCGCACCCGAAAGGTTCCACGGTGAAAGTCCATCTCGTTGCGGTCATACTGAATCTCAATCAGCTTCGCCATCACCTCGTCCCGGTCCCGGATCATTCCCGGCCTGAGAGAGATCACCATGTTCTGGTAATCCACCGGACTTCCCAGACCATAGATACATGACACACTGGCTACAATGATTACATCCCGGCGCTCGGATAACGCCATCGTGGCGGACAGACGAAGCTTGTCTATCTCATCATTGATGGAAGAATCCTTGGCGATATAGGTGTCGGAGGATGGGACGTAGGCTTCCGGCTGGTAATAATCGTAGTAGGAAACAAAATACTCCACTGCATTATTGGGGAAGAATTCTTTGAATTCTCCATAAAGCTGGGCAGCGAGAGTTTTATTGTGGGCAATAATCAGTGTTGGCTTCTGCAGCTGCTGGATAACGTTCGCCATTGTAAATGTTTTACCGGAACCAGTGACACCGAGAAGTGTCTGGCACTGGTTTCCTTCCTGGAAGCCCTTCACCAGTTCAGCGATAGCCTGGGGCTGGTCCCCGGTTGGTTTATATTCTGATACTAATTCAAAATGATCCATGAAAGCTCCTCCTTTATGAATCGTTCTATCATATAGTTATTATTCCTGTAACTAGGTTTGATTATATCAGAATATAAAATAAAAGTACAGAACAAATTCGAATGTTTGTTCTGTACTTTATGCCTTAATTTTTTATTACATATTTACAACTTAAATGTATTTTTAAATTCTAGTTGGCAGGAGTGAATTCCAGCGTCATTGAATTTACTCCTGCACGTATATTTATCCTATTGCCCTTGCTATTCATAACACCGTATAATGTACTCGCAGC
>CABTYO010000034.1 GCA_902489075.1 uncultured Faecalicatena sp. | reverse complement strand
TGATGTAGAGTTTTATAATAGTGACTATATACGAGTATACTTTAAAACTGGAAAAGGGGTATATTTCAAAGATCTAAAAGAAGCGACAAAGGAAAATGATTTTATAAAGATGATGATGAATCATGTTTTAAAGGAAATTGTAAAAACAGGAAAATTGTAAAACTTGTTTTGTTGTGTATTTAGAATAACATTATTCGATTCCAAGCCCTCCCTGCGAACGGAGTGTAAGCAGAGGGAGGGCTTAGGGTGAGTTAATGAAACAAGTCAAAGGTTAATATTGAAAGGTGTAAGGTTATTATGGACAAAATTTATGAAGACTATGGAATTGAAATTTTTAAAAATGATGTAAAATATTTTTTAAGATATGATGCTGGAGAAATTGTAGCTCAGCTGAAAGATATAGAAATATCAGGAGTAGAAGCTAGAGAGATACAAGAGCAAAAAAGTGAAAAAGAACTCTATGACTATATGATTAAAAATTTAAATGATAGAATATAGTTTAAGCTTTATCTGACAGACTTATATCATCATGTAGAGACATTTTACATTTATGTTTCATGACGAGGAAAATATTGATAAGAAATGTTCACTATTCCGAAGCCCAGCCTGCGTATCCTGAGTACGTGGGAGGCGGGCTTGGGGTTACTGTCGCTTTGCGACAATCTGTGTCTGGGTGCTAAATAACACTGCCCTACACATACAGAAAAAGGAACCGGAAACAGCTCAACCATGGGCTATCAAATTATGTTAAAAAGCAGAGTATATATATTTTATATACCCTGCTTTTTAATGTCCAATGTCTATACCTTAGTTAAATAGTATTGATGGCTGAATAGTACATTTCTTAATACTGTATTCTTCTAGTCTTCCTCTTCCACTCTTCTGTGCGGCAGCAGGTGGAACCTTCTGCACAGCCTTAAGATTTTATATCCCTGCGGCAGATCCTTGATATCCTGTTCGCTGAGTGTCCCCAGCTTCAGTATAGCAAGTGCATATACTACAACTGCGATCAGCACGGAAAGGATGGTTGCAATGAACCGCCCCGGTGCAACCAGGCTAAATAGCAGATGGGAAACATAGGTCACAATTCCCATAATGACTGCTGCAATCAGTGGCTTCACAAAGGTTTTCTCAATCTCCTGCTTATAACCGCTTGCCTTGTGAATCGCTCTTGCATTAAGGAAACACATGCATATGGAGAAAATAATGTTACTTCCGACTAGCGCATACACATTCCACTTCAAAACAATCAGCATAATCAGCAGCGAAATAATATGTATCACCAGGGAAATTCCCGCGTTCTTTGCCGGAGTTGACATCTTATCCAATCCCTGCAGAATGGAATTCATAACTGTGGACCAGCTGTAGAAAACGACGGTGACTGAGCCAATTGCCAGCAACAGTGCCGGTGTTGCACTTGAATCACCATACAGCAGTACCATCAGCGGGGAAGCCAGCACTACGAACCCCACAAAACATGGGATGGCAACCAGCATCGTAAAACGGATCGTCTGGTTGATCTTTCCATGAATCAGTGCCTTATCGTTTGCAGAAGCTGCAGTCAGGCTTGGGATAACTGACGCAGCCAGACCATTTGCCATAGCCATCGGCACGTTGATCAGCGGATTATACTTTCCAGTATAGATTCCCTGCAGTGCCATATATTCCTTCTCGACCAGCCCCTGAGCGGACATGATCTTATTAAAAAGTGTCAGATCGATCAGCTGGTTGATATTATAGATTGCAGTGCTGAAGATAACTGGAATGATCGTCAGGATCAGAATCTTTAAGATCCTGCTGTAGCTTTCTTTTTTACGGCTCTTGTCAGACCGCAGCTGTCTGTGGATCACACTTTTGAATGCGAACAGCGCAAACAGAAGGAATAAAAGACCTGCCAGTGCACCCATGATCGTACCGAGTGTACCGCCAGCCGCCCCATATGCAGGTCCTAACAGTTCCTCATTGCTCTTTTTACCGATGCTTGTTCCAATTTTAAAAAGCACACTTGCACCGACGAGACTGATGACCGCATTGATGATCTGTTCAATGACCTGTGAGACAGCCGTCGGAACCATCGTCCCCAATCCCTGGAAATACCCGCGCAGCACACCCATTACAGATACAATAAACAATCCCGGAGCCAGCACCCTCAGTGCATAAACACTCAGCGGAGACTCCATCAAATGCTTGGAAATCGGCCCTGCCCCGAAAAAGATCACGACAGCCACTACGGCTCCGACAACAATCGAAAACATCAGGGCGCACTTAAATACACGGAATGCATTGCGCCGCTGCCGGAGCGCCATTCTGGAAGATACCAGCTTGGAGACGGCAATGGGGAAACTCATAGATGAAAGAAGTAATGCCAGGGAATATACCTCAAAAGCATACCCGTAAAATCCGTTTCCTTCATCCCCAAGTATATTGGTAAGCGGAATTCTGTATGCTACGCCGATCACCTTTGTGATCACAGCGGCAAACGCCAGTATGGCACCCTGCATCAGAAAATCATCTTTTTTCTTTTTTTTATTCTTATGTGTCTCTGCCATAAATCCTCCGTCTATACTGTTACCTTAATATTTGAATTTTTTCCAGAATCTCTCTCTGCTTCTGTTCCATGGAGAGACGCTCGTCCTCCTCCATGTGGTCATAACCAAATAAGTGTAACATACTATGGGCGATGAGGAAAGCATATTCTCTTCTTGGAGAGTGTCCATAGGCTTCTGCCTGGGATAAGACCTTGTCCTTGGAAATCACGATATCCCCCAGCATCAGCTCCCCGGACTCCGGGTTGAAGCATTCTTCCGGGCGTTCTTCCACATCCGAAAAATCTCCCGGGGTCTCATATTCCAGCATGGGAAATGACAGCACATCAGTAGCTTTATCAATCTGACGGAACATCTGGTTCATCTCCCGGATCGCCTCATCTGTAGTCAGAAGCAGGTTGATCTCCGCTTCATAAGGGCACCCCTCATATTCCAGCGCGGCTTCAATGACGAGCTGGGCCGTCTCTTCTGTATCGAATGGCAGCTTTACTGCACCTTCTTCTTCCATGTATAGACTCATGATCTTCTCCTCTTACTCCTGTTGCTTTTGTTTCTTTTCTCTTCCCGATGGTCAGGCCTGCTGCTCTTCTTCTCATAATCCTCGTAGGCCTTGACGATCTTCTGTACGAGCGGATGTCTCACCACATCCTTGCTGGTCAGCGTGCAGATCTTGATATCCTCGATATTCTTCACCACATTGACCGCCACATCCAGACCGGATACAGCTCCCGGCGGCAGGTCCTTCTGGGTGGAATCTCCGGTGATGACAACCTTGGAACCGAACCCGATACGGGTCAGGAACATCTTCATCTGTGCCGGAGTCGTATTCTGCGCCTCATCCAGGATAATAAACGCATTATCCAGTGTCCGTCCTCTCATATAGGCCAGAGGGGCCACCTCGATCAGTCCTTTCTCCTGGTTCTTCAAAAAGCTTTCCGCCCCCATGATCTGATAGAGTGCATCATAGAGCGGCCTCAAATAGGGGTCTACCTTGCTCTGCAGGTCACCGGGCAGGAATCCCAGCTTCTCGCCCGCCTCAATGGCCGGACGGGTCATGATGATCCTGCTGACCTCATTGCTCTTAAATGCCGTGATCGCCATCGCCATTGCGAGGTAGGTCTTACCGGTTCCGGCAGGTCCCAGCCCGAAGGTGATCATGCCGCTTCGGATCGAATCCACATACTTCTTCTGCCCCAGCGTCTTTGGCTTGATCGGCTTGCCCTGCAGCGTATGGCAGATCAGTTCCCGGTCAATCTCCACGATCCCTTCCTCCTGATCTTCAAAAACGAGGGAGATCGCATAGTCCACGTTCTGCTCCGTAATCGTATTCCCGCGCCTGGAAAGCTCGGTCAGCTGTTCGAGCACCCTCTTTGCTTTCTCGGCGGATACGCCCTCTCCTAATATCTTTGTCTTCCCATCGCGCGCGATCAGGGTCACATGAAATGTGCGCTCCAGTTTCTTTGCGTAAGCATCAAACTGGCCGAATACATTCTTTTCGTGTTCGGCCGGTATGTCAATCATCAGTTCTGCCAGACTCATCCTGTTCGTTCCTTTCAATTTCCATTATTTCAGTATCCGCCTCTGTCGTGATTCGTTCATTCAGATAAATGGTCCCTTTCGCCGACGCGGAATTTTGGTCTATGTGTATTTTAACACTATTTTCCTTAATGTGAATACCTTTTTCCTTTAATTCCTTAGAAAATAACTGAAAGTTTTCGCTTAATTGTTCCTGAAGCTCCTTCTTTGTGTAACTTTTCTCCTTAGAAGTGTATGATTTCACAATTTTACTTCCATAGGATACCGGGAGATAAAAATTTTCTCCCAGCTTTATCTGGTGCTCTTTCGTATACATTTCCCACTCTTTGTAATCATTTTTCAGAGTGCCGGCCGAGACCATGCGGGAACCGATCTTGATATAGTATAACCGTCTCTCTGATTTTTCATAGTGTTTTTTCTTATATTTTGTGCTGATGGTGTCCTCATAATTCATCTGTGTATCTGCAAAAATGTCTGCGTCGGACGCCTGATACTGATAACCAATGACTTCTCCGGCGTCATTTTTCACTTCCACCCTTCCGGATACAAGAATGTCCCCTTTCACAACCGTATCCCCCACGTGGACCTGCGGAACACCAGTCCGCGTGATGATGCTTGTGATTACACCGTCCTTCGAGGCGATCAGGTCTGTCGGTGTCTTTATTTCCTCTCCTGTCTGATCCGTCCCAGCCTGCGATGCGCCCTGACTGCCTGTGCCGTTCTGAGACCTGTCTGTGTCCTTAGCCGCACTTCCCTCTGCTCCATTTGCGTCTGCTCCACCTGTGTCCGCCTCACGGAACGTATCCTCATTCTCCTTGATCTGGATGCGCAGGCGGCTGCCGTCTATGGATGCGGAGACCCAGACGATATCGTCATATTCCTGTCTGATATCCTTTACGATCCGGGCACAGTCCACCCTGCTTTTCGGCATGTGCGGCGTGACCTCTTTTTCCTCCAGAAATTCCAGCAGTGTCTCGTTTGTCCATTTCTCATTGCCCTCGAAATGAATGTCCCAGATGAAGCTGGAGTAAAAGTAAAGGAGCCCGATACAAAGAAAAAAGCTGATGAAAAACAGCTTTCTCTTTCGGTATTTCTGAAGGAAAAAAGGAAGGCCGGCCCGGTCTGCCAGGATGACCTTTGTATGGGTTTTCCTGACGATGGGACGCAGCTTTTTAAATCCTTTCAGGCTCATATACATTTCATATGCATTTCCGCAGGGGGTCAGTCCCCATATATAGATGTGGTGATGGCTGCACAGGTTTAAAAACCGTTCGGGGGAATACCCTTCCACACGGATCTTCACATATCCATGTACATACCGGATGATTGACTGTATCACAGTTTTTTCTACCTCACTTACAATATTCTAGCGAGCAGATCCTGCCCGTAATCTTCATTTCATCATTGGTATAATACTCTATCTGAAGATTCTTTCCAAAAAGCCGGATCTGGCATCCTTTGGTCTGGACACGGATCAGGACATCCGTGTACTCGATGATGCCGCGGTAGTTCTCGATGCAGACCTCCTGGTCACCCATGATCGTGACAACGGCTGCACCAAGGACGACATCCTTCGGCATACTTGCAGCAGACGCCAGTTTCTCTTTGAATTTTTCATGATCTAAATCTCTGCCCATAATAGAAATGCCACACATACGCCCTTTATTTGAAGTATATGTGCGGCACAATTGTCCTATTCTATTTTTTGCTCCGAAACCAGATGCCCAGTATGATCAGCAGAATCCCGCTGGCTAAGAGCCAGTACTTTTCTGTAAAGCTCCCCTGTGACATGGAGAATGGATAGAAAACCTTCATATATTTAGAACCGCTCCCGATCGCCGTGACATAGTAGAATACCGGGATCATATAGCCTGCGATCAGATTATCCGTCAGGCTGTAGGTAAAGAGCCCCAGACCTCCCAGGAACAGCATTTCCGCAAGGGTTCCCGCAAAGTACTTCAAACCTTCCATCTGACAGCCGTTACAGTGCAGGATCCACAGATAGACTCCCAGGTAAAGCATCAGTACAAGCACGGATTCGATCAAACGGATACTATATATAGAAGAAATCTTCGTATACTTTGAACGGATCAGGTCTCTTAAGTCCTGATTCTGCTCCGGCAGGAAGATGGGGGGAATCAGGATGATTCCCAAAAGCGCCACGTATAACTCCAGAATCTTCGCGGTATCAGGAAGCGCCAGGTTCTCCACCCCTGATATAAAGGGTGAAACACATAAGAGCACAAGTGCGATGCCTGCATGGATCCAAAGGTTATGCCTGAGATTTTCTTTTGCGATTTCCAAACACTTTGCCATAAATGTCAAGCCTCCCTTTTCTCTTTAAAGAATAAATCCATACGGTGACAGCCACAAGCAGAATGGAAATTCCTGCATAGAGAGCCCGGTTTGCTGCCAGCTGGGCAAAGTCTTCGTGAAATCCCGTATAATTATAGATCGTATTGTGTCTCGGGACCAGTCCCCAGCCATACATGCCGCCGCTCATGGCGGACATGGAGCCAAAGACGGTGATAAACCACCAGATCAACTGAACCAGGACGCCAAGTGCTGTGTCGGTCAGCTCTGTGAGCACCATTCCAACCGCCGCTGCAATCATGATCGACGGCAGCAGCCAGCCAAAGCTGTATTTGACAAATGCCAGATAATCCAGCTGAACCCCCGCCCCTGCGGACTGGATGCATTCAAACAGCGGAATGCAGGAAATGAGCAGTATCGGCAGAAGCAGCATGATCAGCATGGACAGGTAACGGCTCGCCACGATGGTAAAGGAGGAAGCCCGTCTGGATGCGATCAGCCCCTGCATCCGGGAACGTCTGTCCCTTAAGCCTCTGGTCACGGCAAGGAACACCGGAAGGATGCCAAGCATGATGCCCATGTAGTCACAAAACAGCCTTGCGTAGCCGCCTGTGAGATGATCCTTCTCTATCAGTTCCTTATATTCCTCCAATGCCTGATCATAAGTTTTCGAGGTCCTGGCATTGGTCTTTATGCGTTCTTTCCCATACTGGGAACCGCCGCCTAACAGATCATCCACTTCTTCCATCAGTTCCTTGAATCTGTCATAGGTCAGTGATGCTGCCGCAGGAACCGGGGAGCCGCCGTATACAATGGCATCCGCCTCCCCTTCCGGCAGTTCTATTTCGTCCCCTGCAATGGCCTTTAACATCTCTTCTTTTGTGTTCAGTCCGGTTGCTTCGCCAATGATCTCGGCGATTCGTTTCTGTTTCTGTTCACCGGGCTTTACGGTCTTAAAGAATCCGATGGGATAGGTGGTATACGCGCCGCCTGTATACTCTCCCACCAGATTGCCCAGTGTGGCTTCCATGATCTTCTGTGGATCGGTACTGTAGGTCATACCATAATTCTCCTGACCGGGCGCAGGCTTCTGTGCGATCTCCGTATTTCCAAGCTGTGCGTTGAAAAAGATCACCAGGATCAGCACAATCAGCCAGTAGATCATACTTTTGGCAGTCTGCCTGCATTCCTTAAACACTAATTGTGCGAACATCAGACCTCACTCCCTTCCCCGTTCATCAGGTACATGTAGGCATCCTCCACCCCTGCCTCGCAGATTTTTGCGGCAGCAAAGGGCTTCTGGTCCGAGATAAAACGTACCATGATATTATTTCCAAGAGTCAGCATACTGGTTACGATGTACTTCTCTTTCAGCTTTGGCAGCTCCTGCCTGCTGATCTGTGCGGTGTAGACTTTTCCCTCCGCCATGTCGATCAGTTCGGAAACGGTCCCCCTGAATAGGACTTCTCCTTCATTTAACACGGCGATCTGCTCGCAGGTGGCTTCGATATCGCCGACGATATGTGTGGACAGAATCACAATTCTTTCCTCTGCAATCTCACAGAGCAGGTTGCGGAAGCGTACCCTCTCCTCCGGATCCAGCCCGGCAGTTGGTTCATCCACAATCAGGATCTTCGGATCATGCAGGATCGCCTGTGCAATGCCAAGACGGCGCTTCATCCCGCCTGACAGAGCCTTTACTTTCGTCTTTTTGTTATCCCACAGGTTCACCCGCTTTAGCAGTCCCGGGATCCCCTCTTTTCGCTGTGTGCTGCTTAAACCGGAGAGGACGCCCAGATAATCCATGGCCTCATAGACCGTCATGTTCGGATACATGGAAAAATCCTGAGGCAGATATCCCGTCATTTTCCGGATCCTCGCGGAATCGATAAGTGGTACATTGCAGACGGTGACCTTTCCATCCGATACAGGCAGCAGGGTCGCAAGGACCTTCATCAGCGTGGTCTTTCCCGCACCATTTCGTCCAAGTAATCCGAACATTCCCTGATGAACGGTCAGATTCACGTCTTTCAGTGCCTGTTTCTTTCCATAATATTGATTCAGATGTTCAATCTTAATTGTTGCAGACATTCTTATTCAACCTCTCTTTCCCGGAGATGAAGTCAGGCTTTCTATTTTGTTGTATTCCCCGGATATCTCACGGGAATATCATTCATCTCCCTGTCTATGAGAGTATCATACCGGATAAATCTCTATAATTTCTCTAGGAAAACAAAAGAATCTCTTTATTCATTCTTACAGGAAAATGAAGCGCTCACGACTGCCCCGCCCTCTATGCTGTTGGCAAGGCTTAATTCCCCTCCATGCTTCATGCACAGCTGGCGGCAGATATGCAGGCCGATGCCGAAGTGGGGATCTTTGGCGACTTTTTCCGGAGAAGATTCCGCGGTATGTTCTTTATAATAAGGCAGAAGTGCCTTCTTCAAGTCGTATTCCGTAAATCCGGGACCATCGTCTTTCACAAAAAGGAAGAGCATGTGGTCCTCCTCAAAGGTCAGGGAAACCTCGATTCTGCTTCTCGCAAAACGGATTGCGTTGGACAGAAGGTTCTCCAGGACCTCCAGGATTACATTTCTGTCAACAAAAACTTCCTGGTCCTTCATCTCCCCGGTGGGCCCGTCTAACAGAATCCTGACATCTCCGATCTGGTCCAGGGCAAATACTACTTCCCTGACTTCCCCTAGAATGCCGCCGACGGTGTGTGTCTCCTTCTGTATCGGAAGCTCGTCCAGGCTACGAATGCCCTTCATTGTCCTGCTGTACTGCTCCAGGCGGCTTAAGTGTTCTGACATCAGACGCAGTGTATCCAGCATCTTCTCCTCGCTCACCTTTCCCTGTGGGAGATAACGTGACAGAAAATCCGAGTACCCTTTCAGCACAGTCAGTGGTGTGCGCAGATCATGGGCAAAGGCCGCATTGAGCTGCTTCTGGTTTTCCACCAGCTCCCACATCTCCTCATAATTGTGGATCAGCTCCATGCGCATTTTTTCAAAGGAACTGCAGAGCTGACCCAGTTCATCTTCACTGTCATAGGTCAGGTCAAAGTCCAGATTGTTCAGGCTCACCTGCTCCGTCCCCTTTTTCAAAATATTTAAAGGCTTTTTCAGCCTCTTCCTGTAAAAAAGAAAACAGGCCAGAATCGATCCGGCGACCCCATAAATAAACGGACACCACACACGGATGATGTCCAGGATTACCATGGCGATCCGGTCATTCCCCTCGAAAGAAGCAAAACTGTCCGCCCAGAACGGCCAGTTCGCCAATTTGACAGTGAAGATCCACATGGTGCCGTCCGTACTGTATCTGC
This sequence comes from uncultured Faecalicatena sp., assembly GCA_902489075.1. GTDB lineage: Bacteria > Bacillota > Clostridia > Lachnospirales > Lachnospiraceae > Faecalicatena_A. The sequence continues at coordinate 11,504 of CABTYO010000034.1, read as the reverse complement.
TCCAGATCATGCTCTGATACCGGTAACACAAGGTGACTGTTATGTAAGACAAAAGGTATCCTGCCAGAGCGATGACAAGGATATATGCGGCCATGGCCCTGCAGAAAGACAAATTCTTAATTCTCTTTTTGATTCCCAGTACTTTTTCTTCTAACCAATCCATTTATATCCCACTCCCCAGACCGTCTCGATGTATGGCTGCTCTGTAAATACAGACAATTTCATCCGAATGCGCCGGATGTGCTCCGTCACGATGCTGCTGTCTCCACTGCCGTCATAACCGCGGACCCTGTCATATACCTGATCTTTACTGAATACCTGGCCGCTGTTGGAGGACAAGAGCTCTATCATGTTAAATTCTGTCCTCGTAAAGCTGACCGGGCTGCCGTCATAGTAAACACTGCGTTCATCATAGTGGATCGCCAGTTTTCCCTGAATCTTCACGGCCTGATTCATCTGTTTCCTCTCCTCACGGCGCAGGTGCGCCTCCACTCTGGCTCCCAGTTCGTCAATACTGAAGGGCTTTAAGATGTAATCATCCCCGCCCAGGTGGAATCCGCGGATGCGGTCCTCCTCTTCCACCTTCGCCGTCAGAAACAGGATCGGACAGGACACATGGTCGCGGATCATCTTACAGATCTCAAAGCCGTCAATCCCCGGAAGATTCACATCCAGAAGGATCAGGTCCGGCTGCTGAGTCAGCTTTTCAAATACTTCCACCCCGTTTGCTGCTTCTATCACTTCGTATCCCTGGATCTCGAAATAATCCTTTAAAAGCTGCAGGATCCCGGGCTCATCATCTACTGCCAGTATCTTCTTCATCATTGTACAACCATCCTTTTTATTCTGATACCTGTGGAATTGTTCCACACGTTGCATTTCATAATTATACTAATCAATTCTCTACAAAAAGTCTACAAATTTAAATCTGCCATATACTGTAAATTTAAATCCGCTGCAGTGTATTGACAACTATTTCTATCTCTGGTATAGTGCTATCTAGTTCACAATGTTAACTATTTTCCCGTATGTAATTCCATGATGTTACAGGTACCGCAGATACGGAGCTTACAGGGGAAAGTGTTTTTTACAAAGGAGATTGTTCTTGATATGGGAAAGAAAGAGACGCCGGAGTGGATCCGGCATATGGAGATGATCGAATCGATCCGGCTGTTTTCCAATCTTTATACACAAAAGACAACGAAAGGGGCTTTCTGCACCGCACAGGAGGTAGATGCCCTATTTCGGATCGAACTGGGGGCGGGCACGCTCAGCCCGATTGAGCTGAGCAGGCAGATGGGGGTCAGCAAACCGCTGGTCAGCAGACTGCTCGATGGATTAATGGAAAAGGCTCTGATTGAGAAGAAGGCTTCTGAAAATGACAGGCGCAGCTACAGCCTCATTCTAACCCCAAAAGGGCAGGAAACGCTGGAATCCACATATTTTTATTTTATTGAACCGTTAAAAAAGCTGGAAGAAAAACTGGGGAAGAGACAGTGCCATGAATTGCTGCGGCTGATCGAACTGGCAAATTCTTAAGGCTGGTCCTGTTAGCTTATAATATGAATATTAGAAATGAAAGGGTGGTCATATGACATTTTACCAGGCATTACAACTCAATGCGAAAGGCTCGAAAGATCTGATCCGGAGAACAAAGAACCCGAAGGAACGCAGAAAATGGGAGCTGATATATCTGTTCAAGGTCCTGCTCACAGTGGCATTCTGCTTCTTTTTTGTGACCGGATTCAGTATCGTGTTCGGCTCCGACAACAGCATTGCCGGAGTCTCAGTCCTCTTGATTCTGCTGCTTGTGCGTCAGGCGGACTTCGGGATCAATATGAAGAGCAGCCTTCTGGCTGTTTTCCTGCTATTCGTGATTCTGGCAGCAGGCCCGAGGGCTGCAAATATGCTGCCGCCTGCAGGTGCATTTTTCCTGCATATCATCTGCATCTTTGCAATCACACTGCTGGGGTGCCACAATATCATCATGTCGAATCACTTTACCTTTGTGCTCAGTTATCTCCTGCTTTACGGCTACGATGTATCCGGCAAGGCTTTTACACTGAGACTTTATGCCCTGGCGGTGGGATTCATGATGTGTGCGCTGGTCTTCTATAAGAGTCACAGAAAACAGCATTTTAAAAGAGGGCTGAGACATCTTCTGGATGAACTGGACCTGAATTCATCAAGGACCCAGTGGCAGATACGCATCAGCCTTGCTACCGCCTCCGCAATGTTCGTGGCATCCCTTCTTGGAATTCCAAGAGTCATGTGGATTGGAATTGCATGCATGTCCATCATGACACCGCTGATCAAAGACTGTACTTACCGTGAGCTTCGGCGTGCACCATTTAATATTGCTGGAGGAGTGCTGTTTCTCATTCTGTATCACTTCCTGCCGGACTGGATGTTTCCCTACCTTGGGATCATCGGCGGGATCGGTGTGGGATTCTCAGCCAGCTATGCCTTCCAGAATATCTTTAATGCACTGGGGGCGCTCATGATCGCATCCAGTATCTTCGGACCCGTTCCGGCAGTGATCCTGCGTGTCTTTGCAAATGCGTTTGCTACGGTGTACTGTATCGGATTTAATGCAGTGTGGGAAGGAATACGAAATGCGGTTACACTGAAAAAAGTCAAAAATCCAATATAAGGAAAAACATAAAAGAACTCATAAGAAAGTTTGCAAAAATCCAGAAAGGTCTTCAAAAATTTAAAAAAGGTCTTCAAAAAATCTCAAAAAGGGATGGGAATTCTCCCCATCCCTTGAATAAAACTTCTTTATTCTATCACTCTTTTTATTCCATAACAGCTTCCAGTCTTACTGGCTGGTGATCTGTATATTCAAAATCTGTGTCAATATTTTCCACCTTGCTGACCTTGATATTATCGGATACGATAAATCCATCCAGTACATAGACCTGGGAATCATCATAATTCCCGCTGTACGGCCCGTTCAAAAGCCGGCAGGTCGGTGCGTTATCGGATACGGCAAAGGAAAAGCCTTCCGGGATATCGTCACTGCCAACGACACCTGGAACCCAGTCATCCTGATTGTGGATCGGATATTTCTCCATCCCCTCGAAGGTCTGGTTGAAGTCTCCGCCTGCGATCACATAATTCCCCTTCTGATATTCCGATTCCAGCTTCTCGGCAAGCATCTTACTCTGTGCAATCTTACCCTCGCCACTGTCATAGGCCTCCAGATGGAAGTTGATCATAACCAGTTCCTTATCAGTTCCCTCTAACGGAATCCTCGTCTCCAGCATACAGCGCTTTAAGTTACATGTCTTAACGGGCCATGTAAATGACTCCGGCAGCGCAATACGGGATGCTTCGTTCACTTTCAGATCTGTCATTGTAACAAGACCGCTTGTCACTTTCCCGATCGGTGGAAGTGGATATGGAACAAAATCACATTTGAAATTGCATGCAAACATACCGGGAAGATCCAGCGCATTCTCATAATACTTCTGTTCATCAATATGATATGAACGCTTGGAATTCCTGTCCACCTCCTGCAGGAAATAGATGTCTGCCTTTTGCTTTTCCAAGATAGAGGTGATCCCTTTCAGGTTATGTTCCACCAGTTCCTGGCTCTCCGGCGCTACTTTCGTGCCGCCGTCCATAAAGAAATCTTCATCTTTGCTTAATCCTGCATAACCTGTGTTGTAAGTAAGGACAGTAAATGAATCCCCAATTTTCATTGTATCTGTCCCGTTCCCCGGTTCCACAGCCTCCACGGCATCCGGCCGGTATTCCCGAATCGTCAGGTAACCGACCGCCAGTGCAAGGACCAGTACGATCCCAAGCACGATTCCTCCAGCTATTTTCAAGCCTCTTCTCTTCTTTTTCATAACTTCGCCTCTCTATACATAGTTCATTAGTATGTACTTATTTTAGAACAAAGTTCGGACTTTGTATAGAGAAGAGTTAAAGATAGGGATAAAAAATCGTGATAAAGACGGAAACAAGAGTTATCGCGAACATGTTATCCCTTTTTCTTAAAATGTTCTTGACAAGGGGTACACTTTAGTGTTTTTGGAAAATCACCAAAAATATTTTTAGAGATGAATAGTCATGCAGAAATAAGCGAATAATCATGTGAAAATAAAAGCTTTTAACGTATAATTATGCGTACCAATCAGCACTATCATACAAAGAAGGGGCTGCTAATGAAAAAATTAAAGTTATAAAAACCACTAATTTACGTTCAAAGCCTGACTTTGCCTGCCTTGACATTCGCATAGTAAGTGCTATTCTGATTTTATCGGAAGTCACCTAATAATCGGATAATTTGAATAAAGGGCTGGTGGGAGTTAAAGCAACCACCAGTCTCCTTATTTAGTTGAGGAGGTATGAAATGTTCATAAGCAGGAAGAAAATCTTTCTGACAGTGGGAATCATGGGTTTATTTTGTAGCTTTTTTTTATTGTCGGCCTGTTCAGGGAAAGGAAAAGGTTCAGAAAAAGCGATCGAAGAAGAGAATAATCCACAGTCCCTGGGAAAGGACAATGTTTATGCATTGGGGGAGACAGTATCCCTTGTGGGTCCGACACCTCAAGATCCTAATATGGTTGTGATGGAATGTGCCGTTAATGCAGCTACGCTTTATGATAAACCAGAAGCGGCAGACATAGACAGCACACAAGTATTGACTAGCCCGGACTGTCACTTAGATCTCAAGACAGAGACGGCAGCTCCCTTTGATTTTTCAAAAGCCCATTTCCTGCTTTGTGATATCACAATAAAGAACATACATATGGGTTTGGGTGATACTAATATAACAGCTCTCTCCCTTGTTTATCTTTTACCGGATACAAAGGAGCTAGTGGCAGTAGCTGTCTTACCGGCATATTTTTCCAAGACACAGGGCAGTGATGTGAATGCCAGTGATTATTTTCATTATAAACTGCCTGTAGGTCAAAGCATGGATGCAAAGATTGGCTGGTGGGTAGATCTGGATGAATGTAAAAAAGAAAACCTATACGTGATGTACAATTACGGTGGTGATAAAAAATTTCAGCAGGCTTGGAAGTTAGACCTATAGGAGGCAATATGTTGAAGAGAATGTTGAAGCTGGAGCTTCGAAAGGCACTGAGAAACAAACTGTTTTATGCTACGATAGCGGTTGGATGCGCGATTACTATGCTCGGGCTTATTTATTATTTAACAGGCTATTGGAGCAGCACTCCTATACCGACTGACGTGAACCCTATGGCTTCTAATGACAGCCTATTTCGCTATTGGATTGGAGGGGAACCCTTTTCTCCCGGGTCGAGTGTCTATTTTTTTGTTTTTCCCCTGTTGGCGGCAATCCCCTATGGCTGGTCCTACTGTGAAGAAAAAAAGTGTGGATATCTTGGAATGGCGGCAGTACGTTCGGGAAAGACCACTTATTTCCTATCAAAGTATATTGCAGTCTTTATATCTGGTGGACTTGCAATGGTCATCCCCCTGGTGTTTAATTTCCTGTTGACGGCTCTGTTCTTTCCTGCCGTCACGCCAGATCCAGTAAATTGTACAAGTTATGGTGTTTTTTTTAATTCACTCATGGCGACACTCTATTACACTATGCCGTTTTTATATGTATTTTTTTATCTTTGCATAGATTTTTTGTACTGTGGTCTGATTGCCTGTCTAAGCTATGCGGTCACCTCCATTGTCAGACGGCGTGTGATTGTGGTGATTCTGCCCCTGTTCCTTTTGCTGGCATTCCACTATTCCCGGCAATTTGTCTATACTTCGTGGCAGACAATTTACAAAGAGATTTCCCCCATGTTTTTTTTGCGTCCAGTAGCAGCAATATACCAGGCATCCTGGACAGTGATTATAGTCGAGATGGCGGTTTTGTTCCTCTTAACCTTTTGTTTAAGTATGATATGGGAGCGTAGACATGAAATTTATTAGATACCTGCCTTTTGATTTTAGACGGGGCATCCTGCGCAACAAAGTACTCCTTTTCACTCCTGTGGTAATTGCAGCCGTGGTATTTCTTGATTTCACATTCAAGGCGCACCGATACCTTACTGATGGGGTAATGAATGGATCTGTCAGCTACGGGGATTATTGGTTTTACCTGTGCGGAGGGATGCATGAATATATAGCAAGTGCCGGTAATGCATTTCGATTTCCAGTTGTATGGATAGTGGTATTTCTTGTAATTCCTTTTCTTCTCTTGAACTATCCGTTTCAAGATATGTATGGGATGGGGCAGCAGATATTGGTCCGCGCAGGAAAACGTACCTCCTGGTGGCTGTCGAAGTGTTGTTGGAACTTTTTTGGTACGATGCTCTATCATCTGATTATACAGATGACCGGAGTTGTGCTGGCTCTTTTTTTTCAGATAAAGATATCCAGACAGATTAACATGGATTTTATAAATCTGGCATTTGATGTTGGGCATTCGGAGATTTTGTCCCCCTCTGTTCTTCCTCTTTCCGTACTCATCCTGCCAGTACTTGTTTCTGCCGCAATCAATATGCTGCAATTGACACTTTCCCTGCTCATCAGGCCTATATTCAGCTTTTTTGCTGTTGCTGTTTTGTTTCTGCTATCGGCATATCGGCTGTCACCGTTTTTGATTGGCAATTATGCTATGGCGTTCCGGTATGACTGGATGCTCAAGAAGGGAGTTTCGCTCAGTGCAGGGTATGCCATAGCTGCAGTTCTGTTGTTCCTATCTGTTTTGTGTGGATTAGTGCGGTTTCGGTTTTATGATATATTGGAAAAAGAATAGGGAGGAATTGCTATGGTTCAAATTGAAGTAAAGAATGTAACGAAACAGATTCATAAAAACATCGTGCTTGAAGACGTATCTGTATCCATGCATGAAAGACGAATCTATGGACTGCAGGGAGTGAACGGTTCGGGGAAGACCATGCTGATGCGTACGATTATTGGCTTGATTCGCCCATCCGGAGGAAGTGTGTTAATCAATGGGAAAAAACTTGGAAAGGATATTGAATTTCCTGAAAGTATTGGATTTCTCTTGGAAAACCCGGCTTTTTTAGGGCGTTATTCAGGACTTGACAATTTAAATATGTTGTCAGAAATACGGAAGTTAGTTGGGAGCGAGCAGGTCCAGAACACTATGCGCGCAGTGGGGCTTGACCCTGCAGATAAGAAGAAGTACAGGAAGTATTCTCTTGGGATGAAGCAGCGCTTGGGCATTGCGGCGGCAATTATGGAAGAACCAGACATTGTGATTCTGGACGAACCAACAAATGCTCTTGATGAGGCAGGTGTCCTCCTTGTAAAAGACATCCTGCGGCGTGAAAAGGAAAGGGGTGCACTTGTCCTCGTCTCCTGTCATGATATCAGTATCTTGAAGGAACTGTCGGATGAGATATTCAAGATGAATTCTGGAAGAATTATTGAACACTTCTGTCTGGATGGCGGGATGTAAGGCAGGGAAGGAGAATCATATGAAGAAAAAAAGGATATGTGCAGCTGTTATTGCGTTCTGTCTGATCGTATTGTATGGAATCAGAGTATATGCGGTTAATGCAGATGTAAAACTTCCCATTCGTCAAGTCTTTCAAAAGGGTGAAGTAGTTTCGTTCGGAAAGGATTATAATATCTCGACGAATGATAGAAGTCAGGGATATACGATTCAGGTATTGGATTCAAAAATCATGACAGCAAAGGATTTTTGTCAAAAATATAAGATAGATGATATGGGACTGGTAAAATACTATTACATGGTAAAATTATCTGTGAAGAATGTCAGTAATAAAAATGCGGGGAAGGAAGGAGTGGCGCTTGGAATTGCAATGCTGGTCGGTACAGACTACACTCTTATCGCTTCACCGGAAGAAAATATGCTGATGAATCCAGAGTTACCACCAATGCTATCCTTTTCTCTGGAACTTGGTAAGAGGACAGAACTGTGGATAGCCTATTCGCTCATCCCAGGGGCCACACCCAGCTCTGAGCAAATACTGAAGGATCCGCCGATGCTGCAAATTACACAGTATCCGCATCGGAAGCTGCTCAGGTTATCATAATAAATTAAGAACGCCGAAACTATTAGTAAAGGTGCTGTCAGGAATGAAAGCACCTTTATTATTGAGATATCTTCAGGCTTTTTTCACCGGAATCCACACTTCATACTGTGTATTAGCCGGATCTGGATTCAGGTATACTTCAATATCCGGAGCATCAGCATACTCATAACCGGAGGTTGGAAGCCATTCTGTTACGATGCGCTGTTCCAGTTCCTGAATGGATATCCCCGTTCCTGCTCCGGTGAAAATGGCCCATGTGCAGGCAGGAATCATATATTCCTCAAACCCAGTCTGAGCAATGTCCAGAGTCGAAGATACGGCGATATAATATCTCCATACTTCCTCGTCATTGCAGGCACTTACTCCCAAAACGCCCATAGGCTGCCCATTCATCATAGCAGCTAATTTTTCAATTGTGCCATCCTGGGCTGCTTTCTGCCACATCTGTGGTACTGTCTGAAAGTTCTTTTCAATGTCTTCGTGTAACGGACCTGATATTCCCACGATATGGAATGCCGCTTTTTCCTCCACACGGTAATTCAGCTCTTCTACGCCTTTTACGGTAATCTTAAAGCTGATCGGCGGATAAGACTTTATCGTTACTCCGCTCTTTCTGGCAGCAGAAGGCGCTATTCCATGTACTTTCTGAAAAGCCCTGTTGAATGCAGTAGGTGAAGAATAACCGTATTTCAGACCGATATCGATGATTTTCTCACTGCTGCTTAGCAGATCTACAGCGGCCAGAGACATCCGTCTGCGGCGGATATATTCCGAAAGTGGAACGCCTGCCATATATGCAAACATTCTTTGAAAATGATATGTCGAACAAAGGGCTGTCCGGGAAAGTTCCTCATAGTCGATCTCTTCTGTTAAGTGCTCTTCAATGTAGTTCAGGGCCTTGTTCAGGCGTTCTATCCATTCCATTATTATTTACCATCCATTTCTTTTTCTTACTTGACTCGTGCGAAATGATAAGCTTCCCTGACCCACTCCATCAGTTCGTCATCAATTTCGTCTGCATGTTCAATCAGTATATGATGTGTCCATCTGCCGGGATATGGTTCAGTTGCCACGTCTATTCTGGCAGAATGAACCTGCCTGTTCAGTCCCAATGTGACTACAATATACTCCCTGGGACGCTCTTTGGCTTTTCTGACCTTAGTAAAAGAAATACAGGAAAAAATTTTCGGATTTGTAAAAGAAATCTGCGTCTTTTGGACTTTTATCCCCGTATCTGGGAAATACGTGAACAGTTTCTCAGAAAATGTTTTATACAAATCAAATGCCATCATTTTTCCATCAAAAAACATCAATTCATCCACACTCGGCTCATGCGCCATGCTCATCATCTCATCATTTCCTCCGATTCTGCTATCATTTTCGTTCTGATAAGGCAGCTTTTTACATTCTTGTGCACTGTATCATAATCTGCGTCACGTATTCTCCGGGGTCTGTGATTGCAAACTCGTTTAATCCTGCCTCATAGCAGTTCCCTGTCAAATGCAGTCCATTTTCATCTGCCCACGACAGCATCCCGGAATGCAGAGCAGGGATCTTGTCCCAGCTTCCGATACAGTATCCACACAGGTACTCTCCTGCCGGCAGAACCAGGATACGTTTGTCTTTTCCTGCTTTCCTGACAGGGGTAAACAGTCCGTCATATTCCTCAAACTCTCTCTTTTTTACTTTGTCCAGCGAAAGATAACTTCCGCATCCCAGCTTATAGGCATTGTAGGTCTGTGCTGTATAAAGATGCTCCATGATCTGAGCCATATTTTTCTGCATCTCACCCTGATCCGTAAAGGGCGTGAGTAAGAAATATCGCTCTTTGAAATTCACGGTTTCGATCTTCCCATCATATACCTGTCCGCAGAGATCCAGGGCATCCTGCTTTTCCTTAAGCAGCGTTTTCAGAACTTTAAGATGCCGGATCTGTTCCTCAATTTCCAGAGTCTTCTGCGCAGCAATTTCTTTGAAAGATGCGGGATCCGGGGATTGAACGTAAGCTTTCACTTCCTCGATCGACATGCCCAGTTCCCGAAGCGACAGGATATTTTCCAAAGTAACACTCTGCTGGTATGTGTAATACCGATATCCGTTCTCTCCTTTACAGGCGGGCGAAAAAAGGCCAATCTCATCATAATAGTGCAGGGTCCGCTTGTTTAAATGGTGTAATCTGGCAAACTGTCCGGCTGTAAATAAAAGAGTCTCCTTCTGCATAGGATCTACCTCCGTAAGATTATTCTGCAGAGCAGTAATATCTTCCACAAATACATCAGGATATTTGCTCCTGGATATTCCCTGCTTGACATTACAGTTACTGGATACTTTATACTGCATTATACCAGTTAATAAATCACATGTAAAGCAGGAGGAAATAACAAGATGAAAACCACAATGAACTACAGAGAATATCAGGCGTCAGATGCACCTTACCTGGAGAACATTATCCGCAGGACATGGAACTATGACAGATTTTCAAGTGCTGCTGCCGCAAAACGAATGGCCCATCTCTATCTTTTGAGCTGCCTTAGCCAGCAGTCATTTACACAGGTAGCAGTAAAAGGTGAGGAACCCGTCGGAATCATCATGGCACGAGATAAACAGCAAAAAGCCGCCGGACATTTTGGTATGAAGCGGAATTGTGCAATATTCACCATGTTATGCCATAGGGAGGACCGGGCCATCTTAAAGACTTTCGGCGGAATCAGTTCCATTGATGAAGATCTGCTGAAGAGCCGAAAGAAAGAATATGATGGTGAAATTGTCTTCTTTGCCCTGAATGAAAGCTGCCGGGGCATGGGCGTTGGGAAAACCCTGTTCGAAAAGGCACAGAATTATTTCAAAGATCAGCATATAAAGGACTTCTATCTTTATACGGATTCAAGCTGTAATTATGGCTTTTATGAACATCAGGGGATGAAACGATGTGGTGAGAAGTCAGCCACCATCCCCGTCGGAATCGACAATACGATGCATTTCTATCTGTATGAGTACCAGTTTGTATAGATAGAAATTAATAGAGGGTGAAGATTTCCTCATCCTCTATTCATTTCTGCTGACGCATCCTTATTATTCTCCTAAAATTGTAATATCAAAGTGATATTCCCGGCACTCCTTGCTCTTCGCAATCTGGACATTCCGCTTTTCCTCGAACACATCACCTTCATCACTGCAGGTTGATAAGCCCAGCCACGGCTCCATTGCAATAAATGGTCCATGATTAGCTGTAGACCACAGAATCAGATATGGGAAATCTTCGAAATCCAGGCGGACACCTTTTTTGTGATTTTGGGATAAATCCTATTTCCATCTTGGCACAAATGTAAATTTATTACACCATACAGTTATGGCCTTCTTTTTTGACAACCAGGACGCCTATCGTTTCCACTATGAGCATACCCAAACTAATACCTAAGCCCATATTGATATTTAATTGTTTAGCAATTTTGTCAAATCTTCAATAGAAGCGTCCATTTTCACAGACACCTCTTC
>CABTYO010000033.1 GCA_902489075.1 uncultured Faecalicatena sp. | reverse complement strand
GTCCCCTCTTCCTCCAGATCCAGATAAATAGGGTAAGAAAGCTTGTACCCCTTTACAAGTCGCAACACATGTTGTGCTTCGGACTCTGCCTGCTCCATGCTTGTTGCATAGCTGTAGAGATAGACTCCAAACGGAATCCCTAACCTTGTGCACTCGTCTGCGTTATATTTCCAATATTTATCATCCTGTGAGGATATATTGTCTCCATAACCGCACTGGATAATCGCACCTTCAAACCCTGCTGCTTTCACCTGCTCCCAGTAAATCTTCTTTTGTGCAAAGCTTACGTCAATAATAATTCTTTTCATATTTTTTCCCTTTCTCGGCATTGCGCCGGCGCAAAGAGAGGACGCTATTCTGCGTCCCCTGAATCTGATTTATTAGTTATATCTGCTTTATCCTCTACCTGTGATTTAATATTCTTAACGAGCGGTTCCAGAAAACCTGGTATATTCACTCCCATATCCTTAACATTTTCAAGTATACTTATAATCTCGTTGCAAATGATCCATAATGCAACGATGCATGCTACTAAAAAAGTAAACGGCATGGTAAATCCAACTATATCCGATGCATAAATAAGCATCTGATCAATTATTGCCCCTACCACAATGAGGAGCCACATGCATATCTTTTTCATGATACCGCGGATACTTTTGTATGAATTGATATCCTGATTACGGTACTGGGATGCCATTAACCCTGTTATGTAGTCAATCAAGTTACAAATAACGACTAGAACTACTGGCAATGCCAAAACACCTATCAGTGATGTCAGGAATCCAAACACGGTCGCTACTACCGCTTTAATGTAATTTGCCTGCTCCATCTTCTTCATTTCCCTCACTCTCTTTCTTAATTTTTGCTTCTACTTCTGACCGCCAGTAATTCGGCACATCCTCCGGCTCCATTAATCTCTTATCGATCCGTTTCAAATAAAAATCAACCATTACAGCGTACCTCCTTCCGCAATTGTGCTTACTACTTCCCCTAAATCGGCAATTGCTCCATCCTGCAGGTCCTGACCGGAGCGCAACTCTTCTATCGCCAGTTCCATCTCTGTCTTACGCCGGATTCCGAATGTGACCAGTACTTTTCCATCCAGAATGTCCACAGACCTAAATAATGGCGTTTCCAATTTCATATTAGCGTACTCTCCAGTCAGTATCTCATCCGACTTAAACCTTACTTCATCCAGGTTCCCTGCCTGCGTTAGCGATCCAGCCACTGCACCGAGGGCTGTAAAATCTGCCACTGCTGCAGTAATGCTGCCGATGCTGGCGCCGGGCCTGATCTCGATCTCAGTGTTGTCTTTCAATACTAATTTTTCCATATTCTTTCCTTTCTGCCGGCTACCTGCCGCCGGCCGGGCATTAAAATAGGACCGCATTTGCAGTCCCGGGTCTACGAGTTCCATATTCAATTTTCAACTAAATCGCAATATCCAGTCTACCAACAGCCTGCTTGGCAGCTTTAAATATATCGAATCTGCCAGCACTGGGGCGAATGGCGGTACGTCTATGACAAATGCCACTAACCTCGAAGCCGAAAGGATGTACATTGTTGTTGTCCGAAACCTTAATGGCAGCGATGGCGTATATCCTCCATACATGTATCTTTTATATGTACGTGATAATGGGTGGAACAAGGCCTTACTGGGGGCTGAAAAGGATGTCAATACATTTGTGATCCAGAGACACAAGTTGACTATAACCTTTAAAACTACGCAATACGCCCGTATGTGGATATATCAGATTTAATTTTAAAAATACATGACATGAATTGTTACCCAACTATCAGCACTGATCAATGCAGAGGGCTTTATGTAAATGAATCCATCAGATCTAAAATCAATTGCTGCTGTTGTGTTATTCCCGGCGATTGTTGCGACAACGCTAAATGTTGTCTTCGGTCTGTATTCTTCGGGATACGCCGAAGTATTTAGTGCAAATTGTATACCCGCCTTCCAGTCATGCGGAACACGTCCATTATAAATAAATTGCTTATATGATCCTAACCGGGTAATCTTATACTCAGATGTAACAAATTCATCGTATTTGGTCACAGACTGGCTATTGCGATTTAGTTCATCAATTTTGTCCATGAATATTTTTCCCATTCGACCATCAAGGACCGTGTTTGCTGTTGTGGTAGTCGCATTGTTTACAACTGCACAAAAGGCAGCCACACCCAAATCTGCAAAATATTTCTTAATCTTTCCAAATATCGTCTTACCGGTTTCCCCGCTGTTGATATTCGATCTAGTAGACGCCTGCGTAAATGTTGCCACAGAATCGTTTATATCTCCCCTGACCATCCCCAAATCAACTTCTTTTGTTGCCATCTTTCCACCTCCTATTCATATATTGCCCATAAATGCCCATCGCGAAGCTCAAATTTTGGGGTCGGTCCTGCCGGTCCTTGAGGTCCTGTGGCCCCTGTCGCTCCTTTCGGTCCTGTCGCACCTGTATCACCCTTGTCTCCCTTTGGACCCTGTGACCCCTGAGGGCCCGTGGCACCCGTATCCCCTTTTGGTCCCTGTGCACCTGTATTACCTTTAGCTGCAATCATCTGCCAATATGTCGTATTTGTAACTGTAATAGTCGATGATGCTGTATGTGATTTAACACAACCGTATGTGTTACCGCCAGATGTTACCATATCAATATAACTGCCATCATTAACGTACGCCGTTCCAGAAGCCCACGCCCCTAAAAGTCTTATAGATACGCCTTTAGCTCCTGTCGCTCCAGTCGCTCCTTTAGCTCCTGTATCACCTTTGTCTCCCTTTTGACCCTGTGGGCCCACAACAGATCCTAAATCCAATGTCTGTCCCATTTTAATCCTCCTCGATTACATAAACTAAATGCCCGTCAATCACTTTAAGTGGTGGTGCGGGGTCGTTATTATTGTGCCGGACAATTAAATGTCCATCCTCACGGATATACATACCAAAAATCCCCGGTGCCAAAGATGTTGCAACGCCTGGTACCCCTTTCGGGATTGTAAAATCCAGTACCGCGTCCTTCGTGGTCCCGGAATTCTTAACTGCGGCAGGAGTGCCGGGGTCTCCGGTAACTGTGCTACCAACCTTAACAGTGGCAGAAAAATCGCCCGCCTGTGCTTTTTTCTCTATCCGATCAGATACTTCATTGGCACGATCCGTGGCAGTTTCTGCATCCTTGATGATGTCTTCCAAAAATCCCGATCCGCTTCCACTTCTTATTGGAATAGCAGTTCTTTTTATATTTACAGGCTGGAGAAATGTTGCAAGAATTTCATTCCTATTAACAATTTCCAACTGCATCCCTGATATTCCTGCTTCCGCCATCATCTGCTGATCTGGATATACCGTAACTACATTTCCTGAAATTGTAGTCACTTCTTCAAATCTTTTATGTCCTGATGGCTTTTCAACAAGTACCCGGACCTCAGAATTTGCAGGAATGTCAAAATCCCTGAAAGAAAATTCTATCGGAATAGCATTTGTTCCCTGCAAATATTCAATCGGGTCTTTAATCTTATCCGTCAATATGAAAACATTGCGTTTAATTACGTTCATCCAATCCCTCCTTCCTAAAGTTTTTTATTCCAATTTTCGGCCTGATCACCTCGTATTGGCTGATACGGGTCCAGTGGTCTTTCATAATTCGCTAAAAATGCCAACGCTAAATTATACGAGCTATCGTTAGACTTCGAAAATTCCGTGAATGACATCGGATACGCGGAAGTAGCAATCCATTGCTGGCCATTCTCTGCCTCCCATATGATTCTCTCAAGCTGACCATTAATGTCTCCTATTTCATACCCCTTTGATACTGCCCAATCTGTGTATTTGCTTGCCGGCGTCCACTGCACTAATCCATATCCCCCGGAATAATTCCCATATACCAGTGACTCCCAAATACCGGGATTGATAGTAGACTCACTCTGCATATTCCCAAGCATTGCGCACACAGCATTCCTTGACCATCCGCGGGCCATGAGATACTGCAATATGTATCTGGCATTCTGTAACATCTGTTCTTCTGACAGATATGCATTCGTTGATATCACATCTGGTGTAATGTCAATAACACCAAATTCCACATATTCTATAAATCCTCTTTTTACATGCACGCAGTCTCCTTCTTTGGTATAAAAAATACCTGTCCAGGCTCCATTTTCTGTGTATCCCTCAGCCGGTGGAATCTTTATAGTGGTTGACGGATATCGCAATATGCAGTCCCACGGAAAGTTGTAGTACCCATGTACACTTGCTTCTCTGCCCGAACTATCCCCGCTTACGCCATCATAATCAGAAGAAAACTCTGCAACCTGATTGTTTCCAACGTACATGGCGGTATGGTTCACCTCATTAAGCAGGATGTCTCCTCTTTTTAGCCCAGTTCCCATCTCCAGCCTTGTCCATCCACGTGCACATAATTCCGTACTCATGTTTCCTGTATATGTTGCATTACCTGTATCGAAACCGGCGTTACGTAATGCTGTTATAATGGAACTAGCACAATCAAAATCGTACGGTCCCCAGCCTCCCAGCCGATAACCGTACGAATTATCATTGCACATATTTACCATGTTCTGCACTGCTGTTTCTAAATCTGCCATCTATGTCACACTTTCAATTGCGCCATTGAATACATTAACAGTTTCACCGGCGCCAGTCTTAAATTTTCCATCAAATGTTCTTCCATACTTTATTCCCGTAAACAGTCCGTTAAAAACGCTTATCTTTGTGGTGCCTATATAGATATCTGGCAATGTTAATGTGCCCGGTATTTCCGGAATCTCTTTAAATTTAATCGCTCTCCCTGCATAACTGGAATTTCCCAATTTTGTAGGATCTAAGGTTAGCAGAAACGTAACAAGCCTGTCTCCTTCGCTACCCTTCCCAGATACATATCCTAGTCCTATCCTGTCTGTAGTGTCGCTGTAAATTCCCAATGTCTGTCTTCCGTCAGGATCGCTCTTTACTGCAAGTGCACCAATACTCCCAATATAGTCTCCATTATTCTGCCAACTATATAAATCAATCTGGTTATTCCCTATGGATATCGATTTTTTATTGCTTTTGGAATAATTGGTTATACTTCCATATAGTATTGTATCCTTATACATTTTTAACATCCTGTCTGCCATGTCGTATCGCATAGCCCCATTCTCACCTTCTCCAAAAATAAAGCCTTCCGTTTCTGACACCCGAAATATTCGGTTACCGGTTTTGTCTGTAATAGTAATTTCTCCGCCATCAATCAACGCTTTATATATAGTAAACAGGCCATTGGCATCCAGTTTGAGATGCTTACTATTTATCGTTCCATTGTCAAGATCGAGTCTGAAACCGGCTGTGTCTTGTTTCCAGTTTCGGCTTGTAATACTTCCTGTAACAATGGCATCTGCAATTATTCCCAACGCAGTTATGGCTGTCGTCCAAGCCCATGAACGATTGTCAGGATTTCGTTTCTTTGAGATTCTCAATCCCAGGGTGCCAGCCTCCATTGCACCAAAAAGCACACTTTCTGGATCTAAGTCTTCAATCAAAAATGCTCTCCCGCTTACCTTTTTGGCCACCGTGGATTGTAACTGCAAACTGGCATTGATCGCGTTTATAATTCCTTTGATTTCCTCCGCAACAATACTCCCATCAGATCTTATTGCCTTGTCAATCCGGTTCACTGCAGATGAGACATTATTAAAATAATTATACGAAAAATCTCCCAGAACTACTGAAACCACTTTTTTCAAAATTGAATCATATTCCAATTCAATAACACGTGCATCTGTAATAATTCCAAGATGATTATTTTTACAGTGGATAGTATCACCGAGAGAAACTTTCTCCAGTACCTGATAATCTTTATATAGATCTGTGTCCTGTAGCAATACCATATTTGCAGTTATAGTGACTTTCGGCTTATCTATCCCCTGCTCAAATTGTTCTTGGCATTCTTTCTTCAGCGCTGCATCAAGCTGCTCCTGAGTATCACAGATAGTTATTCCGTTCTCTGAATCCCCCTCCTGAGCATCTGCACGCATTTTCACGTTCTCGAATGTAATTGTAGCCGTCTTTACTGTTGGGTAACTATTTATAATTTCAGAGTCCATATATCCATTATCTGTCATTGTGTACCCATTATAGGCTTTCGGATATATGCGAGTGACTACATCCCGTATATCTACCATCTCGCTTATTCCATCCTCTGGTATATTTTTTCCATACCGCAACTCAACTCCGTAATCACTACCGACACGCTTATTAATAATCACTTTATAATTATCAAATAAAATTTCACCTCCCCATCTGTTTATAAAACTGTTACCATCCTCACCGTTAATAGCTTCTATCAAATTCTTGAATTGATAGTAGGCTGTCGATTTCTCTATAATGTCAGACTCTCCAGTATATTTACTATTAGAAGCTGTCATAATGGCAAGTGCCTCTGATCCGGTCTTATTGGTCGGTCTTACGTCTACCAGAAAGCAGTCATCCATTGCATCCATAAAAATCGGCTCTAACATCGCTGTAATCCCTGAATCCGTTTTTTCTTTTTCTTTAATTCGGAATAATTGCTCTCCATTAAAACTTGGCATTTTAATAACCGCTTCTTCCGTAATATATTTCCAGCGTCCCTCTTCATCAATTGGATGAGTCAATGTGCCTTCCCATACTCCATTCAAAATAGGATGAATTTTTGCTGATGTAGGGAATAATGTCACGTCTCCATTTTTTTCAAATTTTGTATTTTGGGCACTATACACTTGAATCATTATAGACACCTCCAGTTTGGTATAACTCTCAAATCAAATCCGTTAGATATTAAAACCTGATTATCCCCTTCTTTTAAATACATCCCGTCATAATCACCTGTTACTGCTGTATTCTGTATCTCTCCATTATTACGGTATGAGAGCATTAGATCTGTATTAATAACAATATTCTGCCCTACATTAGCCCTCATCAAATTTCCATTTACATTTAATGTACACATCCCTTCTCCAGTAATTAAATAAGTTGGATGACATGTTTTATATGGATTGTATAGTATATCCTTTATTTCATACTCCTCTACTCCATCCTCCAGATACTGATATCCTTCACATATAAAATCTGCCGTAAATTCTCCAGATTCAATCACTTTCCTTTCGGATTCTCCTATAGAAGTATGCTTCACTTTATAGAAAAATCCAGGGTCATCCCCTAAGAATAATCTGTCATCCTTCTTTGCAAGAAGCCATTTTTTAACTTCTCTAAATCTCTCCTGCCACCGCTGTGGATCGCTTATAAATACAAAAGATATACTTACCGTAATATCCTGCACGGTTCCATTTTCCCTGTAAATTTTCCCATCCCTTCCTGGAATATTAATTTCTTCATATACATATTCTGGCGATGGGATAGATGGCCGCTTCGAAATCATTACCCCTACATTTGTACTCCTTTTTCCATTTCTAACAACCTCGTACATTGCGACCTCCTTTCGCTCTCATCCCAGCATACTGCTTACCACCGATTCCTTTTGTAGACTTTTTCACTATGTATGCATCAAACTGCTCATCCCCGATCTGAACTGTAAATTCATTATTGACATTTACCTGCTGCCCTCCTGACTCAGCTAACAGATTTATTCCTCCTGACATTCCATTACTCATGATTCCTGCAACTTTCTTGACTGAATTCAAAACTTTATATGAATTTTGGTCAATGCCTTTTGATAATCCAGCCATGAAGTCCGGCATCCATGTCTCGTAATCCCGAAGCGGTCCCTCATCCGGTCGTGAAAAGTGCAGGTACGAACGGATTTTATCACCTAATCCTTTTACCTTTCCAACAATGGATTCTATCCCAGACATAATTCCTTCTTTTAACCCATTAATGAAATCAGCTCCCCAATTCCACGCATTTGATATTAAATCTGATATAATACGTTCAATAGATTTAAAAATACCACGCACTATATCAGGTAACGATGTAATAGCATTCTTAACACCATTTTTTAAAGACTTAAATCCGTTTACCGCAGCATCCTTAGTTTCATTTACTAGATTTGATATTGTCTCTTTTATACCATTCCAGAGGTCTGATGCAATCCCCTTGATGCTATTCCAAATGGACGATACAATATCTTTCATCCAATTCATCGTAGATTTTACATAATCACTTGTTCCATCTGAAAATGATGTTATCACTTGCATTATTCCATTCCAGATATTCGATGCAGCCTCTTTTATATTGTTCCATATGTGCTCTGCATCTGATTTGATTTTTTCAAAATCTCCTGTTACTAAATCTATCAATAGTAACACTGGACCTAATATTGCATTTTTAATAAGTTCCCACGCTCCTGATGCAATTTTTCGGATTCCATCCCAGATTCCTGATAGAGTAGTTTTAAGACTTTCTATCAATGTAGTGATAGTACTCACAACTGCCAGTACTACTGGATTTGCAAGGATACTATTCCATACCTCGCTAAATTTAGCTTTTATTCCTTCCCAGAGTCCAGACCACCATTCCGGAACACCTTTGAAAAAGGAAACAACCGAATTCCATGCTTCTGGTATTGTTTTTGTAAAAAATTCTAAAATCCCATCCCATGCATCTGTGAATGCTGTTTTAATAGCCTTCCAAATAGCATTTACACCATCTCTGAACCATTTACACTTGTTATAGAGTAATACAATAGCACCTATAACCACAGTTATAATTGCAATTACTGGATGAGCCGTAATTAATCCAAATAACGCTTTTACTGCTGTCCCTATCCCAGATAATACAGATTTTACAATTCCTCCAAATTTAGTGATCAATCCCCCAATACCTGACAACTTTGATAAAACACTCGTTACCGCCGATACTCCTTGCGCGATTTTTCCTATTGTAATTAATAACGGTCCCAATACTGCTAATATAAGTCCAATGATCACTATAATCTTTTTCTGTGCCTCTCCCATCCCATTAAATTTATTTACAATATCCTGTATCACTTTTACTGCTTTACGGATATATGGCATTAGTAGTTCTCCTATACTAATTGCTAATTCCTGTAACTGGCTTTTCAGTATTGTCACTTGTCCTGCCAAGTTATCATTCATGGTATCTGCCATCTTTTTCGACATTCCATCTGCATCACTTACTGCTTTCGTCAGCTTCTCATAGTCTTCTGGAGCCGCATTTATTATGCTTAACATGCCTGCCATAGCTTCTTTTCCGAAAAGTGTAGATGCCGCCGCTGCCTGTTCCGTTTCAGACAATCCGCCCATTTTCTTTCGTAGCATCTCCATAACTTCTGAGAAACTTTTCATTGATCCGTCAGTATTTGTAAGACTCAATTTGTATTTATCCATTACAGTTGCCATTGCATCCGTTGGTTTAACCATATTAGCAATCGCATTTTTTAATGAAGTTCCTGCCTGGCTTCCCTTTATCCCGGCATTTGCCATTAATCCCAGAGCTGTTGTTGCATCTTCTGCCGAATAGTTCATAGCCCCAAATAATGGTGCCACATACTTAAACGATTCACCAAGCAAGGATACATTCGTATTTGCATTGCTTGAAGCCGCTGCCATAATGTCAGCCAAATTTCCCGATTCAGATGCACTCATACCAAATGCAGTCAACGCATCTGTAACAATATCGGATGTCGTTGCCAGGTCTTCTCCGGATGCTGCCGCAAGATTCATAATCCCTTCAATTCCATTCAGCATGTCTTCTGTTTTCCATCCGGCCATTGCCATATATGACATGGCATCTCCGGCTTCTTGAGCAGAAAACTTCGTTTTCTCCCCCATCTCCCGGGCCTTTTCACGCAGTTTTTCCATTTCATCTGCTGTTGCCCCTGAAATTGCCTGTACATTACTCATAGATGAATCAAAGTCTGATGCTGTTTTAACTGCTGCGGCTCCCAATCCTCCAATCGCCGCAGAAACCGGTAACAATTTTTTTCCCGCGGCTGTAGCCTGATCCCCAAATTTCCCCGTCTTTGCTGATATCTCTGCTAGTGTTGCGCTTGAACTCCCCGCCGTATTATTTAGCTCTTTCAGACTATTTTCTGTCTCTATAATTTCTCTTTGCAGAGAATCAAACGCCTCTGGACTGATTGGCTTTCCAAATTCTTCGTCAATTTGTTTTTTCTGTTCTTTTAGAACTTTCAATCTATCTGTCGATTCGTCCACCTCAGATTGTAACTGCTTATACTCTTCAGTATCTATCTTCCCAGTTTCTTCCAAGGTCTTCATGCTCTTTTTCAGCTTATCGATTTTTTCATTTGTTTTTACGACTTCTTCTTGGACTGGTGTATAGGCAGCTTTCCAGGCATCATAATTCCCCGCAGTCTTTGCGGCCTGTTCACTTGCTGTTTTTAAGGTTTTCAGTTTTCCTTCCGTTTCCTGAATTGCCTGCTGCAACAGTTTATGCTTCTGAGCCAGCAGCTCTGTATTCGTAGGATCAAGCTTGAGCATCTTATTTACATCTTTCAATGCGGCTTGTGTCTCATTCAGTTTTTTCCCGACTGACTCTAAAGCTTTATTCAGCCCTGTAGTGTCTCCACCGATCTCAAGTGTGATTCCCTTTATTCTCCCTGCGCCCACGCTCTCCCTCCTTTACAATGCATCTATGTCGGCCTGTGTGGCTATTATTGGATAATCGTATTCATCATTTTTCATTTCGATAAACATGTCATTTACCATTCCAATACTTAGGAGATCAAGGTCAGAAATAGAAATACCGCACTGTGTGCATCTAAGCATAAACAGTGCGGTATTTACCTCCCGGTCTATTTCCCGTTCTTTTTTTTTGGCGTTGACATTTGCTTATTTTCAATTCCCCACATCTCCAGTATCTCTGGCAGGATCTCATAAATATCAAAAGTTTCGAACTGGTCCAGCCATTCATCTATATCCGATGGCTGACTGCTGTCCCCATGCTTATGCATCAGGTAAGCAATATTCTCAAATAACTCTAATGACTCTAACGGAAGTCCGCTTTCAAATTCATCCTCCTGATATTCTTTTCCTTCCTTTTCACATTTTTCTCTCATCTCCTTCTGAATTCGTTCCTGCATCTTTACCTGTTTCTCTATTTTTGCCATGTCAACAAAAATATCACGTCCAAACTTCATCCTATAAATACGCGGAATGGATGCTGAACTTTTAAACATACATTCTTTCCCATTGATTACTAATGTTTTTTTCATGCTGCCTCCTGATCTGCGATGTAGACTTTATCAAACCAACTATGAAACAATGCCTCATCTGATTCTGCTGTTGTTTTTGCCCTGATATACATCTTTCCGTCTGTTCCCACAGGTGCTGCGGATGCTGAAATAGTCAATTTATCCGTAACTGGTTCGATAGTATCCTCATTCGTGTTTGACTCTGTCGTTGGCCGTGTTGCGGAACAGCTATAGAACCAGAACCTTGTCCCTCTTTGATCTCCATCAATCTCAAATCCAAATGCAAATTCATTGATTTTAGAATCACCACTTTCGAGCATCACTTTATTTTTGTCGATGCACTCATTTAAAATCTTCTGTCTGAATTCGTCAGTAACCAACGCAAGCTCCCAGTCTCCTTCGTATCCTCCATTTGAAGCTGATACATAATATTTAATTCCATCAGCATAGAATGGTGTCAATTCTCCTTGTGGTTCAAGTGAGACCGAAACTGATCCAGGAACCGCAAACGGTGTATCATAAGTAATTTTCCCCAAATCATCTACTTTTTTTAATGCCACATGGGCATTCCTGATGTTAAATTTCACTTTATTCTTTTTATTTTCTGGCATTTCTCATACCTCCATTTCGTACAATACTTCATACATATTTTCTGATTCTATATACACTTCTGACTTATCCCAGAAGATTCCATTATCATCTAGTTGCTTTTCTACCCGTCTTTCCAGATCAAAATCTTTTTGATCTGTGTAAAGTTCTATATTCAGTTCATTGATATTCAAATATACAATTCCATCTGCTGAAAAATTTTCCGTTCCCGGTATAAGCCAGCATATAAAGGGGGGATTAACGGCTTCTTCTGTTTCAAAATGGTGATACCTGTATTCAATCTCCGTGCCATCCAACATATGCTCTATCTGTTCTCTTGTCATCATATGTATCTCTCAATCCTTTCCGACAGTATTTCTTTTGCATGTTTTTCAGCCGGCTTAATGTGCGGTTTTCCCTCAACGCGTCCGCCATTCCGCTTAGCATGTCCATTTTCCAAAAGATGTGTAATTCTATACTCCGGCTTTTTAGAATATACTACCATGCTGTATTTGTATCTCCCCTTTATGTCAGCATCTCTTTTGTAAGACCAATGTTTGGAATATTCTCCTGTATCCTCTGGAGACGAGTCCCTTAATTCTGCTACCGTCAACTTAGCCGTTTCTGTCACAGCCTTTTTCATAGCTTCTACTGTTACATCACGGTACGCATTCAGTTCCTGCATCACTTCGTTTGCAAAGTTATCAATGTTAATTTTCGCCACTTTCTCTCACATCCTTATACTGTGTTACTATTCGCTCAAGAGACAGAAGTAAATGCGGTGGTGATGCATCGTATTTGTTTTGTATCTGCAGAATCTTGTACTGAATATCCCTGATAATGCACATGTCTAGCGTAGAAACATCCCCAGAAGGAAGGATTTTCACCATTTCATCAATTTTATCTGACACGATTTTGGCTTCATAAAATCGCTTCGAACCTACTGTGTGATACCCAAATCTCACATTACTTAGCTTTGTTCCGGTTATTTTTCGGTCCTTCACTTTACAGATATCCAAAACCCCATCATTAAACGTAACAAAATCTCTATCCTTCCGTCTTGGCACTCTCATCACCTTCCCTCTTTTTTCTCCAATTTCGTACCTGTAGCGCTATAATTTCAGCTCTGTAATTTTTTATAAAATCATCTGTTTGTCCAGACCTCGCATACATGCAATAGTTCATCAAAAGTTCCTTTTCTTGCGTATCTGATTCAAAATCACATTCCCCGATTTTCCCTATAATGAAAGCTTTTCCTCGGTTTACAATGCCGGAGAGTTTCTTTTCCTCTCCGGCACTTAGTTCCCATGTGATATCAAGAAAATTTTTTATTTCATCGATAAGTCCCATGACTATCCCTCATTTTTAGTGACTGTAATTTTGTATTCCTTCGTTGCTTTTCCATCAGTAACCTTTACTTTTACAATGTTATCGGCACCTGCCAGCCAAGTCAGCCTGCTGCCATTTGAAATAGTCTTTTCATTGTATGTAACTTCGACTTCTGCCGTTGCATCTGCTGCAACTGCCTGTACTGTATTTGACGCGTCTGATGTTGTCATAGTATATTCAACTGTATCCGGATCAAATTCTGGAGTAAGTGTGTGACCTCCTACTTTTAAATCAGCCAGGTTTACATCCTCCGTATCTGCTGTATTTGTTACAGTTTCGACTTTATAATACGCCGGCTGCAGTTCTGTAATATCAAGTACCATGAAAGCATTGTTGTCCATTGCAAATCCATGTCCGTACATCTTGATCAGATATACTCTCTCGTCCTCCAGGAAGTGATAATCATCTGAGTACAGAATCCTTCCATCATTTTCAATGCCCGATCCCATGAAATACAATTTTGCCATTCCAAATACTGAACGTCCTACTGTGACCGCTGGTGACTGGATGATATCGATCGGAAATGGAAGTGCGCTCACATATCCGCCGCCTGGTGCCGGATACTGGATTGCAGGAAGAATTCTGCTAAAATAGTCCGCCGGATTCACTACCATAATGAGCGTATCGACTACCCGTGTCTGCCCTTTTTCATTTACTGCAAGTGTGGCTGCAAGCTTTCCAAGTTGAATATTATCAAACTTTGTAATTTTAATTGGCTTCTTATCAGGATATACACCACCTGTGATTGTTACAGAATCTCCTACCTGTTTAGTCATTCCAACTGGCATTTCTTTTCCTGATCCATTGATGATTCCGTCTTCCAGTCCATTAGCAAGGGCCTCATATAATACCTGTCTTACATAATTGTCCAGCCACTGAGGTCCCAGATCTAACATTGCTTTACATACTGGAAGAAAAGCTGACAGCTTGCTTAACGTAACGTCCACCTCTTTAAAACCAGATGTCAGCTCCTGCACAATTTCTGCACACAATTTTCCCCAGGCTGCCTTTTGATATCCATTTGTATTCATCATCATCTTTGTAAGTCCTGTCACGGATGTAAACTGAATTTTTGACAAAAGCGGGTGGTTCGTCCTCAAATCCTCAAATACCTTGTCAACCACTGTATAAGGCATTACTACATCAAGATTTTCTACCGCCTGTTTTGGACTAGATGATTTCATGGCATCAATCAGTTTTTGATAATAGTTCTTTTCTACTGACGTAAGCTGCCTTACGCCACGCTCTGACAGAATACGCTGATCCGCTTCTTCCACAATCCCCCTCGCCTGTTCAATCACATTTTCCTGAATCTTATCACACAGTTCAACAAATGCAGACTGGAAGGCTTCTGCATCATTCTTGTTAATTGCATCGTTCATTTTCTGTACAATTGCCTCTTTTTCCTTCTGTAACACATCTAAATTCTTCATTAAACATTTCCTCCTTTAAAAAGTCCTAAAATATTGTTTTGTTTTGGTTCTTCTTTTGTTGCTTTCTTGATGTCCGCAATCTGCTGCCGGAAGCTCTGCTGATTATTCAACTGTCTCTGCATATCCTCAAGCTTCTCCATAATTTCACTGACATCTACTTGTTTTGCCTTTTCTCCCATGATCTCATCAATCAATCCATACTCCAGCGCTTTATCCGGTGTAAGGTATGTTTCGTTTTCCATCAGTTCCTTCAATTCATCTTCACTGATTTTTGCCCTTTCCATGAAAACCTGGCGGTTTGCTTCCATCATGTCATCCAGATCATCTGCATACTTTCTAAGCTGTGTTGCATTTCCTGAACAGCTCATCCACATATTATGAATTAATGCTGTTGTTCCTAAACACATTTTTCTAGTGCTGCAAGCCTGCAATATCAAAAATGCTACGCTGTGTGCGACTCCGTCCACAACTCCAACTTTATTGTTTCCCTTCTGTTTCAGCAGGTTGTAAATGGCAACCCCCTCTTTTACAGATCCGCCATTTGAATTAATGTGAAGTTCAACAGTTTGCCCTTCTGGAATTTCATTCAACTTCTCTGCAAAATATTTTGCTGATGTCTCAGAATCTTTATATTCCCATGCATTCCAGTCAAACTCTCCATACTCAGTTACATCATCATAGATGTATAGCATGGTCTTATTCTCTTCCTGTACTGGCTCCATTCTCCAGTTCATCGATTCTTTCAGTTTTCTCACTCCTCTCCGTTGTATTATTTATCCCCATACCCTTTAACAGGTCTTGGATCTGGCTGTAATTCTTGGTCATGAAATGCTGATCCGCCCACTCCTCTTCTATTCGTGGTTTCCCCAGTACCTCCAGAATGTCGTTTATAGTAAACGCTCCGCTTGATATCAGTTTGTCTACTGGCGTAGCAATATCAAATATGTCGATATGCTTTACTGCAAGAGTCTCTATCTTCATGTAGTTTCCCTGCCGGAAGCCTTCATATCCATTCCGTTTTCTGTTAATTTCCTGCTGCAGCATCTTTACAAGTGGATCAACCACAAAAGTAAGAAGTTCATCGATTGCTTTTCCAGTATCCTGTACGTCCCCTTTTGCAAGACTTGGTGGAAATGAAAAAGCACGGGCAGTAAATTCAAAGATATCATCTGCCAGTGCTTTTATATCTCTTGTTGATTCTGTTGAATAGGTCTTCGAATTCTGTGATATATCCTGATATCCGTACCCATTAAACAGCGGCAGCACCGCATTTTCCTTGTCAAAGAAATTCTTAAAATGTGTGCTCATAAGCTCATCGAATGTTTCGCTGAAATTCTCGCTCTCTTGTGCTATTGCATCAATATTAAGTATCCCTTTATGTCCCCTAGATTTTTTATAGGCATTCTGAGCATAAACAATCAACTTAGAGTACGTGTCGTACATTCCATTCACGAGCTTTCTCATATCACTGGAATTCAATTCAAAAAAAAGCACATCTGACATCTCCAGCGTCTCTTTAAGCTGATATCCATCAAATGTGATCTCACTAAATTTATAATCCCTAAGTGCCAGAACTTCCTTACCGTAACTGTCTGCTACATAAATATGCCTGTTAACCTCAACTACAAGGCATTCATTTGTTCTATATAATTTCCCGATTAATTTATTCAGGAAAGCCGTAGCATTCTGATTTGGATTTGGTTCATAGTTCCACAGGTAGTATTCCTTCCCCTTGTCTTCCTTGTTTCTTAAATAAGTCCTGAATTCGCACTTGCTGACAGCATTTGCGATCTTATTTACACATGTCCAGAATGCCAGTTCCCGCAGATAAGCCTCATATATTGCATTTTGTACATCTTTATCCTCTGTAATATCATTAACACTTACATAAGTACCTCCCCCTCCCAATTTCTTTATAAGCCAATCTTTAATTCCCATCTTACGCCCCCCTTAATATGTAAATACCCTGGTTTTTGGAGTTGGCCTTGCACGCTTCTGCGGCAGAATATCCTCTACCGTCATTGCTGCCACAAAAGCCATAAACGGGTCTGTCTTCCGGCTCTTCCCCTCAATTTTTCCATAAACATAATTCCCCATATCTGCATCATCCTCTTTTCCAGGATTTTTTCCATGTCTAATCAGTTTTGCATTGTTTGTAGCCCATCTAAGCTCTGGAGCGTCTCCCCATGCCAGCCAGTTATTTACAAAACAACTGTCTATTAATGGTGCAATTCTCATTATGTCAGAAGGTCTTATCAATTTTAGGTTTTTATTTAGTTTCATATCAAATCCAATTTCCTGGAGATATTTTCCGATCAATGCGAATCTGAAATCGTCCAAAGCCAGCATCTTTATGCTATACTCCCTTTTTGCTTCTTGAATATAATCAGTAATTACCGAAGGGTGAATTTCCACATCATCAATAAGTGTCAGCCTTCCTGTATCTGCCCACGCCTTCCACGGTGCTTTTATTCTTTCGATATCCTTTGACTGTAGACACATCCATGAATGATTGATATCATAACGCATATCTCCATCACGGAAATGCAGATCTACAGAGGCCCAATCTGTCAGTTTCGTATAATCTAATCCACATACGCAGCTCCATCTCCGCAAATCAGGTAGTATAATATTTGTTGCTGCTATGTTCTCCCAGTCTGTCACGCTCATTTCAGAAGCATTTTCTGGAATGTTCATCCTTTTTGTCATAAATGCCGGAAGTCTCCGGGGATTTTTCTTCCAATCTCTATACTCTTTTCTGATTTCTTCCATGAGGTTCGGGAGATATGGTAGTGATGGGTTGGCCATTGGCCAGTTATCCTCATTTTCCACATCCTCTTTACTATTCAATTTGCAAATGAATGGCAATAACCCGTTATCCGGTTCCTCGCGTCTCAAAATTCCCTCGGATGTTTCTAACAGATCATCTAGTGGTCCCTCACGTACATCTCCATTTGTTGTGTAATATGATCTCCTTGGATGCTCTTTCTTTCCAAGTCCGGTCGTAAAGACATTGATATTTCTATAATCTTCATACTGATGTATTTCGTTAAAGATGCAAATACCTGACCGCAGACCATCCTTTCCTTTCGGACTGTTTGTCCTTCCCTTCATAATAGATTTAGTCTTTAGCGACTTTACCTGTTCCTTTGTCCAATAGAAAAAATGTTTCAGCTTTTTTCTTTCTTCCGGTCTTTCAAATGCGTTAATTACATCATATACAGGTCTCATTGCCTGTTCTTCATTATTTGCACAAATATCTACATCATATTCCCTTATTCCATTGTATGGTGACATAAGGCAAACAGACTCAAGTGCTATTGTTCCATCTTTCCCAGCACCTCTTCCAATCATGCAGAAGAGGTCCGGCCATCGGGGGAGTCCAGTCTTTTTCCAGTATGTGCAATCATGCAGACCGATTACAAACTTTTGCCATGGGAATACCTGCTTAAACGGGAAATATTTTGCTAATCCAAGATAGTTTTCCAACTGTTCCCCATCTATGTAAATATCCTCATTCTCAAAACACCACTTTATATGATCTATAAGAAGCTCCTGTTCTTCGCATACTGCATATGTGCCATTCTCTACAATATCAATCCACTCTTGAATATTGTGGTCAATTTTACAATTCATAGTCATCACCGCTGTCTGATGTATTTGGCTTAATGCCTAAGCTGTCCAGTATTTTCAGCATTTGTGCATTCACCTTAATTCGCTGATCTATAGAATCATTCTTCTTTTTCCCCTTCTGTCCGCCGCCGTTATCATACTCAGTAACCACTCCACGCTTTTTAATATCATCAATCAATGCATTTTCCATATCCCAGAAATCCATATACTTATCTACCAGATCCGTATAGTATTTTCCTTCTGTTCCATTTCTTGCCATCTGCTCAAGCAGATCTTCCTTAATCTCTCCTCTGAGTATTTCGCGCTTAGTCCTTCTTGGCATACCACCACCCCCCTATCACATGCGCGAGGGAAATCTCTTTTGTCGGGAACACACACCGGTCTCTTATGTCCGGAATTAATCTTCGTTTTTTTCGACCGGGGGGTATCCCCTCCGCTTCAATAATGCCTGCTGTATTTTTATTCCCATCTCTCCTCTGTCAGTGGTTTCTTCTTTTCTTTCTTGCGATACCCATGAATTTCTTCATGGCAGTTATGACATAGGCTTATTAGATTTCGTTTTGTCTGACCTCTGAATGTGTACCAAATTTCTAATGCTTTGTCTGGGTGTCTTTTAACATAGTTTACATGATGTACGGTTGTAGCTCTGGTATATTGTCCTCGTGACTTGCACATCTGACACTCATTCTTATCCATCTCAAGCACTGCTGCCCGAATTGCTTTCCATTTACTCCATACATAAAATCTGTGCATATCTTCTTGTATGCATTGTTTTACATATGCTATATCATGCTCCGTCATTGTAACGCCCCCATTTTTGGCAGTAAAAAACGTCCTTCGCTTTCACGCAGGACGTTTGTTTCTAATGAATGATGCACTAATTCACCCATCAATTTCAGTTTATACTATATCAAACTTCAATCGAACAGTGTGAACAAAACGAACAAACTTTACTTTTCTTCCATAAATCTTTTAAACTCCATGCGGACACTATTTGCTGTGCATTTCCTTCCCATCAATTTAGCCACATCATCCCATGTCAATTCATTAAATACTTTATACTCTATAATTCTTTGCATACGGAATGGTATTGTAGGCAGCCACTCCTCTACTTGGGCTTTTAATTCCATGGCTACCTTAACCTGGTTTTCTTTTATTTGCCTTTCACGAGACAATGCCCCTGCATTTCCGATCGTCTCTATGGTTCCTCCGAGATTAAATGATCTTGGTTCATATGGCCATTCAGGGTTACTGCCTTTTACTTTGTCTTGTACAATTCTCTTTTTACTCTCCAATCTCTTTATTTCCGCATCTGTCTCTTTAATAAACGCACATGCGTCTATATAGTCCCTAAGAACTTTTTTATTAATCAATTACATTCCTCCTGCTCTCTAGGCTGCGCCATATTGCATAAACGCCGCCTTAACCTGCTCCGGGCTTCTGTATGCATAATGTTTATTGGTTACTGCTGTGCTCTTGTGTCCCAGGTACATTGCAATCAATTCTCCTGGACACCCCCGACGTGCCATATTTGTGGCCGTCGTCTTGCGGAATAAGTGAGGATATACATTTCGTGTAAGTATAGACCTCTCTGCAATCTTTTTAATCGCCGCCCGGAGTCCGCTGCGCTGCATCCTTGTATGTGGAGCCTTTAGCTGTACAAATAATGCCGGATCGTTGTCATTTCGGCTATCTATGTACTTACGCAAATGGAATCTGGCGGTATCATCAAGACACACGGTCCTATATGCCCGTCCCTTTTGTCCATAAATCAAAATGTCCCCAGTCTCCCAGTTAATATCCTGGATGTTAACAGACGTACACTCCCCGATTCTAACCGCTGTGGACCGCAGGAACTCGATAAGTGCGCGGTCACGTAAACATTCCCTGTACTCTTCCATCTGTGTTACC
The DNA here is from genome assembly GCA_902489075.1 of uncultured Faecalicatena sp. Classification (GTDB taxonomy): domain Bacteria; phylum Bacillota; class Clostridia; order Lachnospirales; family Lachnospiraceae; genus Faecalicatena_A. Next base: position 1,164 of record CABTYO010000033.1, on the reverse strand, counting down.
TTGTTAACTGTTTGGACCTTACAAGCATCCCTCAATGCTTCCATTTCAAAATCTTCCATGTGATCAATCGGCATCTCAACCTCCGCATACTTTTCAATGCTTTCAGCCGGGTTTTCGTTCACTAGGTGCGATTTACGCATCCAGGTAAAGAACGCAGAAATCACCCGTCGTTCGTTGTTGACCGTAACCGTCTTATTGCCCTTCCGGGCGTATTGCTGCAGATAATATTCTATATCCATATCAGTTACGTCCAGCAGGCTCTTATTAATAGTTGCCATAAAATTCTTCATACTGCGAATATAATACCTCGCTGTTTCCTGGCTGAGTTTTGGTGCTTTCTTTGCACAAAATAGCTCCATTATGTATTCATTCGTGTTCTCCCTGGTTGCCGGAAGGGTTTCTCCCATCTCAACGACGTTTACGTTAAATAATACCTGCACCATTACCTGGTTAAGCATATCCATTGCTACAGCATCTAAATACGGCTTCATAGCCGTTAATACATTGTCCCTTAAAATTTCCTTCTGTGTACGCATAGTATTTTCCTCCTTTGTATTGCCTAAGAAGAATTACTATGGTACAATCTTCTTAGGTGAATGGGTAACGGAATTCTCGCCAAAGAATACAGTCCGTTACCTGTTTTTTTATGTAATTTTAAAAAGTTCACTCACCCATTACCTATAATTTGTATCCTGGCTCTCTACTTCCAGGATATATTTTGCCATCATTGGCAAATCATCTACCACTTTCCTGAAGTCAGGAAAATGCTCTAATTTATTGCCTAAAACAATATATTTAATCCCACTTCCATTTCTGTCCGCACTCAGGACAGAATCTTATTTTGGTAACATCGTAATCTTCGATTTCCTTCCCACATCCAGGGCAGATACAACTGTCATCATATTCGTGATATGGGGTAACTGTCATCTCCCTGTCTAACAGTCCTTGCACCTGTTCTGGAGTCATGCCGGTATCCTCGTACTCGCAAAGTTTTTTATAAATTTCAGAAAGTTGTGGAACGGCCATATTGGCAACAACTCTTTCTGGTATATATCCATGATCTGTTAATCTTTCCATTTTGCACCTTCTTTAAATGTCAGTTTAGTTATCTAAAAAGTCTTCAATATTCATCTGCCCTTCGAGTTCCTTATTGGCTGCCTTCTT
>CABTYO010000032.1 GCA_902489075.1 uncultured Faecalicatena sp. | reverse complement strand
CTGCTAAAGTGGAGTTTAGCGTATTAATCCCCAGCTTATCTTTGAGCAGTGTAATAAAATTGCTGAACTTAATTTTCTTCAAATCAGTATTCCCTACCGCCAGATACTCATTATCTGATATTGTTGCCTGCTCTGCAAGATCCCCGAGCAGTTTTACAATTCCTGAAAATCCCATATTATTCGCCCCCCAGTTTATTTTCTTTTATAAATCTGCTGATTGTTTCTACGCAATCTTTCAATTGATCATCAAGCATTATAAAATTCCCTTTATTCTGTTGACTCAATACATTACCATCACCATCGACTTCGGAGTAAGTATACGAAATTCTGTCGCCCTCCCCGGTCTTAAAGTGTGTAAAACTTGTTAATACTTTCATTATAAAATAACCTCCAATCCTTCATAAAAACTGGCCACCATATTTGCTGCCATTTCTTCGTAATCCACCTCTTCATCTCTTTTTTCCGTCTTGTCAAATATCTCCAGCCTTTCGCTTTCCCATTTTTTCTGTCGTGCTTTGAGCTCCCATGCAAATTTTAAATTAGGACTTCCCTTTACAAGAAAGAAATCTTCCCTTTTGAAGCTAACCCATAAATCTCCCGACTCTTCCTTCTGCAAAAACACTTGATAGTTTCTGTCCAAAGACACAGTCTCGGTGAATATGTCATCTATAAATACATAACATTCACCATTTTCATCAGTCATCCCCTGCCCCACATCTCCAAACAAAGGTGAGGCTGTCTCATAACAGTACAGTAGTCGATCCCCATAATCCTTTGTATCTGCCATCTTATTTTTACTGTACCCCGACGCTACAACTAGATTCCCATTAATATAGGTTGCACCAGATATACTTGCCCCACCACCGGATACTATTAAATTTTTAAACCTGCATCCGGAAGCTCCTATATTTACCATATCCCCTAATGTTAGATCAGAATATTTAATTCCGCTAACAGAAATATTTAAAAATTCTGTTCCGCTTCGTGCCATTGAAAAAGTTCCATTAGCGATCTGAGTCTCTATAATATACTGAAAATATTTATGCAGACTTTTGAAATTTCCAGTTAAAGATGTTCCTGAATTATCTATTGTACCAATGCTATTTCCGGAATTATCATATATATTAACTACGCCATTCCCGTTATTTGCACCACCTAAGACTAAGGTTCCTCCCTTTGCATAAGTGAACGATATATACAGCTGGTTCCCTTCCTTATAAATTCCCTTTACTTCCCCATTCTTGGTCAGCAGATTGAATATTTCTTCATGGGTTAATGCATCTATGTCCGTAACAACTGCTACGCCCTGCATATCCATAAGATTGGTTGTCTCGCCTGCTGCATATAGTTTCGCCCTTATCAGGACCACATCTCTGGGAATACCAACTGTATCTCCGTTCGCATTGGCCAGGGCATTTCCACTCGCATTGGCCAGCATGGAATACAGGTAGTGTTTTACAGAACTTTCATTTGCAGATGATGTGTAAATAGTGGTCCAGGTGTTGCCGTCCGTTGTCTCCTCAATGATCCACCGCCCTGCGTATGCCGTCCGTGTGGCACTGGACCCATCCCGGTAATAGGAGTTAAACTGTACAAAATTTGGATTGATCGAGTTATCCTGAGACCGTTTCAGGATATCCGTGGATGGTTCGATAAAGTAAGTTCTTCCGGCAGCTCCTGAATCGCCCTTAAGCGACAAGGAGAAGGAAAAATACTTTGTGTATGTTTTCCCATCTACTGTTATTGTTAAAGGCACACTGCCATTCTTCGTTGTAAGACTACTGGTTGCTGTAAATGAGATTTTACATGCAGTCGTGCCATTTCCTGTCACTGCCGCTGTCAGGCCATTGAATCCAGTTGCAACCCCCGTTGCATTTCCGGATACTGTGGTGTTGCCAATCTTTGTTACTGTAGCAGCTATCTGGACTGTATTTTTAAATGCGGTCACATCTGTGGAAGTACTACCCGCAATCGCCGCGGTTACATTGCCTGCAAAGACATAGGACTCATTGCTCAACAGGACCGTATAACCTGTCCCAGTTGTTCCTGCATCACCTTTCTCCCCATCGCGCAGCTTCGCCAGCGTAATAGTATCCATTGCTGTCTGCGTTGTATCAACGGCTCGAAGCACGGCCGTACTTCCTACCCAGGCCGAAGAGTCCTCTGGTATTGTGATCGCAGTCTTTGTTTGCACCGGCACAAAATCAGTCCATACTCCTGAGGCGTTCCGATACTGCCATTTTCCATGTGTGGTATTCTGGTATTCGGCTGTCAGAGTCAGACTCTCCGGAACCGGTGCACTGCTGCCAGACTCATACTTTATAACCTGTCCCCCGGTGATGGCACATAGTTTAGGGCTGTCGCCGGGAGCGCCGTTTTTGATCTTTGAGACACTGAATCTCTTTGTCACAGTGAACGTGCTCAGATAGGCTACTGTAATATCAACCCACCCGTTATCAGTCGACAGACCAGTTACAGTATAGGTTCTCGCTGCCTTGTCCCATATCCCCGCTATGCCTGCGCTTTCTGACAGAGTATATGAACAGTCAGCGCTTACATCCATGTGTCCATACAACACGCTTACTTTAGTGCCCGCGTCTATGGTACTGTAATGTCCCTTCTCATCCGTCGGGATCCCCTGGTAATCATTCGTCAAGGATATCTGCAGAGCCCTTGCATTTTTTGCTTCTTTTCTGACCTCATCCAGGGCCTCTACTGCATTCTGTCCGCCAATCATCACGGAGTCACCGGCAATGATAATTTTCTTAGTGTCCATATCCACCAGAAAAATGATATTTCCGTCATCGTCTTTTACCTGGATGCGGCCGGAGTCGATCCAGTCCGCACGGAGTCCCATGGCCGCGATTACATTCATAACCGCATTTCCACTTTTATCAATACCGCCGTTCCATGTCTTCCCGCCGTCCTGTGACCAGAAGAAACCATCTATAGACTGCTTGTACACTATGGTACTTTCTGATAGTTTCGGTTTATCATGCATGTATGTAACAGTACTGCCGTCATCCTGTGTATCCACGGTTTCATAATATCCCATAGCATTCACGGCCAATTGGTTCATCTGATCCAGATACTGAGCATACTCAGAGAGCTTCTGCTGATTATCCTTTTTGATATCCGCCACAATCTTGTTAATCTCTGCATACCGATCGGCACTATGCCGGGCAGGCGGATCCGCGTCGCAGCTGATAGAGGCATATCCCCCAGTGCTGTAAGTAACATTTGTGAGATAGGTTTTATAGCTGTTTCCCTTGCGGTCCGTAATTACTACCGCGTCACCTGCCTCCCAGCTCGGATCTCCGATTGCGCTGGCCGTAAATGGACGGAACCGCATTCCCACGATCCTGGATGCCAGATATTCTGCAACTATTTTGGCTTTCCCAGCCTCGATCAGGGGGTTACCTGACACATCCAGAATGTATCCATCAACTCCGCACAGATAAGTCTCGCCCTCAACTTTCTTTCCGGTGCTGTCCTCAGAGTCGACGGCGGTCACCCGGATGCCGGTTATCACTACATCCTCTGTGGATACAGAGAGGCTGCTAAAACTGTAGATATGGTGGTATGGCAGTGCCTCCGTAAATGTACCACCATCTGCACTGTCACCACTACTGTAATTCGTAAAATTTCCACCATCCAGATTATCTCCCGTCTGGTAATAGTCGGCATCGGTCTTGTCAAATACACCTCCGTCTATCAAACCATCAAAGGCAGCCGTATCGTACCACTTAAACTCCAGCCGCCCGTCTGTGTTACACCGGGCATAGCATCCGGCCAGAAGCACGCAGTACGCAATGATTGCCCGATAGGTAATGCTATTATCCCCGAATGGATCTCTCTCGATCCGGTAATTGTAATTCGGGAACTGTCCGTCTGCCAGTAATACTCCGCACTGGGTACAGCAGTGCTGCACAAGCGCCTGGAGCGTAGCTGGGAAGCTGATGCCACCATCGTAGGCTGTATCAAACTTGGACATATTGTCCAGACATTCCAATGTCAAAATGGCCGGAGTAGAAGTCGGGTCATCCGTGTTAAATACGCCCTTTTTCAACCATTCGATTCTGTCTGTCAATTGCTTTCCTACCCAGACAGTAACCACCGCATTAGTAAAATCATAGCCCGAGAAGTCATCATATCTGTTGTTTAAATTCAGAGTCAGTTTATTGACAACGGCAGTGCCGACATCAAACTTCTGATTCGATATTCCATCATCAATTTTCAATCCGCCCTGGGAAATTTTGCTGTCATCAACATTCAATAATGTTCCATTTTTGAGAAGGATAGTGGCTTTCTTTGTGCACACACTATTTTTTTCTAACGCCTTTTTAAATTCTGTTGTTGTGTTGATCATATGCCATCACCTTTCTATAATATCGAATGTCACCTGAATATATCGCTTATATCGTGCAGTCCAAGCACGCATGGGAGCAGACTTGTCACCCGTATAAAATTCTCTTGTTTCTGTTAATCCACTTTTTGCATCCGGATAAGTCACCATAATATATTCCGGATCAAATGCCTGGAGTATAGTTGCTGCCTCACTGGGTGTCGGATTATTCCATGCCATCTTTAGCTTTCGTTTCTGGCCAAGACGATTCTTATGCATGATTGTGTCATCGGTTCTTCCTGCATCTGAGGCTGATATATCCTGCAATCCCCATTCAAAAACAGACGGATCCTTTATTTCGGATCCGTCCACTAAAATCATTGACATTTTATCCCATCACCTCCTACACTGTAACCACAGCTTCAAATCTTCTGTCAGCCTTTTCTTTTCCTTTTCGTACAAATTTGTAAAGAGACTCCGAGTCGGCAATAATTGTCAGCTCTATCACTGGCTCCTTATCATTTCCCGATCCACTTCCCTGGAACATCATCATTGCCTCCACCACAGCATCATAAACGCCCGACTTGATTCCTTCTATGATCTGGTCATTATTCGCAACAGCTGATCTTCTTCCCATACGTCCTACAAGCTCAGGGCCGTTCTCGCGTGCCATGAACATCTCCCCGGCTTCTGGGAATCCGCCTTTTGCATACCAGCTCAAATTAAAGCTTGGTACGCTAAACGAAAGGCTGCCGAGATGAAATTGGTTCCAATCCCATCCGATATGTGGCATGGGTATATGTATTGATGAAAAGCCCCTTGCAAAAGAACTTATAGCATTTTTACCTACATTCCAAAGACTTCCGATACCGGAAGAAATCAAATTAGGAATACCTGACACAGCTGATCTGATCATGCTTTTGCTGCCTTCATATCCTGATTTGATCCCCGAAGAAATGTCAACACCTTTTGCTTTAACATGCTTCGCTACATCCCCGATAGAAGAAAACACATTTTCCTTCAATGTGGCAACCTTTGACAGAAGGCCGCTTTGCTTACTGTTCTCATATCCCTGCTTAACACCGTTGATAATATCTGTGCCTTTTGACTTTACCTTTCCGGCAATATCTCCGACCGATGAAAATGCATCCTCTTTCAGCTTTCGAAATTTGGAGAATAACTTGCTGTCCTTTACTGCGTCATATCCGTTTTTAATCCCTTCAATTGCATCCTTTCCTTTTTCAACCAGCCACTCCTTTGCATTCCCTAGAGCTGTTTTTATCCTTCCCGGCAATTTCGTGAACCAGGTAATTACAGATTTAACATTGCCAATAAGCCCTTTCAACAGACCCTCTATTATATATGCTCCCTGCTCTGCCATTACTGTTGAGGGACTGTGAATTCCAAATGCTTCTTTGAATCCATCAATAAATGGAGTGAAAATATTATCAATAATCCACTGACCAATGCCCGCGAGACCATCGACTATTCCCTTTAAGATTCCACGAACTATACTGCCACCACATTCTTCTATTTTCTCTTGAAAATATTCCTTTGCTGTAGCAACTGCCTCTGAAATAGCATCACCGATAACTTTTCCAACATCAAAAAGAGCCTTAAATGCTTCACCTACAAGCTCACCTGCACTCTTGAACGTTCCGGCCCAATCAAAGTTCACAAGGAAATTGCCAATACCTCCAGCAATATCCTTAACCAGCTGTCCCCAATCTACAGCTGAAATAGCTCCGGATATCATATCGAATATAGCTTTTGGCAAACTCATCAGAAGAGTAAGAGCCTTTGTTATTATGCCCTTCCAATCTATATTAGCTAGCAAAGTTCCAAGAGAATCTCCAATTTTTTTCCAATCCGTGCCCCTAATTGCCGAAATAAAGAGATCTAATATACCTTTCACGCTATCAGATATCGTTGTGCCAATTCTTGACCATTCGATTGTACGTACAGCACCATTGATAAAATCTGAAATAGCCCGTCCAAACTTTTTCCAATTAAATGTTGTTACAAAGGTATAAGCAAAATCTAATACCGTATTTATACCATTTCCAAGCGTGCTCCCCACTAATTTCCAGTCTGTTGCATCAATAAATCCATTCAGGAATGTAGCAATTGACTTTGCGATCCGGCTTGAAGTCTCTCTGATCTTATCCCAGGGAATTTTCTGCATAGCTTCATTCAGCTTGTTCCCAACGATCTGTCCGATTTCTGTAAAATCCGCTTTTCTCCATGCCTCTTTCAGTTTATCCGCAAATGCTTTAATCTTATTAGGAATGGAAACTTCCTCGAACATGTCAGCAGGTGATAGTCCGCCGCCTCCGCCACCAGCGCCGCCATCAGCTCCCCCGGTATCTGAATGATCATCCAATTTGTTGATCTGGTCAAATCCCAGTATGGTTCTTTGAAGTTTCTTATTGGCTTCATTGGCCTTGTTTGCACCAGCAGCGTTATTGTTTAAACTGGCTGCATAATCCTGATTGACCTTTTTTGCTTTAATAAAAGATGACTGTCCGGTCAGTGTAGCAAACAACATACCGATAGCCGTTACAGCCTGTGAAATCTTCTGGATGAGAAAATTCAGGATCGGAGCAATGACATTTAGGATTGGAGCGAACGCTGTAGCGAAACTATTTTTTAACTGTGTAAGGCTTGACATCAGCATAGACAAACTTGCATTTGTTGTCCCACTGTATTGCGCCAAGTTCTTAAAACCTTCTACTAAAGCACTTCGCAGCCGGTTTGCCAATACAAATAAACTACGAATACCCAGGGTATATTTCAGGATATTAAAAAGTCCACCGCCAAATGCATTCCCGTTCTTTTTTACTGCTCCTGTAAAACCTTTTATTACAGGAATCCCTGATGAAAACCGCTTGATCAGTGACGCCGCTGCCCCTCCTGCTTTCTTAATCGCAGGCGATACTCTTTCGAACACATTCCTTAGTCCGCCAAATGCCTTGGATGCAATGAATGCTGTCTCCGAAGCAACTCGTCCAAAGACAGGAATCTTTCTAATTGACTCTGACAGAGCTTCATTCATCTGCTTTATAGACTCTTTTACCATTTCAATACCATGATTTGAAACCGCTTCTGCTGTTGAACCAAAACTGCTGCTTTTCAGCCCGCCATTAAACCGAACATCTTCTCCTGCGTTCTCCAGGTGATTTTTCCTGGCTATGTACTCATTCAGACGCTGTTCTGCACCCATGATGTTCTGTGCAATTTTCTGCCATGATTCTGTTTCTTTCTGATCCGTTCCATCTGAAATCATCTGGGACCGCTGTTCTTGATAACTTTTCAGTTGATTTTCAGTTTCCTCTATTTCCTCTTTCAGCTGACTGAATTCATTCGTAGGAATTCTCGCCTGATGATTGCTTTCAAGATCTGCAAGCTCACCCTTTAAGTATGTCACTTCTTCCTCGGTTTCCTGAATACTCTCCAACAATTCGTTCATAGCAAGGCTGTCACCACTCTCTATACCGATGCTGTTCCACTCTTTTTGCTTTGCAATCAGAGCATTCAGGCGCTGCTTTGCATCTTCCAAATGTGCTCCAACTTCTTTGTAATCATCCGTCACAGTCATATCTTTTCCGGATGACTCCATCTTTTCTTTTTTCTGTAACAGAGCGTCCAGTGTGGTCTCTGAGGACTTGATATTTTTTTCCAGGTCCTTGAATTCCTGCGTTGGTACAAAACGTTTACTTTCGTCCATCTTATCCATCTGCTGATTTAATTTTGTAATTTCTTTTTCAGTATTTGATATATCGCGTTCCAGTCTGAGGTAATCTTCTGTATATACCTTTAAACCAGCTGCCAGCTGAGCCTCTTTGATAAATCCTTTCACACTGTTGGTAATGTTGTTGACATTCTTTATTGATTTGTCTACACCCGCACCTTCCATCGGAGCCTTTATACGTTTCATCTCGGCATTAATCGACTCTGTCATTTTCTTTGTCTCTGACTTTGCTTCACTAATGGCCTTCTTGTATGGATTTGTTGATCCTTCGATCACGACTTTCAATTTTTCCAAAGTCTCCCCCATTAGATTTTCACCTCCTTTCTAAAAAAAAATGGCAGAGATCACTGTCCCTGCTGCCTGCGTTTATTAAACTCTGTAATATAGGATCGTCTGGCTTCTTTGTAACTTTCCAGCCTATTGACTTCCTGCTGTCTGTTGTGCTGTTCTTTTTCTTCTCCGAACAGTTCTGGATAATATTCCCATGGATGTGGAATATCCTGCTTTTCATCTGTTAAAATATATCGTGCCTGTGTCTCTGCCAGAATGAATCCCATCATGATCTCCTGTTTCAGGTTCTTACACTTTTCACGATAATAGCTTTCAATGAGATCCGAGATTTCCAAAGGAGAGTACCCCCAGAACTTCTCCGGAGGTATCCCGCATTCTATTGCCCGCCAGTACAAGCCTGAGATACTATCGTCTGTTACAGCAGATCGTCCATGTCCTTCATGCTTTCCAGCATCGACTCCGCCTGCTTGTCTGTAAAAAAACCGGATACCGCAAGAGTGGGCATCAATACTCCAGTGAAGAATTCCATCTGGTTCCCGCCATTTTCTGACCATGTATCGTACATTTTCTTCACATCCTGATAGGATACCTTATGTTCCCATGGAGCCATCGCTGCCTGGATAATCGTCAGCATTACAGACAGAGGAGGGATACCATCTCCGCCCACCAGGTTCACAATATTGGTCCTGTACTTATTTTCAAGTTTCTCAATCATCGATGTGGTCAGCTTTAATTTATAATCACGCTCTCCTACCGTCCAGTAATGGAATGGGCGCCTTTTCGGTCTTGACGCTGTAATATCCACAACCTTATCTTCCTGGTTCTCCTGAACCATATCCTCATCTAATCCGCCTAAATTGCTCATCTTCTACCTCCGTAATTTTTAGTTGCTGCTCTGTTCTGTATTTCCAGGGTCCGTATATTTCAGATCACTCTGTACCATCATGGTCAGCTCAAAATCAATTACGCCATTGACTCCGCCGCCAGTACGCTTTACAGTTACCTGTGCCTCATATTCCGTTGTTGTACCATCTTTTAGGGTCTCCTGGAATGTAAGTACCTTTCCATCTTCCTGTGCCTTACGCATAGCCCTGTATGGAGAATCTGCCTTTGAATTGTCATACTTGAATTTGTATGTCATTTCCGGCAGGTCACCGATTCCCTGTTCATATTTTTTATGTGGATCTGTAAGGCATGTATTATCCACCTTCTCCGGCTCTACTCCCATATCCGGGATTTCTTTCAGTCCCGGAAGATCTGTAAATGTTGATCCGGATGTTTCTTTATATCCTAACTTTGCACCGTTTGCTAACATTTGCTCACGCTCCCTTTCTAATCTGTCCAATAGACAAAATCATTTTCCATATCAATAATTGCTTCGTATCTCATCATTTTATGCTTCAACCCTGACGGATCCGGCACATCCTGGCAGGCTGTACGGACGAGTCCCAATGCAGATAGCGCCTCATCCACTTTCAGAGCTGCCTCTGATGTAGATCTGTTATGCCAGATATCCACCCGATACCTGACATACGATTTACACTCGCCTTCATCTGTATGCTCATGTACCCGATTCTCTTCTTCTGCATATTGGAGAGCTGGAAGATCGGCCCAGTCCTTCGGATACTGATCTGACACATTTTCAAATACTGCATTCAAGGCTTCAAATACTTGATCTTTTACATTTTTCATAGCTGCCTTTTTATCTCCTTTTTCAAAATATTAAGAATATTGTCCTCGTTATCTTTCAATGCCGGATACAAATACGGATGCGCCGCCTGTCCAGTACACTGATAAAATCGTCCTTGTGGAGTATCTATGTGGAAAAAGTGATAATGTTCCGCTGTCTCCCGGTCAATTTCATTTTCACCAGGTCCTTCGTGAATCCACCAGGGGGACTGTGTATACGCCACATCAACATCTGGGGAGATTCCTGCATGGTTTGCTTGACCTTTCGGACCAGTACCCAGTTCAACATATATACCATGCGCTGCTTCCGGCCAGCAGGTCCCACGGACGACCTCACCTTCTTCTTTGACTTCTATTAGGATCTTGCTACTCAGCTCTTTGTCATACACTGGGCAATATGCTTTCGCAGTTTCCTGCACAAGAGTAATTCCTCTGCTGATACCACTTTTTAACTCCACCTTTGACAGATTTTCAAAATGCTTATTGAGATTGTTTACCCCAAGTATCATATTTTCTCGGCCTCCAATCTGAGCGGTCGGTATGGCTTAATAGATAATACCTTGTAATCCGGACTGCTGTCTCCAGCTACATACAGACACAGCCCATCTGATTCCGTCACATCCAGGCCATCCGGAAATACATAGTGCACCTTCCCTTTCCGATCTGTAGTAATAACATAGTTACCAATCACCTTCACATTTCGGATATATGATAACCGCTGCCCATACATCTCTGCCTGCACTTTCCCAGACGCTGGCCAGACTTCGCCCTGAAATAAGCGGGCTGTCTCATATTCTTCATACGTTCCACCCTCACCGTCTTTTCCAGTAATACGCGAACGTATATAATGGGTCTCAATTCTGCTTCGCTTTAGTCTCATGGGCTTTTCCCCCTATCCTTGCAAGACGGTATCGATTCAGGACATCATAAATCTGTTTAGGGGCATCATTAAAATTGTATGATTCTCCCGCTTCACTTCGGGATGATTCTCCTTCTGTCCCCATACGGTTCAGAGCAATGACCGCCAAGTCTCTGACTGACTTCTCCAGACCTGTTACAATTCTTGTCCGGTTGGTATAAGACAGCACGAATGCTTCGGCTTCTTCCAGTAAAAGAGAGAGCAACTCCTCATCGCTCTCTCCGGTCAGTTTCTTCAATTTTTCAATGTCAGTCACTTAGACCACATCCTTCAATACAGTCCGCAGCTCCTCCTTATTGAGAGATTTTGCCCCCTGAATCCCCTTTTCTTTCGCCAGTGCTTTTAACTGCGTTACGTTCATATTTATGATGTCCATCGCGACGTCAGAAGGAGAATCACAGGCTACAGACTCAATTGATTTGAAACCCTGAGCCTTTAATCTGTCTGCCTGGATTCCCTCGGCCAGACGCTCTACATTGTCTCTTTTCAGTAACATTCCTCTCTGCTCCTTCCTTATGATCCTGCATTCTCAGCATCTTTAATACTCAAATAAATGGAATCCAGTTTGTTGTCCAGAACCCAGATATCATGGAACCTTCTGTAATCCATCTGCCATGCATTCAGCTTCTGGTTAATGGTCGGGTCAAAGATTCTCATAATGTCCTGCTTTGTAATCGCAATCGGCGTAGTACGTGGACAGATGAAAAAGTTGATTTCCTTCGCCGTTGTTCCCTTTACATATCCACCCTGCTCCTGACCAGCAGACTTTCCATCATAAATCGTGATGGCGGTATACATCCGGTTAGAAGGTGTGGAGATGATCGGCACTCCATCCACAGCAGGCACCTGCGTGTCAATCCCGCCTTTGGAGAATGTAGTATTTGTAATCTTTCCAGCCATCTCCATTTCCAACTCCATGATCATGTCAGGTGTGGCATGAATCACTAACGGGCCATTGTACAGCTCCCGGATAGCCTTGATTCCTTCTTTAATCTTTCTGAGTGCAGATGTTCCAGTTTCCCCCGGTGTATAACCGTAAGAAACCATTCCTGCCTTTTTCGCCGTAATTGCTTCGGTTGCAATTTTTGAAATCCGGTAAGCATCGATCTCCGGTACTACAAACATGCGCTGGAATTCTCCCATCACTGCTGCCGCTGTCGTTACAAAATTATTTTCATTGATATCGATCGGATCCAACTGGAACTTACGACCTCTGTCCTGCGTCATTTTTCTGGTTTCATATTCCAGTGTTACGCCGCCCTGCTGATATCCGTTATCCCGGTCATAATCTCCAAGTCCCTGAACGGACATCTTCGGAATCTTTACTTCCGCACCGCCGTTATAAAGTACCTGTCCGGCATTTGCATCCATCCAGCCAGTTACTGCTTCTTTAATCGCTACTTTATCCAGTGTATTCTGAAATAAGGTTGCTGTTGCTAATGTGTTAATTGGCATTTATATCACCTTTCCTTTCTTATTGTGCTCCCATCATAAGAGCTTCTACCTGTTTTGTCAGATCCGTGTCATCCGCAGATGGTGGTTTTGTCGGAGGGGTTCCGCCTTTTAGCCGTTCCTGCACACCTGCCTCTACAGCCTCCTGGAAAGCTTTTTCCACTGCAGCAATGGATTTGTTACAGGAATCTGCGTCCGTATAATTCAGTACCTCTGCAAGCCCCACAGGCAGCTTCTTCTCTGCAAGAGTCCCCTTCGCCTCTGCCATCAGTTCTTTTCTGGTTACGGCCGCTTCTCTTGCTGCAAGCTCCTTTTCCTGCTTCTGCTGCAGGTACTGGGCCTTCTCTTCTTTGTTCATCTTAGCCAGTTTCTCTGCCTCTGACAGTTTATCATCCGTAAGTGCCTGCCACTTCTGCTGTGCATTTGTTACAGCTGTATCAATCGCTTTCTGTACCCGGCGGTCAAACTCCGCCTGATGTCCATTACGCAGCAGATCATCGAATGTCGGAGGTTCATTCCCTTCATCACCAGTTTTCTGACCGTCCGTACTTCCTTCTCCTGCTCCGCCGCCATTCCCTCCATCGGTCCCAGCGCCGTCTCCGGAATCCGCAAAGTGCTGTAAATCTAACGGCATGATACAATATCCAAACAATCTTTTCTTTCTCACTTCCTACATCCTTTCTGCCCCAGCCCATGCATTTAGCCCAGGCCATTGCGTTAAATTTGTAGTTTACCCTCATTTCGGAGCATAAAAAGAAGACGCATACCCCTGCGCCTCGAAGGGAGATATCTAGATCACCGCCTCTCTATCTGCCTCTGCCTTTCTTACCACCTTTACCTTTGCAAGCCACTGCCCTCACCTCCTTAAAAATGGGTATAAAAATACCACCGATCATAATGACTGGTGGTACTAATACATCTCTTCTGTTTTTATATTCTTCGGAAATTTTACTCGCGACAAATGTGCTTCTGCTCCGCAATGCGGACAATGAAACTGAGCAAATCCTATTTTTTCTTCGCCGTCAGAATAAAAATGATGTTCCAGTCCTTCTTCTTTACACTGAGGACATTTTACCTTTTTTCCGTCATATATATCACCAAGTAACTTAGCATACTCGATCGGATTATTGACCATCATAATTGGTTCGCCTCCTATACTCTTCCCACCAGTAGTCCTCTGAAAAACGAGGGCCTCTTTCATAATACAATGCCTCCTCATTATTCTTTGCAGGACCAAACAACTTCATTTGCTCAAGATGGACTCTTTCATGTCCCAATGTTTTTACAAGTTCCATCCTGGAAGTAAACGCATCCGGATATAGCTGTACTACTTTCATTTTGGGGTCTGTCCATCCGTAATACCCTTTTCCAATCAGTTCAGGATCCCGGATGATACTGATTTTTGTCTCGCCGTAGCTGATTCCTAAATCAGATAGGACTTTTCTAACATGTTTAAGTTGCAACGGTTCTGCCAGATCACTGAATGCAGTGTTAGCTGTACTGCTCCGCCGGAATGAATTCTTTATTGCATCCCATCTTTCAGTATCATTATACTTCAAATTCTGGAAATCATCCAGTTTTTCCGGTACTTCATTGCCAAGTATTTTCTTGTATTTCTCGTGCTGTGTCCTGTCAGAGGAATGATTCTTAATTTTCTTCTCCTCCAGCTCCACTACCGGTTTTCCCTTGACATATTTATTATACCACTCCCAGTACGTCATGGACCGCGGTACCTTGATTTGTTTGCCTGTCGAGGGATCAATAGCAGAACGCTGCATCTTATCGATAAGGGACCGATCCACTACGGATATTGTAGTAGATCGGCACCACGGATGCATCGGCGGGCAGTTCTTACCTATCTGCCGTTCCTTGACCAAAAATATCTTTCCATCCAGATTCCGACATATGAGAGAGGTCCTGAGATCCAGTGTGGCAAGATATTGATACTCCTCAATCCCACACTCCTCATAGGCTTTAAAGTTCATTTCAGTTGTAACATAATTGCTTTCTGTCCTCACCAGCCTTCGCGCATTGCTTGCACCCTGCCCGAATTTGTTGGCTATTATCCGTGAAGCTTCTCGGTTCGTTCTCCCGGTCACCAGATTAATAAGCAGCTCTTCTTTCAGATTCTGTGCAAGGGTCTGCGTATTTCCCCAGATGCGTTCAGAATAGTTCTTTCCTGACCACCTGCTGTTGATCACCTGGTCTATCACTTTTGCTGATACATGTCCAAATGAAAAGGCTGCATCCGCACGTTGCTGGATGTTATAAATAGTCCTGTAATACGACTCATTTGCAAGGTCTGTGTAGAAGCTCGTACTGAAACTCCTTTCCTGCTGATACACATTTTTCATAACCAGATCCAGCTGATTCTGTATCTGCCGGAGCCTTTCCAACCTGGCCTGATAAGCCGGCGCTTCTAACTGTGACAGCAGCTCCTTCTTCGATTGGTCCCGATCTCCATTCCTGATTTTCTGCAGTAGTTCATCCAAAGAGGTTCGATCCTGCAATGTATTGATGAGCCTGCGTGCTTCTGCCTCTGATAATCCGTGCTTAGTCATGTATTTTTCAAAGATTTCATCCGCCTCTAAAGACAGATACCGCGATGCTTTCAGATACAGCTTCGATATCTGGTCGGCTGTATCCTCTGCCTTCTGAAAGACATTAAATGCATCCTGTACCTGCCGACGTTCCCAGTAATCACTACTCTTCATCGTCTATGTCACCATCCTCCGGCGGCTCATTGGGTTGGTTTCCGAAGAGCTCTTTCTGCTTCTTTAGACTTTCCTCTTCTTCCTTTTCCACAGCTTTCAGCTCTTCTTCTGGATCTTCTACAAACGGAATCTGTGACAGTAATGTCTTCCGGCCTACTTTCCCCCAGAGGTTTGCAACATATTGGCTAATCTCCAGAAGGTTTTTCGGCATAGCTCTTGTAAATGTCGGAGTGATACCGGATATATCAAACCGGATGCCGGAACGGGTATTTAGAAAATTAGCGAAGATACGTAATCGCTTCCGAAGACCTTTCTTGTAGTACCTGGTCTTAATCTTTGTGATGTTTTCCATGCCCAGCAATTTAAACTCCATAGCCACCCCAGACACATTGCCCCCGAATGACTCATCCGTCATGCATGGGATATGAGAAAATTTATGAATGTCCTGCTCAATAGCCTTTTTCAAAATCTCGACCCCCGCCTCATCAAAAGTACGGGTGAGATATTCCGCCTTAGCGTCAACTGGGAGTTCTACCATCTTTTCTTTTTTGAGTTTCTCCATTGCCTGCCGGCTCCCTTTCCCGTCTCCTTCCGCTTCGGCATCTTCATCAGATAACAATGCCCCATATAATGCAAGGATAGAATCTATAAACTGCTCCTTGTCTGTGATACGGTCGCTCATTAGAGCATTGTAAGCATCTATCAGCGGGATTTGAAGCTCGTAGTCTCCGATTGCCAATTTGTTGTTCAAATACTCTATTACAGGCACTTCTCCTTTAAAGTGAGGTTCTGGTCCATCCAGCATTCCCTGCGGTCCCTCTATGTCCTCAATGTTTGCCGCATACTTATAATTCTGTGTCAGGATCGTAGCCACATACACTGTGTTTTCCTTGTCCCTGGAATCAATCTTAGCATAATAATATACGGCAAAGAGTTCATTCTGCTCAATGCTGTCATCATATACCATAAATGTATTCTCAGGTTCCAGATTCTTAATCTGTAGGTCTGTGGCATCCTGCTTGGTGTATATGTATTCATAAGCCCTCCCATAGATAGAGAGATCCAGTCCGTTGTCACCGTCTGCCTCATCTGCTCCCGCAGTCTCCAATGCGTCTGTAAGAGCTGTAATATCTCCCTTACCCTTATATGATACCGGATTGCCGATAAAATAAGACGTCGCTGTGTCTGATATATCTTTGGCATGATTACAAACCAGTTTGTTCTCCCTGTTCTCATCTGCCAGAATCTTATGTTTACCCTCATAATAGGCTTTAAGTTTTGCAAGCTCTTTCACATGTGTGCTATGTTTCATGATCAAGTGCCTGACTGCCTGCTTATCAATATTCAGTTCATCCCACTCTGATGCAGGCATTGTAAACACATGCATTTTCATCACCCCTTCTTTTATCATACTTGTCTTTCTATTTTCTCCAAACTATAATGTACTTACAGGCTTGTCAGAACCAAGTACAAAAGAAAGGAGATTAAAATATGCGCAAAATAATGCGCGGATTCTGTCCAGTACAGAACAAAGCATATGCCATATCCATTGATTACATTAATGCTTCTACCCTTTCCTGTAGCTGTTACGAAAAGGGTACTTTTAGATGTGAATATAATATTTATGGAGATAACTGTTCTGTTACTGAATGTCCGCTGTATAGTGCTGCTCCTCAAGAACTCCGTTGATTTTTCTTCATTAACTATCTGGGTACATAAAATGAATCATACGGGGCAGGCAGTATTGGAATTGCTTCTGTTTCCACAGTTACATCTGTTGCTTTCAAATTGATCTGTAACTGTGGAAGCCCAGGAGCATCATGAACTAGTTTGTACCCTCTCACTCCTTCAAGCTTTTTTCCATCAATTATAATTTCTGCCTTAACTCCATTTGTTTTTATAACGATCTTGGGTGTGTCCATTTTTTCACCTCCTAGTGAAATCCGGCTTTCGCCTTGTTTCTAACTTTTGCCCTGCGTCTGGTCATAGAATCCTCCATTCCATAGCGCACAGCATCAATCGTATGATTGTTTTTATCTGGATAACTTCCCTTGAAATTCCCATCTTTGTCCATTTCCAGCTCATATCCGGTGAACTCACGAGCTGCATTCGGACACCTTTTCGGATCAATGATAATCTCTTCCAGTTCATCGGATAGAAATTCCATTCCATAATCCACAGACCCAGGACCCTTCTTTGCGCCAACAATCCGCAGCCCCAGCTCATTAAGGGCCGCAATTGCCCGCGGCTCCTCGGAGTCTGCCGTGATCACTCTGTTGAGAGGATTATACTTCCTGATTTCTCGGGCGGCCTTGGTGTTCCCCAGCTTAACTGCATATATCTCCCCAAACAGATACAGCCGTTTTTGCTTGCTGTTATAATGCATCTTGATATATGCCAGCGGATCAGCACCATATCCGAAGTCCAGGCCTTGCTTGATTCGGTCAAATATTGCAATCTCATCATCTGTGATGTTCCTGACGGTAACATTCTCAAAGACCGCTCCACCGGTGCCTGTGGCTACTCCCAGATACTCATGCTCATAAGCCTTGGGCTTTGTTTCTCTTAGGTGTTCTGCCTCAATAAAGAACTGTTCTCCCAACCACTCCCTTGGCACCATCCGGTAATCAGTATGACTGACAATCGTATCAGTTCTTTCCGTCAATACATCCTGGTTCACCCAACTATTCATACTTTTGGGTGGGTTCCAGCTATAGAAAACAAAATACTCCGAACCACCTCTCATAAGTGATTGGAGTATCGTACGTTCTTCTTCTGGCCCATCAAACTCTGATCGCTCCTCGAACCAGATATACTTAAAATATCCATTTGCCAGTTTTACCGATTTAATCTTCTGTGGATCATCAGCCCCGCGGAATATAATCTTATTACCATATGGTATATACGTCAGGCTTAACGGCGAATACCTGATCTTCCATTTATCAGCCACTCCCAAAGCATTAATAGCCCAGATAAGCTGTTGAAACACCGACTCCTCAAGAAATCGTCCTACTTTACGCATAGCAATCGCATTCGCCTGTGGATCCTGCATCATCCCCAGAGGAATCTCTACACTGATAAACGACGACTTTGTGGATCCACGACCTCCTGCCAGCTTATAGTGCGTGTGTCTATGATCCGCGATGTCCCAATGTAAAGAATAGAATGAGGGAGCAATCAGTTCAGAAAGCTTAACCTGTGTCGTCTGGTTTTGGGATGTCATTGACAATCACCACACCTTCCACGCCTTTTAGATCCAGCTTATCATTCCACATGCCAAGATGTCTGCCAAGGAGTTCCAAGGCTGCTTTCTTATCGCACAGTTTTACCTCCCTCTCCGTACCCCACTCATTCGGCTTTATCTTGACCGACTGGATGCAGGCCAGATCATCGTCAGATGCATTTTCCTTGATTTTCGCAGTTGCTGGGTCCATGATATCTGTTATCCGGGCAAATCCAATTCTGGCCAACTCCTGTAGCACACGGTCTGCATTGACGCCTGTCCGCTTGCTTCGTTCTGCCATTGCCTGATCAATACGTGCGCGAATGTCAGGTTTCGTCAGGTTTTCACTTCCAATAGACTTTGCTGTATCCGGACTGTATCCTGCTCTTATGGCGGCCTGAGTGGCATTCAGGTCTATTAGATATTCTTCAATGAATCTCTTCTGTTTTGCTGTTAATCTCGCCATCAGGCTCACCTCCTTCGCATAGAAAAAGAGACACCGAAGTGTCCCTTATTACTCAACTGAAAAAAAATATGTAGATACTAATTTCCCTATTTTTTTATAATCTACAGACTCCTCTTTTATATCGCCTATATCAAGCCTCTCACACATATATAACTCTAACACGTGATCTCCTGGTTCCATAAACACAAAATCAGGTGCATCTAATCGCCCAATTATGCTCTCATTCAATCTTCCTTTTCCAGGAGATTCCACCGCCGCATTCGCTAACATTATCCAATGTCCATTTACAGTATCCAAACTTCTTATGTAATACCCAAATAATAAATCGCTAGAGATTCTATAATTTATGAAATTATACATTGTTCTAATGCTAAAGGATACGCGACCTTTTCCATCACATTTCAATATACTTATTGGCTTTATTAATTCGTCTTCTCTATATTCAGAAATAATAGTATTAATATTTATTCTATCTTCATACATCGTTTCTTTCCTCCACTGCGTTCCAATCTTCTTTTTTAATCGTTTTGATACTACCTTCGAAACGTGCATCTTTCTTATTATAATCACTGAAACCAGAATCTATTTTATGGTTTATTACATCTATTCTGTTTGCTATATCATTTTTTACGTCATTCATAATTTTTATTGTATCTTTTTGCACTTCGTTAGACTGCTCAACATTATAAAAACTAAGAAATAAAGAAATTATACCAAGAATTAAAGCTGCCATTCCAACTACCAGGCTAACCCATTCATTCATAACAGACAATGTAAGGCTTTTATCTAAGCAAAAACTTGCAATAAAAAGTGCCACAATGCTTCCACAAATAATAAAAGCTATAAGTTTACCCCATATTGATTTCCAAAAACCGATTATTTTTTTCAAATTGGCTCTCACCTTTCGATTCCTCCTCATAAGTTTATGAGGATATTATACCACTACATCACATATTTCACCATATAAAAAACGCCCCACACTTTCGCGCAGGACGTCTTTCTGTGAGGAGGGCTCAGCAAGAAAACACCATGAACAATAATTCCAATCATTCTATAATAATTATAGCATAAGAATTTATTAATAGTATTAATCTTCAAGATTCTTACGAATTATTTGAGATATTCTTCCCTGGCTATATCCAACCTGTTCCGCCACCTCTCGCTGCTTCTTTCCATCAAGAAAACTCAGCTCGAATATCATTCTATCCATACTATCTGGTATAGCAGCTATAAACTCCTCTATATCCGTCTTCTCGCTCTCTGCATTATCCCTTCTTTTCTCTTTAACGGCGATCTGCTTCTTAATCTCCGTTGCTGCCTTGGGCTCTACCATCTGTACAGTAAGGTGTTGCTCTATGTACGGGAAATCATCTCCCGACTTTGTGACCTTCCCGGATACTATAGGCACCTCCTCCAGGCGTTCGTACAGCCGGTCTATGTCCTTATCCAGTTTCGGAAGTTCTCTCATCAGGGCTCTGTACTGCATCAGCGTCTTTTTGTCCATCGGCATCCCCTCCAATCTTAAACTTATCGGCCAGGTACTCTGCTACATCCAAGTGCCCGTCCTCTATCCTGTGGACCAGCTCTACCGGCACCGGATCTGATCCCTGGATCCTGCCAGATGTTATCTCATCAAACAGGTAATCAATCAGCTCTCTGATTAGCATCCGCATCACCTCTGATATGCTGGCTGCCGGAACCGATCCCTGTCCTTTTCTTCTGGAAATTTATCCGCGAGACCGTTGAAATGGCTGTCCCGGTCCATGCGGATTGTTTTCTCACTTCTCTTATATCTCAATCAATTCATCTCCTCTTAAACCGACCTTTTAGTTATTTTACTGCATAAAAATACCAACCATCAAATACTTGGCGTCCTACTTGAGGATATCATATCAACTGACGGTTGGTATCTTTTTATACTTTTTGTAGCACTTCAATCTCGCCTTCAAATAAATATTCTTTTTCTAATGGATTGCCAATGCATTCACCTTTCCAATACATAAATGCCTTTTTAAACAATATATTATAATTAATATTGTCATTATCTAATCCTCCTGCATAGCAACAATGGATATTTCCTGTTGCCCTAACTTTATAAACATCACAATCTCTTCCTAATGTGTTCTTCCAAAGTTCCAATGCATCTTCATCACACAGCCATGCACAATGTCTTCTGCTTGGTAACTCTGGGAAATATTTATTTCTTACCTCTTCATAAATAAGTTCGCGAATCAACATCGTATATTCTTTTAGTTTCGTATCAATATCCAGTGCACAGTTGCTTTTCTTCAAATTAACATTAACATAATAATTAAAAAAGAAATTGTAGTATTCTTTACAAAAAAGAATTTTGTTTCCTATTTTCCAACTATCCGGCGCAAACATTCGATTATGAATATGATAATATATTCCGTCTTTTATATCCATTTATTTGTTTTTCCTTCCGCATCTTAATCTTAATACGAAAATTATACCACTCAAACCGTCAATATTCAATTTTCAATGTACAATTAAACTTTTCACATTCTAAATGTCAGTTTAGTTATCTAAAAAGTCTTCAATATTCATCTGCCCTTCGAGTTCCTTATTGGCTGCCTTCTT
>CABTYO010000031.1 GCA_902489075.1 uncultured Faecalicatena sp. | reverse complement strand
GGCAATCTGCTCTATGAATGGGAAAAAGGAAAAGAAGTAAGAAGCCTGGAAGAAATATTTGTAGAGAAAATCGGAGGAAAATAAGATGGGAATTATGAAGAATGCGCTGAAGGAGCGGATCAGAAGAAAAGATATTTATGTTGTGGTTGTGCTGGGAATGTTCGTCGTCATGATGTGCATGAGCGGTGCAGCAACACTGTCAATTAACGGAGTGTCCATTACGGAGTTTGAGATGGTGATGCCGCTGGTTATGAATGTGATCTCTGTGATCGGAGGCGGGATTGCGATTGCACTCAGCCTGCGGACGATTCCCAATGAATATGAGAGAAGGACCAGCCATCTCGTGTGGATCCGTGGAATCAGCCAGTGGAAATACCACGGTCAGCTGGCTCTTGCCAATATCATCAGTTCTCTGGGGGCGCTGTTTATCCTGTACGCAGGTGTCATGGTATTTGCAGCTTTGAAAGGGGAGTATGGTGTTCTGGCGAAAAGCATTCCGGCATTTTTGATTTTTTCAGTGAGCACGGCGGCAGTCAGCCTGTTTACCAGTGCAGTCAGCCTGATCCTTCCGGGGATGGCAGCAGGGGTGCTCTGTACAGCATTTATGCTCATTGGAACGATGCATCCGATTCTGGAGACAATATCCGGGATCGTGTCAGGGGCAGCCAGGGGACTGCTGAGAGCACTTCTGTTTGTGGTACCGGACCTGTATCGGACAGAAGCACAGGCAGTCAGTCTGCTGTCCGGGAAAACAGTGCAGATACACAGTATCCTGGGAGGCCTGCTGGTACTGTATGTCTGTGCAGTGATGTTATATATATTCCGCAGGAAGGAGGCATAAACGTGAATAAGAAAGCAGCATTTACAAAAAATGGTATTCTATGTAAAGCCCTTGCTGTAGTGACAGGGACAGCGCTCCTTGCAGGCTGGATTCTGACAGGAAAGACGGGAATCGGCAGTGAGGACAAGGCGGTATATGAGGCGGCAGTGAAGCTGCAGCCAGAGGTGGATCAGCTGGGATTTCAGGATTTCCGTCTGGAGAACTATCCGGTAGCAATGTATGATGGGAAAAAGGATTCTGTCTTCTATCAGGGGAAAATAGAGGAACGCGCTCCGGTTCTTGAGACATTTGCGGGGACTGCATATCCGGTAGGGGATCATTTTGAAGTCGTCGTTCCTACGCTGGAACAGATGGATGGCATGATGTCTCTCGCCGGAGGCATAGAGGGTATGACAGCCGGCAGTGGTTATGGGAAAGAGGAACAGATTGCGACGATCTGGCATGAGGGATTTCATGCATGGCAGATGAGCAGTTTTGCCATATTAGGAGAGAAGATGACAGCGGAAGAACTCACGGCAGAACTGGAGAATATGGATGAAGGTACAACCGGAAAGGATGCCGGGGAGCAGGACGGAGAATCAGAGGAGCAGATTCTTGTGAAGGCGGTAGATCAAAAGGCTGACGTAAAAAAGGCTGTGGCGCAGGAGATGAAGACATTAAAAGCGATCGCAGATAAAGGCAGTGCACTTAAGGGAGAGGAATCCAAGACCGGGATTGACGAAATGAAGAGCGCTGTATTAGAATATAGAAAGTCTGAGGAACAGCGGAGAAAAGGGATGCCGGCTGAAGCGGTGAAGGCGGAACAGCGCTGTGAACTGACAGAAGGGACGGCATATTATGTAGAGGCCAATATCCTGAAAATGCAGGAGGGCGGCGGAGAAGCGGAATATCAGAAACGATACCTGGATACACTGGGACAGTTTGAAGGGGGAAGAGGAAAATATTACCGGACCGGGATGGCAAAATGTCTGATCCTGGATCAGATCTCCCCGGACTGGAAGAGACAGATCGATTTTTCGAAGAGCCTGGACGAACTGCTGGATGAAGCGGTGATGAGCTGAGAATCAGATGAAGAAAAGGAATGGACAGCAGGGAGAGAAAAGATGGAATACACAATTTTGGCTGCGGACGATGAGACTGAGCTTTTGGATGTTTTGGAGTTATATTTGAGCAGGGAGCAGATTGGAATCAGAAAGGCAAAGGACGGGATCGAGGCGATGGAGATCTTCCGGCAGGAGGAAGTCCATCTGGCACTTCTCGATATCATGATGCCGGGGCTGGACGGATTTGCAGTTCTTCGGAAGATCCGGGAGACCAGCAGGATTCCTGCGATCATGCTGACTGCGAAGAGCGAGGATTATGATAAGATCCTGGGACTGGAGCTGGGGGCGGACGATTATATCACAAAGCCCTACAATCCGCTGGAAGTGGTCGCACGGATCAAGGCACAGCTGCGGCGTAATTACGATTATCAGGAGGAAACGGGAAAGAGGCAGGATGTCCTGCAGATGAAAGGACTGGAACTTAAGACCAGGGAGGGAACAGTCACGCTGGATGGCGAGGGAATCAGCCTGACCTCCACAGAATTTAAAATCCTGAAGCTTTTTATGGAGCATCCGGGGCGGATCTATACGAAACAGCAGATATTCGAACAGGTATGGGAGGAGACCTACGCCGGGGATGACAATACGGTGATGGTACATATCAGCAACCTGCGCAGCAAGCTGGAGAGACCATCCGGCACGGCACCACAGATCAAGACAGTAAAAGGTCTGGGATATAAACTGGAGAAGGAAGTATGAGAAAGAGAAGGAAGAAAACAGGCAGTGTATTCCGACAGCTGGTCACGAGTTACATTTTGTTTGCAGTTCTGCTTGTTATAGGGGCGTATATCTGTCTGTTTGCAATGCTCATCGGGATCAGCGGCGGAAAGATAGAAACGCTGGCCCCCTATGATCTCGTGGACGAAGACGGGAAGACCGGGGATCTGAGCTCACTTTACAGGATGGGCGGCTGGATAGAAAAGCTGGATCAGAAGTATCATGTCCTGGAGGTATATGGGGACAAAAAGGATCAGCCGCAGTCCTATACGCAGGAAGAGATCTACGAGTATCTGGTGGTAGACAAGCTGGTGGATACAGACACTTCTGCAAAAAAATACCGTGGTTTCATGAATATAGCGAAAGAGGATGGGAAGACCTTTTATTATTTTGTAAAGCTGGACAGGAATATCTTGACTCTGACCTATAATTACACCGTGAATAATGGGATCGGAGGAGGAAAGATCGGAGCAGGAATCCTGCTTTTATTCATTGTGATTTTCTTCGGAAACTGTTTCCTGATGAGCCGTTATCTGGCACGGAAAATCAAAAAACCTCTGAATGAGATTATCGGCGGGATGGAGCAGGTGATCGAGCAGGGCGTAGACCAGGTGCATCTGGATTTTCAGGCGCAGAAGGAATTCGAAGAGATCCGCGACAGCTTCAATATTATGACAGAACGGCTGGAACAGGAAAAAAGGGAAAAACGGGTGCTGGAAGAGAAGAAGAACCGGATGCTTCTGGAGCTTTCCCATGATATCAAGACCCCGGTAGCAACGATCAAAAGTTATGCCAATGCACTGGAGGAGGGGCTGGTAAAGGATGAAGACTTCAACAGCTATTATCAGATTATCGATAAGAAGGCGGTCCGGGTCGACGTGCTTGTCAATGAGATGTTCCTGATGTTAAAACTGGACAATCCGGAGTACGAACTGGAGACGAAACGGACCGATCTCTGTGAACTGGTGCGGACTGTCTGTGTGGAATATTATGAGGAGCTGGAAGAGAAGGGGATCGAGATGCATATCGAGATACCGGAGACACCGGTCTGGGCAGATGTGGACCAGAAAGAATTTACAAGGGTGATTGAGAATCTTCTGGGGAATATCGTGAAGTATAATCAGACCGGGCATGGTGCCTGGGTGAGTATAAAAGAAGAACAGGGAAGAGTAGAAATCCGGGTGGCAGATGACGGCGAGCCGATCGCAGAGGAGATCCGGCCGGTCCTGTTTGATGCGTTTGTCAGAGGGGACCGGGCAAGAACCTCCCGGGGCGGTACCGGACTGGGGCTTGCCATTGCACAGAAGATCGTGGAGAAACTGGGCGGAGAGATCACATGTCTGTATGAAGACGGGAAAAACCAGTTTCAGATTTTACTCAGCGCCCCTGTTTCCAGGCCTGTATAGCTTCAAGCCGTTCTTTTGCTTCTTTTTCTTCCCCTGCTTTAAAGAGGCAGTGTCTGCTGTTCATACTCTGCTTCCTTTTTGAGCATTCCCGGTACCTTGTGCAGAATCAGTTCTGTCCGGGAATCATCAAAAAGCCAGGCATCTAGTTCTTCCTCATTCAAAATCAGAGGCATCCGGTGATGTACAGCTTTCATAGAATCGTTCGCATCCGTAGTCAGGATGACAAATCGGATACTGTCCTCGAATTCTTTGTAGAATCCGGCGAGATAGCAGATCCTGCCATCGGGCCGTTGAAAGGTGTACTTTTCCTTTTCTTTATTCCATTCATAGAATCCTGCGGCCGGGATGGCACATCTGCAGCTTCGGATACTGTCCTTAAAGGTCCTTTTTTCCAGGGCGGTCTCAGAACGGGCATTGATGATCAGGTTCTTCCTGTCAAATCCGGGGAATCCCCATGTAAAAAGTTCCGCGGAAAATTCATTCTGGTGTCCTGTGATGACAGGTGCCTGCCCGGAGGGATAGACATCCCTTTTCCCATTTATTTTCAGCTTCTGGTCCAGATGACGGACAAGCCGCTCGATCTCCCGGGCTGTCTCATCATCAATATAATAACGTCCACACATGTATCTCAATTCCTTTCCTATCCCAAAATCACCGCCTCCGGGCAATCCCGCTTTCCGTCAGCCGTACCCGGTTTTCACCGCCTCCGGGTAGCTGTGTCCTGGAAACAGAAGTAATCCGGCCGGTGCCGGGACTGGGTATACTCG
Source organism: uncultured Faecalicatena sp. (assembly GCA_902489075.1). GTDB lineage: Bacteria > Bacillota > Clostridia > Lachnospirales > Lachnospiraceae > Faecalicatena_A. The sequence goes on along the minus strand of CABTYO010000031.1, from coordinate 16,763 downwards.
AACATGATGCCGTCTGCATTATAGACCTGCCCTGTGATGACGGCGAGGCAGTTATAGTCGTTAAGTTCCAGATACTTCTCATCGATCTCGGAAGCCCGTTCCACGGTCATTTTGCGTTTACTTGTGATAATAGCCATTCCCAATTCATTTTCAATATATTCATAGATCGACTTTCCGGCAATCTCTTTTGTGAGTCCGGGGACGACGGATTTCAGGAACATGTTCACATCCAGGATCAGAGCCTTGTCTTCCAGATAACGGACACGCTGGATATAGTAGAGTTCACTTCCTGCCGGGAACCCTGTCTTTGCAGAAATTCTTTCGTCCGCAGTAATCTCAGCAAACTGCACGACCTCTGTGTGTGTGATTTTATGGTTCCTGGCGGCTGATTCCTTGAAGGATTCGATTCCGCCGATGGTAAAGGAAGCTTGGTCAATGGGCTGATAGATGACGCGGACTCCTTTGCCGTGGAGGGACTGCACATAACCGGCTTCTGCCAGATTGGAGATGGCCCTGCGGATGGTGTTGCGGGAGCAGCCATAGATATCTACCATGGTATTCTCAGAGGGGAGCAGTTCCTGATAAGGATACTCCTGGTCTTCGATCTTCTGTTTTAAATCTTTATAAATTGTTTCAAATTTTGCTTTTGGCATAACTTCACCTTTTCTCTCATATATGCTTGTTTAAACATCTTCTTTTATTATAATGGACAGAACGGAGAAGTCAAGGGAGGAAGAGATTCCATTCCCTATACTTTCTTTTTAAAGGAATACATCCGCTGGTCCGCAAGGCGGATCAGCTTTTCCAGTTCCTTCTCCTCATAGGGAAAAGCGGCATAGCCGATGCTTGCTTTTGGCACGATTCTGATACCATCGCATGTAAAATCCCGGGAAATTGTCTCAAGCATGCGTCTGGAAAGGGTATCGAAAAAGTCGGGGACAAATTCATGCAGAACAATGACGGTAAACTCATCGCCGCCGATCCTGCTGGCCAGATCCTGCTCACGGATGCAGGACTTAATCCGCGCGGCTGTCTCTTTCAAGAGCTTATCCCCCACATCATGTCCGTACTGGTCATTGATCAGCTTGAACTTATCCAGGTCAAGATAGAACAGGACAAAAGGAGTGCTGTCAGCCACCAGTTTCTTGGTCATGACAGTAAAAAAGCGGTCATTGTGCAGCCCTGTCAGCTGATCGGTGTTCGCCTGCCTGGAAAGCTCTGTCTTCTGATGCAGGATGGTCAGTATATTGTGAAAGACCAGGATCATAAGGAGAACGATGATCAGCGCCACAATCCCTTCTATGACCAGAAAATGTACCGGGACCCAGCCGCCTTTCTGAGTCAGGCTCAGAGTCCATGTCCCGCCCGGAACCTGGATTGTCTCATCTATAGTGTCGGAAAGTTCTTCAGACGTATTTTCAACGATAACCTGTACTTTTTGAGTATCAGGGTGGATCCGCCAGATCCTGTAATTGTATCCCTGGCTGGAAAGGGATTCCAGATCCGTTGTCTCAAAGATATCTGGTGTGTCCATGATGACGATGCTGAATCCCCAGAAGGAATTTTTTCCACGGGAATCAGTCAAGTAGATCGGCTGTCTTGCCACAATGCCCATCCCGCCCTGGGCGAGTTCGAAGGGACCGGCAAGAGTCATCTCTCCGGTGTCACGTGCATATTCAGCCTCTGTCTTCCGGTCCGGGTCTGAGAAAAGGTCTCCGAATGCATCTTCGTTCCCTTCCAGCGGGTAGACATAGGTCACAACACCGTCCGGCGCCAGCTGCAGGCTGCGGATAGACGGGTCGTTTGCAAAGAGCTTCTTGGCGGTTTCATCAAAATTCTCGACAACACCCTGGTCATTGACGACGATCATTTCCAGAATCTCTGCATTTAATAAATGGGAGTCAATGGTATACTGGAGCTTATTGATCTCACCAGCCATAACGTACCCGGCATGGCGGATGCTTTCTTTCTTCTGGATATGGGAAATTGCGAAAATGATACCGATGGAAGCAGTTGTTAAAAACAGTGAAAACAGTATCATAATCATTCGTTTTTTCTTATGGGTATCTATCATATTATCCCTTCCTGCTTTACAATAAATAAAGATCGTGTCTGGTTTCTTTATGAAAAGTTTAACACATATTTCCAGAAAAAGATATCGGGATATGAGATCAGGATATGATTTGAAAGAGAAAATAAGAATATTTTCAAAAAGATGGTTGACTTGTTTAAACAAGTATGGTATAAAATGATTAAAGGAACTTGTTTAAACAAGATGGAACTATCAAAGACAGTCTCATTGAATGAAATGTTTGGGAGGAAAAATCATGGGCAGATATGCAGAGGATGCAAAAGAGCTTTTGGAACTGATTGGAGGGCGGCAGAATATCGCAGCGGTTTCCCATTGCATGACGAGGATGCGGTTTGTGCTGAATGATCCGTCGGCAGCAGATGTGAAAAAGATCGAAGCGATGAAAGTGGTAAAGGGGAGCTTCACCCAGTCAGGGCAGTTTCAGGTAATCATCGGGAATACGGTAGCGGATTTTTACAACGACTTTACAGCAGTGGCAGGAGTCGAAGGAGTATCGAAGGATACCGTGAAACAGGCCGCAAAGCAGAATCAGAGTGTGCTGCAGCGGATGGTTACGGCGATCGCGGAGATCTTTGCACCGCTGATTCCGGCGATCATTGTAGGAGGCCTGATCCTGGGCTTTCGGAACTGCATCGACAGCCTGTACTTATTTGAAAATGGAACAAAGACTCTGTGTGATATCAGCCAGTTCTGGTCTGGGATTGACAGTTTCCTGTGGCTGATCGGAGAAGCGGTATTCCATATGCTGCCAGTCGGAATCTGCTGGTCTGTGACAAAGAAGATGGGAACAACACAGATGCTGGGTATCGTTCTTGGCCTTACCCTGGTATCCGGACAGCTTTTGAACGCTTATTCCGTGGCATCCACGGCGGCATCCGAGATTCCGTACTGGGATTTTGGATATTTTAAAGTCAATATGATCGGATATCAGGCTCAGGTGATCCCGGCAATCCTCGCGGCATTTACCCTGGTCTATCTGGAAAAGTTTTTCCGGAAGATCACGCCGCAGGTAATTTCCATGATCGTAGTTCCTTTCTTAAGCCTTGTCCTTGCAGTGATTGCGGCACACTTTGTCCTCGGGCCGGTCGGCTGGAAGATCGGTTCTGCAATCTCAAGTGTGGTATATGCAGGCATCACGGGACCGTTTAAGGTGTTGTTCGGGGCAGTTTTTGGCTTTGTATATGCACCACTTGTTATAACCGGACTTCACCATATGACTAATGCCATTGACCTGCAGCTGATTGCGGACTATGCAGGCACCATGCTGTGGCCGATGATTGCTTTATCCAATATCGCACAGGGCTCAGCAGTCCTTGGAATGATTACGTTACAGAGAAAAGACGCCCAGGCACAGGAGGTTAATGTTCCGGCATGCATTTCCTGTTACCTCGGAGTAACGGAGCCTGCCATCTTTGGAGTAAACCTGAAACATTTCTTCCCGTTTGTGTGCGGGATGGTCGGTTCCGCGTGTGCGGCAGTCATCTGCGTGGCAGGGGGAACCACGGCAAATGCAATCGGAGTCGGAGGCCTTCCGGGTATCCTCTCCATCCAGCCGAAATACATGCTTTCCTTTGCGGTCTGCATGGTGGTTGCCATTGTGGTGCCGTTCGTACTTACGGTGATCGTAGGGAAGAAAAAGGGAATTGGAAGGGTGGAAAATGCAGAAGCTGAATCTGAAACAGGTGTGGCAGAAGAGAAGGACAGTACAGACCAGGCAGCAGGTAAAAAAGGAAAAGAATTAAAGGCATTTCTGGATGGAAAAGTGATTCCACTCAAAGAAGTAGGCGACGGTGTATTTTCCGAAGGGATTATGGGAGACGGACTCGCAATCATTCCAAAAGGCGAAATTCTGTATGCTCCGGCTGACGGGACTGTGACAGTGCTGATGGAAGATTCCAGACATGCCTGCGGCCTGACACTGGAGAACGGGATGGAACTGCTCCTTCATATTGGAATCGATACGGTGGATATGAAAGGGGACGGATTCGAATATCTCGTAAAAGAAGGGGACCAGGTGGCAGCGGGAACACCGCTGATCCGGTTTGAAAGGGAGAAGATTCAGGCAGCCGGACATCCGGATACGACGGTCTTAATCGTGACGGGTGAGGGCGATGCACAGCAGATCCAGTTTCATACAGGAATTCAGGCGGCAGTGAATGAGACAACAGTCGTTACATTTGAATAAAGAAGGGCAGGAGGAATATAAGGCATGGCGAATTTTAAAGATAAAGTCGTATATCAGATCTATCCGAAGTCTTTTAAAGACACTGACGGGGATGGAATCGGGGATCTGAAAGGAATCACAGAAAAACTGGATTATCTGGAATCTCTGGGCGTGGATTACCTGTGGCTGACTCCGTTTTTTGTGTCACCGCAGAATGACAATGGATATGATGTGGCAGATTACCGGAAGATCGATCCCGTGTTCGGTACGATGGAAGATCTCGAGGAACTGATTCAGAAAGCAGCTGAAAAAGGGATCGGCCTGATGCTTGATATGGTATTCAACCACACCTCTACACAGCATGAGTGGTTCCAGAAGGCCTTGTCAGGCGATCGGGAGTACATGGATTATTACATTTTCAAGGAGGGGACACCAGATCAGATTCCGACGAACTGGGTATCCAAGTTTGGCGGACCGGCATGGGAGTATGTACCTTCCCTGGGGAAATGGTATCTTCACCTGTTCGATGTGACTCAGGCGGATCTGAACTGGGAGAATCCGAAGGTGCGGGAGGAGTTAAAGGAAATCATCCGCTTCTGGAAGGCAAAGGGAATCAAAGGCTTCCGGTTCGATGTGGTAAATCTGATCTCCAAGCCGGAGATTTTTGAGGATGACAAGGAAGGGGACGGCAGAAGGTTTTACACGGACGGCCGTCATGTGCATGAGTTCTTAAAGGAACTGGTCCGCGATACCGGAATCGAGGATATGGTGACAGTTGGGGAGATGTCCTCCACTTCGCTTGAGAACTGCATCCGGTATTCCAATCCGCAGGAAAAGGAGCTTTCCATGTGTTTTAATTTCCACCACTTGAAAGTGGACTATAAAAATGGAAACAAATGGGAGCTGATGGAACCGGATATTCCGGCCCTGAAAGAACTGTTTGAAAGCTGGCAGACCGGAATGCAGGAAAATCAAGGCTGGAATGCAGTTTTCTGGTGCAACCACGACCAGCCGAGGATCGTGTCAAGGCTGGGTGATGACAGGATATACTGGAAAGAATCAGCCAAAATGCTTGCGACCTGTATCCATCTGATGCGCGGAACGCCTTATATCTATCAGGGCGAAGAACTGGGAATGCGAAACCCGGGATATCAGTCGATCGGGCAGTACCGGGATGTGGAGAGCCTGAATTACTATGAAATTCTGTTAAAAGAGGGAAGGACAGAGGCGGAAGCGCTGGAGATTCTGGCTGCACGTTCCAGGGATAATGGACGTACCCCGATGCAGTGGAATGATGAGAAAAATGCAGGATTTTCCGTCGCAGAGCCGTGGATCGGGCTGCCGGAGAATTATAAACGGGTCAATGTAAAGACGGAAGAAAAAGAGGAAGATTCTATTCTGGCTTTCTATAAGGAACTGATCAGACTCAGGAAAGAGAAACCTGTTATCGCAGATGGCAGGATTGAATTCCTGTGCCGGGAGGATGAGGATATACTGGCGTACCGGAGGTATCTGGGAGAAGAAGAACTGATTGTGTTCTGTAATTTCAGAGGGAAAGAGGTACGGATCAACGAGCCTGGAGATACTTTTGCCAGAGATACAGCAGACAGGTATGAAAAAATACTCGGGAATTATGAGGGGGTGCCTGAGAAAAAGGTTCTGCGACCATATGAAGTTCTGGTGTATGAAAAACATGTGATCAGGTAGAAAATTGTATCATAAAATAGGAAATCAGAAAACTCCCGGCAGTGTCAAAGCTGCCGGGAGTTTCAGGTAAACGCTGCCAAAGTATCTTTTCCCCGTCCAGACTATTTAAAATGGATTGGCTCCTGATGTCTATTGTTCTTCTGTGTATTATGGCGATGGGGCTATACGCACTTATTAATCTGGTTGAAAAAATATATTTGAGAAAGTTTTAAACAGCTGCGTTATGAAAGGTTCAGGATTAGAAGGCTATAAAAGGCGGTGGGAGAAAAGATGGATATCCAGTTCTTCTCACCGCTTTATTGATAAGTACAAGACCCTTTTACATATGCTGAAGTAATGAGCAACTCAGGCAGAGATGAAAATGGAAGACAATCAAAGAAATTGCATCCTATCGGATAATATCGAACACTTTAAGACAGAATCTCCCCGGACATGTACTGCAGACTGCCACACTCCGGAGGAAAAAAGTATCCTTATGCAGCTTGCAGATTTTCTTTTAGAAGAACGCCTTATAACGGCAGAAGAGTGGATGCGCCTGTCGAAACGCATCGCCCGGGAGTAGCCAGTGCTGCGCGCTGTAACTTACTGCCGCTGCAGTACCGAGGAGGAGAGCCAGCAGGATGCTCTTAAGCAGCAGGCAGTGGAATCCCGGGAGAGTGTCTTAAGGCAGGGCTGGCTGCTTGTGGATGAATACATAGAAGCAAAGAGCGGTACCACAACAGTGAACCGGAGTGAGTACAACCGCCTGTACGAGGAGCTTTCAAGTGACAAATTCGATGTCGTAGTAATTAAAAGCCAGGACCGCTTAATGAGAAATACAAAGGACTGGTATCTCTTTATAGACCGTCTTGTGTCAAATGAGAAGAAGCTGTTTATGTATCTGGAAGGGAAATTTTATTCCGCAGATGATGCACTGATTACAGGGATTAAGGCGATCCTGGCGGAAGAGTACAGCAAAGAACTGTCCAGAAAGATCAACAATGCCCACTATCACAGGCAGCAGGATGGCAGGTCCTTTATCCTGCCGCCCCGGACATATGGCTTAAGAAAAAATGCAGGGGGGATCATTGAACTTGTTCAGGAAGAGGCGGAGGCGGCCAGGATCATGTTTCATTTATGCAAAAGCATGGGCTGTATTTCGATTGCCCATTATCTGGAAGAAAACGGAATTTATGACCGGGACGGGAGAACGTTCAGCGGGGAAACAATTCGCCGGATCATCCGCAATCCGATCAGGTGCGGAACCGTAGTACAGAATAAAATTCATTTTGATTTTCAGACAAAGAGGACGATCAGACTGCCGAAGGATCAGTGGGTGATACATAAAAATGCAGTTCCGGCGGTGGTTTCAGAACAGGAATGGAAAGAGGCAAACGACGCGATGGATATGCGCAAAGAGAGGTACTGTCAGAAAAAAGGCTGTACAGATCAGGAGCATTTAACGCAAAAAGAGTCAGTAAAAAAAGATGCAAAGGAAGAAACATACATGAGGAACAGATGCGGGCGGTATCAGCTGTCCGGAAAAATCCGCTGCGGGGAATGCAGCGGTCCATATTACCGGAGATACAGAAAACGTTACGGGGATCAGAAACTGATAGTGGAATGGAAATGCAAAAGATATATTCAAAACGGGCGGAAGCAGAAAGCCGGTGACAATCCGAACAAAAACAGCAAAAAAGTGGATGGTCATGTACAGGGCTGTGATAATATTCATCTGGATGAGGAAAAGCTGCTGAGTCTGCTTTGGGATGTTTCCGGGCAATACTTTCATAGGAAGGAAACCGATGATACCAGGGAAACAGATGATACAGTTATCATTGACAGGATGATGTCATTTTTAACAGAGGTACTGGGGCAGGAGCATTTCGGCAGCCAGCTGAAAAAACTGGAAAAAGAAAAGGAGCGTTTAAGGCAGCAGGAAAAAAGGCTTCTGGATAAGCTGCTTGAGGAAGTGATTTCTGATGAGGATTATAAGGAAAGAAGAGCCAAGATCCAACAGAAGGCAGGAAAGATCCATCAGCAGATCAGGAAACTGAGCGGGTCAAACGAGCCACAGCCGATTCTGGAACAGCGGCTGGATGAGATCAGAAAATATCTGGAGGCCGGCGCTGTCAGACGGGCAGGCTTAGCTGCAATGATTGAAGAGATCCAGGAGATCATCGTTTATCCCGGGAAGCTTGTGATCAGAGATAAAAGCCAGATACTGGAAGTGCCATTGGATCCCAAGATCAGCTATGCCGCCAGAAAGGAGGCACAGAATCAGCGGATCATGGGTTATATGAGCCAGAACCCCAGAATTACGGCAAAAATGATCGCAGAAAAGGAAGGGATCAGCCTATCGGCAGCAAATGCAGGAATCAGGAGATTAAAGCGGCAGGGAAAGGTTCATTTTGAAGGAAAAGGCGGACATGGTGAGTGGGTGGTTTTTGTCGGGAACAAAGGATTGTGAAATCATAGCAGATGAAGTATAATAAAGCAGGGATACGTCGCAAAACGTGTCCCTGTACTATCATGTGGGGTACATTTATATTTTAAAAGTTTAACCAGCAGGGTATCCTGTAAATGATGCCTTCGGGCGGATTTACAGAGGTGCTGTAAAATAAGGTTTAGAAAGAGGACCATTCTACTATGAGCAGACGGACAAGACGTTTACTTACAATCCTGGTTTCCGTTATGATTCTAGTCACCGCAGGGTGCGCTGTTTCTATAAGGAAAGGGCATAAAGCAGTTACACCAGAACAGAGAAAATTAAGGGTGGCCTGCATTGGAGACAGTATTACCTACGGAGCCGGTGTACAAATGACGCGTGACAGGGATGCATATCCGGTGATGCTGTCAGACTTACTGGGAGAGGATTATTCTGTTTTAAATTATGGAATCAGTGGAAAGACACTGCTGAATGAAACAAAAACACCTTACAGGGAGATGGCCTTTTTCGAAGAATCCCAGAGGATCCAGCCGGATATCGTGCTGATTATGCTTGGCACCAACGATTCGAAAGAATTTAACTGGAACGCGGGTGAATATGAGAGACAGCTGGGGGAGTTTGTGGACATTTATAAAAATCTGCCGGGCAGCCCCGAAGTGTATCTGATGACCTGTTGTGCAGCTTATGGGGCAGAAGACAATGATGTAGTAGCATTCCATGTCAATAAATCTGTGATTGCAAATGAGTTAAATCCAATGATCAGGAGAGTTGCAGTAAAGTGTGAGATTCCGGTAATTGATATCTATAACGTTACAAAAGATCATCCCGAATACTTTGTAGACGGCGTCCATCCGAATGCAGAGGGCAACGAGGTGATCGCACAGGCGGTATATGAGGCTTTGGTGTCATCAGGCAGTGTAAGTGGGAGCAAAGAAAGTTAAGCAGTAGAAAAGTTAAGCAGTAGAAAAGATAAGTATCAGAAAGGGCAGGCAATAGAAAGTGAAGCAGCAGAAAGGAGACAGCCATGCAGCAGGATAAAGTATACATCTGTATCGACCTGAAATCGTTTTTTGCCTCTGTGGAGTGTGTGGAGCGTGGGCTGGACCCGCTGACAACGAATCTTGTGGTTGCAGATCCTGAGAGGACTCAGAAGACAATCTGTCTGGCTGTTTCCCCTTCCATGAAGGAACTTGGGGTGCCAAACCGGTGCCGGGTGTTCCAGATTCCAGACAATATCGAGTATATCAAGGCAGTGCCGCGGATGCAGCTGTATATTGATTATTCCGCCGAAATTTATGGAATCTATCTGAAATATATTGCGAAGGAGGATATCCACGTATACTCCATCGATGAGGCATTTATGGATGTGACGGATTATCTGTCCATGTACCAGATGAGTGCAAAGGAACTGAGTATGGCGATCATGCAGGATGTGTATCAGCAGACCGGGATCACGGCAACCTGCGGGATCGGGACGAACCTGTATCTGGCTAAAATTGCCCTGGATATCACGGCAAAACATGCAGAGGACCATATTGGAATACTGGATGAAGAATCCTATCAGCGGACCTTGTGGGACCATCGGCCGCTTACTGATTTCTGGCGGATCGGAAAAGGGACGGCAGAACGTCTGAAGCATTCCGGCATCCGTACGATGAGGGAGGTTGCGCAGGCGGATGAAGCGCTTTTATATAAACTGTTTGGGATTGATGAGGAGCTGCTCATCGACCATGCCTGGGGCAGGGAGACTACGACCATAGCGGATATCAAGGCGTATAAGCCGAAATCCAGTTCCATATCCAGCGGTCAGGTGCTGGGGTGTGATTATAATTTTGAAGATGCGAAGCTGGTCGTCAAGGAGATGGCGGATACGCTGAGCCTGGAGCTGGTGGACAAAGGTCTTGTGACGGATTCCATTACACTATACGTGGGATATGGGAACCGTTATGAGAAAAAGTCAGCCCACGGAACCATCAGCATGACAGTCACAACCAGCTCTGCAAGACACATTATTTCTTACACACAAAAGCTGTATGAACAGATTGTGGACAGGCATACTCCGATCCACAGGATCAATCTGGCATTCAATAATGTGGTGGATGAAATGTACCAGCAGTATGACCTTTTCACAGATCCGGGGGAACTGGAACGGGAGCATAAGGTGCAGAAGGCGGTGCTGGATATCAAGGAAAAGTTTGGGAAAAATGCGATTCTTAAGGGAATGAACCTGGAGGAAAAGGCAACCGGGATGGAACGGAACAGACAGATCGGAGGTCATAAAAGTGGTATCTAAAATGAGCAGAGAAGACCGTGCAAAGCAGTTTATGCCGTTTGCGGCGCTGAAAGGATATCCGGATGCACTTCGGAAGAAAGAGAAGATCATTGTGCCGAAAACAGAGCTGTCAGAAGAATACAGGGAGGAACTGGACCGGAAGCTAAGGCAGGTGCAGAAGAATGATATGATCACGGTCGTTTATTATGAGAAGGGCGAATATCTGAAAAAGACCGGGATGGTATCCAGGATCGATGAGACTGCGCGGGTTATGAAGATCGTAAATACCAAGATCTCCTTCGAGAATATCTATGATATCAGTGGGGAGAAGATCAGAGAATTTTAGAAATATGGGGCAGTGAAAGGAGTGGGCGTATTGGAAAACGGAATGAAATTTTTACCGATTGGCCGCGAGGATTTTCGGGAAATCATAGAGGGCAACGGGTATTATGTGGACAAGACTCTGCTGATAAAAAAGCTTCTTAAGACGGGCAGTAAAGTTACTTTATTTACCAGGCCCAGAAGATTTGGAAAGACTCTGGGTATAAGTATGCTCCAGAATTTTTTTGAAGCGGCAGATGCCGGAGCTCTTTTTCAAGGCCTGAGGATAGAGAAAGAGACTGAAATCTGTAAAAAGTATATGGGCCAATATCCTGTCATCAGCCTGTCATTAAAAAGTGCCAGGCAGGACACCTTCTGTAATGCATTTGAAACCCTCAAGCAGACAGTTTCAGAGGAGTTCAGACGCCATGAGAAGGAAGTGCTGTCTTATGAATATGAAAAGGAGAGGATCAGCAGGATTTTAAATGCTCAGGGAGATGAGAGCGACTATCTGACGTCACTTCAGTTTCTTTCGCAGATTTTATATAAAGCATACGGCAGGAAAGTGATCGTTCTGCTGGATGAGTACGATGTACCACTTGAGAATGCCTATTTTCAGGGATTCTATGACAGGATGGTATCATTTATCCGCTCCCTGTTCGAATCTGTGTTAAAGACAAATAACTGTTTGGAGCTGGCTGTTATTACGGGCTGTCTGCGTATTTCGAAAGAGAGTATTTTCACAGGATTGAATAATCTTCATATTATTTCTATTTTAAATAAAGGATATGGGGAGTATTTTGGATTTACAGGAGAAGAAGTACAGGAGATGTTTGAGTATTATGGTCTGTCAGAGAGGATGGAAATTCTGAAAGAGTGGTATGACGGTTACCTGTTTGGAGAGACTGAGATCTATAATCCGTGGAGTGTCCTGAGTTTTGCGGCAGATTCTCTGGAAGATAAGGCAGCACTGCCGAAGCCGTACTGGTCAAATACGAGTTCAAATAATATTGTGAAAACGTTGATTGAGAGGGCCGATGTACAGATAAGGGGCAAAATTGAGAATCTGATCGAAGGCGGAACAATTGAGAGTGTGATACATGAGGACATCACATATGCTGATATTGAGAAGTCAGAGGAAAATCTGTGGAATTTCCTGTATTTTACAGGGTATCTGAAAAAAGTATCTGAACACTTTGCGGATGGGCAGACTGTGATGAGTATGAAGATACCAAATGCAGAAATCCATGATATATACAGAAACAAAATCATAGAGTGGATGAAGGAAAAACTGCAAAATGAAGATTTATCTGATTTATATCAGGCAGTATTGCAGGGAAATGCTTCACTTTTCCAGGAAAAATTGGGAGAGCAGCTACGTAGCAGTATCAGCTTTTATGATGCAAAAGAAGCATTCTACCATGGTTTTCTGTTAGGGCTTTTAGGTCCAATGGATCATTACCTTGTTGAATCAAACAGGGAGGCAGGAGATGGACGGCCGGATATTGTGATGAAAAGCCTGGATGTGAAGAGACCGGCTGTGCTCATGGAATTAAAGGCAGCTTCCAGTTATGCCAAAATGGAAGATCGGGCGAAGGAAGCTTTAAAACAAATAAAGGACAGGCATTATGAGCTGGATCTGGAAAGGGATGGTTATGAGAATATCATCCGGTATGGGATTGCTTTTTATAAGAAAAATTGTCTGGTGTTGAAAGCAACTGAGATAGAGTAAAGCTAAAGGGAGGTTAAAAAGGAAGACTATTACAAAAGAGGTAAGGAAATAAAGGCAATGGAGAATTGGGAAAAGAAGTTTGATGCGGTGGCGTTGGAGCGTGGAAAGAAGTTATTTCAGGAGAATCTAAAATAGAGTATATACAGTCGGCAGACATTTTGTCTTTCCCTCCGCACAGCCAAACACCTGGCTGGAGTATATAATGAGATATCCCAGTCCGTCCCTGGCTGCCAGGAATTCTCCGATGATCACGCCGACGAGGCAGAGCCCGATGTTGACCTTCATATTGCTGATGATGGCCGGAATGGAACTGGGCAGCACGACCTTGGTCAGTGCATGCCATTTGTTTCCGCGTAAGGTATAGATCAGCCGGATCTTTTCTCCATCCACTGTTGTGAAGCTGGTATAGAGATTTAGGATGCTTCCGAAGATCGCCACGGACATGCCGGCCACGATGATTGTCGTCTTCGTTGCACCCAGCCATACGATGAGCAGCGGGGCAAGTGCAGATTTCGGCAGGCTGTTCAGTACGACCAGATAAGGGTCCAGTATTTCCGAAAGCTTCCTGCTGCACCACAGTGCAACCGCGATCATGACGCTGATGACAGTGACCAGCAGGAAGCTGACAATGGTTTCATATAAGGTGACCCAGATGTGGACAAAGATACTTTTGTCCAGGACCATTCCCCAGAAGCATAAGGCGATCTTGGACGGGCTGCTGAAAATAAAAGAGTCTATGATCCCTACATTTGCCGTGAATTCCCAGAGAAATAAAAAGCTTAAAAGGATTGCCAGGCGTGAGACCCGCACGATCCTTTTATGTTTTTTGTGCATATTCAGATAACTTTGCTGTCCTGCAGAAATTTCATTCATTTTGATTCAGCTCCTCCCATATAATATTAAAGTAATTCTTGAACTCGGGGGCATTCCTCCGAAGAAGAGGAGTGTCTTTTTCCAGTGTGAATGTGATCGGCACGATTTTCGCAATATGGGCCGGACGGCTCGTGAGGATAATAACCCGGTCGGCCAGGCTGACGGCCTCGGAAAGGTCGTGGGTAACTAACAGTGCCGTTTTATGTGCATTGCGGATGATCTGTCCGATATCATCACCTACGGAGAGGCGGGTCTGATAATCCAGGGCGGAAAACGGCTCATCCAGAAGCAGAAGGTCTGGTTCGAGGACGAGTGTACGGATCAGTGCCGCGCGCTGCCTCATTCCTCCCGATAATTCAGACGGCTTTGAATTGGCAAATTGTTTCAGCCCGTACAATTCAAGGAGCTCCTTTGCCTTTGCACGTGATTTTGGAGAAAGCATATGCTGTATCTCCAATCCCAGAAGTACATTCTTATATACGGTACGCCACTCGAAAAGGTGGTCGTGCTGCAGCATATATCCAACATTCATGGTACTTTCTTTCATATATTTTCCATTCATTTTTATCAGACCCTTTTCAGGCTCAATAAGTCCTGAAATAATCGAGAGCAGGGTGGATTTTCCGCAGCCGGACGGTCCGACGATGGCGACGAACTCACCAGAGGCGATGGAAAATGAAATATCTGTCAGTGCCTTGGTTTCTCCCTCTAAAGTGTGATATGCATAATTAATGTTTTTTAACTCAAGTATCGGTTCCATGCAGACACTCCATTCGACAAGTATATAGTTAGTTTATGGGGAAATGATGGTTCGGTGAATAAACACGGTGAATAAACATGGTCTTCCACGGGCTTGGAATTCATGATATAATGAGCGTTAGTGAGCAGGAGCAAGCGCAGCTTGTTCAGTGTGAACGGCGAATGGCAATCACGATAGCTGCAAAGCAGCGTTAAGCACCGAAGGTGCGGATCGTGATATCATGTTCGCATCTATCAGTGCAGGAAAGGTGTTTGGACGAGATGAACTATAGAAATGTAAATTACCAGAAAGAATTGGACAAGCTGCTTTGTGTTCTTCAGAAAGAGAACCGCGCGCCGAAGCTTCTGCTTCACAGTTGCTGCGCTCCCTGCAGCAGTTACGTACTGGAATATTTATCCGAATATTTTGAGATCACAGTGTTTTATTATAATCCCAATATATTTCCGGAGAGTGAGTATACGAAGCGCCTTCTGGAGCAGCAGACGCTGATTGGCGATATGCGTTTTAAGCATCCGGTATCTTTTCTGGCGGGAAACTATGATAAAGAGAAATTTTATGCAATGGCGGAAGGGATTGAGCATTTAAAAGAAGGCGGAGCGCGCTGCTTCAAATGCTACGAGCTGCGTCTTTTGGAGACCGCACAGATGGCAGTAAAAGGCGGGTTCGAGTATTTTACTACAACGCTGAGCATCAGTCCTTTGAAAAATGCCCAGAAGCTCAATGCTATCGGCCGGGAGATTGCAGATAAGTATGGAGTGAAATATCTCCAGTCTGATTTTAAAAAGAAGAATGGGTATAAGCGGTCCATTGAGCTTTCGAAGGAATATGGACTTTACAGGCAGGACTACTGCGGGTGTGAATTCTCGCTGAGGGACAGGAAAGACAAGTAGTCTGATTTTACAGGACATGCTGTATAAATGTTCCAAAGAAAACAGCCTGAGGGACTGTAAAATCGTAAAGTTTTATGTGGACATTAACACGTTACTATGGTAAACTAATGAGAAAATCTAAAAGAGAGAAGAGAGGATAAGGAAATGGCACAGTTATGGGGCGGTCGTTTCACAAAGGAAACAGACCAGTTAGTGTACAATTTCAATGCATCAATATCTTTTGATAAAAAGTTTTATGAGCAGGATATCCGCGGAAGCATCGCGCATGTGACCATGCTTTGCAAGCAGGGCATCCTGACGGAAGAGGAAAAAGAGAAGATCATCGAAGGCCTGCTTGGCATCAAGGCAGATGTGGAGAGCGGGGCACTGGAAATCACGGACAAGTATGAAGACATCCACAGTTTTGTGGAGGCGAACCTGATCGACCGGATCGGAGATGCAGGCAAGAAGTTACATACAGGAAGAAGCCGCAACGACCAGGTTGCTTTAGATATGAAGCTTTACACAAGGGATGAGATTCTGGAATTAGACCAGCTGTTAAAGGGACTTCTGGAAGTTCTGCTGAAATTGATGAAGGAGAATACCGAGACTTACATGCCGGGATTTACCCATCTGCAGAAGGCACAGCCGATTACGCTGGCACACCATCTGGGTGCATATTTTGAGATGTTCAAGCGTGACCGTTCCCGTATGAAGGATATTTATCAGAGAATGAACTACTGTCCATTAGGTTCCGGCGCACTGGCAGGGACAACGTATCCTCTGGACAGGGAGTATACGGCAGAGCTGCTTGACTTTGCAGGACCGACCATGAACAGCATGGATTCTGTGGCAGACAGGGATTACCTGATCGAGCTTCTGTCCGCGATGTCCACAGTCATGATGCACCTGAGCCGTTTTTCAGAGGAAGTCATTATCTGGAATTCCAATGAATATCAGTTTGTAGAGATCGATGACGCATACAGTACAGGCAGCAGTATCATGCCGCAGAAGAAGAATCCGGATATTGCCGAGCTGGTACGTGGAAAGACAGGACGTGTCTACGGGGCGCTGATGTCACTTCTGACTACTATGAAAGGAATCCCGCTTGCATATAATAAGGATATGCAGGAAGACAAAGAGTTCGTATTCGATGCCATCGATACGACAAAAGGATGCCTGGCATTGTTCACAGGGATGATAAAGACCATGCGTTTCAACAACCAGCGCATGGAGGACAGCGCAAAACACGGATTCACCAATGCGACAGACGCAGCTGATTATCTGGTAAACCACGGTGTGCCGTTTAGAGATGCACATGGGATTGTAGGACAGCTGGTTCTGTACTGTATCGAGAAGAATATCGCACTGGATGACATGTCACTGGAAGAGTTCAAAGCGATTTCGCCTGTGTTTGAAGAAGATATATATGAGGCAATCAGCATGAAGACATGCGTAGAGATGCGTAATACGATCGGGGCGCCGGGCAAGGCTGCCATGGAAAAAGTGATCGCAGCACATGAGATGTATTTGAATGTAGAATAG
>CABTYO010000030.1 GCA_902489075.1 uncultured Faecalicatena sp. | reverse complement strand
TTCTGACTTCGGCTTGCGTTGCTTCCTTCCGCTTTTTTTTCGTTCAAAACTATTATAGTTTTTTGTAATTTTTTGGATTCTCTTTCTTTTCACTGCTTTTCTCTGTTATGCCTTCTTCACGGACGGTAAGGGTTTTGAAACGACAGGTACACAGACCGTGGGAAGTGCGCTCCACATCTTTCCTGGCGTCCCCCCCTCATCCGTTCCGCACCTAAAGCGCGTCACTAATTTCCGATTTTACATGAGAGGTGCAATGAGCCGTAGTACTCTTCCGCAGATCGCCATGAACGGGCTGATTTTCTTGAGATCACTCACGCTGATGCGCTGGCATTGTTTCAGTGTCTTCTGGAAATCGGCTTCCACATCTCTTACCACCGGATTGTTATAGATAAACACGCCGCACTCAAAATGCAGGTACAGGCTGCGGTAATCCAGATTGATGGTTCCCACGGTTGCTGTATCGTCATCGGATACGAAGATTTTTGCATGGACGAAGCCAGGGGTGAATTCGTAGATCTGTACCCCTGCCTCGATGAGCTCTCTGTAGAAGGTCTTGGCTACCGCAAATGCATACCACTTATCCGGGATGTGGGGCATGATGATGCACACCTCGATACCGCTTTTGGCAGCTCGGGTCAGGGTGTCCATCATCTCGTTATCCAGGATCAGATACGGAGTCATGATATGGACATACTTTTTGGCATGGTTCAGGATATGGAAGTATACTTCCTCTCCGACGTCCTCGTTGTCATACGGGCTGTCCCCGTAAGGGATCATGAAGCCCAGTTCTCTGTGCAACTCTGTGGACATCGGTGTCAGGTAATTGTCATACTTCTCGCCGTATTTGAGTTCGGTCGCATTCCACATCTGCAGAAACAGCATGGTCAGGCTCTGTACTGCATCTCCTTCCAGCATGACTGCAGTGTCTTTCCAGTAGCCAAAACGTTCTTTTTTATTAATATACTCATCCGCCAGGTTGATTCCCCCGGTGAATCCCACTTTTCCGTCTATTACACAGATTTTTCTGTGATCCCGGTTATTCTGTGTCGTTGAAAGTACCGGACGGATCGGGCTGAACATCTTACACTGGATTCCGTACTTCCTTATGATCTTGGGATAATTATAGGGAAGCAGGGATATACTGCACATTCCATCGTACATAAACCGTACTTCCACGCCTTCCTGCGCTTTCTGCTTCAATACATCGAGGATCGTATCCCACATGTATCCCTCGCCTACGATAAAGTATTCCAGAAAAATAAATTTCTCTGCTTTTTTAAGTTGTTCTAACAGCACCGGGAACTTTTCTTCCCCACATGAAAAATATACAGCCTTCGTATTGCGGTATGTAGGGAAACACAGCTGGTGCTTCATGTAGTGCGCCAGGTTCGCATTTGCCGGCTTGCTCAGGCGCAGGTCATCAATAATCTCCTGCTTCTGCTCCATGTAAGGATAGGTATCCAGCTTTAATTTTGCCAGGCGGGTCCCGATATACCTTGTTCCGAACTGCCCCTTGACATAAAGATAGAACAGACAGCCGAACACCGGGAAAATCAGGATCAGCAGCACCCAGGTCATATTAAACGCCGGATTGCCCCGCTGATTGATGATGTAGATTACGATGACAGCCCCGACCACATTCAATATCCCGTATACGTATATAATGTAGTCTTTCAGATACGTCGCAATCCCCACCATCATCAACAGCTGGATCAGCAGCAGCAAAAAGATCAGCGCTGTACGGCTGAAGACAACGCTTAAAATCCCTTTCTTGGCCTTCTTTTTGGCCTTTTTTGCAGTTTTATTTTCCATATTGCCTCGTACACACTCCTTTATAAAAAGTAACGCTTCCAGCCCATTTTAAATGCATCTTCGATGCATGGGGCTGAAATCCATCCTGCTGTCAGCTTTGGCGCATAGCTTGACAGCAAGTGTCAAGCCTGCGGCTGAACAGTAACGGAATCATTACCTGAACATTTTTATTTGTTTTACAATATTGTAATTATGCCAAAAAAGTATTACAATAGAAAAGACTACTAGTTACAATCCCTATAGAAAGGAGACTTATACATTGAAAAAGTTTTTAAAATGGTTCATAAGTCTTGCAGCGGTTGGTTCTGCAATCGGTCTTATTATCGCATATTTCTGCAAAGGCAGATGCACTGACTGTAACTGCGATGACACCCAGGACTTTACAGAAGAAGACGATTTTGACTTAGACAGCGATTTACAGCCTGCAGGCGATCGGGAATATGTTCCTCTTAAGCGCACACAGGAGGCTGCTGCCGATACCACGGCAGAGGAGACTTCCACTCCGGAAACAGAAGCTGGCAAGGCTCCTGACGAAGAAGCTGCAGAAGTAACCGAAGAAGAATAAATTATGGATTTCATACAGGATTGAGACGGACCATCATCTCAATCCTGTTTTTCTATTTCCAGACTTCATCCAGAATCTGTACTGCCTCTTTGATCTTCTCTTCATTCATATTCGCGTATCCAAGCAGAATTGTTGCATAATCTTTCTGATGCGGCTCAATATAATATTCAGAAAGACCATAGACCTTCACGCCCTTTTCACCTGCAAGGCGCATCAATTTCTCTTCTGTCATCCCGTTGTGGAAATGAAGGAGCAGATGCACACCTGCATTTTCCCCGGAAATCTCACAGCGGTCCTGGAGACTTTTCAGACACCCCAGAAGCATATCATGCCGGTTCTTATATAGAGCCCTCGTCTTGTTCAGATGTCTTTCATAATAGCCTTCTTTCAGAAATTTTTCAAGGATCATCTGATCGACCTTGGAAACAGTCGAGTTCAGAAAGCTGCTTCGTTCCTGATATAGAAGCATCAGAGGCTTCGGAAGCACCATATAACTCATTCGGATCGCCGGGGCAATGGATTTTGAAAAAGTACCCATATAAATGACTTTATCGCGGCTGTCATATCCCTGCAGTGCTGGGATCGGCTTTCCCTTATATCGGAATTCGCTGTCATAATCGTCTTCAATAATGTAGCGTCCTTCCTGCTCATCGGCCCACTTTAAAAGTGACATCCGCCTTTTGATCGGCATGACAATACCGAGTGGATACTGGTGGGACGGCATCACGAAAGCAATATCTGCATTGGAATCCGTAAGCTTCCCGATCTCCATTCCCCTTTCATCCATATCTACCGTGCAGACTTCATAGGAAAGATTCTTAAAGAGACGGTATGCCTGCTTGTATGTGGGATTCTCAAGTGCAACCTTGTGTTCCCTGCCGAATATTGTTGTCAGCAGCATCAGAAGATAGTCATTCCCTGCACCTACGATGATCTGGTCCGGCTGACAGTTCACCCCCCTGGCCTGGTGGAGATAATCACAGATGGCACTTCTTAAACCATATTCGCCCTGCGGCTCTCCCAGACGGAACATTTCTGCCTTATCATCCAGCAGGCACTCCCTGGACAGCTTGCGCCATACATGATAGGGAAAGCTGTTCAGATCCACTCCATTGGGTGTAAAGTCATAGGCATACTGTTGTTCCTTTACAGCCGGTGTCTTTGCGATACTGCGCGTCTCCTGCCCAAACTGATACAGTTCATCAATTTGAGCCGCAAAATACCCTCTGTACGGCTCCGACTCCACATACCCCTCTGAGAGGAGCTGTTCATATGCCAGCTCTACCGTGCTGCGGCTCACTTCCAGATGTCTGCTCAGTGCACGTGTGGACGGAAGCTTCTCACCACTTTTGATCCTTCCTCTCTGGATATCCTTCTTGATATAATTGTAGATCTGCTCATACAGCGGAATCTCCGATTTTGTCTGAAGATTGATGGTTAATTCATTCAACTTCTCACCCCCACAGTCTGCGTTCATATTATCAAAGGGACAGGTTCTCCTGTATTCGAGACCTGCCCCTTTTTATTCATTTATCAGGTGATGAATTATTTCGGTAATTTAAAAGAACTCTTTAAAGAAACGATTCTGTTAAATACAAGTGCATCCGGAGTGGAATCCTTTGCATCGATACAGAAATATCCGTTTCTCACAAACTGGAAGCTGTCGTATGCCTTTGCATCTCCAAAACTTGGCTCCACATAGCAGTCTTTCAGGATAGTCAGGGAATTCGGATTTAAGTTCAGGGAACCATCTTCCTTATTGTATACACCCTTTTCCTCATCCACCAGATTCTCGTACAGCCTTACCTCTGCCTTCTGTGCGTACGGAGCCGGTACCCAGTGGATCGTTCCTTTTACTTTTCTTCCCGTGAAACCGCTGCCGCACTTTGTCTCAGGATCGTAAGTACAATGTACCTCGATCACCTTGCCGTTCTCATCCTTGACAAAGCTTTCACACTTCACAAAGTATGCATGCATCAGACGGACCTCATTGCCCGGGAACAGACGGAAATACTTCTTCGGAGGCTCCTCCATGAAGTCTTCCCTCTCGATGTAAAGTTCGCGGCAGAACGGAACCTTACGAAAGCCAAGCTCTTCATTTTCCAGATTGTTGGCTACATCCAGATATTCCACTTCTCCCTCCGGATAGTTATCGATCACAAGCTTGATCGGATCCAGTACAGCCATCATACGAGGCTTCTTCATCTTGAGGTCCTCGCGGATACAGTACTCAAGCATCGCATAATCCACAGAGCTCTGGCTCTTGGACACACCGCACATATCAATGAACATCTTAAGAGATTCCGGTGTGAACCCTCTTCTTCTCAACGCGGCAATGGAGACAAGACGCGGGTCGTCCCAGCCGTCCACAATGCCGTCTTCCACAAGCTTCTTAATATAACGCTTTCCTGTCACGACATTGGTCAGGTACAGCTTTGCAAACTCGATCTGTCTCGGCGGATTCTCGAATTCACATTCCTTCACTACCCAGTCATACAGCGGCCTGTGGTCCTCAAACTCCAGGGTACAGATAGAATGTGTGATTCCCTCGATCGCATCCTCCAATGGATGTGCAAAATCATACATCGGATACACACACCACTTATCCCCTGTATTGTGGTGGCTCATACGGGCAACACGGTAAATGATCGGGTCTCTCATATTAATATTCGGTGAGGCCATATCGATCTTCGCACGGAGCACCTTCTCCCCGTCCTTGTACTTGCCGTCCCTCATGTTCTGGAACAGCTCCAGGTTTTCCTCCACAGAACGGTTCCTGTACGGGCTGTCCTTACCAGGCTCAGTCAGAGTCCCTCTGTATTCACGGATCTCCTCAGGTGAAAGGTCGCATACATAAGCCTTCCCTTTCTTAATCAGCTTCACCGCATACTCATACATCTGGTCAAAATAATCCGATGCAAAGTAAAGGTGATCCTTCCAGTCGGCCCCCAGCCACTTGATATCTTCCTTAATAGACTCCACGAACTCCACCTTCTCCTTCGTCGGGTTCGTATCATCAAAACGCATATGGAATGTACCGCCATACTCCTGTGCCAGCCCATAGTTCAAAAGAATAGACTTGGCATGACCTATATGCAGGTATCCGTTCGGTTCAGGCGGGAATCTCGTACATACGTGGTCATACACGCCTTCCGCCAGATCCTTATCTATCTCCTGCTCAATAAAATTCTTAGAAATTGTATCGTTTGCCATGGTTTCCTCCTCATGTATCAACATTCTGCCAATTATCTTACCATAAAATGTATGACCAGACAAGGACTGGAAAACAATATTTTGTTTCATTTTTTTCAATAGTGTGATATACTGTTGTGGTTTAAAGCGGCAGTGGATTAAAAGGGGTCAGACCCTTTTGTGCTCCGTTTTCTGAAAATTAGGGAGGTTGTTTATGAAAAGAGAAAAATTTGGTTCCCGCCTTGGTTTTATTCTGGTATCTGCGGGCTGTGCAATTGGTCTGGGAAATGTGTGGAAGTTCCCGTATATGACCGGAAAATTCGGTGGGGCGGCGTTTATCCTGATATATCTGATATTCCTGGTGCTCCTGGGAATGCCGATCATCGTCTGTGAATTCAGTGTGGGGCGGGCCAGCCAGAAGAGTATTGCTACATCTTATAATGCTTTGGAACCGGAAGGCACCCGCTGGCACTTTACACGCTGGTTTGCCATCGCCGGAAATTACCTGCTGGTCATGTTCTACTCCATGGTCGGAGGCTGGATGCTGTACTATTGTTTCCGCATGGCAAAGGGAGACTTTACGGGCGTCACCTCTGCCCAGGTCACAGAAAGCTATGACCAGATGCTTGCCTCTCCGGGCACTTTGATGTTCTGGACTGTAGTCGTCATCCTGCTTGCATTTGGGATCTGCAGTATCGGCCTGCAGAAAGGTGTGGAGAAAATCATGAAGGTGACCATGCTGTGCCTGCTTGCCATCATGGTAGTGCTTGCGGTCCGTTCCATCACGCTGTCCGGCTCTGCGGAAGGACTGCGCTTCTATCTTGTACCGGATTTTCACAAAATGGTGGAAAATGGAATCGGAAATGTTATTTTCGGTGCAATGAGCCAGGCGTTTTTTACGCTGAGCATCGGAATGGGCGGGATGGCAATTTTCGGAAGCTATCTGGACAAATCCCGCTCTTTAACCGGGGAATCCTTAAGCATCGTGATCCTGGACACCTTTGTTGCA
Source organism: uncultured Faecalicatena sp. (assembly GCA_902489075.1). Taxonomy (GTDB): domain Bacteria; phylum Bacillota; class Clostridia; order Lachnospirales; family Lachnospiraceae; genus Faecalicatena_A. Next base: position 15,558 of record CABTYO010000030.1, on the reverse strand, counting down.
CTGGTAGCCGGACTGATCGTCATCCCGGCCTGCTTCGCATTTAACGTAGAGCCTGCTGCCGGTCCAGGACTCGTATTTATTACACTGCCGAACATTTTCACACAAATGGCAGGCGGAAGAATCTGGGGATCATTATTCTTCCTGTTTTTATTCTTCGCAGCGCTTTCCACAATTGTAGGCGTCTTCGAAAATATCGTCTCCTTCGGAATGGATTTATTTCATTTCAGCAGAAAGAAATCTGTGGGAATCAACATCCTGCTGATTGCCGTGCTCAGCATTCCATGTATCCTGGGATTCAGTGTCTGGGCAGATTTCCAGCCGCTTGGCGCAGGGACGAACATCATGGACCTGGAAGACTTCCTGGTGTCCAATAATATCCTGCCTCTCGGCTCCGTTGTATATCTGCTCTTCTGCACCCATAAAAACGGCTGGGGATGGAAGAATTTCATCAAAGAAGCCAACAGCGGACAGGGGATGAAATTCCCGGAAAAAGTGCGCGGCTACATGACCTATGTACTTCCCTGGATCGTCGTGATCATCTATCTAAAAGGGTACTACGATATGTTCAGTGGACAAAGCACAGTCATTTTCGCGGTCTGGATGGTCATCGCCTTCCTGTTCCTTGGCATGATCCTCATGGTTTCGAGGACAAAGCCCAGGAAATAAAATTGTACACTAAAATATTAATTTACATAGAAAAACGTATGACACAATGTCAGCCCTGGGGACGTCATTGTACCATACGTTTTTTCCTTTTGTAATGCATCAATATACTGATTAATTCCGAAAATAATATTCAAAAATCCCGTTTGCAGCTTTATTGTTTAAGTTGTTTGAGAAAACTCGGAAAATGGTGAGCAAAAGGGTCTGACCCCTTTGAAAACTACAGCCTGCCCCTTAAAATAGTCACTGCCTGCGCCATAATCGCCGCATGGTCTGCCGCGATCATCCCCCGCTTTTCAACCGTAAACTTTTCTTCCCGGATCAGCCCTTTTCTAAGTGTGTGAAGAACTTCCGCTGTTGTATCCAGCCCCTTCTCCTGATTCACAATATGCAGGATATATCTTCTCCTGCTGGTATCTCCATCCTCATCTCCCGCTGCATCCGCTGATTCTTCCATAGAAATATCACACCAGACCGCATCTGCTGCGTCATCCCCTGCCTTCACACGCACATCGCGCTCATCAACCAGGGCCATATAAGCCGTCGTGATTACCCTCGCGCGGGGATCCCTGTCATAATCACCGTACACACCGATCTGCTCCATCGCCAGGTCTTCCACTCCGGTCTCCTCCATGAGTTCCCGCCTTGCTGTATCATCCAGATTCTCTTTCAACTCAATAAATCCGCCCGGCAGCGCCCAGAAACCTATCGTCGGATGATTGCTCCGCTTGACCAGAAGGATTTTTAATCCCTCTAAGGACGGCTTCAATTCTCCCATACAAGAAAATACGACCGCATCTGTTGTGCAGCTCGGTGTCTTATAACGATAGGGATCATAGGCTTCCAGAAATTCATCCAGGCTCTGTCCGGCCCCGTTTAGCTCTCCTGTCCCGTAAAATGGCGTGATATCTTCTAAAAATGACGGCATCCTGCTACCTCCCGTTTTCCATTGAATATGCTGTAAAATAAAGAAAGGGACCAGGATTGATACTTCCTCGTCCCAATTCTATTATATGAAATTTTCCTGTTTGTGTAAACCGTTTCTGTAAAGATCAGGGTTACTCACTGATTTTGACATAAGGGCTGATTACTTTTTCATACGCTGAACCTATCTCTGAGAAAAATTGTAGATATGACTGATCCAGGCGATCCTCATCCATAATATAAATAAGTGTATACTCCAGTTCCTCACCTGCATCAAGAGGTCTGAACAACGCCGTTTTCAGATGTGCAATTCCCTCTGTGTAATACATTTTATCAAAATATACCGGGAAGTTACTTCCGTTAACACTCCCCCATTGTAAATTATAGTTCTCATTTGCAGGATAGAAGTAGGAAGACGAATAAGAATAATTTCCATCCTCCCGCGGTTCCAGAGTTGTCAGGTCCGGTGCTATGGGCACCCCTCCCCCATCTTCACTAATCACCGCATCTCCATGATTAACAGCCTTCATCTTCACCACAACAAATTTCGATGCGATCCCTGTCTGCAGTGTTCCTTCATCGACAGTCATCCCCATGCCGGGATACCAGTATCTGTCATGCGCTTTTAAAGTTCCATCAGAATTCAGCCACGGTGCAATTTTATTCTCATAATCAACAAAGTATTCTGCCGGATATTCATCCAGAGAGATGGCATCTTTGATCTGGATATCTTCCACCGTATATCCAATATCCCCTCTATACTCCTTCATGCTCTCCAGTGGATTCTCAATTTCCTGACCCATTTTATAAATTGACTCTTTCGGAACTCCAGCCTGGTTTATTTCTTTCTCCGCTTTCTGACTAGACTCGTTTGATTCCTTTTGAGCCGCTATTTCTTCCTCTGTGTCATATGGAACGACCGTATCCAACACAGTCACTTTCAGACCTTCTGCAATCTTGATCAGTTCTTCTGGATCAAGGGTACTCTCACTCCATATGTGGACCATATACCCATTCTCCTCATTAAACAGATACAGATCTTTCTCAGCATTCTCACTGTCCGTATAAAAATTATCGCTGACAAAAACATCCGTCTTCATCCCGCTGATTTCCATATCCTTAAGATGTTCGTCTGTTGAAAAATCTTTTGAAAGCCCCTGTCCAAGTCGTTCAAGCCGATCTAAATCAGCTGCATTGTAGGGAATCACGCTGATGTGGCCTCCTGTACTGTCATTCTTCCACTTCCCGCTTTCTGGATCATTCTCATTTGCCAGCGCATACCCTTCCGGCATATAAGTTGTCTCCACCTTGATCGCATGCGCTTCTTTCGTCTCATCCACCTCGAACTGATACCCGACTTTGTCATGCGGCTTATCTACCAGATTCGCATTCAAAAACTTGTTAGCTGCAACCACAACCACTGACATTCCCATCACCATGGTCGCAGCGACCGCAACCGCAACCCATGCGCGGTGCTTCTTCGTATACTTCATGTTCCGTTCCTCTTCTTCAATTCCGATCTCACGGTAAGCCCGCTCCATCCCCTGATCCACAGCCTTTGGAATCTTGGCTTCGCTTTTCAGAATTCTTTCTATTTCTTTTCTGGAATACTCTTTTTTCACACTCATTACCTCCTTGAAATCGCAGGTTCCAGACTGTATGCTTTCTCAAACTGCTTCCTGCCCCTGACAAGCCTCGTTTTTACTGTATTCTCTTCCAGCTCCAGTATCTGCGCGATCTCCCTGATCTTAAATCCTTCCGAATAATACAAAAGTAAGATGATCCGGTACTTTTCATCCAGCTGATTCATAAGTTCTTCAAATTCACAATTCTGGTATGCCATACACTCATCCCCCTTTTCAGGAAATGCCTCCTGCAAAGCTTCCTTTTTTTCCATACGAAGAATGTCTTTGCACTTATTGATCAGTATGCGCACAAGCCATGTCTTAAAATATTTTGGCTCCTTTAACCCGTCGATCTTCTCATAACATGTAACAATTGTTTCCTGTATGGCATCCGCAATATCTTCGGGAGAGCGCAGATAACTTCTTGCCACCTTATACATATCCTGCTTTTCGATTTCCATAAGCTCTACAAAAGCCTGGTCATCACGCTTTTGTGCCCTTTTGACAAGATATTTCAAACGAATCCCTCCTTTTCCCCTTTTTTCATGCCGGTCTAAGCTGATAGGCAGCCGCATCCACCGGCTGTCATGCCTGCTGGATATCAACTTATACTCATTAGACGTGCTTGTATTATAAATAGTTTCACTTCATTATTTTTATTTTACAGCATTTCTAAATTTTTGTATTTCCCAATTCAATCCAGCTGCCTTGCTGCAGCAAAAAAGTTCCCCATATCTAAAAAGGACCTCTGCCGTCCTCTTTCTTCTGAAAAAGAATCAACAGATGGTCCCTGATACGCTCTCACACAACACCATTGCGTTCAAATCCTGCTCTCGTACAGGATCTGATATCTGCAGATGGCTTCTATAGTGGCTGTCCCACACTTACTTTATCTTTTTGATTAACTTAATACCCTCCTTATATCATACATTCCCTGTTCTGCTGCCTGGCTTTAGGTTCTGCCCTTGAGGCATGCATAACGATATTCACTTTGATGCAGCCTGTTCCTATAACTTCCACAGATAACTTTCTATCCCTGTGACAAGCTCGAAAAATCGGCAGTTCAACGCGTCTTTTTCCTCCTGATCCTCCCCTCCTATACGAAAATCCGGGATTCCGATCAATGTCTGATTTGCCGCCAGCCAGTCTCTTTTTAAAAGCTGATTCATCTGTTCCCAGCCTTCATATTGAACTAGACGGCATATTTCCAGATTATTGTTCATATTTTCTATAAATCTGGAAAAATAGGGGATTTCCTCGATATGAAGACCTTTTACAAAATCCAAAAATTCCTCCAAAAGATTCCTCAATGGTTCAAGTTCTTCCCGTTTCAGGCTATTGTCCATACCCCACCTCCTATACCAGCCTGTATACGTAAAACACCTGAATTTTTATTCATTATACCATAGTCTCATAATAGTCTCATCATTTTTTGACTTTTTTCTTTATAATTCGACAAAATGTAGCATGTTGTTTCTTTTGTTTTTCAATTACTGTATCTTTACAAAAGTATACAGATATAGTTATATGTTTATGATTAGAATATTTGTCTATACTACTTAGGAAACACCTTTTTATAATCCCAAAAATAACCTTTATGGAGGCTGTTATGATAAAACGTTTCTTCCGAAAACATAAAAAATTATGTATCAGTTCCCTGATTGGAATCATTTTCGTCGGTGCAGCCGGCAGTCTGCTCCACTTTGTATATGAATGGTCCGGGAAACAATTTCTTGTCGGACTCTTCACCCCGGTCAGCGAATCTACCTGGGAACACATGAAACTCTGCTACTTCCCGATGCTGGTCTTCTTCGCGGCAGAGTTCGCATTTCTATACAGATCCTGCTCCCACCTGCTCCGCGCAGACCTGGCTGCAGTCATAACCGGGACGCTCTTGATTCCTGTCATTTTCTATACCTACACAGGGATCATCGGGACCCACAATCTTGTCCTTGATATCCTCACTTTTCTGATAAGCGCGGCCGCCGGCTTCTGCGTACGCTGCCGGATGCTTCTGGCACCCGGGAAGAAAAGAGGGACATTTCTATACTTTATAGGCGTCCTGGTGCTTGGTGCATGCTTTCTGATCTTCACCTACTATCCGCCGGATATCGCACTGTTTGCGGCGCCATAGGAAATCACCAGTTAGTTACGCTCTTTAGCGGAGAACGAAAAGGAGAACTCAATTGCTCAGAGTTCTCCCTTTGGCATCCATTTTCCTTTCCAGACGTAGAGCAGCATCAGAACCGAACCTACAAGCCAGGAGGTCGGATATGCCAGCATCAGCAGCGACAGGCTGTGTTTTACAGACATGCTGCCCCAGACCCAGATCATGCGGAACAGACACAGGGAAAGAAGGAATACAGACATCGCCTCCAGCGTTCTGCCTGCTCCCCGTATCGTTCCCGCCAGGACCTGCATGATCGCAAGCATCCAGTAGAATGGGCAGAAATATTTCATAATATAGGCCCCGCACTCCACAACCTGTGCATTATTCGTGAAAACTCCAATCACTTGTGGTGCAAAGATCATCAGCATGGCTCCTGATACAAGCGTATATCCGATTCCCATCACACTGGAAGTCAGCATACACTTTTTCACACGGTCCAGCCTGCCTGCACCAATATTCTGTCCCACAAAGGTCGTTGCCGCCATCCCCACGCTCAATACCGGGAGCAGATTGAATCCGTCAATCTTCAGATAAGCTGCAAAGCCTGCCATCACAACGGCACCGAAGCTGTTCACCGTAGACTGCACGATCAGATTGGAAAAGGAAACAACAACACTCTGAATCCCTGTCGGCAGCCCCACTCTTAAGATTCTTCCCAATAAATGATCATAAAAGCGGATCGCCCGAATCTTTACCTTATACATCTCATCTGTCCTCGTTAAAAATAAAAGAATAAAGATGCAGGAAAGCAGCTGACTGATATCTGTCGCGAGTGCTGCCCCAATAATTCCCATTTTCAGCACTACGACAAAAAGCAGATCCAGAAAAATATTGGAAAATGCCGCAATCAGAAGATATATCAGCGAACGCCTGGAATTTCCTACCGCATTTAATATCCCTGCTGCCATGTTATAGATGACCGAGAATACAATCCCGCCAAAGTACACCTTAAGATAAACAACAGCCTGTGAAAAGACCTCCGCCGGGGTCCCCATTGCCCGCAGCACAATCGGAGTCGACAGTACACCAATCAAGGTCATCACAATCCCTGCCACTAGGGAAAGCGCCACAGTCGTATGTACAGCCTTTGTAAGCCCGTCTCTGTCCTGCGCGCCAAAGAACTGAGAAACTACGACTCCCGCTCCCGCTGATGCGCCGACACAGAAACCAATCAGAACATTGACCACTGAACCGCCTGCCCCCACCGCAGCCAGTGCCTCACTTCCGATATAATTCCCCACAATAATGGAATCCACCGTATTGTACAGTTGTTGGAACAGATTTCCCAAGATCAAAGGAATCGCAAAAAACAGAAGTTTTTTCCAGATTGATCCCTCTGTCATGATTGTTGAGTTTTTCATTTGTGATATTTCCCCCAGCCTCTATTTTCCCCGGAAATGATCAGATTTTTTCATTTCCTTATAGACTTTATTCTACCATAAGTATAAAATAAAATCTGCATGAAAAAACGAAACCAGCCTGCATGGCTGATCAGTTATTCATTTTGTGCATGGCATCAATGCCTAACTATATATTTTCGGAGGTATCTGACATATGAAATTTGTGATACAGAGAGTCACAGAAGCTTCTGTAACCGTTGATCAGAAGGTAATTGGAGAAATTCAGAAAGGATTCATGGTCCTGATCGGTGTTTCCGACAGTGACAACGAGGAAACTGCTGATAAAATGATCCGCAAGATGACCGGACTGCGCATCTTCGAAGATCAGGATGGCAAGACGAATCTTTCACTTGCCGATGTAAATGGGAGTCTTCTGCTGATCTCACAGTTCACCCTTTACGCCAACTGCAAAAAAGGCAACCGCCCAAGCTTCATCGAGGCAGGCAAACCGGATAAGGCTAATGCCCTTTACGAATATATCATCGAAAAATGCAGGGGGATCGTGCCGATTGTCGAGACGGGAAGCTTCGGCGCAGATATGAAAGTCAGCCTTGTGAATGACGGGCCTTTCACAATTATACTGGATTCGGAACAATTGTAGTGTAGAGTCACACGGATGACAAGTATTACACGATTGTATTTTCATCTTTGCTGTGCTATTATCTATTCATGGAATAATCGTGTACAAGGTGGTAACCTCCCATACTTCATAGAAGAGGGGAGGTGGTGCATATGGATACATATGAAGTTCTCAGCCTTCTATTTTTAGGCGGTTCTTTTCTCATTGCACTGCTTGCCTATATAGATAGGAATAACAAGCGAAAATAAAAATAAGCCTACCCTGTACTTGGCCGTCTAGGTAGGCTCATAACACCTGGGAGGTTAACCACTTTGTGGGCAGTTACTCCATTTCTGCTTTTATTATAGCATGATTTTCTCGAATGTAAAGGACAATTTTATTCCAACTAATTTCCTTTCAAATAATTTCAAAAAAAGGCTTCCCGGAATTTTCATTCCCGAGAAGCCTTTTCATACATAAAGCTGTCGAGCGGAATCGAACCGCCGACCTCCGCCTTACCAAGGCGACGCTCTACCGGCTGAGCCACGACAGCCTGTGCGCATTTGTTACGCAACGGTATTAATATACACTAAAACCCCTATACTTGTCAATAATAAATTTAAATCTTTTTAAGCAATCTTTCCAACTATTCTTTCTAACGATTCAGCCATGCATGCATGCCTGCTGTTCACACAGCCTTCGCAAATAGCGCCCCCTGGCACTTTCCGCTGCTGTGCAGTCAACAAGCCTGTATGGCTGAATTATGTAACTCGTCCAACTGATTCGTTCTGTCTGGAAGTTAAATCTCCATTATAACTTCTCTTCTACCAGCTCGGGAAGAAGACGTTGTTCCCCACGTTGACACCGCCCTTATTGGTGGCGCCTGCATAGAGGAAGAAATAACAGTCTGACACTGCCGCCAGCCTTGCTCCGTTCAGGGCATCTTTTGCTACCTGCAGGGAAAGAGCACTCGGTCCTCTTGACAGGACTGCATCCAGGCTTCCCAATGTAACAGGCTCGAACTGATTGGATGCATATACAACTTCCGCGATTGTATTCGGGAATCGGGAATCCTCGACCCGGTTCATGATCACGGTGGCAACGGCTAACAGGGAATTGTAATCCTGATATGCCTCACATTCGATGATCGATGCGAGCAGCTGCGTCTCATTATCTGAAACCTGGACTGCGCTGTCATGTATAATCCGTCCGTCCGTACTCATGACTACGGTTCCTGCTGCGGCCTCCCTCTGCATCTGTGCCTTCAGGGCATCCAGATCTGTGGAAGTTGCCTCTGCTTTCTTCTCAAGCTCATCCTGCTGCTTTTTCAGCTTGTCCTTCAATTCGCCCTGAGCCTTCTGCTGAGCCTTTAAAGTCTTCTCTTTCGTCTCAATATCCTTGCTGATCTCTGTCAGCTGATCCAGCATCTGCCGGTCATAATCGCTGACATTCTGGACGAATTCCGCCTTGTTGAGAAAATCCGTCATATTCTTTGCCGAGAAAAGTAATTCCAGCAGAGTGGCATCTCCGGTCTCGTACATGTACTTGATCCGGGCCTTCATATCCTGATAATGCTTGTCCTCGTCCTTCTTTGCAGCCTTAAGGGAATCCTCCGTACGCTGAATCTCGGCGGACATCATCTCTGTCTGCATCTCGATCGATGCGATCTCCTCGCTGATCGATGCCAGCTCCTTATTAATCCCGTCTAACTCGGTCTGCAGATTCGCAGCCTTCTCCCGCGCCGAAGAGAATTCCTTCGCCTGTCCCAGGGCCGGAGGACATATCAGCGCAATCAGGCAGAAAAGCGCAATACCTGCATTTAGCTTTTGTTTTGAAAATCGTTTCATAAATTAGAGATTCCTTTCTAAAAAGTCGTCTGTTTAGATATTATACTACAAGATCGCTCAAGACGCAATTTCTAAAATATAAAATCCGCGGCAGGCACCTCTGTAACACCCTGTTTTCCGCGGATTTTAAGGAATCATAAATTTTAAAACTGCTTCTTCATGATGATCTTTAAGGATATGGAATAGGAAATCATCCACAGTATGCCACAGAACACCATGGCTGCCCCGATCAGACCTGCCAGGCCTATTGTTGTAAGATTGCTGATGATCTCTTCCAGAGGGATTCCCAGTGATTTCAGAACAAATCCGATCACGAAACCTACGACTACGATTGCTCCCATCACTCCAAACATGGCCATCCGGCCTTTATCTGCCCCGAATTTCAGCTGAACCGGCAGTGTAAGTCCCAGAAATGCAAGTGCAAAACACAGCATGACAAGTGCCGTCATCAGAAGTTCTAACAGATCCTCTCCCGGATTTTTAATGGTCTGATATACCACAGACACTACAATTGAAACTGCCCATGGTACCACAGCTACCAGGATCCCGAACACATATTTTTCAAGGACATACTGCTTCCGTGTGACAGGCAGGGTAAATAGAAAAGCACTGCAGTTGTCAAATTCATCGTAGCTGATGGTGCTGAGCGTAAACATGGAAAACATCAGAGTTCCATAGCTGATCGGAATAATGGCATTTCCCTGCATGACCATAAGCAGGATTCCTATTACACATATGGTAATGAAAAAATTCGTCTGATTTTTTAATAACTTCAGGTCTTTGATCAATAATCCTTTCATTTTCCTTCCCCCCTGATCATCATTGTGATTACTTCATCAATATTTCCTTTTTCCACAGTTATGCCGCGGTAGTTGTCCAGATAATACTGCTTCTCATTCGTCAGACAGCTGTAACCGTAATTCTCTTTTCTCCGCTTCAGAATGTACCGCTTATCCAGCTTATCATACTCTTCTGCCGTCACCTTAAGGACACCGTAATCCCCGAGAAGCCTGTCAGTCTCCTCATGCATGACAATCTGCCCCTCATGGATCATATAGATATCGTCGCAGAGCCCTTCCAGGTCACTGGAAATATGGGAACTGATCAGGATAGAAGCATCTTCCCTCTCCATATATTCCCTCATCAGGTCCAACAGTTCATCTCTGGCAATCACATCCAGCCCCGCGGTCGGCTCATCCATGATCAGAAGCTTTGCATTGTGTGACATCGCCACCAGTACCTTGAGCTTTGCCTTCATACCTGTTGAAAATTCCTTCACCTTCCTGTCCATGGGAATGCTGAAATGTCTGCATTTCTTCAGGAAATCGTTCTTATCAAACGTGGAATACATACTGGTGAGAATCGGAAGAATATCCTTGACCGTCAGATATCCGCTAAAACCCGAATCCGACAGGACCACCCCGATCTCCTCCTTGTCTTTTGCAGAGAGTTCCTTCATTTCCTTTCCAAATACTTCTATCTTCCCGCCGTCCGTATTGACCAGGCCCAGAATGGCTTTGAATGTAGTACTCTTCCCGGCTCCGTTCTGACCGATCAGTCCTGTCACACAGCCCTCATGTACCTCAAGGGAACATTTTAAATCAAATTGTTCATAATGCTTTTCAACATTTTCTAATTTCAGTATCATCGTTAGTCCTCCAGAATAATTTGAAACAGTTCTGTTAGTTCCTGATTGCTCATACCACAGCTTCTGCCCTTCCTGATGGCCATCTCAAGGTCGGCTTCCACTTCTTTCTTCTTCTCTTCCAGCATAAATTCCTGGTTGGCACATGATACGAAGCTCCCCTTACCATGGACAGTTACAATAAATCCTTCCTGTTCCAGCGCATCATATGCCTTCTTTACGGTCAGTGCACTGACCCTGAGTTCTTTTGCCAAGGTTCTGACAGATGGCAGCATCGTGTCCTCTGCCAGTTCTCCCTGCATGATCATGGTCCGGATCTGAGTCTGGATCTGCTCATAGATCGGCTGCATGGAAGAATTATTAATGATTAACTTCATGGCAATCCTCCTTTGTTCATAAACAGTATATAACAGTATATAACTGTTGTCAACTGTTATATACTGTTTATTTCATTTTTTTAAATAACGATGCGTTTCCAACAGACTTTTCATCCTGTCACCGATGATTCTGTATATCCTTCATTTTCATAGATAACCCGCCGTAATACTTGTTTCAGCTGTCCTCATCTCCCCGGGAGTCCCCTCGAACATCAGACTGCCTCCGTTTTCTCCGCCTTCAGGTCCCAGGTCAATGACCCAGTCACTGTTTTTGATCAGCTGCTGGTTGTGCTCTGTCACCACAATGGTATTGCCCGCATCTGCTATCCGGTCCAAAAGTTTCAGAAAATTCTCTATATCTGCCGGATGCAGCCCGGTAGTCGGTTCATCCATCAGATAAAGGTTCTGTACCCCCGAAGCATTTGCAGCCAGCTCTTTTGCCAGCTTCAAACGCTGACATTCACCGCCGGACAATGTCGTAAGACTCTGCCCCAGCTTAAGATATCCCAGGCCTGCTGCCGCAAGGATTTCCAGGACTTTCCTGATCTTAAGCTGCTCCCGGAAGATTTCACATGCCTCATCCACAGAAAGATCCAGGACCTCCCGGATAGAAAGCCCTTGATACCTGACAGCAAGGACTTCTTTCTGAAACCGGCTGCCATTACACACCGGGCATATAACCTCTGTATTTGCAAAAAACAGCATATTATTTTCCACCACACCCAGCCCCTCGCAGTTTTCGCATCTGCCGCCCGGGGTATTGAAGGAAAAATGTTTTGCAGTAAATCCAGCTTTCTTTGCGCCTTCTGTCTTTGCAAAAACAGTTCTGATATGGGAATAGACCTCCGTATAAGTCGCCACGTTGGAGCGCTTCATCCTCGTGACCGCTGACTGATCGATCTCCACAATCCGGTCAAACTGCCCCAGGCCAGTGACGCGGTTATGCCCCAGTTGTTCCCTGCCTTTTGCAAGCACTTCAAAGACCAACGTAGATTTCCCCGATCCGGATGGGCCTGTTACAGAGACAAGACAGCCTGTGGGAATCTGGACGGAAAGGTCTTTTAGATTAAACCGATCCGCATGCTCTATCAAAATGTTTCCCTTTGGTCTGCGGAAGTTCTTCTTTTCCGGGTGTTCCTCAAGCAGCCATCGGCCTGTCACGGAATCTGCCTGTCTTTTAATTTCTTCCAGAGTCCCTTCTGCTATGATACGTCCGCCAAACCTTCCGGCACCCGGCCCCATGTCTATGATATGGTCCGCGGCATTCATGACATCCGGATCATGCTCAATGACCAGCACTGTATTTCCCAGGTCCCGCAGACGTGTCAAAATCGCCACAAGCCCCTTCGTATCCCTGGGATGCAGCCCCTGGGTTGGTTCATCCAGGATATAGATGATTCCTGAAAGCTCTGCATCCAGCGCCGCCGCAAGCCGGACTCTCTGGAGTTCTCCGCCCGAAAGTGTCGTAGTCTGTCTGTCCAGAGAAAGGTAGCCAAGCCCGACTTTCAGGAAACGTTTTATCTTTGTCTCCATATCGGTCAGATATGCCAGGACATAATCCGTTTGTTTTTCAGACAGGCTTTTCCTTAATTCCTGCACCCACTGAAACAGCTGTTCCAGAGAAAATACGGACAGCTGGGGCAGACGGATACCATTCACCGTTACCTCACGGCTCAGTTTTCCGAGACGCTCCCCTTTACAGTCTGGACACTTTTGTACATCAAAATATTCCTCCAGCTGCTTCATTTCCCCGTTTTTATCTGCCAGACGCCGCATCAGGATCGGGAAGACGCCCTCAAATCTGCCGGATGCCACATTTTTAGGAGGCATCAGACCGGGGAATGCCTGCCTTACTTTTTCACAGTCTGTTCCTTCATATAGAATAGCCTTCTGTACTTCACTGAATTCACTGACCGGGACTCCTGACGTATAAGGGATCCGATAATACTGAAACGCTTTGTAAAGGACTGAAATCTGATATTTTCCGTACTGCTTTTCCCAATATGCCACCGCTCCATCTTCCAGCGGCTTACTCTCATCTACCGTTCTCTCCCTGTTGATGGTATGTATCCGGCCAAGCCCCTCGCAGACAGGGCAGGCGCCCTCCTTTGTATTAAAAGAAAAACAGGTGCGGGTGATCTTGTCCATTCTCTTCCCGCATCTATTGCAATACATGTAAACATGGAATTCATTCTCTATTTTTTCTGTCTCTTCCCTGCAGTCAGCCGCCGAAATCTGCTCTCCGCAAAACGGGCAGGTCCTTACTCCCAGCTTTTCATAGATCATCCGCAGGTCCGTATAGATGTCCGTCACTGTCCCTACGGTAGAACGCGGATTCTTATTCGCATCGGTCTGGGAAATAACGATTGCAGGGGATGCCCCGCGGACGCGCTCCACCTTTGGCTTGTGGATGCCCTGAAACGCCATCGCCTCAAGATACTGCCTCTGGCACTCATTGTAGAGGACATCGATCAGAAGCGTTGATTTACCGGAGCCAGAGAGTCCGGTGAAGACAACGAGTTTGTTTTTCGGAATCTCCAGGGAAATGTTTTTCAGATTTCCTTCTGTGGCACCGAGAATTTGTATTTTGTCCATAAATTTTTCCTCTTTGATTGATCACTGAATGCTGGAGATTTATTCCAGTAGTTTTCCCGCCTTGCCCCGGATTCTCTGAAGTGCATTGTCGATAGCCTTTGGGCTTTTTCCAAGAAGCTCCGCGATAGTCCGGTAATCTGTTCCCATCAGGTGAAGATACAGCACATGATTCTCCAGGGGACTTAAGTTCTGCTTTAATTCTTCCACAAAAGCCTCTGTAAACTCCTTCCCGAAATATAGTGTCTCCGGGTTATTTTCTTTCTCAGGCTCAATCGTATCGATCAGGGGAAGCTTCTTCTCCTCGTCCGTGCCCTCCCCTTCTTCATACAGTGAAATATAGGAGTTCAGAGGGATGTGCTTTTTCCTCTTGGAAGCTTCGATCGCCGTGTACATCTGTCTGGACACGCACATCTCTGCAAAAGTGGCAAAGGCTGCCTTCTGGGCCGGGTCAAAATCGCGCACCGCCTTAATCAGGCCGATCATCCCCTCCTGGATCAGGTCCTCATTCTCCCCGCCGATCAGATACATTGCCCTCGCTTTTTTACGGACCATGGACTTATACTTTACCATGAGATAATCCATGATTTCTGATTCACCATTCTTAAAATCCTGGATCAGCTGTTCGTCTGGTATTACATCATACTTATTCATCCGCATTACCTCTCTGTTTCCCTCATACAAAGTACAGTATTTCCGAAACGGACGGCATGGAAACACGTTCTTGTCTCCAGCCGTCCTGCTTCATCTATCACTGCGTTTATTTAACTTTTCATTTATTTCTGTTTAGCTTTTCATTTATTCTCACTTGCTTTTTATTCTTCTTTTCTCTTATTCCGCCTTATTTCATCCGCTGGCGCACAATCTCATAAGCCAGTACTCCGGCTGCCACAGATGCATTCAGGGAGTCTATTTCCCCTTTCATAGGAATACTTGCCACAAAATCGCACTTTTCCTTGACAAGGCGGCCCACGCCCTCGCCTTCATTTCCGATGACGAGTCCGATCGGTCCTGTCAGGTTCAGCCGGTACATGGATTCTCCACCCATGTCCGCACATACGAACCAGAGACCTCTTTCCTTTAACTCTTCCATCGTCTTGGCAAGGTTCGTTACTTTCGCTACAGGAGTGTAATTCAGCGCCCCTGCAGATGTCCTGGCAACCGTAGCGGTCAGGCCTGCTGCCCTGCGCTTCGGAATAATCACACCGTGTGCTCCTGCCAGATTGGCTGTACGGATAATTGCCCCCAGATTGTGCGGGTCCTCGATATTATCCAGAAGGATCAGAAATGGGTCCTCGCCCTTTTCCTCCGCCTTTTTGAACATATCTTCAATATCTGCATACTCATAAGCCGCAGCGTATGCGATCACGCCCTGATGCTTTCCTGTCTCTGACAGCTGTGAGAGCCTGTCCTTCCCTACAAAATTCAGGATGGTGTCGTGCTTTTTCGCCTCTCTGACGATGGTCCTGATGGGACCGTCCTGGCAGCCGTCAAGGATGAATACCTTGTCGATCGGCTTGCCGGAACGAAATGCTTCCAATACTGCATTTCTTCCCTCGATCACCAGTGTGTGTTCTTCATTTTCCATTTCATTCATCTGATTTTCCTGCATCTTATTCTCCATTTTCTTTTGTGAACCTCACACGACTAAAGTCACGTGCTTCCTGCTTCGGCGTAAACCGCCATCTTAAAGACTGGTCTTACACTTACTCCACAGGCGTTGATTATACTGTTCAGACAGTCCCTGCCTTACAGT
>CABTYO010000029.1 GCA_902489075.1 uncultured Faecalicatena sp. | reverse complement strand
TGATCGGTGCTAAATCGTTCAGAGCCTTAGCCATTGGTGCCAGGCAGTTTGTTGTACAGGAAGCTGCAGAGATGATGTTGTCATCTTTTGTAAGCTGCTCGTGGTTTACATTGTAAACGATTGTAGGAAGGTCGTTTCCTGCTGGTGCAGAAATAACAACTTTCTTAGCGCCTGCTTTGATGTGTGCTTCTGCTTTTGCTTTGGATGTATAGAAGCCTGTACACTCCAGAACAACGTCTACTCCGATTTCTCCCCAAGGAAGCTCTTCTGCGTTAGCTTTTGCGTAGATCTTGATCTCTTTGCCATCAACGATGATAGAATCTTCGCCAGCTTCTACTTTGTCGCATAATGCATATCTTCCCTGTGTTGAGTCATATTTTAATAAGTGAGCAAGCATCTTAGGTGATGTTAAGTCGTTGATTGCAACAATCTCATATCCCTCTGCTCCGAACATCTGTCTGAACGCAAGACGTCCAATACGTCCAAATCCATTAATCGCTACTTTTACTGCCATGATTAATTCCTCCTAAAGTTTTAAAAGTGTCAACTGTTACACAGTCATTAAATAGTGGAATCCTAAGCAAACAGCTTGTTTGTTAAAGATTCATCAACTGTAGTTTATTGTACTAAATCAAGAACAAAAATTCAAGTACTAAATGCATTTTTATGGAAGTTGTTGAAAAATCGGCTTTCTTTGTAAAAATTCTGTGTAGTATTTAAAACCACACGCTTTTAAGATCCCCGAAGCCTTCTCAAAATCGTAGGCAATATGTTCAGGCTTATGCCCGTCTGCCCCGATGGTGATGATCTCGCCCCCGAGTTCTCTGTAGCTTTTGAGTACATCCGGATGAGGGTGGCAGAAGCCCAGCCCGTATTTGAATCCGGCCATGTTCATCTCGATCCCTTTTCCCATGGAAATCACCTTTTTCAGGATCTCATCCAGTTCATCCGCAAACTTCCTGTAGGAATACTCCTGGGCTTTGTGTTTCCCATAACGGACCACATAATCAATATGCCCCAGTACGTCAAAATCCCGGATCGCATCCAGATCTTCCAGGGTTGCCTCAAAGGTCTCCCTGTAAGCTTCCTCATCACTTCTGCCCTGGAACATCTCCTGATAATAGGGGTCATTTCCATGGACCACATGGACCGAACCGATCACAAAATCGAATGGATATTTATTCACCAGTTCCTTATAATATTCACCCAGATGAGGCTGCAGTCCAATCTCGATGCCGATGCGGACGTCAATCCGGTCTGCATACTCCCTGCGAAGCGCATTCAGCACCTGAAAGTACTCATCGATATCAAATGTAAACGCCTTCGGCCCGATATCCTCGTGGAATGGATAGTCCCTGTCGCTGTGGTCTGTGATACAGATGGTATTCAGCCCCTTATCAATGGCCCCTTCGATCATACTTCTGACGGAAGAGTCACAGTCAGAAGAAAAATCTGTATGCATATGAAAATCACTGGTTATCAAAGTATCGTTCCTCCTCCGAGTACATATTCTCCATCGTAAAATACAACCGCCTGTCCGGGAGTCACCGCACGCTGGGGCTCCTCAAATGTACAGGTCACTTCATCCGCCCCTGTTTTCTCTACGGTACACCATGCGCCCTTATGATTATAGCGTATTTTGGTAAACACACGTATCGGCCTGGTTAAATCCTCCACGGACATGAAGTTCAGATGATCTGCCTTTAACACAGTGGTCATGGATTCCTCTTTGGTCCCGATCACGACCTCGTTCGTCTCCGGACGGATCTCCAGCACAAAGGCAGGATAGCCAAGAGCAAGTCCCAGCCCTTTTCGCTGCCCAACGGTATAGTGTGTGATTCCCCTGTGTTTCCCAAGGATGGTTCCGTCACTTGTCACAAAGTTGCCTTCCGGGATCCTGACCTGTGCATTCTCTTCTATATAAGATGCATAATCCCCGTCGGGCACAAAACAGATATCCTGGCTGTCCGGCTTGTTTGCCACCTGAAGGCCGATCTGATCTGCAATCTTTCTGACCTCCTCTTTGGAATATTCTCCCACCGGCATGAGCGTCCTTTTTAACTGCTCCTGGGTCAGATTATAAAGTGCATAGGTCTGGTCTTTTTCCAGAGTTGCAGAGCGGCGCAGGGTATAACGTCCATTATCCAGCTTCACAACCCGGGCATAATGTCCGGTCGCGATATAATCTGCGCCGATTGCCATGCTTCTCTCAAGCAGAGATTCCCACTTCACATACCTGTTGCAGGCAATGCACGGGTTGGGAGTCCTTCCTTCCAGATATTCTCCAATAAAATAGTCGATCACATGCTCTTTGAATTCCTGTTTGAAATTCATCACATAATATGGGATCTCCAGATCTGCCGCTACTCTTCTGGCATCATCAACCGCGCTCAATCCGCAGCAGCCGCCGTTTTCTTCCTGGACGGCCTGCTCCTCATCCTGCCAGATCTGCATGGTCACGCCGATCACGTCATATCCCTGCTGCTTTAACAGATATGCTGCCACAGAGGAGTCGACCCCTCCGGACATCCCGACTACTACTTTGCTCATTAATATTCCTCTTCCTCTTCTTCCTCACCCTCGTGGATGTCTGACTTTGGCTTCGTAAGTCCCTCAATCTTAATCCCGTGTTTCTCTGCGTAATCCCAGAGTGCCGCGTGGATCGCCTCCTCTGCAAGCAGAGAACAGTGTACCTTTACCGGCGGAAGCCCGTCCAGAGCCTCCATCACCGCCTTATTCGTGATCTGCATCGCATCCTGGATATTCTTTCCCTTCACAAGCTCTGTTGCCATACTGCTTGTCGCAACTGCAGCTCCACAGCCAAATGTCTTAAACTTCACATCGCGGATGATCTGGTTGTCATCAATGTCCAGGTAAATACGCATGATATCTCCGCATTTTGCATTTCCCACGGTGCCTACACCGCTGGCATTCTCTATCTCTCCTACATTTCTTGGATGTTCAAAGTGGTCCATTACCTTTTCTGAATACATATTCTCTTCCTCGCTTCCTTATCTAATTATCTTATTATCTGTTCTGTTTCTTTATAAAATCCTCATATAAAGGTGACATGTTTCTTAACTTCTGTACGATCTCTTTTAAGCTGTCCACAACAAAATCCAGTTCTTCCTTTGTTGTCTCCTCGCTTAAGGTCATACGCAGTGAGCCATGGGCGATCTCATGAGGCAGTCCGATCGCAAGCAGCACATGGGACGGATCCAGGGAACCTGATGTACAGGCGGAACCGCTGGATGCACAGATTCCTTTCATGTCCAGCATGATCAGCAGGGACTCGCCTTCTACAAAACGGAAACTGAAATTCACATTGTTCGGAAGACGCTTTTTACGGTCCCCATTGAGCCTGCAGTAAGGAATCTCTTCTTCGATCCGGCCAATCAGATAATCCCGAAGCTCTGTCTCCTTCGCTGTGCGCTCTGTAAGCGAAGCCTGCGCACGCTCCACTGCCTTTCCAAAGCCTACGATACCCGGTACATTTTCCGTACCTGCGCGGCGCTTGCGTTCCTGTGCACCACCGTGGACAAAAGAGCGGATCTTCACTCCTTTTCTGATATAAAGGAACCCGATTCCCTTCGGTCCGTTCAGCTTATGGGCACTGGCACTTAACATGTCGATATGGTACTCGTCCACATTGATCGGCACCTGGCAGAAAGCCTGTACTGCATCTGTGTGGAATAAAATCCCGTGTTCGTGGGCGATCTCTCCAATCTCCCTGATCGGCTGGATCGTACCGATCTCATTATTGGCAAACATAATCGAGATCAGGATTGTATCCGGCCGGATGGCTGCCTTTAATTCATCCAGCTTCACCACACCATTCTCATCCACATCCACATAAGTCACTTCATACCCCTGCTGCTCAAGATATTCACCCGTATGCAGGATCGCATGATGCTCGATCTTGCTTGTAATGATGTGCTTTCCTTTCTGTGAATAAGCCTCGGCTGCTGCCTTTAATGCCCAGTTGTCGGATTCGGAACCGCCTGCCGTAAAGTAGATCTCATTCCCTTTTGCTCCCAGAGCATCTGCAATGATCTCCCTCTGGCGTGTGATCACATCCTTGTTCCCTGACGCAAATGAATATACGCTGGACGGATTCCCATAATTCTCTGTAAAATAAGGAAGCATCGCCTCCACAACCTCCGGCGCCGTCTTTGTGGTTGCCGCATTATCTAAATAAATTATTTTATCCATACCTGTATTCCTCCTGTACTTCTCTGATATTGAATTCTTTATACTGCATCGCCGTTATCTATTCCGGATATGTGTATCTTCCCTGTCCGTTCAGGCTGTGATGCCTCCTAATTCTTACATCCGGCCTGACTGTGCTGGTCATGGCATCCCAGCTTCCGGCTCTCTTCCACCAGCTGATCCAGCTTGATCTCGTCCACTGTCCGGTTGATGCTGTCGTTGATCCGCTGCCAGACATACTTGGTCACACAGCTGTCCGCCGCCTTGCACCCTTCTTCCGGATTCAGACCGGAACACTCCACAGGCTCCAGGCTTCCCTCCAGAGCCCGCAGGACATCTCCTACGGAAATCGCCTCCAGCTCCTTTGCCAGGATATAACCGCCGCCTGCACCGCGGATGCTCTTAACCAGCCCTGCCTTTTTCAGCATCGCCATGAGCTGCTCCAGATAACGCTCCGAGATTCCCTGCCTGTCCGAAATACTGGTGATGGAAACTGGTTCCTTTTCACTGTACTGGGCCAGGTCGATCAACGCTCTCAGGCCATATCTTCCCTTTGTAGATAATTTCAAATCATCACCTTCTTAACTTTTGATATTTCATTCCCGACTGTCCCGTCATAAATCTATTTGCTGCAATGCTTTAATTCCTAGTATTTCATTTCCTAGTATTTTAATCCCTATTATTTTACTAGGATTTCACTTCTTTTGTAGAATACCACTCGTTTCTGGTTCTGTCAAGCCACTTCCGGGAATATGTTGTAAAAATATGTTTTTTAGGAGATACATAAATAGTGTCCAGAAAACAAACCATCATCCGAGGGACTTTCATTTTAACCGCAACCGGCTTTTTATGCAGATTTATGGGGTTCTTTTACCGGATGTTCTTAAGCCATACATTCGGCGAAGAAGGCGTCGGTCTCTACCAGTTGATTTTCCCGGTCTATTCCCTGTGCTTTTCTCTGACTGCCGCCGGGCTCGAAACCGCCATTTCCAGAACCGTCGCGCAGAAGGTATCCCTGGGGAGAAAAAAGGAAGCCCGTGAGATCCTGCTGCTCGGTCTTTTCATTTCTCTTTTCCTGTCCTGCATCTGCCTGTTCTTTCTGCAGGGAAATGCAGCTTATATTGCCAAAAATTTTCTGGGGGATCCCCGGTGTGAACCTCTGCTGATCCCGCTTTCCTATGCGCTTCCGTTCGCTGCCCTGCACAGCTGTATCTGCGGATACTGTTATGGAATGAAAGAGACGAAGATCCCTGCCGTATCCCAGCTGGTCGAACAGGTCACCAGAATCATTGCTGTCTATATTTTTTATATGATTCTCATGAAAAAAGGAGACGATGCCCCCATCACGATCGCTGTACTGGGCCTGGCCATCGGAGAAATGACTTCTGCTTTATACACTGCCAGATCCCTGACATGCAATGTTCATAATATTTTCAAACTAAACGTCACCCTCAGGGACTTTGGAGCACGTTTCAGGGAACTGGTCCCGCTCTCACTGCCGCTGACCGCCAACCGTGTGCTGCTGAATCTCCTCCAGAGCATTGAAGCCATCTCCATCCCCGCCAGACTGCAGATGCATAATCACAGCACCTCCGAAGCCTTAAGCCTGTATGGTGTCCTGACCGGAATGGCACTGCCCTGCATCCTGTTCCCTTCTGCGATCACAAGTTCCATCTCCATCATGCTCATGCCCACTGTCGCAGAAATCCAGACCACAGACAACCATCATGAAATGCTGGATATGATCAGGAAAGTGGCGGGAGCCTGCTTTATCCTGGGGCTGGGCTGCTGCCTGATCTTCCTTACCTTAGGCTCCTGGATGGGCAGCGTCCTCTTCGGCAGCGCCACCGCCGGAAAGTTCATCATAACCCTCGCCTGGATCTGTCCCTTTTTATACACAAATTCCGCACTGTTAAGCGTGATCAACGGCCTGGGGAAGACCACCTCCACCTTCCTGATCAACTCCTTCGGCCTGGTCATCCGCATCGCCAGCGTCTTCATCGTCATCCCTCTGTTCGGAATCCAGGGATACCTCTGGGGAATGCTCGTAAGCCAGCTGGCAGTAAGCCTGTGCGCAATCCTGATCCTCTATAGGAGTCTTGGGGGTGGGAAGGGGAGATAAAATTGTTGGGGCGCTGTGGAAAAGGTGAGGGGAGGAGCCGGAAACGGGACAGTGTGGGGACGGAAACCTGATCGTTTGCTAAGCAGGTGTAACTGCAAAACCAGGGAAAATGGAGGTACGCACCGCATTCGGTCCAAAATCTGATGATTTTGCACCTCAGGCGGTGCCAGAGCTTTGATGTGAAACATCAAAGCCTGCCCTCCATTTTCCCTGGTTTTGCAGTAACGCCTGCTAAGCGCACTTTATGGTGTTCTGCCCCCACACTGTCCCGCTTCCGGCTCCTCCCCTCACCTTTTGCACAGCTGGGCGCATCCGATTGGATACACCTTCGCTCCCGTAGGGGCGACTGGTGGGGTGGCTGCGGATTTTTACTGGCAAGGTGAAAGGTTGTCCAATTCGTCCATAAAAATCCGCAGCTACCGTGGGAATTCCTCCGAATAAGGCTTCTGTTATCGGATGAACCAGCTTATGAAAAGTTCCGCGTATGGTGCAGAACGGCAGACAGGGGGTGGGGGTGCGGGCATAGAACAAACTTAGAGACACTTTATGAATCGAAAGTGGATTTTGCGGATGGAATTTGATGTTCAACATCAAATTCCATTGACGGCTGAGCCAAGTCTGCATCAGGCAGACTCGGCGAATCCGTCATGTTCCGTAAAATCCGGCTTCGATTCATTTAGTGTCTCTTAGTGCGTGGTCAGCCCGCACCCCCAACCCCTGCCTGCCGGTCTGCACCATACGTGGAACTTTTCGTAAGCGTCCCCTCCCATAATTCAGCAGACTTTATTCCCCATTCCTTTTAGAGGGTTCCCAGGAATGCCTGCACGAGTATGGGGTTTATATAGGCTTCGAGTAAGATTCCTACCGTCATTGCCAGGCCGATGAAGATGCTTTTCTGTGTATTCCATCTGTTCTGGGGATATGTATAGCTGTACCAGATGACCACCATGTATGCGGGGACATAGAGCAGAAACTGGGGCAGGATCCCTACCATACAGAGGATGCTCCCCTTGATTCCCATCCCGAGGACCGCCATGGAAAGCAGCATTCCACCGGAAAAGCCCGTCCATACGATGAATGTGACCGATGCTGCTTTTCTTATTTTTGTGAAGGCCAGGCCGAGCAGCACAAGAAATGGCACAGCGCGGACTCTGAGCAGGTACCACATGTACTCCCCGGCGACGATCTGGGCGCTCTGGTACTGCTTAAGAAAATAATCGCTGAAAATACCTGGCTCTGCAGTATATTTTTTCATGATCAGGTTGACATATAAAACTCCAAATAAAAACCCCGGCATAAAGAAAGCAAACAGCTGCTTTCTTGTATGAAGTATCTTCAAAGGCTCTCCTCCTATTGTTCAGATATTTCATTATATGCCAGGGTTTCTTATTTATGCGGGATATGTCCCTTTTCCATACTTTACATCATATGCAAGCAGGGAGGATACTGTCTTCGCATCCTCAATCTCGCCGGAGAATATCTTCTCCTTCAGCTCTTCTATCGTATAAGCTTTCAAATCAATGAATTCGTCCTCATCCAGATGCTGTCTGGACGGAATCAGATTCTTTGCAACAAAGACTTCGATCTTTTCATTGCAGAACGCAACTGTCGTACGCAGTGTGATCAGCCACTCAAGATCCTCACTGCGGTATCCTGTCTCTTCCTCCAGTTCCCGTCCGGCACATGTGATTCCCGGCTCATCTTCCGCATCCAGGGCTCCCGCCGGGATCTCGAGTGTGTAACGGTCCAGTGCATTCCGGTACTGCTTCACCATCAGAATCTTCCCGTCATCTGTCACCGGAACGACCGCCGCCGCACCTTTATGTCTGATAAAATCCCAGATCACAGTATGGTCACCGTCAATCTCCATTGTGTCCTGATAAAAATCAATAATCTTCCCTTTGAACTTTAATTCCCGGTTCAGTCTTTTAATTTGTCCGCTCATACCTGCTCCTTTTCTTCTCCTGCAGATGGTCCTACAGAGAGGAAACAAAATTTTCTATTCTGTCGAGGCCTTTTTCAATCGCCTCTAAAGAAATAGCATAAGACAAACGGATAAAATTGTCAAATCCAAAGTCTGCACACGGTACAACTGCCACTTGATAATCTTCCAGAAGGATCTCTGCCGCACGTGCCGCTGTTCCAACCCTCTGTCCCTTATAAGATTTCTCAAGTACATCCGTAAAGTCAATGAATACGTAAAAAGCGCCCTCCGGCTCCAGCAGATTAAGGAGCGGCATCCTGGCAATTCTTTCATACATATACTGTCTTCTCTTGTTAAATTCCACCTTCATGGATGCAACTGCTGACTGATCTCCTGTCAGGGCTTCCAGAGCCGCCTTCTGTGCGATCGAGTTCGGGTTAGAGGTCTGATGGCTCTGTACGCTGCTCATCAGCTTCGCAATTTCTGCACTTGAGCCGGTATATCCGATTCTCCAGCCTGTCATGGCATAACTCTTTGACACTCCGCTGCAGGTGATCGTCCTCTTGAATATCTCATCCCCCAGGGATGCAATGCTTACATGCTTCTTATCACCATAGATCAGATATTCATACATCTCATCTGCCACTACGTAAAAATCTTTCTCTACTGCCACTTCTGCGATTGCGCGCAGTTCTTCCTCTGAGTAAACCATACCGGTCGGATTAGATGGAGTATTCAGGATCAGAGCTTTCGTGTTCTCTGTTACGGCATTGCGGATCTGCTGCGCTGTCACTTTATATCCATTCTCTTTTGAACCGTATACAAATACTGGAATACCGTCACTTAACTTCACAATCTCAGGGTACGTCAGCCAGTACGGAGCCGGGATGATTACTTCATCCCCCGGATTCAGGATCGCCTCAAAGATGTTCGTCAGAGAATGCTTCCCTCCATTACTGATCACAACCTGATTCGTCTCGTAATGAAGACCGTTAAAACTTTCAAACTTTGCACAGACTGCCTTTTTCAGTTCTTCTGTTCCGGAAGCCGGTGTATATTTTGTAAATCCATCGTTGATTGCTTTGATTGCTGCTTCATTGATATTATCCGGCGTATTAAAATCCGGTTCTCCTGCGCCAAATCCAACGACGTCGATCCCTTCTGCTTTCATGGCTTTTGCTTTTGCTGTAATTGCTAAAGTTGATGAAGGCTTTACGCCTGATGCTTTTCTTGATAATGTTAGTGACATTTCTACATCCTCCATTTTCATAATAACTATGCGTTCTGGTTTCTTATTATAGTATAGCTTTCCATTTTTTGCAAGTTTTATTTTTATTATATTCTTATTTATCAGTTTAATATTATTTTTTTCTTCTATTTTTGATATTTTTGCAAGTTCATTTTTAAAATCCTGCATTTTACTATTTTGCACTTTGTTTTATGCTTCATTTTGCCGTCATAGTATACCCTGATTCTGCTGAAAAGCTTTCTTTATAGGGGAACAAAGTTTCCTAATAGTATAAAAAAGCCCTTGTCTTTCGACAAGGGCTGTACATTCAATTCCTATCTGATATGGATTATTTCGCATAATCTGTAACTCGTGATTCACGGATTACATTTACTTTAATCTGGCCTGGATATTCCAATTCAAATTCAATCTGCTTTGCAATTTCTCTGGCCATAAGTACCATGTCATCATCAGATACTTGTTCCGGAACTACCATTACTCGAATCTCTCTACCTGCCTGAATAGCAAAAGACTTCTCAACACCTTTGAACTGGTTTGAGATCTCTTCTAATTGTTTCAATCTGTTTGTGTATGTTTCAATTGTTTCTCTTCTTGCACCTGGTCTTGCTGCAGAGATCGTATCAGCTGCCTGAACAACACATGCAATCAATGTCTGAGGCTCTACATCTCCATGATGAGATTCTACCGCATTGATGACTGTTGCAGACTCTTTATACTTCCTGCAGAGGTCTGAACCAATCTGAATATGTGAACCTTCCACGTCGTGGTCGATTGACTTGCCGATATCATGCAGAAGACCTGCACGCTTCGCCATCCTGACATCCAGGCCGATCTCACCGGCAAGAAGTCCTGATAACTGGGCAACCTCAACTGAATGCTTCAATGCATTCTGACCATAACTTGTCCTGAACTTCATGCGTCCCAACAGACGAATCAGTTCCGGATGAATTCCCGGCACGCCGACTTCTAATGCAGCTGCCTCTCCTTCTTCTCTGATCATGGTGTCCACTTCTTTTTGTGCTTTCTCTACCATCTCCTCGATTCTCGCCGGATGGATACGTCCATCCACAATCAATCTCTCAAGGGCAATTCTTGCAACTTCTCTTCTGATCGGATCAAATCCGGACAGTACGACTGCTTCCGGTGTATCGTCGATAATCAGCTCGACGCCGGTCAAAGTCTCAAGAGTTCTGATATTACGTCCCTCTCGTCCGATGATCCTTCCTTTCATTTCATCGCTTGGAAGCTGCACTACAGAAATTGTAGTCTCAGCCACATGGTCTGCCGCACATCTCTGGATCGCGTTGACAACATATTCCTTTGCCTTCTTGTCCGCGTCTTCCTTCGCCTGTGACTCCAGCTCTCTGACCATCTTGGCTGTGTCATGTTTCACATCTTCTTCAACAGTTTTCAACAGATATTCTTTTGCTTGTTCGGAGGTAAGTCCTGAGATTCTTTCTAGTTCCTGTACTCTCTTCTGACTGAGTTCTTCTACCTTTGCTTCACGCTGCTTTAGTTGTTCTTCTTTTGCTGTAAATCTGACTTCACGCTGTTCGATCGCCTCTGACCGCTTATCCACGGCCTCTTCCTTTGCAAGCACTCTTTTCTCATAGCGCTGCAGTTCGGCTCTTCTTTCCTTCGTCTCTTTCTCCAGTTCATTCTTCGTCCTGATGGACTCTTCCTTCACCTCTAAAAGAGCTTCTTTTTTCGTTGTCTCAGCAGTCTTTACGGCATCATCGATTATCTCTCTTGCCTTTGCATCGGCATTCCCAATCTTGGACTCGGCATTGTTCTTTAAATTGGAGACCGTTACAAAGTGAGTAATAATACCAACTATCAACGCGAGGGCTACGGCAATAACAATACTAATCATTGTTGGCACAGGAGCACCTCCTTATTCAATTTTCATTGTACATTTTGCTTTAAATACAACAGTTAAATTTTATACTGTTTTCACAACTATGTCAAGCATTCTCATCATAATTTTGTATCACTTGACGGATCTCATCATATCGGAATCCTTTTCGTGCCAAATATCCGTATAATCTGCGCATTTCCTCCTCTGATGCATGGACAGGATTGACTCTTTTTTTACGAATCAGCTGTAAAATTGCTTCTTTTTCTCCATCCGTCTCACAGCACTCTTCAAAAGCCAGTTCGATCTTGTCAGGTGATACCCCCTTACTGCACAGCTGCGCATAGATCTCACGCCTGCTTTTGCTTGATTTCCTGCTGTCAATGAATCTTTTTGCATACTGGAGGTCATCGATGTATCCGAAGGACTTCACGTACTTAATTGCCCCTTCAATTGCTTCTTCTGGATATAATCCCTGCCTCAACTTCTCCCGCAGTCCCGATTCTGTGCGGTCCATATCTTCTAAAAGATGCATGGCCCTGAGTCTGGCGCGCTTATATATCACCTCATCCATCACTCTCTGGCGCAGGTCTTCTTCCACCTCTTCCCCTTCACGGATGCCATAACGGGAAAGTTCGCCTTTGTATAATACAAAGGCGAACTCCTCATTCAGGAATACTTTATACTTTGTCTTCGTTACAGGTTCCAGCTTTGTAACTGTCATAGCTCACTCCTACTCTGTCTTGGCAGCTTCCTGGGCAGCAGCGCTTTTCTCTGTCTTATCCACAGTCTTTGTCTTCACCGGAGTATCTGCCTTTGCAGTCTCTTTCCCCTTCGGTGACAGCTTCAGATCACTTGCAGGCTCTTCTTTCCCTTCCCCATTCAGCTTATAATAAGCCCGTACCTTGCGGTCCAGTTCTTCCATCACTTCCGGGTGCTCTGCGAGATATATCTTGGCATTCTCTCTTCCCTGCCCGATCTTCTCTCCATTGTATGCATACCAGGCGCCGCTCTTATTGACAACATCGATTCCCGCTGCCAGATCCAGAATATCTCCTTCTTTCGAGATTCCCTTTCCGAACATGATATCGAACTCAGCCTCTTTAAACGGTGGCGCAATCTTATTCTTTACAATCTTAATACGGGTACGGTTACCAACCATCTCGCCGCTCTGCTTTAAGGTCTCGATCCTTCTGACATCCATTCTCACAGATGCATAAAATTTCAGTGCACGTCCACCTGTTGTGGTCTCAGGATTACCAAACATAACTCCAACCTTCTCACGCAGCTGGTTGATAAAGATCACGACACAGTTGGACTTACTGATAACCGGAGTCAGCTTCCTCAGTGCCTGGGACATCAGTCTTGCCTGAAGACCCACATGGCTGTCCCCCATATCTCCTTCGATCTCCTGTCTTGGAACCAGCGCGGCAACAGAGTCAATAACGATAATATCGATTGCTCCGGAGCGCACCATTGTCTCTGTGATCTCAAGGGCCTGGTCACCACTGTCAGGCTGTGAGATATACAGTTCATCAATATCTACCCCGATGTTCTTCGCATATACAGGATCCAGCGCATGCTCCGCATCAATAAAGCCTGCAATTCCGCCTCTCTTCTGCACCTCTGCGATCATATGTAATGCTACGGTCGTCTTACCACTGGATTCCGGCCCATAGACCTCGATCACACGTCCTTTGGGAACACCGCCAAGTCCCAGCGCCAGATCCAGGCTCAGACATCCTGTCGGTACGGTCTCAACTGCCACGTGGGCACCTGGCTCTCCCAGCTTCATGACGGTTCCTTTTCCAAAATCCTTCTCTAATTTTGCAATCGCCGCATCCAGCGCCTTTTTCTTATCTTCATTACTATTCGCCATAATTTCAAAATTCTCCTTCTCACAGTTCGAACAATTGTTCGTTTTTTCTATTAATATAGTATTATACTTGTTGTCAAATGTCAATAACAAATTAACTCTGCTGTTCCATTTTCTCCTGAAACTCTTCTATCGTATCTGCTTTTCCTGCTGTCTTCAGCCATCCTTTCAGGATTTCCATATCTGTCTGATCTGCAATCATCTTCCGAAGCTGCACTGGAATCTCACCTTTATCAGAAAGCAATTCCAAAACAGCATCCGCATAACCTTGTACGCGTGCTTTCTTTTCAGCCTGTGCCCTGGCTTCTTCCAGCTGCTCCTGATGATATTTTTCCTCATAGATTCTGTGTAATTCCTCATCATATTCTAAAATCATAGTACGCTTCACCTCTCTGCGGTATTTCTTTAGAATCTTTGATAAAATGCCTCTTTTTATACACATTTCTATCGTCTCCTCCACAGCGGCATCCAGTTCCATTCCTTTTATCAGGCAGTTTCTCACATTATCCACAAAAAACGCATATCCACGGAGTGCTTCACATCTCTCCATCAGCCTTCGATTATGCCCGTAATTAATATTCAGCATCACTGCTGTACAATCAATACACGGGGTACGTCCATCTCCTGGTCCGATAAAGGCATCCCGCAGATGCAGTTCACTGCGGTCCGGTTCCTCATTCGTCCCATTATAGAACACGATATACTGCGGGAATGGCAGTTTCACCTGCTTTGTTCCATAGATATCCGGCCAGTTCTCAGTCATGTACTCCTGGTAGAGCGTACTCAAATAAAACACACCCCGAAGAGGCATATTAGGATTCTTCGTACTCTGATGCTCGTAGAGGTTCATTGTTGTTCCAATCAAAAAAGAGATATCATTTTTCACTTTTACCCCAATGGCTCCATCCAGAGTTGTAATCTCCAGATCTTCTTCATTATCATAATCCGTACCATTCACTGCATTGTACAGCTTTAGAAGGTCTCTTTTGTCATGGAATATAATGCGGAATAAACTGTCTTTATATTCTCTGTTGCGCTGTTTTCCCTTCCGCTTATTTCTCTTACTGCTTTGTTTCATTTTGGCTGCTGCCATACATTGTCCTCCTTATTTTAACATGCTCCATGTTCATTTTCAATAAAGAGACACTTCACTCATAAGCATCACATCCATTCTCATTGGAATTTATCAACTTGAATTCTACGGCGATACGCCTGAATTTTCAGAAAAATAGAATTTTCATGAAATGCCGGTTGATGAAAAGTATTATATCATATAGAAGTCACATTTTCCATTGGCATTTTTACTGAAAGTTTATTGATTCATCTGCAGAGCTGCAAGTGAACTGTAACTCTGCAGACAGGCTTTGTTCCTTACCCTTCAGTCTTTTCCACAATTTCCCCCTGCTTTTTATAGATACTGCCGCCCGGCACATATCCTCTCACAGAAGACAGCGGGTAGATATTCGTATGGCTGCCTACCACGGTTCCGGGATTTAAGACGCTTCCGCATCCCACTTCTACCTCATCACCCAGCATGGCGCCGAATTTCTTCATTCCGGTTTCGATGTTTCCATCCGGTGTCTTTACGACTACCAGTTTTTTATCGGATTTTACGTTGGAAGTAATGGATCCTGCCCCCATATGGGACTTGTATCCGAGAATAGAATCTCCCACGTAGTTATAGTGTGGAACCTGCACTTTGTTGAACAGGATGACATTCTTAAGCTCCGTTGAATTTCCTACGACTGCACCTTCTCCTACGATCGCATTGCCCCTGATAAAAGCACAGTGTCTGATCTCCGCCTCTTTACCGATGATGGCCGGTCCGGTGATGGAGGCTGTCGGCGCTACTTTTGCTGTCTTTGCGATCCAGATGTTTTCTCCGCGCTTTTCGTATTCTTCCTCACTTAATCCTGCCCCTAACTCCAGGATGAAGCTGCTGATTCTCGGAAGGACTTCCCATGGATAGGTCACTCCTTCAAAGATGTCTTTTGCGATGGTCTCCTCCAGTGTGTAAAGTTCCTTTACGGTTAATTGTGTCATGATGTTCTCCTCCTAAATGTTTTGCCGGCTCCGTCAAAGCGGATCTTTACCGTCTGCTTTGCTGCTTCCCTGATAAGGTTAAATCATATGCTGCCGGTTATGTTTCCTGCTTTTTGCTGCCTGTCTTTTTATAAAACTGCGCCGCCCTGTCGTAGCATCCGCGGAGCTGATACTGGTTGTTCAGCCCTTTCACGCCATTGGTCCGGCTGATGATGAAATGATCCAGCTTTTTCATGTATTCGTCAGGCGTGATCTCGCCCTCCGCCACATAATTGAGCCCCTTCTCCCAGCTCGCCGTAAGCTCCGGGTTGAGCAGGGACTTGATCGAATTTTCCACCACATCAAATACCATCTCCCCCTGGAGCGTCGGCGTGATGATCTGCGTCTTTTTATTCAGCGCCAGATATTTGATATGTATCAGCTTCTTCAAAATCTCCGCCCTGGTGGCACTGGTCCCGATCCCGCTTCCTTTGATCTGGGCGCGTAATTCCTCGTCTTCGATGAGCTGTCCCGCATTTTCCATCGCCAGAATAATGGAACCCGAATTGTACCGTTTCGGCGGCGAGGTCTCTCCCTCCTTGATGTCCAGTGACTTCACCGGAAGCACGGCTCCTTTTTTTAGACTCTGGATCACCTGGAAAAAGCTGGTATCCAGGTCCTGGTCTCCAGAGGCATCCTGTGAATCTTGACTGAGCGGATCTGCATTCTCCGCATCCGCTCCGCCTGCACTTTCAGGACTGCCGTTCCCCGCTGAAGCGCTGCCCTTCTTTGTCTGTGGGACACCCACGACTTTCAGATACCCCTCTTCTGCCAGCACTTTAAAGCTGGAGAAGAAGGATTCTTCCTTAATCTTGGTTGTGATGGCAACCTTCTGGTACACTGCAGGCGGATAGAAAATGCTTAAAAAACGCCGCACAATGCAGTCATACACTTTTCCCGCTGTCAAAGATACAGACTTTAGGGCACTTAAGCCCTGGCCCGTTGGTATGATCGCATAGTGATCCGTGATCTGTTTATCATTGACATATCTCGTCTTTGCCAGTCCCTTGTGGCTGCCAAATCCCAGGATATCCTGAAGATATGGTGCTGCCATCGGATACTTGGACAGGCCGTTCAAATTCCTGCTGATCTCCTTTGCCACCGCAGTGGACAGCACTCTGGCATCCGTTCTCGGATAGGTAACCAGCTTCTTCTCATAGAGTTCCTGCACAATACGCAGTGTCTCATCCGGGCTGATCTTAAAACGTTTGGAGCAGTCATTCTGCAGCTCCGCCAGATTATAGAGAAGGGGCGGATTTTTCTTTTCCTTTTTCTTCTCAATCGAAACAATCTGGCAGTTCACAGGCTGTGGGTCATTTAAGTAGTCCACTAACTCCTCCGCCTTTTCTCTCTTCTTAAAACCATTCTCTTTATACAGATCGAAGGATTCGAAATACCGGGAGCCTTTCACGGCTCTCCACTCTCCCTCAAATGTCTGTCCCTGCGCCTCAATGGTGCCAAGGACACGGTAAAACGGTGTTTTCACAAAATCGCGGATTTCCCGTTCCCTGCGCACAACCATTCCCAGCACACAGGTCATGACACGTCCCACAGAAATAACTGCATACTTGGTATGCAGATAATTGGAGATACTGTTCCCGTATTTCAGAGTCAGCAGACGGGAAAAATTAATTCCCATCAGATAGTCCTCTTTTGCCCGCAGATAAGCAGAAGCGCTTAAGTTATCGTACTCCGACAGGTCTTTGGCCTCCCGGATTCCCCGCAGGATCTCCTCCTCGGTCTGGGAGTCGATCCAGACTCTCCGCCTGTTCTTGCCCTTCACCTGTGCTTCCTGTTCGACAAGACGGTAGATATATTCTCCTTCCCGCCCGGAGTCCGTGCACACATAGATGGTATCCACGTCCTCCCGGTTCAAAAGGCCGCTCACGATCTGGAACTGCTTCGCCACTGCCGGGATTACTTCATACTTGAAGTTTTCCGGGATAAAGGGCAGTGTATTTAAGCTCCAGCGTTTCAGCGCCGGATCATACACCTCCGGGTAGCTCATCGTGACAAGATGCCCGACACACCAGGTCACGATTGCATCGTCAGATTCCAGATACCCGTCTTTTCGTCTTGTATTTAATTTTAATGCTTTTGCGAATTCCTGAGCCACACTCGGCTTCTCCGCGATATATACTGATTTCCCCATAAATATTTATACTGCCTGCTTTTCTCTTTATAGTGTATCAAATTATAACGTACCAAACCGGTATTCTGTGACAGTTCTGTATGTCTCTCCTGCCTTCGTTACCGGGGCTGCAAAATTTTCATGATGGATGGCATCCGGGAAGTACTGTGTCTCAAAACATACTGCTGCCCGCTTCTGATATGTACAGCCGCCCTTTCCCGGCTCATTGTCCAGGAAATTCGCCGTGTAGACCTGCATACCGGGCAGATCTGTCCAGACTTCCATCACGATACCGCTTTCTTCATCTGCAGCCTCAGCTACTTTAGCAAATTTTCCATCATTTTTCAATACCCAGTTGTGATCATAGCCTCCTCCAAGACGGGTTGCCTCATAGTCAGCATCGATCCTCTCTCCAATCGCATGAGGGCTTCTAAAGTCCATCGGAGTGCCTGTCGTCTCAACCAGTTCCCCTGTCGGAATGGACTGTGCATCAGCCCTTGTAAAGTAATCTGCATCGATTGTAATTTTATGATTTAAAACGTCTTTGCTGTCATGCCCGCCCAGATTGAAATAACTGTGGTTTGTCATGTTGATGATTGTATCTTTGTCCGGGACAGCCTCGTATTTCATACGGAGAATCCCATCTGCTGTCAGTTCATAAGTCACGTGCATATCCAGCGCTCCCGGATAGCCCTGGTCCCCGTCCGGGCTGTGAAGGGAAAATGTAATGGAGTCTTCCTTCTCTTCCGCCACACTCCAGAACCGCTTATTGTAGTAGTCATTGCCGCTGTGGAGGTTATTCTCCCCGTTGTCATTCTTTTCCAGCTGATACGTTACGCCGTTTATCTCAAAAGAAGCCCCGCCGATCCGGTTTGCGCTTCTTCCGACAGGCGCACCGAATGATGCCCCGCCTTTTTCATATCCCGGTGCATCATCATAACCGAGCACAACATCCTTGAGATTCCCGTCTTTGTCCGGCACGAATACATTGACCAGAGCCGCACCAAAATCGGTGACCGTAATCTTCATGCCCTTCTGGTTTGCAATCGTATACAGATATGCCATTTTTCCGTCTTTTACTGCTCCAAATTCTCTTTTTTCCAAACTGCTCATTTTCCTTCCTCCTGCTAAAAAATCTTCTTCTGTTTTTATTCTGTCTGTCAGTTTATACCACTCAATTATCGAAACAGTCTTCTCAGCCGTTTCAGGAACGTCGGCTTTTCCACTGTCGGCTGCGGCCGTTTCGCACGCATGGCTTCTTTCATAAAAGTCTCCTGGGAATTAATCATCCTCTCAGATGCCTGTTTCTTCTGATAGGTCCCGTCGCTTAACATGATTCTCGCCTTTACATTATCCGCAAGCATCACGTTCAGACAGCGGACAAGCCTCTTTTTAATCGCATCGTCATAGATCGGACACGCCACTTCCACACGTTTTTCCGTATTCCTGGTCATCATATCCGCAGAACCGATATAGACCTTCTGTTCTGCCCCCTGTCCAAATACGAATACTCTTGGATGCTCCAGATAACGCCCCACAACGCTGGTTACGGTCAGATTCCCGGTCTCTCCCTCAATGCCCGGCAGGATACAGCAGATCCCGCGCACGATCAGGTCGATCTTCACGCCTACCCTGGAAGCTTCCGCCACCTTGTTGATAAAGTCCATATCCGTCACGGAATTCATCTTCATAATGATCCTTCCGGCGCTGCCCTTTTTAATCTCCTCATCCATCAGCATGAGCACCTTTGGCTTTAAACTGGTGGGTGACACGATCAGATGCTGGTACGCGCCGTCCAGATTACCGATGGACATGTTCTTAAAGAAGACTGCGGCATCCTCTCCGATCTCCTGGCTGGCTGTCATAAGAGAAAAGTCTGTATACATCTTCGCCGTCTTCTCGTTATAATTTCCCGTACCGATCTGCGTAATATATTTGATCTCATTCTTGTTCCTGTATGTAATCAGACAGATCTTTGAATGTACCTTATATCCCTCGAACCCATAGATTACACGGCACCCCGCCTCTTCCATACGCTCCGACCAGTCGATATTATTCTGTTCATCGAACCGGGCGCGCAGTTCGATCAGGACTGTAACCTCTTTTCCGTTCTCCGCTGCGGCACACAGATATTCTACCAGCCTCGTCTTCTTTGCAAGACGGTAGATCGTAATCTTAATCGTCATAACATTCGGATCCACCGATGCCTCCCGGATCATCTGCAGAAATGGTTCCATACTCTCATAGGGATAAAAGAGCAGAATATCACGCTTCTTCACCTGCGCCATCACGCTGCCCTCCGTGACGGACGGTGACGGCTGAGGCGTGAACGGTTCATCGATCAGTGACCGTTTCATGGAGGCAGGCACCTTTTCCGCAATGGCAAACATAAACTCCAGCTTCATCGGCATTTTCGTACGGAAAATGCATTCCGGTGTGATGTTGAACTTATCACAGAAATACTTCTCCATCTCCTTGGACAGCGGATTTGCCACCTCCAGGCGGACCACTGCCATTCTTCTGCGCTTATGCAGAGTTTCCTTCATGATAAAACGGAAATCCTCGCTGTCTGCATAGGCCTCATCATCGGGGGATACATCCGCATTGCGGGTCACGCAGATATAATTCTTCCCGGATACCTGATACTGGTCAAAGACAAGGTCCAGATATTCCATAATCACCTTCTCCATGCGGATGTAACGGATGTCATGGCCCGGCAGATACAGGATGTCCGAGATAAACTGCGGCACCGGCACGATCCCCATCATACTCTTATTCTCAAACTTCAGATCTGCCACCACATAGATATCCTTGTTCAGCAGATGGGGAAACGGATGGTTCGCATCCACGATCTGCGGGGAAAGAACCGGCAGTACCTGCTCCTTGAAATACTTCTTGACGTACTTTTTCTCCTGCGGCTCCAGCTCCTTGAAATCCAGGCCGCATACTCCATAAGGATGCAGCTGCTTCTTGATCTCGGCATAGGTCTTATCCCGTTCCTTGTAAAGCGGAGCCACCGCCGCATAGATCGCGTCAAGCTGCTCCTGAGGTGTCAGCCCGGACTTTAAATCCACGCTTTTATTATCTACGGCGGCCATGTCATACAGACTGCCCACGCGGATCATGAAGAATTCATCCAGGTTGCTCGTAAAGATGGCCACGAACTTCATCCGTTCCAGAAGCGGAACACTCTCATCTCTCGCCTCCTCCAGCACTCTCTGGTTGAACCGAAGCCAGGAAAGTTCCCTGTTCTGTGTATAATTTAATGCCTTTTTGTTCATAATCTCCTACCCCTCTATGATCTTGACGAAAAAGGTCCGGTTCCTCGGTCCGTCATACTCACAAAAATACAGATCCTGCCAGATGCCAAAGAGAATCTCACCGTCATGCAGGATCAGCGTCTGGGACGGTCCCGTCACCGTGGTCTTCATATGTGCATGGGAATTCCCCTCTGCATGCTGGTAAAACGGCGCCTGAGTTGGGAAAGCCTCCTCAAATCCCAGAAGCATATCATGCACGACATCCGGGTCTGCGTTCTCATTGATGGTAAAACCTGCTGTGGTATGCGGGGAAAATACAACAACAATCCCGTCTTTCATGCCGCTCTTTTCGATATCCTCCCGTACCATATCCGTCACTTTAATCATCTGCTGTGCATACTTCGTGGAAATGTGGTGTTCATACAGATTCATAGATCTTACCTCCTATCTTTATTTTTCCAGATATTCAAGCAGTCTGTCGTATTCCTGCTCCATTACCTGCCAGCCATGGTCATAGAATGCCCCCAGCGTCTCTTTGTTGCGCTCCAGCCTTGCCACCGGCTTCACAAGCGGACGCAGGACAAAGATCTTCCCTTCTCTTTCCAGTGTCTCCAGCTGGTTCATGGTTCTGTTATAATAAAAGCTCCTCCGAAGAATCGCCTTCACAAGCTTTGGATAGGAGCTGTAGGCCTTGCGGTATACCTCAGCCATTCCCTTTGAGACCGTCTTTTTGCGGTATCCCGCATTCCTGGTCAGGATCACAACTACCTTCTCATTCCCCTTCTCCAGCGCCCTGTTTAAAGGCACGCTGTCCGCCAGGCCACCGTCCAGATAAGGGATATCCCCGATATTCACAATGGGGGTGACAAGAGGCATGCTTGAGGACGCACGGCAGATCTTCATCAGCCGCTCCCTACTCTTCCTCTCGTTAAAATATTCTGCCTTTCCGGTCAGACAGTTCGTCGCAACAAGCTCACACTCGATCTCTGACTGAAAATAAGTATCATAGTCGAAAGGAATCAGCTGATTCGGAAAAACATCAAAAATCAGATCCATATTCATCAGACTTTTTTCCTTTACAAACTTACGGAAGCCATAATAATAATTCCCGCTTTTATCTGTCGGTATCATGCAGTCTCTCGTCCTGCCCGGCTGTCTTGATACATAATCTACCGCATTACAGGCGCCCGCCGAAACACCGATCACATGTGACATATATAATTCCTTCTCCATCAGGTAATCCAAGGCACCCGATGTGAATACTCCTCTGGTAGCGCCGCCTTCCAGTACTAATGTTGCTTTCTGCATTTCTTATGCCTCCTCGTTTTTATGTTCCCATTATATAACGATTTTCCTGATTCGAAAACCACAATCTTGTTAAATTTCCCGAAAACCTACGGAAACCTTGCTATTTCTATGCTCCTCGTGTTAATATAAGCGTTGGGATAAATGAAGCAGATCGGAAGAGCACACGTCTGA
>CABTYO010000028.1 GCA_902489075.1 uncultured Faecalicatena sp. | reverse complement strand
GTGGAAACAGTAGGTATTACAGCAGGGGCATCCACGCCCAACAATATAATTGAGGAGGTTCAAAATAATGTCAGAATTATCTTTTGAACAAATGTTAGACGAGTCATTTAAAACAATTCACAATGGAGAGGTAGTTGAGGGTACAGTCATTGACGTGAAGCCAGATGAGATTATCCTGAATATCGGATATAAAGCAGATGGTATCATCACAAAGAGTGAGTATTCTAACGATCAGTCTCTTGACCTGACAACAGTGATCAAGGTCGGAGATCCTTTAACAGTGAAAGTTTTAAAGGTGAATGACGGTGAGGGTCAGGTTCTCCTGACTTATAAGAGACTTGCAGCAGAGAAGGGCAACGAGAGATTAAGAGAAGCTTTCGAGAACAAAGAAGTTCTCAAGGCAACAGTTACCCAGATCCTCGGCGGTGGATTATGTGCAACAGTTGATGAGGCACGTGTATTTATTCCGGCAAGCCTTGTATCCGATTCTTATGAGAAGGATTTAAGCAAGTATGAAGGACAGGAGATTGAGTTTGTAATCAGCGAATTCAACCCGAGAAGAAACCGTGTGATCGGTGACAGAAGACAGCTGCTTGTAGCAGAGAGAGCTGAGAAGCAGAAAGAGCTGTTTGCGAAGCTGCAGATCGGTGATACAATCGAAGGAACTGTTAAGAATGTAACAGATTTTGGTGCATTTATTGACCTTGGAGGTGTTGACGGACTGTTACATATCTCCGAGATGTCCTGGGGAAGGGTAGAGAATCCTAAGAAAGTCTTCCAGGTAGGGGATACGTTAAAAGTTCTTGTAAAAGATATCAACGATACAAAGGTGGCATTAAGCCTGAAGTTCCCGGAGACGAACCCGTGGGCTAACGCTGCAGAAGATTTTGCAGCAGGCAAGGTGATTACAGGAAGAGTTGCACGTATGACAGACTTCGGCGCATTTGTTGAGCTTGCACCGGGAGTTGATGCACTGCTTCATGTTTCCCAGATTTCCAGGGCACACGTTGAGAAGCCGTCTGATGTACTTTCCATCGGACAGGAGATCACTGCCAAGATCGTTGACCTGAATGAAGCTGACAGGAAGATCAGCCTGAGCATGAAGGCACTTGAGCCGGAAGCACAGGAAGTTCCTGAGACAGAAGAATAGGAATAAATCTATATTAAATATTATAGATATAAGATAGAGGCTGAAGAAGCCTCTATCTTTATTTTGCGACAAATGTTAAAAAAACATCAAGATGTATGGATTTTTATGCAATTAAATATATTAATTTACTAGATTTTAGACACAATTTTTAGTACAATACAAGTATTGCGATAAGAGAAAGGAAGGTAGTAAAGAATGGGACTTTTAACTTTTAAAGGTGGAATTCATCCAAATGACGGTAAAAGTCTGGCAAAGGATCAGCCTATTACCGAAGTACTGCCGAAGGGCGATTTGGTGTATCCGCTTTCACAGCATATCGGCGCCCCGGCGAGTCCAGTCGTTAATAAGGGCGACCATGTGTTAAAAGGCCAGAAGATTGCTGAAGCCGGCGGGTTTGTATCTGCTCCGGTCTATGCATCTGTTTCAGGTACAGTCAAAGGTCTGGAAAAGCATTTCAATCCTACAGGAAGCAAAGTGGACTGTATCGTGATTGAGAATGATGGGGAGTATGCAGAGGTGGAATACCCTGCGGTAAAGCCGTTTGATGAACTCAGTAAGGAGGAGGTCATCGGCATGATCGGCGAAGCCGGAATTGTCGGAATGGGCGGCGCAGGTTTCCCTACGAGAGTTAAGCTTTCACCGAAGGAACCTGACAAGATCGACTATATTATAGCCAACTGTGCAGAGTGCGAACCCTATATCACAGCGGACTACCGGAGAATGTTAGAGAACACAGAAGAGCTTGTAAGCGGGATGAGAGTGGTTCTTTCCCTGTTCCCGAATGCAAAGGGGCTCTTTGGAGTAGAAGATAATAAAAAGGATTGTATTGAGAAGTTAAAAGAGGCTGTGAAGGATGAGCCGCGTATGGAAGTGAAGACTCTCCAGACAAAGTATCCTCAGGGGGCAGAGCGCCAGCTGATCTATGCGGTAACAAAGCGTGCGATCAATTCCTCCATGCTTCCGGCAGATGCGGGATGTATCGTTGATAATGTGGAGACACTGGTCAGCATCCACCGCGCAGTCAT
Organism: uncultured Faecalicatena sp.; assembly: GCA_902489075.1. Classification (GTDB taxonomy): domain Bacteria; phylum Bacillota; class Clostridia; order Lachnospirales; family Lachnospiraceae; genus Faecalicatena_A. The sequence goes on along the minus strand of CABTYO010000028.1, from coordinate 21,824 downwards.
CGAAGGAAAGCCTTTGATGGAGCGTGTGGTAACCGTCAGTGGAGATGCAGTGGAGAAACCGGGCAACTTTAAGGTGCTTCTCGGAACGAACCAGCAGGAGCTTGTGGAAGCAGCAGGCGGATTTAAGAACGAGCCGAAGAAAGTGATTTCAGGCGGTCCGATGATGGGATTTGCCATGATGACCTTAGACACTCCGATCACAAAGACTTCTTCCTCTATTCTGGCGTTTACGGAGGATGAGGTTGCAAAGTATAAGCCAGGCGCATGCATCAACTGCGGACGCTGTGTGGAAGTATGCCCGAGCCGGATCATTCCATCCAGGCTTGCAGACTATGCGGAGCGCCACGACGAGGAGACATTTACGGCACAGAACGGTCTGGAATGTGTAGAATGTGGTTCCTGCAGTTACGTATGTCCGGCTAAGAGGCCGCTGAAGCAGTCCATCGGTTCCATGCGTAAGATTGCCCTTGCGAACAGAAAGAAGAAATAACGAGAGAGGTGAGAAAATTGAACGAGAATTATAACATATCATCTTCACCGCATATACGAGATAAGGTAACGACCAGTAATATCATGCTGTACGTTGTGATCGCGCTTCTGCCGGCTACGATTTTTGGAATCTATAATTTCAGACATGAGAATGCATGGCTCCTTGTTGTTGTCACGACCTTAACCGCGGTGCTTGCTGAATACTTATATGAGAAACTGATGCACAAGCCGATCACGATCAAAGACTTCAGTGCAGTTGTCACAGGACTTTTATTAGCGCTGAACCTGCCGCCGACTCTTCCTCTGTGGATGGGCGCTTTAGGTTCCGTATTTGCGATTATCGTCGTAAAGCAGCTTTTCGGAGGATTAGGGCAGAACTTCATGAACCCGGCACTGGGTGCAAGATGTTTTCTTCTGATTTCCTTTACAGGACGTATGACATACTTCGTATATGACGGAGTAACAGGGGCAACACCACTTGCCGAGTTAAAGGCAGGGGAGGCTGTCAATACCATGGATATGCTTCTTGGCAACATCCGTGGTACGATTGGTGAGACATCTGTGATCGCTATTATGGTCGGTGCGATGTTCCTGCTGCTGATGGGAATCATTGATCTGAGAATCCCGGGTACATATATTGTCACATTTGTAATCTTTATTACGATTTTCGGGGGGCATGGATTTGACCCGCAGTATATTACCGCACATCTCTGTGGCGGCGGACTGATGCTCGGTGCATGGTTTATGGCAACGGATTATGTGACTTCTCCGATCACAAAGGGCGGGCAGATCGTATACGGTATCTGTCTGGGACTTCTGACCGGTCTGTTCAGACTGTTTGGCGGCTCTGCAGAGGGTGTATCCTATGCGATCATCATCAGCAACCTTTTAGTACCGCTGATCGAGAAGATTACTCTTCCAAAACCATTTGGTAAAGGAGGAGAGAAATAATGAATAAGATTATAAAGAATACTTTAATACTTACGATTATCACTCTGGTTGCCGGAACACTTCTGGGTCTTGTCTATGAGGTGACGAAGGCACCGATCGCCGTAGCAGAGGAGAATGCGAAGCAGAAGGCTTACAAGACAGTCCTTTCTGACGCGGCGAATTTCGAAGAGTATGCAGACTTTGACGAAAGTGAAGCTGCAAAGGCATTAAAAGCAGCAGGTTATACAGCCGATGATATTACAGAAGTGGCTGTTGCAAAGGATAAAAGCGGTGAAGACATGGGATATGTTGTCACTGTAACCTCCCATGAAGGATATGGCGGGGATATCGTAGTGTCTGTCGGTATCTTAAGCGATGGTACGGTAAAAGGCATCGAGATGCTGACAATCGCTGAGACGGCAGGATTAGGTATGAAGGCAACAGAACCTGCGTTCAAAGACCAGTTTAAGGATAAGCAGGTTGAAAAGTTTGCTTATACGAAGACCGGAGAGAAGGGCGACGATAAGATCGACGCACTGAGCGGCGCTACGATTACAACGAACGCTGTAACGAATGCGGTGGACTCTGCCCTTGCCTATTTTCAGAATGTGTTAGGAGGTAGTGTCAATGAATAAGTATACAGAACGACTGTTTAACGGTCTGGTCAAAGAGAACCCTACCTTCGTGCTGATGCTGGGAATGTGTCCGACACTGGCGGTCACCACCTCGGCAATCAACGGTATCGGTATGGGACTTTCCACAACCGTTGTACTTGTATTATCCAATATGCTGATTTCCATGCTCCGGAAGATCATTCCGGATTCCGTGAGAATGCCGGCATTCATCGTTGTAGTTGCATCTTTCGTAACCATGGTGCAGTTCCTTTTACAGGGATTCGTTCCGAGCTTGTATGCTTCACTGGGAATCTACATCCCTCTGATCGTTGTTAACTGTATCATCCTGGGAAGAGCAGAGAGCTATGCATCCAAGAATCCGGTGCTGCCGTCCATCTTTGATGGTATCGGTATGGGACTTGGATTTACAGTAGGTCTGACAGCAATCGGTATTGTCAGAGAGCTGGTTGGTTCCGGAAAGGTATTTAACATCCAGATCCTCCCGTCTTCCTATGAACCAGTCACAATCTTCATCCTGGCTCCTGGTGCATTCTTTGTGCTTGCAGGCTTAACTGCACTGCAGAACAAGTTCAAGAAAAAAGCAGCAGCAAAGGGTGATCCGGCTGCCGACAGGATCGGCTGCGGTGCAAACTGTGAAAGCTGCGGCAAGAAAGACAGATGCGGCGGCAGCATGTTCATGGATGTGACACCGGAAAAGAAAGCAGCAAAATAGAGAAGGAATAGGAGGAGAGCAAAATGAAAGAATTACTTTTAATTGCAGTTGGTTCTGCATTCGTCAATAACGTTGTACTCAGCCAGTTCCTTGGAATCTGTCCGTTCCTCGGTGTTTCTAAGAATGTAAAGACCGCAGGCGGAATGGGCGGCGCTGTTATCTTCGTTATTACGATCGCATCATTTGTAACAGGTTTGATCTATAAGTTTATCCTGATACCGACACACTTTGAGTATCTGCAGACGATTGTCTTTATCCTCGTCATTGCGGCTCTGGTACAGTTTGTGGAGATGTTCTTAAAGAAGGCCATGCCGCCTTTGTATAATGCGCTGGGCGTGTACCTTCCTCTGATCACAACAAACTGTGCAGTACTTGGTGTGGCACTGACAAACGTGCAGAAGTCTTACAGCATTCTGGAAGGTGTAGTCAATGGTATCGCAACTGCATTCGGTTTCCTCGTGGCAATCGTACTGATGGCCGGCATCAGAGAGAAGATCGAACACAATGATATCACAGAATCATTTCAGGGAACTCCGATCGTCCTAGTTACAGCAGGACTGATGGCAATCGCATTTTTCGGATTTTCAGGATTAATTTAGGAGGAAATAAACATGAGTATATCAGGAATTTTAATAGCTGCGGTAATCGTCGGCGGAACCGGATTATTCATCGGTGTTTTCCTTGGGATTTCCGGAAAGAAGTTTGCCGTGGAGGTCGATGAGAGAGAAGAGGCGATCATGGGCGTGCTTCCGGGCAATAACTGTGGCGGGTGCGGGTACGCAGGATGTTCCGGCCTGGCTGCCGCTATCGTGGCAGGCACGGCAGAAGTCGGCGGCTGTCCGGTCGGTGGTGCACCGGTTGCGGCAAAGATCGGCGAGATCATGGGCGAGGCTGCCGGAGAGCAGGTACGTAAGACGGCTTTTGTAAAGTGTGCCGGAACCTGTGAGAAGGCTCAGGATAAGTATGAGTATTACGGGATCGAAGACTGTACCATGGTCAATATGATGCAGGATGGCGGACCAAAAGGCTGCGACTATGGCTGCCTGGGATTCGGAACCTGTGTGAAGGCATGTCCGTTCGATGCCATTCATATCGTAGAAGGGATTGCAGTAGTTGATAAGGAGAAATGTAAAGCCTGCGGTAAATGTATTGCCGCATGTCCGAAGCACCTGATCGAACTGATCCCGTATGACCAGAAGACATTTGTACAGTGTAATTCCAATGACAAGGGCAAGGCGCTTATGGATGTCTGCCTGGTCGGCTGTATCGGATGCCGTCTGTGTGTGAAGAACTGTGAGGCAGGGGCTGTGACAGTAACAGATAACCTGGCGCACATTGATCCTCAGAAGTGTACGAACTGCGGTATCTGCGCAGAGAAGTGCCCGAGAAAGATCATCACACCGAGGAAGATCCCGATTTCATAGGGAAGAGAATTGAAATGCAAAAATGCCTGCCTGTATCGCGGTGACCGGATGAGTTAAATCCGTCATGCGTGATACAGGCAGGCATTGCTTTACTGAAAATGTATCCGGACGCTTAGCCCGCATAATGCAGGCTGTAGTCACTTGTTATGAAAATCGCCTGGACATTGTCCAGACTTTCGATCAGCTTTGTACCCTCTTCCAATCCCAGGGCAAAGCATGTGGTGCTCAATCCATCGCCGTCAACAGACTGGTCTGAGATGATGGTGACACCAAGAAGCTCATTGTCGTAAGGATATCCGGTTTTGGGATCCAGCAGATGATGGTAGATTCTGCCGTCCTTTTTGAAATACCGTTCATAAATGCCGGAGGAAACAACGGACTGATCGTGGACATCAACGGTTGTGATTGCTTCGTTAGTTTTGGCAAATGGTTTCTGTATGCCGATATGGAAATCGCTGCCGTCAATTTTGCTTCCGATGGTGAGCAGATTGCCGCCCAGGTCGATCTGTCCATGCTCGATCCCTTCGCTTTTCAGGTATGCTTTCAGTTTGTCTGCGATGAAACCTTTTGCGATTCCACCCAGATCGATTGCTGCTTTTGGATCCTTAAGAGTAACGGTGTTTCCTTCTACCAGTACGTTTCTGTAATCAACGTGGCTTTTGGCTTCTTCTATGGATGCTGCATCCGGTATGCTGCCAGGGTTATGTTCAATATCCCAGAGTTCGCTAAGCGGTGCAATCGTAATATCGAATTTACCGCCGGAAAGCTGGCTGTAGTACAGACCTTTTTGAATCAGTTCGATGGTTTCTTCATCCACTTTTACAGGCTTTCCCTTCGCAGCGTTGATTCTGGAGATGTCGCTGGTTTCGATGGTATAGCTGAATAACTGTTCATACCGGGAACACATTTCTTTGCAGTGGTCCAGCATTTTTTCATCTCCTTCCCATATTTTGATGGAGATGATTGTATCAAAATAGGTGCCGAACGCCTCCAGGGATTCCCCTGCGGGCGGCTTTGTGCATCCTGCCAGTGAGAAGAGAACGGCTGCCGAAACAAGGCAGGGGAGTATGTGTTTAATTAGTCGTTTCATAGTATCCTCTTTCTGGTTGTTTTCACTTGGAACCTGCTTATTATAACCATTTTACAGGAAAATTACAATCGAACATGTGATTGCATTCTAAAAGGCTGTGTGCTATGATAATGAACGGAGGCTGAAATGAAAAAAAATGATTTTATCCTGATTGGTGTTATACTGCTTCTGGCGGTTTCCTTCATGGGTTACCATTTCCTGAAAGGGAAGGATGAAAGCGCCCAGGTGGTGATAACGGTAGATGGAGATGCATACGGGACCTATGATCTGGCGGCTGACCAGACGGTTGACATTAACGGAACGAATACACTGGTGATACACAACGGACAGGCAGATATGAAGGATGCTGACTGCCCGGATAAGCTGTGTGTACATCAGAAGGCGATCTCCCGGGACGGAGAGAGTATTATCTGCCTGCCGAACAGGGTTGTGGTGACGATTAAGGGCGGGGAGAAGAGTGAGCTGGACGCAGTGGCGAAGTAGGAGGAAGACAAGTGAAGAATAAAGCAGCATATTTCGGCGTGTTTACAGCCCTTGCCCTGATCTTTAGTTACGTGGAGATGCTGATCCCCATTCAATTTGGAGTTCCCGGGATCAAGCTGGGGCTGGCGAACCTGATGATTGTCATTATGTTATATAAGTCGGGACCGAAGGATGCACTTCTTTTGTCCGTTGTGAGGATCGTGCTGTCCGGCTTTCTGTTCGGGAATCTGTTTGCCATTCTTTACAGTCTGGCAGGCGGTATTCTGAGCCTGGCGGTGATGGCGGTTCTCAAGGCAAGGGGATCCTTCAGCGTGATGGGCGTCAGTATTGCCGGGGGCGTATCCCACAATATCGGACAGCTGGCGGTGGCGATGGCTGTGGTGGAGACATACCGGGTCGGCTATTACCTTCCCGTGCTTCTGACTGCAGGGGTTGTGACGGGCATGCTGATCGGGCTTGTATCCAATGAGGTGCTAAAGAGGATACGGGGGATCAGCCTGAAGAATTAAGAAGACAGGAGATAGGAAGATGATTTCATATATTCGCGGCGAGCTGGCCGCTCTGGAAAAAGATAAAGTGGTTGTGGATGTCGGGGGCGTGGGATATGGCATCTATATGCCGGGACAGGCCATGGCACTGCTTCCGCCCACAGGCAGCGAGGTGAAGATCCATACATATCTGAATGTAAGGGAAGATGCGATGCAGCTGTTCGGATTCCTGACAAGAGATGACCTGGAGATTTTTAAATTACTGATCGGGGTGAGCGGGATCGGGCCAAAGGGCGGCTTAAGCATCCTGTCGAAGCTGAGTCCGGATGACCTTAGGTATGCGGTGCTCGCAGGAGATGTAAAGGCCATATCATCCGCTCCGGGAATCGGGAAGAAGACAGCGGAGAAGCTGATTATCGAGTTAAAGGATAAGCTGGATATTGCGGACATCCTGGATCATGCGATCGGCAATGATGCCGCGCCTGCTGCCCAGAGCGACAGTACAGTCCAGTCCGAGGCGGTGCAGGCCCTGGTGGCACTGGGATATGGAAGCACCGAGAGCCTGCGGGCTGTGAAGCAGGTGGCGCTTGAGAATCCGACGGTGGAGGATCTGCTGAAAGAGGCGTTGAAGAAGCTGTTTTAACTTCATTAAGTAAGAAGCAGAGTGGATTTTGGATATCCGCTTTGGAAATGATAGAGGGAGCATATGGGAAAACGAATTATTACAACGGAAAATCTGGAAGAAGATGTAAAGATCGAGAGCAGTCTGCGCCCCCAGTTCCTGGAGGATTATATCGGTCAGGAGAAGGCGAAAGAGACATTAAAGATCTATATCAAGGCGGCGAAGGAACGTAAAGAGGCGCTGGACCACGTTCTGTTCTATGGCCCTCCGGGACTTGGAAAGACTACGCTTGCCGGGATCATTGCCAATGAGATGGGTGTGAATATCAAGATCACATCCGGTCCGGCGATTGAGAAGCCGGGGGAGATGGCGGCAATTCTGAATAATCTGCAAGAGAATGATGTCCTGTTCGTGGACGAGATCCACAGGCTGAACCGTCAGGTAGAGGAAGTCCTTTACCCGGCCATGGAGGACTATGCCATCGACATTATGATCGGAAAAGGGGCAACTGCCCGGTCCATCCGCCTGGACCTGCCGAAGTTCACCCTGGTCGGGGCAACGACAAGGGCGGGAATGCTCACAGCCCCTTTGCGTGACCGCTTTGGTGTGGTGAACCATCTGGAATTCTATACGGAGCAGGAGTTAAAGACGATCATCCTGCGTTCTGCCACTGTTCTGGATGTGGAGATCGATGAGCGGGGAGCGCTGGAACTCGCCAAGCGTTCCAGGGGGACGCCGAGGCTTGCGAACCGTCTTCTGAAAAGGGTCCGGGATTTTGCGCAGGTGAAGTATGACGGTGTGATTACCGAGGCAGTCGCAAATTATGCGCTGGATCTGCTGGATGTAGATAAATATGGTCTGGACCACATTGACCGGAACATCCTTCTGACTATGATCGAGAAGTTCCAGGGAGGTCCTGTGGGCCTGGACACACTGGCAGCTACGATCTCAGAGGATGCCGGAACCCTGGAAGATGTGTATGAGCCGTATCTGTTAAAGACCGGTTTCATACAGCGCACTCCGAGAGGACGGGTCGCGACTGAATTTGCCTACGCTCATCTGGGAATCCCGTACAGTGAGTAGGTTCACCCGCAGAAAGGCCGTAAAGGACCAGACCTGATACATAAACAGGAAGAAACCACACTGCTGTGCATGCAAAAACAGCGTGTACAGTAACGAAACCATCGGAAATTGAGGAAATATCTTGAAAAAATGGTTGGTTTTTGTATTCATTTAGTTTATAATAACAGGTAAGAAACGCGAGGAGGATGCTATGAGTTCAGCAAAACATTACACCGAAGTTTTAATTGGAGGAAAAGTATACACATTAAGCGGCTTTGAAGGAGAAGAATATCTTCAGAAAGTTTCTTCCTATCTGAACCATAAAATTACAGAATGTGCGAACAGTGAAGGGTACCGCAAGCAGAGCTCTGATACCCGGAACGTACTCCTTGCCCTGAATATCGCAGACGATTATTTTAAAGCGAAGAAACAGGGTGATTCCCTTGAGAATGATATCGAACTGAAAGATAAAGAGATGTACGACTTGAAGCACGAACTGATATCAGTCCAGATCAAGCTTGAGAATGCTGAAAAGGAACTGGCGAAGATGAAGGAAGAGAACAACGACCTGCAGATGCAGATCGTCAAGTTAGAGACCGAGATGAAGAATCGCAGGAAATAAGAATAGGCTGTCAGAAGACAGCTTATTTCATTTGTGGAGGAGCAGGTTTGACAAGGGGTAATCAAAGTAAGAATAAGATAGAGATACTGGCGCCGGCAGGCTCTTATGAGAGTTTTCTGGCGGCAATAAGAGCAGGGGCGGATGCAGTATATGCAGGCGGCCCTCGTTTTGGTGCAAGAGCATTTGCGGATAATTTTACAGAAGAGAAGCTTTTGGAGGCGATCGACTATGCACATCTCCATGGCAGGAAGTTCTATCTGACTGTGAATACGCTTTTGAAGGATCCGGAACTGGACACGCTGTATGGTTATCTGGCACCGCTGTATCAGGGTGGGCTGGATGCGGTGATCGTACAGGATGTGGGCGTCCTTCATTTTGTGAGAAGCCATTTCCCGGGGCTGTCCATCCATGCAAGCACCCAGATGACTCTGACAAACGCAGAGGGCGCTCTGTTTTTAAAAGAGCAGGGAGCAGAGCGTGTAGTGCCGGCAAGAGAGCTCTCTCTGGAAGAAGTGAGAGAAATTGCAGACAGGACCGGGATGGAAGTCGAATGCTTTGTCCATGGCGCGCTGTGTTACTGTTATTCCGGGCAGTGTCTGTTAAGCAGCCTGATCGGAGGCAGAAGCGGCAACAGAGGGCAGTGTGCCCAGCCGTGCCGTCTGCCTTATACAGTGAACGGGAAGAAAGAGTACATTCTGAGTCTGAAAGACATCTGTACCCTGGAACTGATCCCGGAGATGATCGAGGCGGGGATCAATTCCTTTAAGATAGAAGGAAGAATGAAGAAGCCGGAATATGTGGCTTTAGTGACTTCCATGTACAGGAAGTATACGGACCTGTATCTTGCAAAGGGAAGGAAGGGCTTTCTTGTAGAAGAGAAGGATAAAGAGATGCTGATGGATATCTATAACCGCGGTGGTTTCAGTGAAGGTTACTATCAGCAGCATAACGGACGCGATATGCTGTCCCTAAAGCGCCCGAATCATGCCGGAGTTGCAGCCGTGAAGATCCTTTCCCAGAAGGGGCGGGAGATTACGGGACAGGCTCTTACAGACATTCACAAGGGGGATATTCTGGAACTGGACGGACCGAAAGGGAATGCAGATACAAGGAATAATTATACGTTTGGGAAAGGGGCATCCTGTGGAAGCCGTGTGCAGATTCTTGTCCCACGTGGAAAGCAGTATACAAAGGGGACGGTTCTGTACCGGCTGCGCAATCAGGAACTGCTGGATGACATACAGGAGCAATACGGTTCAGGTCCTGTGCAGGAAGCAATCGACGGTATCCTGACGGTGAAGATAAATGAACCTGCCGTTCTGACGGTCACGAGGGATAACGTATCGGTTACTGTCAGCTCCGACGAACTGACAGAAGCGGCCAAGAATCAGCCGCTGGATCAGGCACGTCTTGAAAAACAGTTGAAAAAGACAGGAAATACAGAATTTTATTTCAAAAATCTGGAAATCGTAACAGAAGGAGATATTTTTCTGCCGATGCAGAGGATCAATGAACTGAGGCGCCGGGCACTGGAGCGTCTGGCACAGGAGATTTGTGAGGGAGTTCACAGAGAAGTACCTGGATTGAAAGAAGATTTCCGATCAGAGGGGAATCCGGAAATCCGGGAAGGCCTGGAAAAGCCATGGCAGTTCCGGGGATTTTCTGTATCCGTGGAATCAAAAGAGCAGCTAAAAGCTGCGGCAGAATCTGGGGATGTATCCAGAATCTATATGGACAGTAATATTGCTGCTGATTTTCTGAAGGATGGAGAACTCTTTCTCCTGAGGGAAGAGTGCAGACAGCAGGGAAAAGAATTTTTCCTTGCCATGCCGCATATCTTCCGGCAGAATGCTGTGGAACTGTTTCTCAGGGAATATGAGGCCTTTCTGGCGTTTGATTTTGACGGGGTTCTGATACGGAATTATGAGAGTTTTCATTTTCTTAGGGAACATGGATTTGACAAGACGGTCATATTGGACCATAATCTATATGTATTCAATCAGGAGGCGAAGCACTTCTGGAGGGAACTTGGAATTTCCTCCTTTACGGCTCCTGTGGAATTGAATGAGAGAGAGCTGGGCAGACTCGGACTTGATGAGGGAGAACTGATTCTGTACGGCAGGCTGCCGGCGATGGTGTCTGCACAGTGTATCACAAGGACACGGGAGGGCTGTACGAAGCGTCAGGGGATCCTGTGGATGTATGACCGGTATCAGAAAGGGCTGCCGGTTCGAAATTGCTGCAGTTTCTGTTATAATGTAATTTATCATACCTCTGTACTGTTTCTTGCAGATTTAAAGGAATCTGTCAGGAAGCTTGCCCCGGCAGGGCTTAAGCTTTCTTTTACACTGGAGAATGCAGAAGAAACGGCGCATATCCTGAAAGTCTGCGGGGATATCTATCTGAGGGATCAGCAGGCAGACTGTACGGACACAGATTTTACCAGAGGACACTTTAAACGGGGAATAACTTAGAAGCAGGTGAAAAATGGTTAACGTAATTGTAGAATTATCAAAGTATATTATGATCATACTGATGGCAGTCTACACCTTCTCTTGTTTTTCAGTCTTTGCCCAGGTATATGAAGAGGATAAGAAATGGATCCTGATCAGGCAGAATGTGCTGATGTTCCTGATCCAGTTTATCGCTTATATGGTCATGTACCTGCAGACGAATGAGAAGAAGCTTGTACTGTTTTATCTGGCACAGGTGGTGCTGCTCATTGCAGTCCTGGTGCTGTACCGGGTCTTATACCCAAAGGTATCGCGGCTGATCGTAAATAATATGTGTATGCTGCTTTGCATTGGATTTATCATGATCACGAGACTGACGTATCAAAAGGCCGTGAAGCAGTTTATCTTTGCGGTCATAGGAACGGCGATCTCTCTGGTGGTACCGGTTCTGATACGGAAGCTGCGCTTTTTAAAGGACTGGGGCTATATCTATGCAGGTGTGGGAATCCTTGCACTGGGAGCAGTTGCCGTACTGGGACAGCTGTCAGACGGTGCAAAACTGGGATTTACGATTGCAGGTTTTGGCGTCCAGCCGTCAGAATTCGTGAAGATTTTATTTGTATTTTATGTGGCGGCAAGCCTGAACAAGTCAACGGAATTTAAAAATGTGGTCATCACGACGGCAGTTGCCGCGGCACATGTTCTGATCCTTGTGCTTTCCACTGACCTGGGTGCAGCGCTGATTATGTTTGTGGTCTATCTGGTTATGCTTTATGTGGCAACCAGGAATCCATTCTATGCGATTGCAGGAGTGGCGGGTGGAAGTGCGGCCGCTGTGGTGGGCTATCATCTGTTCAGCCATATCAAGGTCCGGGTATCCGCATGGCAGGACCCCTTCGCCTCCTACAGCTCGGGCGGTTATCAGGTGGCCCAGTCGCTGTTCGCGATCGGGACCGGAAGCTGGTTCGGCATGGGGCTTTATCAGGGGCTCCCGGACAGTATCCCGGTGGCGGAGGAAGATTTTATCTTCTCTGCGATCTCGGAGGAACTGGGGCTGATCTTTGCATTATGCCTGATCCTGGTCTGCGTAAGCTGCTATGTGATGTTTTTGAATATCGCAATGGCGATCCGCAACCAGTTTTATAAATTAATAGCTCTTGGTCTTGGAACCTGCTATATTTTCCAGGTATTCCTGACAATCGGCGGAGTTACAAAGTTTATCCCGTCCACGGGAGTGACGCTGCCGCTCGTCAGCTATGGAGGAAGCTCCATGCTGAGTACAATGATCATGTTTGGGATTATACAGGGCCTGTATATTTTAAGAGAAGACGAGGAAGAGATTATTGAGAAGAGAAGAGAGAGAGAATTACAAAGAAACGAATTCAAGGGAAGGGCGCCGGGGAGGAAACAGCCGCCAAGGCAGCGGCCCAAACAGCAGCCAAAGAAAAAGCCCGCGTTCGAAGAAGTTCCGCAACAAAGAGTTCGCTAGGGTCACGTATCTGTTCGTAGCGCTGTTCCTGGCTCTGATGGCTTATATAGTCTATTTCAATATAGTGAGGGCCAAGGACATCGTGAACAGTCCGTATAATGAGCGTCAGGATGCGTTTGCCAACCGGATCATCCGGGGGAATATCGTGGATAAGAACGGGAATGTTCTGGCCGAGACGCAGGTCGGGGAAGATGGAAGTGAGGTCCGTAACTATCCGTATGGCGCGGCATTTGCCCATGTGGTCGGTTTCAGCTACCCCGCTACCGGGAAAAGCGGTCTGGAATCGATTGAGAATTTTAATCTGCTGACAAGTGATTCCTTTTTCGTGGAAAAGCTGATGAATGAATTTAAGGATGAAAAGAATATGGGAGATACGGTCGTTACGACGCTGGATGCAGATCTTCAGCAGGCCGCATACAATGCCCTCGGAGACAACAAGGGGGCGATTGTGGTGATGGAACCGGGGACAGGGAAGATCCTGGCGATGGTATCCGGCCCGACCTTTGATCCGAACAGTGTGGAATCCAACTGGGATGCGCTGAATTCGGATGACAGTGGCAGCCCGCTTTTGAACAGGGCAACACAGGGACAGTATGCACCGGGTTCCACCTTTAAGGTCGTCACGGCACTGGAATATATGAGGGAGCACAGTGACTATGCAAATTACAGCTATGACTGTGCAGGAGAGATTACCGTAGACGGAACGACGATCCACTGTTTTGACAGCACAGTGCATGGGCTGGAGGATTTGAGAAGTTCTATGGCGAATTCCTGCAACTCTTCCTTTGCAAATATCGGATTGTCTTTAAATAAGACGAATTACCGGAAGACAGCGGAAGAACTCCTGTTTAATAAGAAGCTTCCTTCTGTACTGGATTATTCAAAGAGTTCCTTTAAGATCGATGAGAAATCCACCAGCGCGGATATGATGATGACTGCGATGGGACAGGGAGAGACGCTGGTCAGCCCGTACCATATGGCCCTGATCACATCAGCCATTGCCAACGGCGGGACACTGATGGAACCATATCTGGTTGAGAAGGTAACCAATTACAATGGGGCCGAGGTGCGTAAGAATGTGCCGAAGAGTTATAAGAAGCTGATGACTTCAGATGAAGCGGCACAGCTTAAAGATTATATGAAGGCAGTTGTAGATGAAGGAACCGGGATGCTGCTGAGCGGTCAGTCCTATACCGCTGCAGGTAAGACCGGAACAGCAGAATACAGCATGGATGACGGTGAGAAGACACATTCCTGGTTTATGGGATTTACAAATGTAGATAACCCGGAACTGGTCATCAGCGTTATTATCGAAGGATATGATGGAAATGCAGGGGCAAAGGCAGTGCCGATTGCAAAACAGGTGCTGGATGCTTATTACTATAAATAATATGTAATAGAAGTGGTGAAGAATATGCAGATGACATTTTACTGTGACCTATACATCAGTGAGGATTTGGAAAAGAAAAAGGACAAGGTGCTTGGCAGGCTTTCTGAGAATAAAGCGCAGCCCTCCATCTATGTGATCACCCTTGCGCAGGGGAGACAGAACCATCTGGAATTCTATTCTTCCCTGCTCTTAAAGCAGCATATCTATGAGGACACGCCCCTCTTTGTAGTGGGGATTGCGAATGGATATGAGGATGCCATGTATATGGTAGAACAGATCACCGCCAAGGTCTACGAGGAAACAAAAGGTACGGATATACGGGGATACATTGAGAAGCGTCAAAAAGAATATGAGGAAGGCAGAGTGTAAAGACAGATGTTACATATAATCCTGTTGATTCTGAAAATTATAGGGTGGATATTGCTTGCGATACTGGGACTGATTGTATTGCTTATTTGTGTTGTTCTCTTCGTACCTCTTCGTTACCGTATCGAAGGAAAATGCGGAGGGGATCTGGATTCCCTGTATGGTAAAGTGAAGTTCTCCTGGCTGTTAAGCTTAGTCGGCGGTCTTTTGGAGTATCAGGAAGGAAAGCTGAACTGGTGTATACGCATCGCCTGGAAAAAGATACAGGAAGATGGGGATGACGGTGATGAATATGCGGATGAGAAGGAACCCATGAATGATGCGGAGAAGGAGCCGGAAAATTCGGTATCGCAGGAAGAGAACGCAGCAGATGATTTGGATGGCCAGTCTGCAGCAGAGAATAGTGAATCCAGCGAAATGCCGCATAGTGCAGAACCTGAGGAGAATGTGGAATCCGAGGAATTTGTCTCGGATGTCAGACGGCTGGAAGCGCTCATGAAGGAAGGCGGGGAAAAGCTGGAAGAGTCCCTGGAGGACAGTCTGGAGATTCCGGTGGAAGAGGAACTGTCACTGGAAGAGGAAGGACAGGCGGAGGAAAGCAGCGGTCTAAAGAATCAGCAGACTGTGAAAACGCCTTCTGCTGAAAATCACCCGGGAGGCCAAAAGCATGAGAAGGACAATCAAAACCGTCAGCAAGAGAAGAAAAAGACTTCCGACGGATCATCATCCGAAAAGAAAGGCTTCTTTGAACGGTTAAGTTTAAAAATTCAGAAGCTTTTTGAAAAGTTGAAATATACATTTGAGAAAATCTGTGATACTATGAAATCACTGGCTGAGAAGAAAGAAAAGGTGATGGACTTTATAACAGATGAAGCCCACCGCAGCGCACTTGCGGCTGTATTAAAAGAGCTGAAGCGGCTGCTGCGCTTCCTTAAGCCGAAGAGGGCAGAGGCGGATGTCGAATTTGGATTTACAGACCCATATCTGACAGGCCAGACACTTGCCGCATTGAGTATGGTTTATCCGTTTCTTGGAGAGCACGCAGAGATTCAGCCCAATTTTGAAGAAAAGATATTAAAGGGCGACATTTTGATCGCAGGGAAAATCAGAGTCGTATATATGATTGTCATGCTCTGGAATCTGATATGGAACAAAAACGTTCGGATAACGATCAAACATGTAAGAAAATTCAAACTATAGAATGATAGAATCAAGGAGGATTTAGAACATGGCAGAAGAAAATAACTTCAAGACAACAGTAGAGGCATTATTCAAGGGAATGGACGGCGTTGTGACATCCAAGACCGTAGTGGGAGACGCAATCCAGGTAGGAGATACTACAATCCTCCCGTTAGTTGATGTGTCATTCGGAATCGGCGCCGGTTCTTTTCTTGCGGACAAGAAGAACAAAGGAATGGGCGGTATGGGCGGAAGAGTGACCCCCAGCGCAGTTCTTGTCATTAAAAATGGAACGACAAAATTAGTCAATATTAAAAATCAGGATACAATGACAAAGATCCTGGATCTGGTTCCTGAGATGGTAGATAAATTCACGACCCGCAAAGAAGATAAGGTGACAGAGGAAGATGTCATGGATATCCTGAATTCTGACGAAGCAGAAGAAAATGATGCACAGATTTAACCCTTTTAGCATAAAATAAACCAAACATCCTGCCGGGAGTCTGGTGTCTCATGAAAAAAGTAATAGGATTTGCATTGATCTGGTTCGCAATCGGAATGTTTCTTATGCTGATTCTGCCTAACGCGGTGGGGCTGATTATAACCTTTGTATGCCTGGCGGTAGGATATAAGCTTTTTTGCTGCGGATAGAGTGTAAAAGAAAAGAGTATCTTTTAGAGGAGCGGCTGTAGTTGCAGCGGTTCCTTTTTACTCGCAATAAATAAAAGCACAAAAAAAGTACCCACCTAAGTGAGTACCTCCGTGTCAGTTAAATGCTTAAATTAAGCGCGCTCAACGCGTCCTGATTTTAAACAGGATGTACAAACGTACATTTTCTTAGATCCGCCTTCTGTTTTCACTCTAACGGACTTCACATTTGATTTCCACATTTTTGGTGATTTTCTATGAGAGTGACTTACGTTGTTGCCGAAGTGAGCACCCTTTTCACAAATAGCACATTTAGCCATCATTGCACCTCCTAACAATCTGAACTAGTCCATACAGACTCACAACACTGTTATTTTAGCAGAAAGGGTATTCTATTGCAAGTCTTTTTTCTAAATTTTACAAATTATTGATAATTATTCAGCCTTGTGCTAAGCTTTGTGCGATTTATGGCGACGAATTGTGCCTGTGTGGCTGAAAAATTACTATTACACTAAATCTTTAGCCTGTAAATAGGTTGATAGTTCAGGTCGGCGGGTGTATTCTAAAGGTGAATGAATTGTAAGAACAATTGAAAGAGAGGTGTGATGGTTTTATGATGATAGATGAGAAGAAAAGCAATTTTACTGCATTGCAGAAACAAATTGAGTTTATAAAAGAAGTGGAAGGCTTAAAGTCTGTCCTGAGGGAAGCATGGGGATCATCAGGGCGCAGGGAGAGCACAGCGGAACATTCCTGGCGTCTGGCATTGATGGCTGGGATGCTGGCTCCCTCCTTTGAGGTCGATCTTTCAAAAACGTTAATGATGTGTCTGGTACATGATTTAGGGGAGCTGTATATGGGAGATATTTCGGCGGCTTCGAATCCAGATGAGGAGGAAAAGCATGGTGCAGAGGAACGGGATGTTAAGAAGGTGCTTTCCCTGCTGCCGGACGATCAGAGAGACGAGCTCTTCGGGCTCTGGCAGGAGTATAATGAGAATATGACGGCAGAGGCTAAGCTTGTGAAGGCGCTGGACAAGGCAGAGACGATCATACAGCATAACCAGGGGAAGAATCCACCGGATTTTGATTATGAATTTAATCTGGATTATGGGAAACAGTACTTTTTGGATGATCCGCTTCTTAAGCAATTGAGAGAATGGCTGGACTGTGATACGGCTGCACATATGAAAGATGAAAAGACGGTACTGTAATTATCACAATATAAGATCCACAGTTAGAGCTTCTATAGTTTTTTTAGAAAGGAACGTTGATTATTATGCTTTACAGTGATGAGAAAGATTATATCATGAGGATGATCAAGGAGGTCGCAAGGGTTCTTTTTTCCTTAATGTTAGGTAAGAAGTATGTTCAGGTTGAACTGGAAGATGAGAATAAGTATGAAGTCTCAGGTAAGAAATTAGGGGACTACAAAGCTATGGTCGACCGTGGCGAGATCAATGAGGCGGAGAATCTTCTCCTGGATGAAATCGATTATGACAGCAATGAGGAAGTTGCGGCGGCCCTTCTGTTTTATCAGTATGTGAGTCAAAAGGGACAGGAATTTTTAAAGCAGCACAATTATTCAGAAGAGGAAGTGCTCGAAGGAATGCAGCAGCTGGCCAGGAACGCGGGATATGGGGAAGCATGCGATATTCTGGAGAAGGTGGAGATATAAAAAGGTGGAAGGAACCGAAATGAGGCCTGTGAAGATGCAGATGGATCATAATAAAATTATAAATGAAGCAGCAAAAAATGTTCTGAAAAGCAATGGCCTTTTTCGAAAAGGTTCATCGCGTACATGGATCGACGATAACGGATGGTTTCTAATTGTAGTGGAGTTTCAGCCCAGCAATTGGGACCGGGGCTCCTACCTGAATGTTGCAGTACATTATCTATGGGCGGGACAGGATCATATCAGTTTTGATTACGGAGGCAGAGAGAAAGAGTTTGCTGCATTTGCAGACAATGCGGAACAGTTTTTTGCAGATATGACAGATTTCGCTTATAAGGCATTGGAAAAGGTACAGGAATACCGGAACTTTCAGAATATGGAATGGGCCAAAGAACGCATCCTAAGTAAAAGAGTTACGTCATCCATTGGAGCCAGTTCTGTCATCCGCTATCATCAAATGATGATTTGTGGCTTGTCAGGCGATCCGCTGGCAAGTGAATTTTATGAAGAGCTTGTGGAGGAGACAAGATATTCAGAACTGGTCTATGATATAAAATTCCGGGAAGAATTGAATGGGGAAATCTCATCGGTCATTCATGACCCTGCTGCCTTTCAGGAGTATATCAAGTCTAAAATTTTAAAGCAGAGAGAATACTGGCACTCAAAGTCCAGTATGAAACAATTGAAAATCAAGGCCGACATTATTAATTGAGTTATATCAATGGAGAATTCAGGGGCAGGAAAGGGAGAAGAAGGATGAAAAAAGTTCAGATAACAAGTGCGATTGTTTTAGTTCTGGCTCTAATATTAATGGTGATTCACTTTTTGGGATTGTCGTTGTCTGACTGGATGGTGAGGATTGACGGAATCATCATGCTGATTGGTGTAGCAGCTGTAATATACAGTACAGTCAGACTAAGAAAAGAATAGGGGAATACTCATGGAAATTAAAATAAGCAAAGTACATTTGTTCATGAGGGAAGCAGTGAAGCGGATTGTGATGTACTTAAAAGTGATTATGAGGTAAAGATTGCGGAGGGATTACATATGGTTATAGAAGGAAATCAAAAGGAACTGGATGCGATGGAGCAGTTTCATAAAGGCAACCGTCAGGAAGGCCTGAGACTGCAGGAGGAGTTTGCAGCCGCTTTTCGTGAGGAATATCGGGAAAAGGATCACTGCCCCTGCCAGAAGGCCTGCCGTTACCATGGAAACTGCAAGGAATGCGTTGCAATACACAGGGCACATCAGGAGCATGTGCCAAACTGCATGAGGCCTGTCATTAATAAGAAGATTAAGTTATTATCAGAACTGACAGAGCATACGATTGCCAATGAAATCGAACCACCGAAAGAAGTTCTCAGAAAAGAATTTCAGAAAGAAACTTAAGGTCGAGAGAAAATTTAAGGAGGAAAATTTTATGTTTAAAAAGACGTTTTGGGTTCCCTATGAAGACAGTACAAATTATCCGACACTGGTGAAGGCGATGGATGCCATATCAAAATATTGTGAAGAAAGCGGGTCTTCCTGCACATTTACAGGTGACGATGAAGTAGAGATAGATGGGATCAAATACGAGATTTACCGCGGTTATGAAAACGGCAGCAGAGGAAATTATGGAATCAAGTGTAAAGAAAAATAGCGGTGGCAATTCCGCTAAAAAAGAAAAAATAGATGACACTGTGCAGCACAGTACACAGTACGGTCTTGTACAGAAGGGCAAAAGCCTCTAATGGAGGCCGCCCGCAAATTTGATATTCACATAATCTGTGTTTCATGATAAAATCAATATATCAAAATTAATAAGCAGCCAGTGGGACTGGGCAGAAAGTGGGGAAGACTATGGGCAGACGGGTGATTACGATTGGGAGACAGTACGGAAGCAACGGACATGAGATTGCAAAGAAATTATCTGAGAGGCTCGGGATTCATTATTATGACAAGGAACTGATCAAGATTGCGGGTGATATGCAGAACATTACCTATGAAGAGCTCCTTAAGGTAGATGAAAAGCGTGCGAATCCATGGCGTTATCCGGTAGAAGATGATGTTCAGATGTCGAAGCAGTTCCGGTTTGAACCGATGAACGATGTGCTTTTCTATACACAGATGGAGATTATTAAGGATCTGGCCAGAAAAGAGGACTGCATTATCGTCGGCCGCTGTGCTAACGACATTTTAAAGGGCTGCGAAGGCTGCAGAAGTGTGTTTATCCATGCTCCGTTTGAGAAGCGCGTGGAGACCATCATGCAGAGGGCATCCATCGATGAGAGAGAGGCCTCCCTATTGATTAAAAAGATCGACAAGCAGCGCAGATATTATTATAACTATTTTACAGATCTGAGATGGGAAGATATGACACAGTACGATCTCTGCCTGAACAGCGGAAGTATCCCTGAGGAACAGATTCTGGATGTTTTGGCAGCACTTTATGAATCGATATTGTAAATTTTGAATAAAGAGAGTATAATACTTCTGTTGATTGTGCCTAAGGGGCATATTGCGCATTTTTATCGCGCGTGTCCGGCGGCTTAGTGCAGCTGGCGTAAGTTTTGCGGAAATCCATATAAGAATTGGAGGTAATATATGATGAAAGGTAGCATGAGTACAGATCTTGGAATTATCACGGTCAATCCGGATGTGATTTCCAAGTATGCAGGCTCCGTGGCGGTGGAATGCTTTGGAATCGTCGGGATGGCTGCGGTTAATATGAAGGACGGTCTGGTAAGACTTTTGAAAAAGGAAAGCCTGACTCACGGAATCCATGTGGAGATTTCTGATGAGAACATCCTGACACTGGATTTTCACGTGATTGTTGCATATGGAGTGAATATTCTTTCTGTTTCTGACAATCTGATGAACAATGTAAAGTATAAGGTAGAAGAATTTACCGGCATGACTGTAGAGAAAATAAACATCTTCGTCGAAGGTGTCAGAGTGATAGATTAAGGAGGATACTTGTCGTGGCAACAAAAACGATAAATTCAGAGCTGCTTACGAAGATGTTTTTAGCAGGAGCAGCAAATCTGGAGGCAAAAAAGGAATTTATTAACGAATTGAATGTGTTCCCGGTTCCTGATGGTGATACAGGAACAAATATGACATTGACCATTATGTCAGCCGCCAAGGAAGTGAGCGGTCTTGGGAACCCGGATATGATGACTGTATCCAAGGCAATCTCATCCGGTTCCCTCAGGGGTGCGAGAGGAAACTCAGGAGTCATCCTGTCCCAGCTGCTCCGTGGATTTACCAAGGAGATCAGGGAACATAAGGAGATCGATGCTCCGATCCTGGCACAGGCATGTGAGCGTGCACGTGCGACTGCATATAAGGCAGTCATGAAGCCGAAGGAAGGGACCATCCTGACCGTTGCAAAGGGAATTGCCCAGAAGGCAGCTGAGATGGCAGAGACAACCGATGACCTGGAAGTGTTTATCCCGGAAGTGTTAAAACATGCCGAGTATGTTCTTTCCAAGACACCGGAGATGCTGCCTGTCCTGAAAGAGGCAGGGGTTGTAGACTCCGGCGGACAGGGACTGCTGGAAGTATTAAACGGCGCATATGACGCATTCCAGGGCAAAGAGATCGACTACAGTGCTATTGAAGCAAGCTCCGGCACTACCATGGTAAAGCCGGGCGCACAGGCAGAGGCGGACATCAAGTTCGGTTACTGTACGGAGTTTATTATCATGGTGGAGAAGGAATTCAATGATGCTGATGAGGTGGAATTCAAGGCTTATCTGGAATCCATCGGTGATTCTATTGTCTGCGTTGCGGATGATGATATCGTGAAGATTCATGTCCATACCAATGACCCCGGTCTTGCAATCCAGAAAGCGCTGACCTATGGACAGCTCTCCAGGATGAAGATCGATAATATGCGCGAAGAGCATCAGGAGAAGCTGATCCGTGAATCCGAGAAGCTTGCCGCACAGCAGAAAGAAGAGAAGAAGAATAAAGAGCCAAGGAAGTCTGTTGGATTCATTGCCGTATCCATCGGGGAAGGCATGAATGAGATTTTCAGAGAGCTCGGTGTCGATTACATTAGATCGGAAGAGCACACGTCTG
>CABTYO010000027.1 GCA_902489075.1 uncultured Faecalicatena sp. | reverse complement strand
CAGGGGATGAGAGAATCGAACTCCCACCAAAGGTTTTGGAGACCCCTATCATACCATTTGACCAATCCCCTATGTGTTTCGTTTGTGACTCAGTTATCAGTCACTTGATTATTATACTCAGAGAATGCCTATTTGTCAATAACTAATATTCATTTTTTTACATTTTTTTCAGCCTTTTTTTCAGTCTCATTAATTTCCAAAGTAGATGCAACCCCTTTCTTCCCCAGTGGCTGCACTTACCTTGGAAATATGAGAAAAAATATATAGGCTATTGTTTTATCTAGGATATCTGCCGCTCCATCTTTTCAATCAAGCATTGATGTCTCTTGCTTTTCCGATCATAGTTAATCCCAACTAATAGAATTTCTCCTTCATAAGCTTCCAGCGATTTTGTATAATGCCTGTCTTTTATCTGAGCGATTGCTCCCTCTGCCGATTTATCCCATTTTAACTCCACTATAAAAGCTGGTTTAGAGGTATACTTTCTAGGCAAAAACACGATATCCGCAAACCCATTCCCTGATGGATATTCTCTCACCAGAATATACTCCTTCTTTGCGCTATAATATGCCAAAGTTATTACACAGCTTAAAGAATTCTCATTATTGTAGTTTAAAATAGAAGTCGTCTCCATATGCACACGGTTAATTGCCTCAGCCACCAGCTCTTCTTTTTGATTCAATGTTGCCCAAAGTAGCTTGTCCGATGATTCTAATGCTTTCATAACCTCTGTCCATCCACTGTCTTCTATAGCATTTTTAAATTCCCCTTCCACCTCCTGATTTGGTATGAATACTTCCTGACTACCCACGTCATATGCCAGATACCCCAAGTGCACAAGCAGCGTCAATACATCATCCTTACTTTTAAATGTAGTCATATCATTTTGAAATTTTCTCGTATTGATAGGGTATCTCCCACCGCCCAGCATAATTATGATTGCATCTTTCAAGCCATCAAAGTTCATTTCAATATATATTTTCAAGGATTCATACGTTTCTGTTTCTGTCCAATAACTGTCAAAGCTATGGTTACGCATAGCATCTACCACAGATTTAGGACTATAAATATGAATATTTTCAGAAAATCTATACCCGTCATACCATTTCTGCGTCTCTTCAAAATCCATTTGGTATTTTTCGCATAGCAAAGCCACTTCGGACTCTGTAAAACCGACATATTGTGCAAGCATCCGGGGATCGGTCATTGAAAACTCATCAAACATATTCAATGCGGAATGTGTTCCATACTTTTTGATAGGCAGGATTCCTGTCATATATGCTAATTGTACATATGGCTGATCTTTTAATAAATCTCTCAAAAAATCCAGATACGCGGTCTGCGCTGTCACAGCATGCTGCTTCTCCCTGAATATGCAGTCCCACTCATCAATAATGAAAACAAAACCATTCTTTGTCTTTTCAAAAATGGATTCCAGTGCAACTGTCAGCATCTTTTCATCCGGGCTGATCAAGTCCCCATACTGTTCCCTTAATTCCCTTAATACCTCATTCTGCAGATAGGATACCAGTTTTTCTGTACCACCGGATCTGCTTAAAAAACGCTGCATATTCAAGAAAATAAGATTATACTGATTCAGATGTTTT
The DNA here is from genome assembly GCA_902489075.1 of uncultured Faecalicatena sp. Taxonomy (GTDB): domain Bacteria; phylum Bacillota; class Clostridia; order Lachnospirales; family Lachnospiraceae; genus Faecalicatena_A. Next base: position 22,718 of record CABTYO010000027.1, on the reverse strand, counting down.
CCAAAATCTCTAAGACTTCCTGCAGCCAGATCCTGAAATATTTCTCTGGAATCACAGCCCTTACTGTAGTATGCTGCAAGCATATTCGCAGCCATGGATTTACCGAAACGTCTTGGTCTGCTGACACATATATTCCTCTGCTCTGACGCAATTACACTGTTTGTATATTCAATCATACCCGTCTTATCTATATAAATTTGTGACGATACAGACATCTGAAAAGCTTCGTTTCCCGGATTCAAATAAATTCCCATAGGACAGTGCTCCTTCTCTACATATTTCCATACTTTGATCTGCAGCGTAAGCTACAGGGCCGGCGCCCCCTCATGAGCAACCCGCTCACAGGATACGCCAGCCCTTCATTCTTATTAAACCTCTGTTGCCATTGTCAGATTATCCACTGCGCGGAAATCTTCTTCCGGAATCTCATAGACATTGTCGCTGTTCTTGTTCACATGAACCGTAACACTCTCCGGCTCTCCATAATGAACCCCTGAATCCAGTGATTCACGGAGAATATCGTAATACATCTCCATCTCTTTATTCAGCAGTTCTTCTTCTGACGGCACCTCTCCGCCATTCGCTATATCTTCCTGAACCTGTGTCAGATACTCATTATACTGAGTAGCCAGAATGTCATAACACTCAACTACATTCTTGATCGGCTCTACCTTTACCTCAACTGTAAAGTTGCCTTCCTTATCCTCTACAGCCTCGCCTACTGTATACTTTATGTTCTTGTTAAGATCCTTGAGATAATCTCTGTACTTCCCTTCCAGTTCGTCTGACAGGTCAAACTGAGCAAATACCTCAATCATATAGTCCAGATTATCCGTGTAAACGGCTTCTGCTTCTTCCTTCGTAGACTCTGTCAGCTTCATATACTCTGCTGTCTCTCCCTTGTAGCTGAGATCTAATACTGCTTTGGTATACCCACTTGCATCAAACTTCTTTGCGCATCCCCCCAACAGTGTCAGCATCATCACTGTGACGATAAGCGCCGCAATTCCTTTTCTCTTGTTCATAAGCTTTTCCTCCTCATGTTTTCAACAGATTGTCTCATAAAATCTGTATTTAAACTCATTATATCATTTAATCAGACAGAAAAAAAGCCTATTCTTTTTCTATTTCTTCTCACAAACCGCCTATTTTAGCACTTCGCGGGTCAGCATCTTATCATCCAGCTTCGTCATATCTTCCTTAGGGATCTCATATATATCACCCTCGCCCTTATTAATATGAACGGTAACCGTCTCAGGCTCTCCATAATTGAGTCCTTTTTCGAGCGTTTCGTTCAGAATATGATAATAAAGTTCATAGATGTGATTCTGCATGTCTTCCTCGGAAGGCATCTCTCCCCCGCTCATGACATCGTTGCTCACCTGAGTTGCATATTCCTTTGCCTGGTTCTGGAATTCTGTATATGTATCATCAAAAATCGTGATCGGTTCGATGGACACGTCCACGGTGAAATTCTCCCTGTCATCCTCTTTCGCCTCCGACACCGTATACCTTACGCTTTTCATTAAATCGCCAAATAACTGGCGGTAATTCTGCTCCAGCTCGTCCGGCAGATTCAACTTTTCATAATCCTCCATGGTAATGTCCAAACTTTTTGTAAAAATATCCTCCGCCGCTTCCTTTGTAGACCCGGTCAGTTCCATATACTGCTCTGTTTCATTTTTATAAGTGACATCCAGAAGTGCCTTCGTATACCCTGCCGCATTAAACTTATTGACGCATCCTCCCAGTAATGCCAGCATGAGTGCCGCCACGGCCACCGCTGTTATCCGCTTTTTCCTGTACATATCCTCTTCCTCCTTATGGCTTGTCAGGTTTGTCTGATTCCCTGCCAGAAGGATTATAGCATTGTACTTCTGTTGAAAAAGGAAGAAGCATGTCAGCTGTTTTCGCTATTATTCGCGCGATGTGTCCACTATGATTATGTTCCCCCTAGTCAAAGCGGGTATTCTGAATCCGCTTCCCTGATGAGGTTAAGCCGCCGTCATCCGCAGCAGAAAGCCCTCGATAAACTTCTTGGAACTGATCCGCCCCTGTTCCGTCTCCGGATCTTTCTGGTGCCTCATCTCAGCGCGCACCTGTCCGAAGTCAAACAGCAGATTGGCATAATCTGCAAAGACCGGATCATAATAATCCTCGGCCCCCATCTGTGCGATATTGCACAGGGCCTTGAGCATGATTCTGCGCACCCGCTGTTCCAGTGCTTTCTTATTAGAAGCAAGCTGTTCCTGCCCATAGAGCTCACTCGCAACCTTTTCGTAGATTTCTTTCATCTGATATGACTTTTCTGCCTTCTGGTACTCCAGAATCGTAAAGAGGATCCTGCGAAGCTCCTCGATTCCCTTCATCCCCCAGATCCCGATGTCAGAACATATCTTACGGAAACGTTCCCCCAGTACATTCTGGTTCAGGGATGGAACAGCCTGTATCCCCAGCAGGGCTCCCTGGATCGTATCCATGGACTTCTGCAGACTGACCAGCTTTGCCACATTTGAGATCACGCTCACCACCTCGATTGCATTCAGCGGCTTATTAATATAGAACATAATCCCTCTCTCATATGCTTTTTCCATCATCTGTGCATCATCTACCTGGGAGATCATGATCACCTTTCCGGAAAACCCTCCCTGCGTGATCTCTTCGAGAACATGGATTCCATCTTTTCCGGGAAGTAACAGGTCCAAAAGCACGATGTCCGGCTGTGCAAACAGAATCTCCTCAGCCGCATCCTCCCCGGAGTCCTGGATTCCCACAATCGTCCCCAGATTCTCTTTCCGGATAAAAAATTCAAGCATTTTCTGTATATTCTTATCATCATCTACTATAAATATAGAAGGTTTCATGATATTCCCTCCGTATCATTTTATTTTATGCCAGAGCATCCACAGGCAGAAGAATCCGAAATTCACTGCCGCATCCCGGCCTGCTGTTCACTTCCACCGTTCCCCCCAGATGTTCGACCACATTTGCCACATGACACAGCCCGATGCCGGTGGACATCTGCCCTGTCTCTTTATCATATTTAGTGGAAAATCCGGCTCCCCAGATATACTCCTGCATGTCCGGGTCAATCCCGCAGCCATCATCCGTAACATTCAGAACCAGCATCCCATCCTTCTTTTCCGCCAGAAGCCCGATATGCCCGCCCACATCACAGGCGTCCATGCTGTTCACGAGCAGATTATTCAGAATCGTAAAAAGGTCATAATAGCGCCTGATCTGCATCTCCGTCTGACAGCGCACTTTCAGGGCAAGCTTTTTCCCGCGCTGGGCCATCTGCCGCTTTGTATTGTCTTCGATGATCCGCAGAATACCGGACAGCTTCATGCTCTTTTCCTCATGCTCGTGGACCAGTGCAGAGAAACCTTCCAAGACCCGCTGATAATCCTTTCTGATCTCGTGGGCCTCCCGGGCAATATTAAGCGCCGGCTGACCGTCCTGGCCTCTGCTTTCCAGATCTTCGTAAAGCTGATGGCTCTTCCTTGTCAGTTCGTTCAGATCCTCCATAGACTTTTTCAGATAAAAGGATTCCGCATAGATATCCGTCACGATCTGATTCAGCTGTGCATAATGACTCTGGTGTTCCTTCTTCCTCAGATACAGGCGCTCCCATTCGTACATCCAGTAAACCATCCAGACGAAAATTCCCCGGGTCGCCGAGATCAGCACAGAATACACCACTGCTTTTCCCTCAGGATGCCCCATCAGTGCCAGCTGCACTGCATTTGCCGCACAATCACAGAAAATCATCCCCATCATCAGACGGAACTTCTGGCTGTGGCTGCAGATTTTAAACCATATACTGACCAGCACCGTATAAATCCCATAATAAAAAAGCGCCGGAAGGAACATCGACATAAATCCCACATCCCCGGCGGCTCCGACAGCCCCCCGCAGCAGACATGCCACGGCTGACATGACAGCCATCAGCGGCAGAACAGGGAGCTTTGGCTGAAACAAAAGAAGTGTATTCACAGCCGGAGTCCCCAGAGATACCACATAACTTGTATATGTAAAAGGAGAAATATAGACCTGGCACAAAAGCCCAAGCAGAATCCCGTAGCAAATCACACGGACCCACTGCTTTTGAAACCATTTTGCAGCCTTTCTCATCCAGTCACCTCACAATTCATTCTAATACAGTTCATCCGCCTCCGAGCACATATACCGGCCATGCTCGCAGTCATTGATAACCTGTCCGTGCTCCAGGGTAACCACCCGTTTCCCCAGAGCGTTCACGATCTCCCGGTTATGAGTCGCCACAACCACCGTCGTCCCGGTCTGGTTGATCCGCTCCAGGATCTTCATAATCTCGATGGCATTGAGCCGGTCCAGATTCCTGGTAGGTTCATCCGCCAGGAGCAGGTACGGCTTATTAATGACCGCCCGCGCGATCGCCACTCTCTGCATCTCTCCACCGGACAGTTCGCTGGGATGGCTCTTCGCCTTCTGATCCAGCCCCACCATATACAGAACTTCCTTTACATGCTTCGAGATGCTGTGTGAGGTAACTCCCAGGATCCTCTGTGCAAACGCAACATTCTCATATACCGTCCACTCCGGAATCAGTCGGAAATCCTGAAACACCACACCGAGGATCCTGCGGTAACGGTACAGATAATGGGGAGTCACCTTCTCAAGGTCGACCCCGTTCACCGTGATCCGTCCCCCATCCGGCTCCAGATCCTTGAGCAGCAGATTGATCAGTGTGGTCTTACCCGCGCCGCTCTGCCCGGTCAGAAAGACGAATTCCCCCTTCTTAATATGAAGGCTGATCCCGTCCAGTGCCGTCTCATCTGCATAATTTTTCTTCACATTTTCCAGAATAACCATACGAACTCCCGTCTGCTGCCAAAGCCTCCTAAAGAAGCCTTTCTCCTATGCATTCCAGACGCAGCTTATCTGGATGCATTTTTCTTCTTTCTCATATTATAAACCACAGCCAGGATTGCCGCAACTGCCTGATAGAATTGAGCCGGAATTTCCATATCAACCTCCACGGCTTCAAAAAGCCCCCGCGCAAGCGGCCTGTCCTCGGTGATATACACGCCGTGCTCCTCTCCGATCTCCACGATACGCAGTGCAACCCGGTCCGCACCCTTGGCAAGCACCACCGGCGCGCGGTTTTTCTCAGAATCATACTTAATCGCAATGGCATAATGCGTCGGGTTACGGATAATCACATCCGCCTCCGGCACCTTCTGCATCATACGCATGGAAGCCATCTGCCTCTGCTTCTCTTTGATCTTGCCCTTCACCTGAGGGTCACCTTCTGACTGCTTATACTCTTCCTTGATCTCCTGCTTGCTCATCCGCAGATTCTTCTCATAGTCCCACCACTGATACAGGTAGTCGAATACTCCCATCACCAGGAACAAAATTCCCACCGTATTCACCAGAGAAACCAGACTGTCGCCTGCAAAACTGAGTGCTCCCACCACACTCCCGTCCATGAGCCGGGGATATTCGTAGATCCGGCTCCTGATATTCAGATAGATCACCACGCCGAGAACGCTGATCTTCACCACCGCCTTGAGCAGTTCGATGGTAGACCGAAGGGAAAACAGACGTTTGAAGCCCTTGAGCGGATTGATTCTGCTGCCCTTGAACTTTAAAGCGTCCGCCGAAAATAAAAGCCTTGTCTGAAACGCAGTAAAAACAACAGCCCCCACGATACTGACCAGCAGTAACGGCAGCGCTGCCATTCCAAAAAGTATGATTGCTTTCACAAGCATATCCCCGATATTCCCGGCAGTCACAGGATACATTGTCGCTGCCAGCGAAAAGAAAAGCTGCACTGCCTGCTGGATATACTTGTAAATGTATGGGGCCAGCAGCCGCAGTGCATTAAAAATAATCAAAAGTGACAGCACGGAAGTCAGATCATGGCTCTGGAAGATATTTCCCTTCTTCCGTTCATCCCGGCGCCGCTTTGGGGTGGCTTTTTCAGTTTTCTCGTCCGCTGCCATAACCTCTCAACTCCTTTACCTGGCCGGGCATTCTCTTATGCCGCGATCGTCAGCAGTTTCTGCATATTTTCCAGTATCACTCCGATATAATTCTCTATAAAATTCCCCAGAGGCTGTGCAAATAACAGTACCAGCAGCAGACCGACAATGATCTTACACTGCATGTTAATGACAAACACATGAATCTGTGGAATCAGTTTCATCAGGATTCCCATTGCCGCCTCCACGATGAACTCCGCAATGATAAAGGGGAGGCTCATCTTCAGCATCAGCAGAAATGCCGAGTTAAACAGTGTCAGCAGAAAACTGCTGATCTCATTGTACAAAAGAGCATACGCGCCCGGCGGGATCATTTCAAAGGAATAGGCAAAAATTTTAATCATAATCAGATGACTGCCCGTCGCAAAAAAGTACAGGACAAAGACGATCTGAAGAAACTGTCCCATCACAGACACCTGCGTGCCGCTGACCGGATCGAATACCTTCGCCATGGACAGTCCGAATACCGTGTCCATCACATCTCCTGCCACAAAGATCATATAATAAAAAATCTGGAACACCAGCCCCAGACAGACACCCAGTGCCACCTCTTTAAACAGTGCCATCATCATCTCAACCGCATTGTAACCGGCAATCGCCTGCCCATCCAGAACAGGTGCAAGCAGAAGGCTGAGCGTAAGCACAAGACCGATACGCACACGCACCGGGACATTCTTCCTCGAAAGCAGAGGGTTGGCAAGGATCATCCCGCCCATCCTCGCAAATACAAGCAGGAACACATCAAAATAGCTCATGAGACTGTCCATCATCTATCCCTCCGCATTACAGGCCAGCCATAATCTCAAACAGCTTCTGGATAAAATCATTAAATATATTGAACATCCAGGGACCCAGAAGAACCAGGACGATGGCGATCACAATCAGCTTGGGCACAAATGTCAGTGTCTGCTCATGAATCTGTGTCGCCGCCTGAAAAATCGCGATGATCAGCCCCACGACAATACTCACAATCAAAAGCGGACCTGCCAGCTCAAAAGCGACAAACATCGCTTCTTTCATTACTTCTAAAACCTCTCCTGTACCCATTCTTACATCTCCAGTCTCCGTATCTTCTGTATCTTTACGCTCTGTATCTTTACGCTCTGTATTTTTATCTTCTGTATCTCATATATCCATCCCTTACGTCACTTGAATCCCTGCACCAGCGTCTTAACAACCAGATCCCATCCGCCTACCAGCACAAACAGCATGATCTTGAACGGCAGAGCAATCATCGTCGGCGGCAGCATGACCATTCCCATGGACATCAGCGTACTGGCCACCACCATGTCAATGATCAGGAACGGGATAAAGATCAGAAATCCCATCGTAAACGCCCGGTTCAGCTCGCTTAACACAAATGCCGGGGTAATAACAGTAATGCTGAGAGGCATATACTTCTTGATCCCCTTCGCATCCTTGGATATCTCCGGCAGCTTTGTCTTGGAGATCGACAGGATCAGATCCATACTCTTCTTCTCCGTCTGCCTGAGCATGAACTCCTTCACAGGCACCTCCGCCTCCTTTAAAGCCTCCTGTCTGGTAAGCGTTCCTTCTTTGTATGGCTCATAAGCCTCGGTATTCACTTTCGAAATCACCGGACTCATAATGAATACCGTGAGCACCAGCGCCAGTCCCACCAGGATCTGATTCGGCGGCGACTGTTGGGTTCCCAGTGCATTTCTCATAAATGAAAGGACAATGATGATCCTCGTAAAACTGGTCATCATCACCACAAGAGAAGGCACTACAGCTAAAAAAAGAAACAGTAAAAGAACGTCCAGTGTATCCGAACCGTTCCCATCTGTTCCGCTTCCCAGGCTGATATTCAGATCCGCGGCATGCACCACTCGTCCCCATATGAGAAAAAGGACCGCCGCAATTGCAATCGATGCGATAAAAACAGCGCCATATTTGATTAAGTCTTTCCGCGTATACTGCCTTTCCTTCATTCCCTGTCCCCTCTGTCTTACAATTCCCGTCTGTCTTTGTTCCTGTCCGGCTTCCTGCCGAAATTCTTTCTGATCTGCTTTGCCAGGATCCTGCTGAAATCCTCCGGCACATTCTGGCTGCTTTCGATATAACTGTCCAGTTCTTCCAGCTTCTGGATGCCTCCCGGTGTCACCCCGAGCAGAACAATCCGCTCCTGGATCTGTGCGATCAGAAGATAGCTGTCTTTCCCCAGCATCACTTTCTCCAGTATTTTAATATTCGCAGAAGCCTGACGCGGCCCGGCTGTCCCTGCAATCAGCTTCGTCGTATAATAAGCAAGGACCAGCACTCCGATCAGCACTGCAAAGTACAATAGCAGCTTTAAAACTATCATAATCTTCCTGATTACCCTTTCCTGTTCACAATTTCCGTAATACGTGTTGCAAACTGCTCTCCCATGACCACAATATCGCCTTTGGCGATCAGCTCGCCGTTCACCACGATATCCGCCGGAGAACCTGCCTGCTTGTCCAGCATCAGGACCCGTCCTTCTTCCAGATTCAGAATATCCTGTACCGTGCACTCCACGCTGCCGATCTGCACCGACACGCCAAGTGTGATCTCCTGGATCCTGTCACGGTTCTCATCAATATCATCTGCAAATGTCTCCATCTCTTCTGCCCTGAATTCCGGAAAACCTGCCTCTTTTACCTTAACCAGCCGTCCCGGTCTTTCCAGAAAACGGTTTTCCTTAAGTGGTGTCTCTCTGGAGATATCTTCTCTGGTTGAGCCAATCCCCAGAACCTTCAGGACCTGTTCAGATAATACGCAGAAGATTCTGCCTGATACGGTATCCTGGATCTCCATCTCCCAGGAGATCAGCAGCAGATCCTTCATCCCCGCCTGTGTACACCAGCCCTCAATCTGATGTTCTGAATCCATCCGCTTTAATCCAAGCAGTTCTTCCTGCACCTCATATCCCAGAAACTCCGTGACAGCCTCTTTCGCTGATTCCAGACTCTGTGCAGTGATCTCTTTGATCGTACTCAGCACAATATCATCGATCATCTGCGCCTTGCCGCTGCCCATCACCAGTCCTGCCGCATAACCCGCAAGCACCTCCTCGATCAGAAATATCTGCCTGCTCTCTGCTTCTTCTCTGTACATCCTGATTCCCGCCGCAACACAGGATTCCGGAAGGATCGTCTCAAGCTCCTGAAAGGTCACTCTCTGGATCTCCGGCTCCGACATCACCGTCTTTCGTCCCAAAAGCATTGTCAAGGTACTGGCAGCCGGTACAAGGGCCAGCTTCAAAAGTTCTATCAATGATTCAAAATCCAATCTGCCCATACTTTTCCTTCCTCCGGCCTACAGCACTTTATCGATCTGAACAGCTTTACGAAGCTTGGTGTGTCCCGGTTTCGCCGTAAAACTTAAGACATCCTCCACCATCACTTCAATATCACTGTCTATACTCTTATTCAGCGGTACCACATCGCCGACCTGCAGCTTCATAATCTCCTGCGCATCCAGCTCAAACCTGTGCAGGATCGCTTTCAGTTCCACATCTGATTCCAGAAGATTCTGCACCAGATTCTCCCGCCTGATCATCCCGTTATCCCTGCGCTTAACCTTCTGAACATATTTAAAGCCAAACTTGGAGGTCAGCTCTTCCACGTTTGCCGCAGGCATGGCAAGATAGAACTTCGTTAAAAGTTCCTTCACATGCACGTCCATCTCTACCACCACGATCACGTCCTCCGGAGCGCTCATCTGCAGCAGGTGGGAATTCGTCTCCGTCCCCGTGAGTGCGGCTTCTATATCCATATAACCGCTCCATGCATCCTGCACATAAGCGGTGATCTTCTTAAGAAGATGCTCTATGATCGCCATCTCGATATCCGTAAATTCCCGGTCCAGCTCATACTCCGTGCCCTGCCCGCCCAGAAGACGTTCAATCATAAAGAAACACAACGCAGGCTCCATCTCAAAAACGATCGGAGCCTCGTTGTATTCCTTATTCTCAGGGATCAGATTCATCAGCGCGAACATGGAAATATCTTCCCCTGCGTTGATGTACTCCTGATACCTGCACTCTTCTATTTTTGAAACACTGACCTCGCAGTACACCTGCAGAAGACTGGTCAGCCAGGTCGCAAGTGAACGTGAAAAACCTTCGTAGAGGTTCTCCACGATACTCATGCGTTCCTTTGTAAACTTTTTTGGAGATTTAAAATCGTATGTCTTAATCAATGTAATGTCCTTCCTGTGCCGCTGCCGGGTCTATTGTGCGCCCGGTACATCGATCGGTGTGAGCGGATCAAACTGCTGCGCACTTCCGCTTCCGTCCCCTTCAAGCTGGGACCATTCAAAGTCCTTCCCCAGAATGATAATATCCACCCGGCGGTTCTGGTCACGGCCTTCCTTCGTACTGTTATCCGCAATCGGATAATTCTTACCGTATCCCCTGGAGATCAGCTTCTTCGGTTCGATCCCCTTCTGTTCCTCCAGGTAAATCGCCACATTATCCGCTCTCTGTGAAGAAAGAATCCTGTCATTCCATGCCGAATCCGGCGCATCTGCCGTATGGCCGTTGATATAGATCGCCAGGATCTCAGGCTCCTTTGCCTTTAACACGTCCCCCACATAATCCAGATAATTGAGATTCTCCTGCCGGATATCCGGACTGTCCGGTGCGAAAAGCATCTCGTTCTTAAACCGGATATATAACACATCATCTTCCTGCGTCACTTCCGCTGCAGCATTATTCGCCTGCATATAGGACTCGATCTTCTCCTTGGCCTCATTCAGTGCGGCCTCCGAAGCGGTCAGGTCCTCCTTTGTGTCGCCCACCTGCGGATACTTCATATTCTGCGGCAGGTCCTTTAACTCCAGCTTGGACTCGATTCCAAGCTTCTTCTGCATGGCCTCTGCCACTTTCTCCAGCTTGACCATATTAATATTAGATATACTATATAACAAAACGAAGAAGGTCAGAACCAGTGTAATCATATCTGCGTATGTATTCAGCCATTCCTGACCATCTATGCTTTTCCTCTGCTTTCGTTTCATCGGGAACACCGCCCTCTTTTCTCACTATTTCCCGTATCTACTTCCCGATCTCAAGAGCTTTCATTGCCATTGACTTCGTAATATTCAAAGCGGTAATGTTCGCCTCATATGCCCGGCTTGCCGCCATCAGGTCTACCATCTCTTCTGCACTGTTGACATTGGGCATCTGTACATAACCGTTCTCATCCGCATCGGGATTCGTCGGGTCATATACCGGTACAAATGCCTCCTGGCTCTCCACCACTTCCTCAGCGATCACACCGCCCTCCATCCGGCTGCCTGACCGTCCGGCCTTCACTGTGCCTGTCTTCATCGCATTCCCCAGCTGCTCCTGAAACGTAAGCGGCTGTTCCCGGAAAACGACCTGCTTCCTTCTGTAAGGTCCGCCGTCCTCTGTCCTGGTTGTATTCTGATTGGCAAGATTCTGGAGAATAATATCTGTCCGGAACCGCTCCGCCGTCAGAGCGGAACCTGTAATATCCAGTGAATTTAAAAATGACATATCTTATCCTCCCTACTTCGCCGTATTATTAATCACGTAGCGCAGGGAAGAAAGCTTCCCCGCCATCCGCTGTGACAATGCGGAATACTGTGCATACGCCTGCCACATCTCAAGCTCCTCTTTATCCACGTTCACATTGTTGCCGTCCGGCCTGGAGGATGTCGAATCGTCCGTCGTAACCACTGCCTTCTGTTCCCAGGATGACTTCTTCCCGTCCTCTGCCTTGGAAAGAATCTCCTTAAACTCGACATTCTTCGTCTTAAATCCCGGCGTCTCACTGTTCGCAATATTATTGCTGTGTACCTTCTGCTTCATCCAGGCTGCATCCAGTCCGTTGATCAGAGATTGATATGACTTGTCTTCAAATAGTGACATAGCGTAACTCCTTTACTTATGAAACCTGGCTCCTCATGATCCTTGCCTGCTTGTCAGCCTGCTGGAAAGACTCCTTGAGTTCTCCGATCAAAGGCAGAATCTCCTCCACCGGCTGCGGGTCCTTCTTCATATTCGCCTGTACGATCTTATAATTAAAAAACTCATACAGTGCGGACAGATTCTTCGATATCTCATACTTATCATCAAGCGTCACATCCAGATGGACGAAGATACTCTGTGCCTTCTGGAATGCAGTATTACTGCCCTCATAGTCCTTCTGTTCCAGACACTTGAGACCTTCATTCAGACGCTTAAGTGCTGTCTCAAATAACAAATTAATCATATCGCCGCCCGTCATCGTCATCACGGACTGCTCTTTATACTTCTCATATGGATTCTGCATGATATCCGCTCCTTAATTCGAACTTGAAAACTGCTGTGAAACCCAGGAACTCTGCGTATTCAACTGGGATAATGCCTGCTCCATCGCTGAAAACTGCTGCCAGTAACGGGCTCTCTCTGTCTCATACTTCTTATTCAGTTCCCTGATCCGGTCGCCGATCTCTGCGAGTTCCTTACTTAGTGTGTTCTGCGTGTCAAGTGCCGTCTTGGCACCTGCATACTCGACAAGAGTTCCGGGTGAACCACTGCTGATATTCGCGGCGTCCTTTAAAATATCGCCCAATGCCTGTCCCACACCATCTGTCTTGCTGGAAAACAGCTGCTGCACCTTGTCCAGATTCGTAGAAAGTGCTGCCCGAAGCTTCTCCTCATCCAGGGTCAGCTTTCCGTTTTCCTTATAATTCGAGGATGTGTCAAGACCGATGTCATATAATGCCATCCCGGCGCTTTCCACTGTCTTGTACATCACAGAACGCATGTCGCCCAACAGCGACTCGATCGTGCCGTCATTGCGGAGAAGCCCCTGCTTCGCCTTCTCCTCCCAGCGTTCGATATCCTTATCCGTCATCTCTTTCTTCTGTGCATCCGTCAGAGGTGCATAGGAGCGGTAATTCGACTTTTCTGTCAGATATCCGTTCAATTCGTCGACGATTGAATTATAATCTTCGACAAATTCTTTAATTCCACTTACTATTTTATCGGTATCCCGCTCCGTTGTCAAGCTAATTGGGCCTGTTGATTCCGTCATTAACTGGATATTAACACCGTTGAGTTCGAACTCATTCGTGTTCCTTTCTATGGTCATACCGTCAACAGTGAGCTTCGCGTTCTGTCCCTGTGTAATCACAAGAGTGTCACCGCTTGTATTAAAAGAGAGTGTTTCCTGTCCAAACAGCGTTTTCAGGGCATCTGCGCCATCAGTATCGCCTGTAATTTTAGCATTATCTCCCTTCATATTGGAAATAGATAAAGACTTTGTAACCGGATCAAATGTCAGCTCTCCAATACCCAGATCATTAAATTTCTGTGTAAGTTCTTCCACTGTCAATGTAGAATCAAGTGCTAACGTCTGTGTGACGGCATTGCCTGATGCATCTGTTCCCTCAACTGTCCACTCTCCACCAAGACCAATGGCACCAAGAGTGGCATCCTTTGTCACTTCCTGGCTGATTACAGCCTTAGTAGTTTCATCACCGGCACTGAATCCAAACGCATCATTCACATTATGCTTTAAATCCTCTTCGTCAAAGCTTACTATATACCCGTCAGCAGATGTAATCTGCATATGGTGGTCTGCTGTCTCTGAAAGCCTGACCTTCCCGGCTCCAAACCCGGCATCCATCTGGTCATTAACAGCCTGTATAAAACTGGCTTTATCGTAATCCGGATCATCATCCGCTAATGCAGGAATACCGACTTCAACAGCTCGTCCATTCACATGGAACTTAAAACTTTGTCCTCCTGAGCGGGCCGCCTTCATAATTTTATCCAGAAGCTTATCCGTCCCCTCATCTATCTCATCAAATCCCGTCAACGTATCGGTCGCGCGCATCCCGGCCATACTTCCCGTAATTCCGCTGCCCTGTCCAGATCCGAACATAGCAGACAGCAGGTTCCCCTGGGTCTGTTCCAGCCTGATATCCCCGATATCTCCTGTCATCTTGGATTCCATCGTGAACTTATCTGTAATCGCGTTATAGGTCACCCTGACTCCTGCACTGCTGTTATTGATCCGGTTGAGCACATCCCCCACCGTATCATTCCCATTTGCCTGAATTACAGTTCCATTGATAGAAAATTCAAATGAATTCCCCTGAAACGCGGTAGCAAACGGTGATTCACAAAGCAGAGCATTATAATTCAGTTTATTGGAAGCTCCTTCTGAAAATCCGAGCTTTTCCAAGGAATCACTGCCCTGTGTCGCTGTCAGGATAATCGTGTGGCTGCCGCCGCTTCCTTCCATTTTCAATCCGCCATCCGCTGTTATAGATGCTGTGACTGTACTTCCAAATACACTTTTCAGGCTCTCATTCAGATTCGTGACCAGCTCATTTTCATCATTCCCCGCCTGGAACCGAATCGTCTTCTTCACCCCGTCCAGACTGACATCAATGGACAGTTCCCCTGTCAGATCCGCCATATTCAATGCACGGCCTTCCAGTTCCTTTGATATCTGCGTCGTATCACTTGTAGAGACCTGATATGCCGTTGCAAGCTGGTCAATGCTGTCAATTTTAATCTTCGAAGCCGCCTGTGAGGTAGATGAGATCACCTTCACTGCCCCGGAACTGCTCGCCGTATTCATGACATTGTAGAATGCATTACTCAGCAGGTTCGTATTACTCGCACTGCTGTATGTAAAGAACTTTGTTCTGAAATTATCCAGCTTCGTAATGATATCTCTGTAAATCTCCTGTTTCCATTCAATCTGCTGCTTCTTGGCATACTGTTTGTCAATCTTTGACTGCGTGCCTGACAGCATCTTCTCAACCATGCTCTCCGTATCCAGACCGGATACAAGTCCCGGCATCATATTGCCTATGGTGGTGCTTCCTGTTGGGTCAACCGATGACATGTGGGTACCTCCTATCTCTTTGCATTATATAAAAATCCCTTTTTCACATCTTCCGTATAATTCATACTCTTTAAATATCCCGAAAACTTCGAGACCTTCCGGTTCTGACGGATGTCCTTCTGGAACCGGTTCTTTACCTCTTCCATACTGGCTCTGGCAAGACGCTCTTCATTCTGTATCCGTGTAATAATCTGGAACACCTGCTGCCCCGTCTGGTACACTTCCTGATATTCTGGTGTCAGCCGCTGGTAATCGCAGCGGTTCCCTGCCGCATCCAGCAGCAGTCTGCCATCTTCTGCCCCTTCACAGACATTGCGGATATCAGCATCAATCTCATCGATCTCCCCGATCAGTTCCTGACGTACTGCCAATGCATCTGTAATCCGTTCTACAGCATCCTCACCATTTGCAGTTAACTTTTTTGTTTCTTCTTCATATTTCAGGAAACATTCTATTTTCTTTGTCAATAATTCTATTACCTGCTCATCTATTCTCATCTGATTTTCCTCTGCTCTGCTCATTGTCTGTACCATGCAGATTCCTGGATAACTGGAAGATCTTCAAAAGCTCCACTTTGTCAGATGCTTCTTTATTATTCTCCACAGTCAGATAGAATTCTGTGCGGGTAATCTTCTTATCCGGTGGTGCAGAAATTCCGAGACGTACCTTGTCGCCCTTGATCTCGGAAACAAAGATCTCGATATCATCACCAATTTTAATGGACTCACCCTTTTTCCTCGATAATACAAGCATCTGCTATCCCTCACTCTCCCCGTCGAATATTCTCTTGCGTATTGGATAATCCTGCTCCAGAATAATCTGCATTGCAAAATTCATCTTATGGTTAATGATGATCGGGCTTTTCAGGTTCACGGTAGAATCCTGGAATGTCCTCCCGATTACCGTGATTACCCAGCAGTCCAGGTCATCCTCCGGCGCTGCCTGCAGGGTAAACAGAACATCCTGCATCACGACCGGCGCATAATCCTTACATACTTCAAGGGGATTCATCAGAATAAAACAGACATCCTTCTCCTCTATGGACTGGAGCCAGCAGATGCCGCTGCCCATATTGGAATCGGATACCAGCACATACTGGGTATACTCCTCAAATCCAAAAATCGGCTGTTTAAATGTAATGACGTTCTTCTCTTCTATGTCTATCATTCCGAAATCTCTTGTCTCTATCTGCACTTTTATGTCCTCCCAAGCTGTAACTGCTTATTATTCCTCATAATTCGGATTCGCCCGCGGTGGTACATACAGCGGGTCTGCCACATATTCAATCTCTACCTTCGGAAACTGCTCCACATTCACGTTCAATTCCCCCGGTACGTACTCCATTGTTGAAAAGTCGACCTTCGGATCGAATTCCACTTTTCCCGGCGTATAATTAAGATCCAGCTGGGGCGCCTCCCAGCTGATATCCGGTCCGTGTGAAGGGATAAACTGAATCCCCGTGGTAACCGGGCCAGGCACGGTAAACTGCTTTACCACATCCGCCACAGTTGTGCCATTCTGGATCTGCGCAAGCTGGTTTCCCATCCTTGCATACTGTGCGGTGGCATCACCGGCCGCCTGTGTCCCCGCCTGTGCAGAATCCTTCATCATTCCCAGCCCCGTACGGTATCCCATGCTCTGCCGCGCATCAAATGTATCAATATTCACTTTAATATTCTCAGATTTTATCTCAAGCCTGCCCGGCTGGTTGATGATTCCTGCTTCCGGGTCCGGGATCTTCGATTCCAGCCTTGCCCTCTGCGAAGACATCGACAGTCTGATCGGAGTCGTAGAAATTCTCAAAACATCCATACCAATACCCTCCTGCCTGTTTTCAAATATCAGATACTTCCTGCTACCTCATGAAATCAAAGATGGACGGTGGAATAATACTTGACCCAAGCTGCAGTGTCACCATCCACGCCATCTCATAGGACTTGTTATTCACCGATTCCGATTCCAGGGAAACCAGCTCCAGATCCTTCTGTCTCTGCTGCAGATTGATTGTCTCTGCATCCAGCCGGTCCTTCGCACGGTCCAGAATATTCTGCCTTGTCCCCAGCTCTGCCACACAGGCTGACAGCTTCTCCTCAGACTTCTGCAGATGAGTCATACTCTTCCCGACTCCCTCCAGATCACCTGCTCTCAACTGTGATTCAATCTGAGCGATCAGGCTGCAGATATTATTCGGTTCACCATCGGCATCCCTTCCGTATCCAAGTGCATCCACACCGGACGTCGAGATCTTGATCCCTGTCTGCGCATTGATCCCACCCGGTGATGCCGTCATCCCAAATCCAATATCCAGATAGACGACCTTATTCTCATGAAAATCTGTCCCCGCCACAGCATCATCGACCGGCACTCCGTTAAACAGGATCTGTCCCGACCCATCTAATGTAAAAGGCTGCGCTCCATTACTTGATCCTGAAAATAAGAACTTATCCCCATACTTGGAGTTCATTGTCTGGATAATCTCATTATTCAAACCATGCAGCTGCTCCGCATACGAATCCAGATTCTCCTGGGAATTCGTACCGTTATTCGCTTTTGTAATATCTGCATAAACCGTCTTTAAAATAGAACTGACCGTCAGAATACTGTCATCCGCCGTGTCCAGCTCTCCAATGGCATTCTTCACCGTATTCACATATTCTTCGTTCTTCGAGATCTGATCCCGCACTGCAAATGCCCTGGCCGCGCTCCCCGTATCCTCTGATACGTGGTTAAAATTCCTGCCCGACGACAGTTTCAGGTTCGAAGCAGAAAGATCTGACATATTTCTCTGCAGATTTTTCAGATAAGTCTGGCTCAAAGCGTTCTCCGTAATTCTCATTCTATCTTCCCCCTTTACCTTCCGACAAGCCCGGTCTTATTAATCAGCACATCCAGCTGCTCATCCATCGTCGTCATCATACGCGCCAGCGCCTGATATGCCTTATTATAGGTCATCATCTCGATTCCCTCTTCATTCAGGGATACCCCTGAGACTGACATCCTGTCTCCATCCACTGACTCCGCTGTGGAAACAGATGCCTCCAGCCTCGACTCATTCAGGGTCATATCGCTGCCGAGAGCCGTCGTGATATATGTAACAAATTCACTGAACGTGCCTGTGAATTCTCCGTTAAATGTAAAATCCTGATCCAGCTGGTTCTTCATATTCAATACATACGTGTTGTCCATCTCACCGTCCGGATTCTGCTGGATCACATAATTGGCATCCGCAAGCCAGTCCGCACTGACAGACAGATTCGCCGCTGTTACCGTCCCGTCCGCATCACCTTCCAGCAGGACCTTATAGCCCGCATCCCCATTGTCATTCGGGATTACCTGGTTGAATGCCGCTGCCAGATTCCCGGCCAGGTCGTCCAGTTTCTCCTGGTAGTATGGGATCCCTTTATCCAACTGGCTGGCACCATTCAGCACATCCACGTATCCTTTCAGCACTCCCGTCGGAAGCTTCACCTGCTCCTGTGTGCTGCGCCATGTCAGACTCGTCCTGTCCTCACCAATCTGGATTGCATCCGCCGTATACCGGTTCCCGGTCCCATCCACAACCACCTGTCCATTGAACTTCACCTGCATCCCGCCGTCATCCTTCGAAACGACCTGTACCTCGCCATATCGTGAAAGATCATCCAGAATCAGGTTCCTCTGGTCCAGCAATTCATTCGGTCCATAGTTCTTCCCGTCATAATCCTGATTCGTAAACACCTCATCCACGATCGTCTTATTCAATTCCGCAAGCTTCTCTAACTTGGAATTGACATCGTTCACAGAGATCGCCAGATCTGACTGCTGCTGTTCCCGGATCGTCTGAAGCTTCTGTGCATACTGGTTCAGGGTCTGTGTCACTCCGGTAAATGCAGAACGTACAATATTCGCCTGCGTCTCCTGATAAGGATTCTCGCTGAACTTGGTCAGAGCCGTTAAAAGAGTCGTCAGGGCATCCTTGATTCCTGTCCCTTCCACCTCCGGGTCACTGATCGCCGCCTCAACCTCACTGAGCATTGCCTGGCGCTGATCGTAATATCCCACATCTCCATACTCTTCCCGGAACTTACTGTCCAGAAATGCATTCCTGATCTGACCTACGCCGACAGCCTCTACGCCCTGCCCGGCAAGCGGTATGGACGTCGTCGGAAGATGTGCGGTGCCGCTCACCTGCACAGATACCATATCCAGACGCTGCCTTGTATACCCCTTTGTCTTCACATTACTGATATTATTACCAACGATATCCAAAGCCTTCTGATTCACCATGATACCGCGCTTCGCTGTCTCTAATCCCATGAATGTCGGTCTCAAAACATCCCACCCTCTTCCTTATACTTTCGTCTGCAGAATCGAGCCACTGTACCGTCTCGTCTGCTGATAACCTGATGCCCCTTCTGTCTGGTCATGCGGGATAATCCCCATCCTCGCAAGCGCTGTCTGGGCCAGCTTCATACACTTCTGATTCAAAAACCTGATATTCCCGATCGCCCCGTCCAGCCTGTGGTAAAGACCTTCCAGCTCTGTCTTCTGCGCCCCCTGTGCCGTCTCTGTCACCTCACGGAACGTATAGCCGCCGCAGCCCGCCTGTTCAAACACATCCATGCGCCTCCGCTCCATATTCTCAATCTGCTTATCCAGCGCCTGCTGCATCACAATCGTCTCTTCGATCCCAGCCAGCTCGCCCTTGGTTAAAACTTCCAGCTTCTCCTGCTGTCTCTTCTCAACCTCTTCAAAAAAGGTAACATACTCTTTCAAAAATTCAATCAAACGTTCCATCTTTTTCCCTTTTCCAATTCTGTGTATTCAGTGACTCCGGATCAGTTATTCCTGATCTGCTCCTGTGTATCCAATCACTCACGGTCAGTCATTCCCGATCTGCTCCTGTATAATCTTACTCCTGCTCTCTTACAAAAGGATTCTACCCGCCAGTACTTCTGATGAGACCCGGTAGGTTCCATCCTGTACCTGCTGCTTGAGCTCTGCAATCCGGTCAGCCTTCGCATCCATCCCCATGGACTGATAGAGGCTCTGTGCCGCCTGGGCCGCCTCCTGCTTCTTCAAGCCGTCCCCGCTGATAACGATCTCGTCCTGATGCCTGTCACCCTGTACTCTTCTATCTGAATCATCGGAAACATGTACCGGTCTTCCGCTGCTCTTCACACTGTTCATCATACTCTTATAAACAGCCTGTCCGCCTGTAATCTTCACTTCCATTCTCAACACCCTTTCTTCTGGATTCAAAGCGGATCTTCACAGTCCGCTTCACTGTCTGCCCATTACATCATAAGAACTCTAATAATATTATCGGACCGAATGATAAAAACTTTATAGTTTTTCAAAATTTTATTTTCCGGCCTTCCTTGTAAAACCATAGCAAACTTGGTATAATTACTTCATAATTTGTCGAAAACAAGAGGGTTTACACCATGGGAAAGATCATTAGCATTTCCAATCAAAAGGGCGGGGTTGGAAAGACCACAACAGCCAATGCACTGGCTGTCAATTTAAAAGAAAAGGGGTACAAAGTACTTGCCGTCGATCTGGATCCGCAGGGCAACTTAAGCTTCAGCGCAGGAGCCGATACAGATCTGAGTGCCACGATCTACGACGTTCTCAAAGGAGAACTAAAGACGCAGTACGCTATCCAGAGAGGAACTGTCATTGATATTATCCCGTCCAATATCCTGTTAAGCAGCATCGAGCTGGAATTTACCGGTGCACAGCGTGAGTTTCTCCTGAGGAATGCGCTTAAACCTCTTGTTCCATTATACGATTACATACTGATAGACACACCTCCGGCATTAGGTATCCTGACAGTCAACGCCTTTACGGCTTCCGATTATGTACTGGTTCCCATGCTCTCCGATATTTTCAGTCTGCAGGGAATCACACAGTTAGAAGAGACCATCGACCGCGTCCGCATGCAGTGCAACCCGGATATTCAGATCCTCGGCCTGCTTCTGACCCGCCACAATCCACGGACCAGGTTCAGCAGAGAGATCACCGGAACGGTCCACATGATCTCATCCGACCTGAACATCCCGGTATTCGATACCTTCATCCGGGAGAGCGTTGCCCTCAGAGAGGCGCAGTCACTGCAAAGATCCATCTTAGATTACGCGCCGAACTGCAATGCAGTCATAGATTATAAGACATTCACCGATGAATTACTTGAAAAGGGGCTTACAACACCATGCCAAAAAGCAAGAATGAGTTAGATAAAGAAATCATGTACCGCAAGATCATGCCCACGGCAAGACATGCTTCTGTGAAAGAAGTACAGGATCCTGCCGCAGGGATTCCTTCCCATGAGGCAAAGAACATAGAAGATTCAGACATAGTCGCTAACACAGCCAGAACCCCGGAAGCATTTTCCTTCACTCCTGCCTTAGCAGGGATCTCCCATGCACACACACAGAGACCGCCAAGCGTGAACCGCACCACCGCAGCAAGCAGGCAGATCCAGGAGTCCCGTGACATGATCCTGGTCAACGTAATGGAAGACCTGGTGCTCTCCAGGCTGGACGAGACACTCGCCCGCTTCAACTGCTGCAAGTGCAACAAATGTAAGAAAGACATCGCCGCCATCGCACTGAATAAGCTGACACCACGCTACATGGTCATGAAAGAACATGACGAAGAAAAAAGGCGGATGACAGAAGAAGAATACGGATCCGCGGTCACAAGCGCCCTGATCCAGGCCATCCTGACCGTCAAGAAATCACCGAGACATTAAAAGAACCCGGGGCAGCCGGATGGCTGGCTCGGGTTCTTCTTTGTCTTACGATGTCGGGGCACTCTATAAATAAATTATAGCCTTTCAGCGTTTAACATCTCTCCTTGATTTAGAGTGTCTGCCAGTCTATTCTTTTCGATACAAGACTTTATAATTTCCATCTATGTAGAAGATTGCATCCACGCCCTTGAATAAATAATATTGCATACTTTAACAGCCTCTTTTACATCTAACTGTTTTAATTTTCTTCTGAATAAATCAACTACTAAATTGTTATATGGTATTCCCTCCAAAATAGATCCATTATCTATTACATT
Source organism: uncultured Faecalicatena sp. (assembly GCA_902489075.1). GTDB lineage: Bacteria > Bacillota > Clostridia > Lachnospirales > Lachnospiraceae > Faecalicatena_A. The sequence goes on along the minus strand of CABTYO010000027.1, from coordinate 778 downwards.
CTTACAATATTTACTCACTTCACGATTGGGTCTCTCCGGGCCATTTAATCCAAACAGTTTAATATGCCCATTTATTATGTCCAATTCTTCCTGATTATAATTTCCACATTTAGTACTTGGAATATATTTATTATTAAGAAGGTCAAATTGCAGTCTTAGACTATGTCCCTCTTCTATTTTGATTTCAAATGGTTGTATTAATATTTTTCCATTTTTAATATATTCTGCCCTTAATGTTTCAAATTTTTCGCAAGGTGATTTACAATCAAATTTTTTACAATCTCCTTTTATAAATTCTTTGATACTACTAATTGGCAGCTTTCTTTTATTTTCTCCACGCCTTTTAAATTTTCCATTACAATTCTCGCACGCAAGTCCTAAATTGGGGACACAATCAGATAAAGTTTCTTTCGAATTTGCCCGTTCTATCCCATGCTCTATTTGTCCCCTTCTTTGCTCATTAATCCAGACTTTATCGTAACAATACATACAATATCCACCAGTCGTATCTTTCAAAACATTCCACAAATTATCCTTATATCTGCTCCAGCCATATTTCTCTTCTGCATCATATAGGGGTTCAAATACTGGAATATCGACCAGAAAAAAGTCTTCTCCCATTTTACCACTCCTTGATTTGCTTACATATCATTTTTTGATGAGGTTTCAAATCTCTGTGCTGTATTACTTCTAAATCATTTTCTGCCTTTTCATCCCACAATTCAGCAATTTTCAAATTTAACAAAAGGCGTAATTTCTCATCAATAGCATCGTCATT
>CABTYO010000026.1 GCA_902489075.1 uncultured Faecalicatena sp. | reverse complement strand
GTTCAGACGTGTGCTCTTCCGATCTTGGAAATGATCATGGGCAGGGACATTGTGATTAAAAGTTTCGGTACAGGCATGATGCCCATTTTATTTTCCGTTTGTTTTGCTTTTTCCATTAAAAATTCCTCCTCTGAATGTGACACGAAGCTCATTATAACATAAAGAATTCTAAATATCCATAAATCATGATCAAAAAGCATATATATAAAGGAAGTCAGAAATAAGGTTGTGGGCAGTTTGCGTTTAAAAAGGATGATGCAGGGGATGGGCCTGGTCTATGTACTGCTTTTGATGGGGAGCATCTATCCGGCATTTTTTAAGGAGAATACAGTAGAAGCCGGGAATCAGGAAATTTCAAGTCCGAATGCCATCGCGTATGTGGCGGAAAATATTGTGGAGAAACCTAAGATTGCGATTACATTTGACGATGGGCCCAGCACAACATACACCCCTGAACTACTGGATGGGCTAAAAGAAAGAAACGTGAAGGCGACATTTTTCCTGATCGGCGAAAATATAGAAAAGAATGACAACCGTGAGATTGTGAAAAGAATGTATGACGAAGGCCATCTGATCGGAAACCATACATATCACCATGTGGAGATTACGAAGGTAAGTAATGAGGAAGCCTATCAGGAAATTGTAATGACAAATGATGTGATTAGTTCTATTACCGGAGAAGATGTCCAGTTTATGAGGCCGCCTTTCGGGCTCTGGCAGAAGGAGCTGGAGCAGAAGATCCATGTGCTGCCGGTCATGTGGAGCATTGATCCGCTCGACTGGGCGACGGAAAATGTAGATGAAATTGTCAATAAAGTAGTGACGGAAGCAGAAGAAAATGATATCATTTTGATGCATGACTGTTACGACAGTTCCGTGAAGGCGGCTTTGAAGATTGTTGACCGGCTGACCAAAGAGGGATACGAGTTCGTGACGGTGGATGAACTGATGCTGAATTAGGTGGCAAAGACGACTGTCAGATTATGATGAAGAAGCAAAGCGGATTACGAATATCCACCTTTAACAGATGATGAAAAGACAGGAGATGTTTTGCGGGAGGAAGGATGATGAATAGATTGAATGAGTACTCAAGAACGGAATTATTAATAGGATCGGAAGGGATTGACCGTCTTCAAAAAGCATCGGTTATGATATTCGGTGTGGGCGGTGTCGGTTCTCACTGCATTGAGGCGCTGGCAAGGAGCGGAGTGGGACGGCTGATTCTGATAGACAATGATACGGTATCCCTGACCAATATCAACCGTCAGTCCATTGCTTATCACAGTACGATTGGACAGTACAAGACCAAAGTGATGAAGGAGCGCATCCGGGACATCAATCCGGGAATCCGGGTGGAGACGCATGAGATGTTTGTCCTGCCGGATAATCTGGAAACATTGTTTGCGGAAAAGCCGGACTATATCATAGATGCCATCGATACGGTGACAGCCAAGCTGGCCATGGTGGAGCTTGCGCAAAAGCTGAATATTCCGATCATCAGCAGTATGGGGACGGGAAATAAAATGCATCCGGAGCTGTTTGAGATTGCAGATCTCTCAAAGACAAGTGTCTGCCCGCTGTGCAAAGTGATGCGCAGAGAGCTTAAGAACAGGGGAATCTATCACTTAAAGGTATTGTATTCCAGAGAAAAGCCAATCGATACATCGGGAAAAGAGACCGGGGAAGAGAAAGGGCAGAGACGCAGTATCCCGGGCAGCATCTCCTTTGTGCCTCCGGTGGCGGGACTCTTGATTGCGGGGGAAGTGATCAGGGAAATCGCGGGAGTAGAATAAAGAGAACAGGAAAAGAGGCTGCCGCCTTCATGAATTTTATCATGAAAGCTGCAGCCTCTGCCTGTTTATCGTTCGTAGATACTGCCCGCTTTACGGACAAGTTCCTCCATGAGCATTTCCATTTTAGATACAGTTGGATTCTCAGAGAGACTATAATCAGCCATCAAAGGTGCAAGCCTTGGGAATGCGAGCCAGGTACTGCCGGCTTCGTCTTCCCAGATGGAGATTCGAAGCGGAAGTTCCAGAGAGACACTTTGATCCGCCTGCATCAGTGAGGTCCCTACCTTCGGTGATCCGAATACCAGCACGGTAGTGGGGCGGAGATCAAGCCCGGCCTGTCTGGCATTTTCCGTGTGGTCAAATTTGGCAAAGAGCGGGATTCCCCGTGTGGCAAGTTCTTTTTCTAATCGGGCTGTTGTCTCGTCAACGGACAGCTGTCCCTCCATGAGATAGAGCTTGTTGTCATCGTAATTCGTGGAGAGCAGGTCACCGAACGCACCGGCAATCCGGCGGCCCAGATTTGTAAAATCTATCCCTTCCCGATTGGCAAGTAAGGTGACACAGACCAGTTCTTCCGGGTGTGTGAAACGGCTGAGGAAGGAAGAGTAGCCAGGGACGCTGCCCTTAATATCCATGAGTCCGCGATGTTTATAGAACTGCCATCCGGCAACAGCAGGCATTTCACGCCCGTCCGGGAGCTTCCATGGAGCATAGATCATTAAGCGGTGCTCAGGCTCGTGGATCAGTACGCCGCCTGCGAGACCAATATCCCAGAAGGAGATATCCTGCGCCGAAGCCCAGATATCTGAAAAGCCTTTCAGTGCAGAAGAGGAGACGCGGGGGAGTAAATTTCCGTCTGCATCATAGCTTGCAGCAGGCTCGGCAGGATCGATATAAGCTCCATTCTTCTTAAAGATCTGATGGATATTTTCGGTAAGAGATACGTCCTCATGGGTAAAATTATCCAGATCTTCTGCAAATCCGGTGTGGCGCAGCCCCAAAAACTGAATCTGTCGTTCGGTAACGAAATCGTGATAAGACATTTTGCTTACGCGTTCAATGATTTCCGTCAGAAGCAGGAAATTCGTTGCACTCTGTTCTACATCGTCTCCTGAATTAAAGTGCAGCGGCTGGGAGGAAACCAGACGGATCAGTTCATCGAATTTCCAGTCCCGGTATGCATCCCACGCTTCGTTCTCACGGTAATCGGGCAGCCCGGATGCGTGGCGGAGCAATTGCAGGATGGTGATATTCTTCCAGGATTCGGGCAGATCGGTTATGTAGGTACTGGCAGTCTTGTGGATATCCAGACTGCCGTCTTCGTAAAGCTGCATCACTGCTACAGCGGTAAATGCCTGAGAAATGGGACCTGCCGGCCACATGGTATTGGCAGAAGCAAGACGTTTCTGTCCAGCGTCGGAGACTCCATAGCCAACGACTCTTGGAATATACGGTGCCTGAACAATAGCCAGTGTCAGACCGGGAATATTTTCCTGGCGCATGAATGCCCAGATCATCTCATCTACCGTCTTCCCCAGGTAGGATACGTCTGCGCTGCCTCTAAGTTTCATCGTTTCATGTTCTCTTGTGTTCATTTTGCGCCTTCCTTTCTTATGATCGGACAATTTTCTCCATTGGCTGTTGTAATCAGGAATAATATTTCTGTGGCATTGTCCTAAAAGTATTCTGTATCTATAAAAGTTACTGTTTATACTGTAATTATATATATTACAGATTGGAATGTCAAGGGGAAATAGCAAAAATTGGAAAGTTTGTTTGGCGCTTAATGAGATATGTATCTAAATACCTGGCAAGGGCTTTATGGAGTTTGGAAATTGTGGTATAATGCTCGAAGCTGGCGAGGTCTTTTCGAGCCTGTTAAGACATATACCTAAATCATTAGCGAGGTGTTTTACGAGCTTAGGATTTATGGTATAATGCTCGAAGCTGGCGAGTTTTTTAATAGTCTTCAAGGTGCAATAATTGGGGATTGCATCCGATGCCTATACGCGATGCCCGCCGTCTGGTACAATAAAACTGAATATGTCAAGAAGAGGAGATTAAAAATGAATTCAAAGAAGAATCTGGTTCGTGAATTTATCATCATCACTTTTGGTATGATGTTAGTAGCTGCCGCAGTGTATTTCTTTATGGTTCCAAGCAAAATCGTTGTGGGCAGTATTTCCGGTCTGGCGCTGGTAATATCCCAGCTTACGGGAATCCAGCTTTCCATCCTTACCTTTATACTGAATGTAGTACTTCTGGTTATAGGTTTTATCTTTATCGGAAAGGAGTTTGGGGCGAAGACAGTGTATACTTCGATGCTTCTTCCGGTATTTTTATGGATCTATGAGAGGATCGTCCCGGTAGTCCATTCGGTGACAGGCAATCCGGTCTATGATCTGATCACATATGTTCTGCTGGTTGCCCTCGGACAGGCACTTTTATTTCATGTGAATGCGTCCTCCGGCGGGCTTGACATTGTGGCAAAGATTATCAATAAATTTACCCACATGGAGATCGGAAAAGCTGTGACGGCAGCAGGAATGGTAACTGCGGCGACTTCTCTTCTGGTATATGATTTTTCCACATTTGTTGTCAGTATCCTTGGCACCTATGCCAACGGGATTGCGGTGGACTATTTTATCGATGGATTCAACAAGAGGAAGAGAGTATGTATTCTCTCAGACGATTACCAGGAGATCCAGAAGTATATCATGAATGAACTGGGCAGGGGTGTGACTCTTTATGAGGCCCGTGGTGCATATGATGGTAAGACAAGGACGGAGCTTATCACGATTCTGGCACAGCAGGAATACAAGTTACTGCTGAATTATCTGCATACCACACAGAAGCAGGTGTTCGTCACCGTTTCTACGGTAAATGAAGTGATTGGGCAGTGGAACAGTAAGTAGGATAATTTTGTCTCGGCTGATACAAGAAGGCAGGTGAAGAAATTGATTTATCTTTATACGGAAAAGCAGGAAAGTAATAACTGGATTTTGAAAAACGACTTATACTTCAATTTGCATACCAGTAATCAGAGTTTATCAGAGGATGATAAAAAGGTGATTGCGGTAATCGATGAAGCAAAGGTAACCCAGGATAACCATATAGAAACCAAGTATGGTCTGGGAACAATACGAAATCTTTCGAGCGGCTGTAAAACCTATCTGAATATTGTAAAGAATCCAGGAAAGGTTGTCAGTACAGAAGAATGTGGTAGAAATGTACTGGAGTTATTGTTTCAGATGGATAATATTCACATTTATATGAGTAGACCAGAACGTTTTAAGATAGGGAAAGATGTTAAAATCTGTATTAATGACTCAGATGTAGTGGTTGGACGAGCTGGTTACGAACAATGGTGGACAAAGGAATATGAAAGGAGAGCTGAGGATGATCTATAAAACAGTTGATTTTGAGGCGTATCCTTTTTCTTATCATTTGGAATTGGAAGATAGGATTACCTTAGTCCGTGGTGACAGCGCTACTGGAAAAACCTATTTGTATGAGCTGCTTGAGGACTTGAAACTGACAGATGATTATAGTGCAATTAAGCTTTTCAACTATAAAAGTGATGATTTTCATATGGAATTAAAGTCCTGCAGGAATAAATTTATTGTAATTGATAATGCAGATATAATTTTAAATGATGAAGACCGGAAGTTTATCAACTTTGAGAAAAGTAATCAATATATGCTTTTCATGAGAAATTGTGATGGGCTAAATCTGTCAGCAAAAAGTTTTACTGTTTTAGATGAAAAAGAGTATCACGTCACTTTAAAAAGAGAGCTGGTGATGGGATTTAAATATTATTCTACGGAACGTGTAATGAAATCTTTGACTAATGAGCTGACAGATGTGGATGAATGGAGCGTAAAAGGCGATTTCATGGGAAAATGCTGGTATAAGGATTGCTGTGTTTTGGAAAGACCAGAAAAAGCACACTGTCATTTGGAGGCTTTTTCTGGTGAGAAAAAAATAATGACATTGCTGCAGGATGATGAAATGCAGAGAATTATTCAAAATATATAGTTTCGGCATAAAGAATGGAGTTTAGAAAATGGATTTATTTGATTATATGAGAGAAACAAAGCAGGAGAAGGAGTCTCCGCTTGCATCCAGGATGCGCCCGACCTCACTGGAAGAGGTGGTAGGGCAGCAGCACATTATCGGAAAGGACAAGCTGTTATACCGCGCAATCAAGGCGGATAAGCTTGGTTCCCTGATTTTTTATGGCCCTCCGGGGACAGGGAAGACGACGCTTGCGAAGGTGATCGCGAATACGACGAGTGCGGAATTTAAGCAGATCAATGCCACGATCGCGGGAAAAAAGGATATGGAAGAAGTCGTTAAGGGAGCGAAGGAACTCCTCGGAATGTATCAGAAGAAGACGATTCTGTTCATCGATGAGATCCACCGTTTCAATAAGGGGCAGCAGGATTATCTTCTCCCTTATGTGGAGGACGGCACAATCACGCTGATCGGGGCGACGACGGAGAATCCCTATTTTGAGGTGAATGGGGCACTTCTGTCTCGTTCCAGTGTGTTCGAACTCAAGTCTTTGAGCAAAGAAGATGTGAAGACACTTTTAAAGCGTGCGGTCTATGATGATAAAAAAGGGATGGGAAGCTTCAAAGCCGAGATCGATGAAGACGCGCTGGAATTCCTGGCAGATGTATCCGGCGGGGACGCGAGGAATGCGCTCAATGCTGTGGAACTGGGAGTTCTCACGACGCAGCGCAGTGAGGACGGGAAGATACATATTACCCTGGATGTGGCATCGGAGTGTATTCAGAAGAGAGTCGTGCGTTACGATAAGACCGGGGATAATCATTATGATACGATTTCCGCTTTTATTAAGAGTATGCGGGGATCTGATCCGGATGCGGCGGTCTATTATCTTGCCAAGATGCTTTATGCGGGAGAGGATATCAAGTTTATTGCAAGGCGGATTATGATCTGTGCCTCTGAGGATGTGGGCAATGCGGATCCCATGGCGCTGACCGTGGCGGTGTCTGCGGCACAGGCTGTGGAGCGGATTGGAATGCCGGAATCCCAGATTATTCTGGCCCAGGCAGTGACCTATGTTGCCTCTGCACCGAAGAGCAATTCTGCGACCAATGCGATTTTTGCGGCGATGGAGAGTGTGAAGCATGAAAAGACTACAGTGCCTGCCCATCTTCTGGATGCACATTATAAGGGATCACAAAAGTTGGGACATGGGATTGGATACAAGTATGCACATGATTACCCGAACCACTATGTGAACCAGCAGTATCTGCCGGATGAAATAAAAGACGCCAGATTCTACGAACCGGGCGTCCTGGGGTATGAAAAGACAATCAAAGAGCATTTAGAGAAGCTTCGTCAGGAGTAACGTATAGATCTCCTGGCTCTGTGTTGACCAGTTATTGGCAATGGTTTCGGCCTCGACCTCCGTGGGAACAGTCAGTTTCAGGTCGATCAGGTTGAAACCATTTTCTGTAATCTGGCACTGAACCTCATATTCATGATTTGTGTTCAGATAATAATCGGATTTAATAGCAACCTCTTCCTTAAGATCATATCTTTTTTCGCTTAAGAATTCATCGATATCCTTCTGAATGGCGGGAGAAATCTTATTCCTGAAGAACTGGATCGTCTCCTCCCCGTTTGCAGTCAGATGGTACAGAGTTCTGTTGTGAGTCGTCTCAACCTTCAAGAGGCCGGAATCCACCATTTCAGCCAGTGTCTCCTGCAGCTTAAAGTAGGTCGTGTATCCTTTGTCCAGTATAAATTCTGAAATCTGAGATGTTGTCAGAGGGAAATCAACCCTCTCCAGCATGTATAATACAATCAGCTTATATAATGTATAAGTTTCACTCATGATACTCCTTTCCCTGCCAGATATCCTGTTCTTTCAGATAGCGGTGCAGTGTGTTTAGTACAGTTCTCTTCTGACTCGTCCACAAAGGCGCGATCAGAAGTTCGCTTGGTCCGTCACCCGTCAGCCGGTGAATCGTGATCCGGGGATTCATTCGTGAGATACAGGTTCCCAGAAACTGGATATACTCCATCATGTCGGGAACCGGGAAGGGCTGTTTTCCATATTCCGCTGCAAGGTCTGTCCCTTTTAAGATATGCAGAAGCTGGAGCTTTATTCCCTGAATATCCATATGATTCAGATAATCAAGGGTCTCAAGCATCTGTTCCTTTGTCTCTCCGGGCAGGAAGAGGATGGTATGGACAATCACGGTGATGCCGAGTCTGCGCAGGTTCTGTACAGCCTGTTCGAAAACAGGAAGGTCATACCCTCTGCGGATAAAAGCAGAGGTCTTCGGATGGATCGTCTGCAGTCCCAGTTCTACCCATACCGGTTTGATCTGATTGACCCTGCCCAGTAATTCGAGGATATCATCCCCGAGACAGTCCGGTCTGGTGGCGATGGAGAGGATCTTGACTTCCTCATCCTTCACCGCCTCCATGTAGAGTTCTTCCAGCCGTCCAACCGGGGCATAGGTATTGGTAAATGCCTGAAAGTATGCAATGTAAGAGTGGACCGGACGTTTGCCGTTCAGTTCCTTCTTCCCAAGCTCGAGCTGCCTGGAAATCGGAAGTGACCTTGAACCTGCGAAATCGCCGGAACCGCTGGCGCTGCAGAAAATACAGCCGCCTCTTCCCACTTTTCCGTCCCGGTTCGGGCAGGTCATCCCGCCGTCCAGAGTGATCTTATAAACTTTCTCTCCATAAACCTGCTTTAAATCATAATCTAATGAGTGGTAACGCTTTTCACCCCAACGGTTCATCTATATCAATTCCTTTACCGCTTTGCTGACTGCTTCGGCAACACGCGGGTCAAATGCTTCCGGAAGGATATTGTTCTCATTGAGATCCTCGTCAGCGACAAGCCCTGCGATGGCTTTGGCAGTTGCCAGTTTCATATCTTCTGTAATCTGTGTGGCTCTTCCTTCCAGTGCACCCTTGAAGATGCCCGGGAATGCAACCACATTGTTCACCTGGTTCGGAAAATCGGAGCGGCCTGTTCCAACGACCTTTGCACCGGCTTCTTTAGCAAGGTCAGGCATGATCTCCGGTACCGGGTTGGCCATGGCAAAAAGGATCGCATCCTTGTTCATGGAAGCTACCATCTCTTTTGTCACAATATTCGGAGCGGACACACCTACAAAAATGTCGGCTCCGTCGAGTGCATCGGCAAGAGTTCCGGTCTTTCCTTCCAGGTTGGTGACCTCGGTCATCTGCTCCTGCATCCAGTTCAGGTTCGGGGAAGCCTTGCTGATGATGCCGTTAATATCACACATAGTCACATTCGGGAAACCATATGTAAGCAGCAGTTTGGTAATCGCAACACCTGCGGAGCCTGCGCCGTTCACAACGACTTTACAGTCTTCCTTTTTCTTACCTGTGACCTTTAATGCATTGATGATTCCTGCCAGTACGACAATGGCTGTACCATGCTGGTCATCGTGGAATACAGGGATATCCAGCAGTTCCTTTAAACGGGCCTCAATCTCAAAGCAGCGCGGTGCTGAGATGTCTTCCAGATTGATGCCGCCGAAAGCAGGTGCGATGTTGACAACGGTCCTTATGATCTCTTCTGTATCCTGTGTATCCAGGCAGATCGGCACGGCATTGACACCGCCGAATTCCTTGAAAAGAACCGCCTTTCCTTCCATGACCGGCATGGCGGCACGGGCGCCGATATTGCCGAGTCCGAGAACTGCACTTCCGTCGGATACGACGGCGATCGTGTTCGCTTTGATGGTATATTTATAGGCAGCATCGGGATCTTTGGCGATGACCTTACACGGTTCTGCTACACCTGGAGTGTAGGCGATGGCAAGGTCTTCCCTGGAATTCACGTGAGATTTTGCCGTAGTCTCGATTTTACCGTTCCATTGTTCGTGCATCTGTAATGCTTTTTCACTGTTTGTCATTTTGTTACCTCGCTGTTTCATAGATTTTCTTCTTATTACTTATATCTGTTCATTATCATATCACTCTTGGAAAAGCAACGCAAGTGTGAAAAAAGTCAATGAAATCTTCGGGTTTTTCAAAAAAAACTTTCCTTTTTGCTTTGAATGATGTATAATGGGTTCAGATTTGATTTATATCTTATTGGAGACAGACATGTTAATTGTGTCTGATTTCGGACAAGTCACTTCAGACTAAGGTTCCCGCAGCATTTTTTATAAAATGAATACATGGACGAAGTAACAGTGATGAATTATTTTTTTAAGAAAGGAAAGGTATTATGACAAGAGAAAAGTATGAGTCTCTGCCCCTTGCCACCCTGAAAGATCTGGCTAAGGCAAGAAAAATGAAAGGCATTTCCACGATGAAGAAGGGCGACCTGATCGATGCAATGCTTGCACAGGATGAAAAGGAAAAGATGGAAGAAGCAAAAGCAGAAGCAAAAGAAGAAGTAAAAGAGGAAATGAAGGATAAGAAAGAGGCGACTGACATCGAACAGCTTGACAGCGGCGAGACTGCTGACGGTATTCTGGAAGTGCTGCCGGATGGATATGGATTTATCCGTTGTGAGAATTATCTGCCTGGTGAGAAGGATGTTTACGTGTCACCTTCCCAGATCCGCAGATTTAATTTAAAGACCGGTGATATCATCACAGGTAATAAGAGAATCAAGACGCAGTCTGAGAAGTTCAGTGCCCTTTTATATGTATCCACGATCAATGGATTAAAGCCTGCTGAGGCTATGAGGCGCAACAACTTTGAGGACCTGACCCCGATTTTCCCGAACCAGCGTCTGCGTCTGGAGACACCGGGAAGCACGACTGCAATGAGAATCGTGGACCTGCTTTCCCCGATTGGTAAGGGACAGCGTGGTATGATCGTATCTCCACCGAAGGCAGGTAAGACGACCCTGTTAAAAGAGGTTGCACTTTCCGTACAGAAGAGAGAGCCGAATATGCACCTTCTGATTCTTCTGATTGACGAGCGTCCTGAGGAAGTAACAGATATCAGAGAAGCAATCGCAGGCCCTAATGTAGAAGTGATCTACTCCACATTCGATGAGCTTCCGGAACACCACAAGAGAGTATCCGAGATGGTAATTGAGCGTGCAAAGCGTCTGGTTGAGCACGGTAAGGATGTCATGATCCTTCTGGACAGCATCACAAGACTGGCACGTGCATACAACCTGACCGTTCCACCGTCAGGAAGAACTCTGTCCGGTGGTCTTGACCCGGCAGCCCTGCACATGCCGAAGCGTTTCTTCGGTGCTGCGAGAAATATGAGAGAGGGCGGAAGCCTGACTGTTCTTGCAACAGCGCTCGTTGAGACAGGAAGCAAGATGGATGATGTTGTATATGAGGAATTCAAAGGAACCGGTAATATGGAACTTGTTCTGGACCGTAAGTTACAGGAGAAGAGAGTGTTCCCGGCAATCGATATTCCGAAGTCCGGTACAAGAAGAGAAGATCTTCTGCTTTCAAGGGAGGAACAGGAGGCGGTATATATCATCCGCAAGGCCCTGAACGGACTGAAAGCAGAAGAAGCAGTGGACAACCTTCTGAATATGTTCCAGCAGACCAAGAGCAATTCAGAACTGGTACAGACTGTTATTAAGAAGAAATTTATCTAATATACTGACACATCAGTATACTTTTAAGACTTTTAACAGCAGGAGGAACAGGACGAACAGGATACTCGGCTTTACGATCCTGGCCCCGTTCTTCATGACCATTCCGGCACCCAGGTAGCCGCCCGCCATGTTACATAATGCGGCGGCGATTCCCACCGGGATCAGTACCTGGCCGTTGAGTAAGAAGATCACGAGGGATGTGATATTGGTCGTGAGGTTGATGATCTTGGCCTGTCCGTTGGAAGTCTTGATGCTCAGCTTTGCGAATACGGTAAACGCAATGATCAAGAAGGTTCCTGTTCCCGGTCCATAGAAGCCGTCGTATACGCCAATGACGAGAGCTGCGATGGTAGCCGTGAGATAGGTCCTCTTATCTAAAGTGACCGTATCACTTCCATTGTCGTGGAACAGCTTTTTGTTCAGGACAAGGAATGCGGATACTGGCAGAATCCCGACCAGTACATACAGCATGATCTTCTCAGGAACGATCATGGAGATATGTGCTCCGATGGAAGAACCAATGATCGCAGCGATAACAGAGGGAACGGCAAGCTTAAAGTTGACCAGTCCGTTTTTTATAAAACGAAGAGTCGCAAGCGTGGTTCCGCAGGTGGAAGACATCTTATTTGTGGCGACTGCCGTATGCGGGGGCAGCCCTGCAATCAGATAGGCCGGCAGCGAGATCAGCCCGCCGCCTCCGCCGATGGCATCTACCAGACCGGCAAGAAAGAGAAATGGGCATACAATGATAAATGTGGATGCTGTGATTTCCATAAGAAATTCTCCTTTGTAATAAACTTAAGTAGGAGAAGTATAACATGAAAAAACATTTTTTCAAAGGGTTTCACAGATTATTCTGAAAAATCACTTGCAAAACCAAAAATCTTATGATACAATAACAAAGCTGTTTAGAGATTATAATAACTATATTTTGAAATAGAGAGGTGAAAATCATGAGAGAAGGAATCCATCCAGAGTACCATCAGGCAACTGTTACATGCAACTGCGGTAACACATTCGTAACAGGATCTACCAACAAGGAAATTCACGTAGAAATCTGTTCCAAGTGCCATCCATTCTACACTGGCCAGCAGAAAGCAAACCAGGCTCGTGGACGTGTTGATAAGTTCAATAAGAAATATGGTATGAAATAAGAATGATGATTACAGGCTGAGGTGAAAATCTCAGCCTGTTGCTTTACAGGAGGGAACATGAAGTCATCTAACATAGGCGGTCAGGCGGTGCTGGAAGGCATTATGATGAAGAATAAAGATCAGTATGCCGTAGCAGTCCGGAAGCCTGACAAAGAAATTGCAGTAAGTATTGAGACATATAAAAGTGTGGTTCCATGGAAAGCGGTCACAAAGATCCCGTTTATCAGAGGAATCTTTAACTTCGTGGATTCTATGGTTCTGGGGATGAAGACCCTGATGTTCTCCGCAAGCTTTTTTGAGGATGAGGAGGAGACGAAGGAAGTGCTCACTGCGGAAGAAGTAGTGAAGAGAGAGAAGCGGGACCAGATGATTATGAATCTGACCGTTGCTTTTTCCGTGGTACTGGCAATCGCGATTTTTATGGTTCTTCCATACTTTCTGAGCAATATTTTGAGGAAACATATTACATCCAGAGCGGTGATTACCATTCTGGAGGGCGTGATCCGCGTGGGGATCTTCCTTGCTTATATCCTGCTTGTATCCAGGATGGAGGACATCCAGAGGACTTTTATGTATCACGGCGCGGAACATAAGTGTATCAACTGTATTGAGCACGGGCTGCCCCTTAACGTGGAGAATGTCAGAAAGAGTTCCAAACAGCATAAGCGCTGCGGGACAAGCTTTCTGTTCTTTGTCATGATCGTGAGTATCATCTTCTGTTTCTTTATTACGACAGATTCACAGATCATGAGGGTGCTGCTTCGTATCGCACTATTTCCATTGATCGCCGGGGTGTCCTATGAGATCATCAAGCTGGCGGGCAACAGCGACAATTTCCTGGTCAACCTGTTGAGCAGGCCGGGACTGTGGGTGCAGAACCTGACAACAAAGGAACCGGACGACAGTATGATCGAAGTGGCAATCTGTGCGGTTGAGGCGGTATTTGACTGGAAGGCATATCAGGCTGAGAACTTCGGCGGGGTACAGGCTGTTGTGGAGAATTCAAAAGAGACTGTAGCGGAGCACATGGGTGAACAAAGTGCTCAGTCAGGACAGTCTGCGGCAGAGGTCTAGTGCCATGACGATGCAGGAGGCATATCAGCTGGGGGAGGAGCGCCTTACCCGGGCAGGAATCGAAGAGGCACGTTTAGACGCATGGTATCTGCTGGAGCATGTGACCGGGATCGGCCGTGCAATGTACTATGCCATGCCGGATCGGCCGCTGAGTGAAGTAGAAGAGCAGAAGTACCTGTATTATATAGAAGAAAGAGCCGGGCGTGTCCCGCTCCAGCATCTGACCGGGGTGCAGGAATTCATGGGTCTTGAGTTCCAGGTGAATGAACACGTGCTGATTCCAAGGCAGGATACGGAGACAGCGGTGGAGGAAGCGCTGAAAGTGATTCATAATTCGAAGAGGGGCCAGAATCAGGATACGGACATTTCTCAGTTTCGGATACTGGATCTGTGTACAGGTTCAGGATGTATTCTCCTCAGTGTGCTGCATTATGCAGGAAAAGAGGGGAAGGTCAGACTGGAAGGAACCGGGGCTGACATTTCGGAAGAAGCATTGCAGGTCGCAAAGGCGAATGCCGAAGCACTTCATATAGAGGCTTCATTTGAGAAGAGTGATCTGTTTGAGGAGATAGACGGTACTTTTCAGATGATTATTTCCAATCCGCCCTACATCAGGACGGATGTGATAAAGACATTGCAGGTAGAAGTCAAAAGCCATGATCCGTGGATCGCACTGGACGGGAAAGAGGACGGTCTGCATTTTTACAGAAAGATCGTTGACGAAGCTGGAACATATCTCACGCAGGGCGGTACACTGATCTTTGAGATTGGATCTGACCAGGGAGACGCGGTCAGTGAACTGATGCAGGAGGCAGGTTACAGAGATATCATGGTAAAAAAGGACCTTGCAGGTCTTGACCGTGTTGTAATTGGCGTGTATGATAGGTAAGTAAGCGTTAGAGCGTGTCTTAAGAGTGCAGGAATGGATTTTCAGATACTCTCTGGAAACGCAGGTAGTAAGAAAGGATAGAGAAAGATGTTTGACAGATTAGAAGATTTGCTGATCCGTTATGAAGAAGTGATGGGAGAACTGCAGGAGCCGGACGTGGCGAATGACCCGGAACGTTTTCGGAAGCTGATGAAGGAACAGAGCGATCTGGGTCCGATCGTAGAAGCATTTAAAGAATACAGACAGTGCAAGCAGAACATAGAGGACAGCCTTGTCATGCTGGACGAAGAATCTGACGAGGAGATGCGTGAGCTGGCAAAGGAAGAACTCAACGAATCCAAAGCCCGCGTAGAAGAATTAGAGCAGGAGTTAAAGATTCTGCTTTTACCGAAGGACCCGAACGATGACAAGAACGTTATCGTGGAGATCCGTGCAGGTGCCGGTGGAGATGAGGCTGCGCTGTTTGCAGCGGAAGTTTACCGTATGTATGTACATTATGCAGAAGGACGCCGCTGGAAGATCGAGATGATCTCTCTGAATGAGAACGGGATCGGCGGTTTCAAAGAGTGTGTATTTATGATTACAGGACAGGGAGCATACTCCCGCTTAAAGTACGAGAGCGGTGTTCACCGCGTTCAGCGTGTGCCTGAGACAGAGAGCGGTGGAAGAATCCATACCTCAACAATTACGGTTGCAATCATGCCGGAGGCAGAGGAAGTGGACGTTGTGATTGATGAGAAGGACATCCGTATCGACGTTATGCGTGCGTCAGGTAACGGTGGACAGTGTGTCAATACGACTGACTCCGCGGTCCGTCTGACCCATTATCCGACAGGAATCGTGATCTACAGCCAGACAGAGAAGTCACAGCTGCAGAATAAGGACAAGGCATTCAGACTCCTGCGTTCCAAGCTGTATGAACTGGAACTGGAGAAGAAGCAGGCATCTGAGGCGGAAGCAAGAAGAAGCCAGATCGGAACCGGTGACAGGTCTGAGAAGATCAGGACCTATAACTTCCCGCAGGGAAGAGTCACAGACCATAGAATCAAGCTGACACTGCATAAGCTGGATACAATACTGAATGGAGATCTGGATGAGATCATCGACAGCCTGATTGCGGCAGACCAGACGGCAAAGCTGGCGAAGATGAATGAAGAGTAGAAGATAGTGAACAGAAAGAGGAAATTGGACATTCAGCAGAGATGACCAGTTTCCTTTTTTAGCCTTATCAGACAGTAAAACTGTTTGGCAGACATTTGTTTCATAAAGTCGAAAGAAGGACAGCACCATGGACACATTTCTTTACATATTAAAGCGCCTTTCCACTCTCTTAAATGTTGGCATTTTCTGCATGGACAGCCAGGAGGAATCTCTTATCAGCTATCAGGAGAACCAGGAGAGCAGCCCAATTTACCGCAGCGTGCCTTTGCGGGAGATTCTGATGGAAGGCGCAGTGAAGCAGGAGGCACCTTATATCTATCAAGATGAGTATAAGGTCTATTTTGCATGTGTACGAAAAGAGGAGCTGTTCTACCTGATTGGACCGATGAGCCTGGAACTGCCGGAGCGCATGGAACTGCACCTTTTTTACAGGAATTACGGAGTAGAAGCAGAGAATGAGAAGCGGTTAAAGCATTTTACATTTTCAGAAATGCTGGATATTGTTGAGACAGTGACAAATCTGGTGTCAGGAAAAGAATATACGGATGAAGAACTGATTTATGCAAACGGGATCGTGACGGATACGAAGGAGCAGGAAGAGCGCGAGCATGTGCTGTTTCGAAAGGAGACAGGGGAAGAGGAATTATATCACCACACCTATCAGGAAGAGCGGAAGCTGCTGGACAGTGTGAGAGATGGCAGGGTGGAAGATGCCCTGAATTACAGCCGGAACATGGATGCGGATCTGGGAAAGCTTTCCAAAAAGGAACTGAATCATTGGAGAAATGTGGCAGTGGTTGCAATTACGCTTTGCACCAGAGCGGCGATCGATGGCGGGATTACTCCGTATATCGCATATCAGATCAGTGATTTTTACATTCAGAAGAGTGACGGGTGCACGGACATTGCAAAGCTCATTAAGTATCGTGATCGTGCGGTTGAGGAACTCACCCGCCAGGTTCAGAAGAAAAAAGGGAGAAGGACCTCCAATTATGTAGAGCGCTGCAAGGATTATGTGGACAAGAATTACCGGAAGAAGATCTATCTGTCCGATATTGCAGAGAATCTAGGGTTAAGCGAAACTTACCTCTCCCGTCTGTTTAAGAAGGAGACAGGGGAACGGCTGCAGGATTATATTATCGGTGTCCGGCTGGAGCACGCGGCGAATCTGCTAAAATATTCAGAAGAACCAATCTCGAATATTGCGGAATATGTCAATTTTCCATCCCAGAGCTATATGGGGAAAATGTTTCAGAAGAAATATCAGATGTCACCGAAACAGTATCGTGAGAGCAGAAGCCCTTCAGAGTATTTTGATGCAAAAGAATAGAATACAGCTGGTATGAGAAAGGAGAGAGGCGGATTTGTGAATATCCTCTTTAACAAGACGGGCACACAGGAGAAAGAAAAAATTCTGTGTGTCCGTTTTCTGATTTCACCGGACAGGACAGGCAGTGAAGAGGATTGCGAATCTGGGACTTACCAGATGCTGTCTGGATACTATCTAAATTCAGGTGAATCAGGGACGGGATTCAATAAAGTTTAAAATGGGTCAAAATAAGTACAAAAACAGCAAAATAATAATATTTACAAAAACTGTTTTGAAGTATCATATAGTTGCTGAGAGGCAAAGAGAGAACATCTACTAAAGGAGGAGCACTATGTTAAACCTGGTAACGAAACATAATGACCCGGACAAGACTCTGGGCTGGAACGAAAGGATCGGTTATGCATCCGCGGCTTTCGGATGGAATATGATCAACGGGATCATCGGAACCTTTCTGACTGTTTATTTTACCAATGTTGCGTTTCTGGATGCAGCGATTATTTCCACGATTATTGCAGTTTCAAAGGTATTTGACGGAATATCGGATCTGATTGTCGGCCGTATGGTTGACAATACAAAGTCAAAGATGGGGAAGGCAAGGCCCTGGCTGATGCGGATGTGTATCCCATTCGCCATAGCAACAGTCCTGTTGTTCTTTGTGCCGTCTGGTTTCCCGTCAGCAGTCAAATATGTATACGTGTTTATCATGTACAATATTGTAAATGCGGTCTGCCTGACCTGTATCCAGGTTCCGTATTATTCCATGATCTCACTGCTGACGAGGAACGCATATGAGAGAGGCTTTCTGGGGAATATCCAGCAGATCTTCCAGACACTGGGAAATGTATTTATTAACTCCGTATTTACGATTATGCTGGTGAAATTTTCAAGCAGCACGGAAACGTATTTTACACAGCAGGCCTTTACCGTTACGATCGGAATCTTGTGTCTGATTATGGTGATTGCAAACTTCATCACGGTATTCGCCACCAAAGAACGTGTGACCGACGCACCGGAAGAGGTAAACGGACAGCCGGAGGAAAAGGTCGGTGTCATGACAGCGGTGAAATCACTGCTTTCCAACAAATACTGGGTCATGATGTTCCTTGCCATGCTCTGCATTTTCTTCGTAATCATTTTTTACTCCATCGGCGGAGTGTATTATGCGATCTATATTTTCGGGGACATGGGGCAGGTCAGCTGGATGAACAATGCGATTTCAATTGCACAGTTTGCGGTCATGTTCGCAACACCGTTCTTTATGAAAAAGTTTGGCAAACGTCCGATCTATGCGGCAGGGATGCTTTGTCTTACGGTTGGGTTCTTTGCCTTTGGATTGGTAGAGTCCAGTGTGCCGCTCATGATTGCATGTAATGCCTTAAAGGGGCTTGGCCTCGGCATGTCTGGCGGTATGGCAATGGGTATGGTTGCGGATGCCATTCTTTATGGACAGTTAAAGACCGGGATCAATGCAGTCGGAATGGGGAATGCAGGAACTTCCGCAGCACAGAAGCTCGGTCTTGGACTGGGACAGGCAATCTTCGGATGGGTCCTTGCAGGCGCTGGCTTTGACGCGTCACTGGATGCGCAGGGGATTGCCCAGCCGGAAAGTGTAATTACGGCAATCAAGTTTATGTACAATTACATACCAATGATTATGTGTGCAGTTATTTTTGTTATGATGCTTGTATTCTTCAATCTGGACAAAGATTTAAAGAAACTGAAAGCAGAAAAAGGAATCGAATAAGAAAGTCAAATAAGAAAAAGTCGAATTAGAAGAAGTTGAATTAGAAGAAGTTGAATCATAAACAGGAGGAAGTCAGGATGAAGGTATCAGAGGTTCGGATCAACGGGATGGAGCAGCCGCTCGGTTATCTGATGGAATGGGTCAGCTGTTCCTGGAAAGTGACAGAGACACGTGCAAAGGGGCAGAAGATGGCAGAAATCACCGTGGCGTCAGATGAGAAGCTGCAGGATGTGGTCTGTACAAAGAGAGGGGCAGATCTGTGTCAGGCAGGAGAAAAGCTGGAGCTTACATTAAAGCCTTACACCAGATATTATGTGCAGGTGAAGGTGACGACAGATCTTGAAGAGACTGCGGTCAGTGAGCCGGTCTGGTTTGAGACAGCGAAACAGGAGGATGCCTGGACCGGAAAATGGATCACCACGGAAGAACAGGATACCTTCCATCCGACCTTTATCAAAACATTTACAACCAGCAGAAAGGTCGTCCTGGCAAGACTTTACATATCCGGTCTGGGACTTTATACGGCACACTTAAATGGCAGCAGGATCGGGGAAGAGGTCCTGACTCCATACTACAGCAATTATCATGATGAGATCCAGTATCTTACTTATGATATCCTGGACCTGCTCAAAAAGGAGCCGGATGAGGAAAATAAAATCGAAGTTTCTCTTGGAAATGGCTGGTATAAGGGGCGATTCGGACTGGGAGACAGAAGGGAGAATTTCGGGAACAGATTTCAATTGGTGGCGGAGATCCGTCTTGTATATGAGGATGGGACAATTCAGACTATCGGTACGGATGAGTCCTGGAAATATAAGGGCTCAGATACCGAATTCAGTGATCTGTATGACGGAGAAGTGTTAAACCGCCTTTTCTGGGAAGGCAGAGAGAACACGGAAAAGAATGCACGCCTTACCCAGGCAGAGGGAAGGCTGGCAGCCAGATACAGCCTGCCTGTACTGGAGATGGAAACACTTCCGGTGAAGGAAGTCCTCCATACTCCGGCAGGGGAGACGGTACTGGATTTCGGGCAGAACTTTGCAGGATATGCAGCATTTCACGTAAAAGCACCAAAGGGGACCCGGATTGTTCTGGATTTTGGAGAAATCCTCCAGCATGGGAACTTTTATAATGAAAACTATCGTTCCGCCAAAGCGCAGTTTACCTATATTTCTGATGGAAGAGAGGAAATTGTAAAACCGGAGTTTACTTATTATGGTTTCCGTTATGTCAGAGTGACTGGCTGGGATGGAGAACTGTATCCGGAAGATTTTACCGGAATCGCGGTGTATTCAAAGCTTCACGTGACCGGGAAGATCGAGACAGGGCATCCGGGCGTGAACCAGCTGTTTTCCAATACCATGTGGGGGCAGAAGTCGAATTCCATTGATTTTCCGACGGACTGTCCACAGCGGGATGAAAGACTCGGCTGGACCGGGGACGCGCAGGTTTTCTCCGGGACTGCGTGTTATAACATGGACATGGCGGCATTCTATCAGAAGTTTCTGCATGATCTTCGCACAGAGCAGAAGAAGCTGGACGGAATCCTGCCCGGAGTGATTCCGGTATTCGAACCGGACGAAGCCATTTTCAGCAGCGTCTGGGGAGATATTGCCACATTTCTTCCGGCCGTGCTTTATGAGCACTATGGAGACAGACAGGCTCTGGAGGCTTCTTATCCGATGATGAAGGCATGGGTGGATAAGATTACCCGGGAAGACCAGGCCAGGGGACAGAGGTATCTCTTTGATTTCGGGGACCAGCTGGGAGACTGGCTGGCACTGGACGGGCGGACCACACAGAGCATGAAGGGCGGCACAGATGATTACTTTATCGGCTCCTGTTATTATGCAATGTCCGCAGAAAAGACGGCAGATGCGGCAAAAGCACTTGGGCTTTTGGAAGACGAAGCCTATTACCGGGAACTTCATGAGAACATACGAAAGGCTGTGCTGGAGGAATACTTTTCCCCGACAGGACGGCTGTGCGTTGATACCCAGACCGGATATATTGTGTCCCTGTACAGCGGCATTTACAAGGAAAAAGAGCGCATCATTGAGGGCTTAAAGAAACGGCTTCATAAGGACTGTTATCAGCTCAAAGGCGGTTTCGTGGGTGCGCCGGTCATGTGCCGCGTCATGGCGGAAAATGGATTGACAGAGGAAGCCTTTTATTTCCTTCTGAATGAGGATTATCCGGGCTGGCTGCATTGTGTGAACCTGGGGGCGACGACGGTCTGGGAGCGCTGGAATTCGGTGCTGGATGATGGAATGATCAGCGGTACCATGATGAATTCCCTGAACCATTATTCCTTTGGAACGGTGATGGAGTTCCTTTACCGGGATGTGGCAGGGTTAAAAGCACTGGAACCTGGTTTTTGCAGGGTGCAGATCGCACCGCTTGTGAACCGGAAACTGAGATTCATGAAGATGTCCTGTGAGTCCGCCTATGGGACTTACCGGGTGGAGTGGGAAATCAAAAAGGATGGAAAACTGCGTGTGCTTGTGGAAGTACCGTTCCAGTGTACAGCAGAGGTCAGACTGCCACTCTTTGGCGGAGATGTTCTGGAATTTGGCGGGGAGGTTCTGGAATTTGACGGGAAGGCTCTGGAAGTATCCGCAGGAGTTCATGAATATGAATATCAGCCGAACGCAGATCTGCGCTGCCTCTACACGAGAAAAACGTTGTTTAAAGAAATGGTAAAGGACCAGAAGGCGTGGGAGATTATAGAGCGGGTGTGTCCGCCATTACATCATTTCCTGGAAATCGGCGATGAAGAATTCTTAAATGAGAGCCTGGAAACCCTGCCGGGAATGGCTTTTCTCGGATTTACAGAAGCGGTGGCTGAAAATCTTGCCGCAGAACTGCTTCAGCTTAAGGAGGAATAAGGATGGAGTTTTATACAAGTGAAGCCGTGAACGATCATCTGACCTGCATACGGAGCCGAACGGGGGAATTGATGTATCTTCTTACAGGAGCGGAAAAGGCAGTGCTGGTCGACAGCTGTGCCGGAGTCGGACATTTAAAGGAATATGTAGAAGGTCTGACGGACCTCCCGGTCACGCTGCTACTGACCCATGGGCATGTAGATCATGCCATGGGAGCGCCGGATTTTGAGACCGTGTATCTGAATGAGAAAGATATTTCCATTTATCAGAAACAGTGCACCCTGGATGAAAGAAAAGGCTATCTGTCGGCAGCGCTTGGGGAAGAGGCTGATAAGATTCCGGAAGAGGAATTTACAAGGTCAGAGCCGGATCAGACATTTCTTCCCTTAAGCGACGGCATGACCATAGACGCGGCGCCGTTTCACCTGGACTGCTTTGCGTTCTCTGGACACACGCCCGGGAGCATGGTGTTCCTGATCCGGGAGATGAAAATTCTGATCCTGGGAGATGCCTGCAATAATTCCACCTTTTTATTTGACGAAGACAGCACGTCTCTGGAAGAATACAAAGAAGAGGCAGAGAAGCAGAAAACGCGTCTTAAGGGACGGTTTGACCGTGTCTTTTTGTCTCATCATGTGATGGAGACGGACACAGACATCCTTAACAATATGGTGGATGTCTGCGATGCAGCTTTACGCGGAACAGCAGATGACATCCCGTTTGAGTTCATGGGCATACAGGCATATATTGCAAAAAGCTGTAATGAACGGTTCGAAAGGACGGATGGGAAAAGCGGAAACGTGATTTACAATAAAAATAAACTGTACAAGGAAGAACAGCAATGAAATATTTAGCAATCGATGTAGGCGGGACATTTACCAAATATGCAGTCATTACACAGGATTGCCGGATTCTGGAAAAGGATAAGATACCGACAGTCACAAAGCCGCTTGAGGACTTTATCGCGTCACTGGTAAAAATCTATGAAACATACCGGGGGCGTGTGGACGGGATCGCCCTGAGCATGGCCGGAATCATCGACAGTGAAAAAGGATTTATGTACACGGGCGGCAACCTGACCTGTATCAGAAACCTGCATATTGTAGAGATACTGGAAGAACGTTGCGGCGTGCGTGTCACCGTGGAAAATGATGCAAAATGCGCGGCTCTTGCTGAGGTGTGGAAGGGCGCTCTTATGGGCTGCCGGGACGCTGTTGTGATGGTCTGCGGGACCGGGATCGGCGGGGCTGTGATCCACGACGGAAAGGTGCTCAAAGGAATCCACAACATGACCGGAGAATTCAGTTATGTGATGACGGATGCAGAGCCGGAGTATTCTCTGGATCATACACTGGCAGGCAATACCGGGATTCGAAATCTGATTCAGGATGTCTCGGAAAGTACAGGAATTCCGGCAGAAGAACTGGACGGTGAGAAAATATTTTCCATGGCGGAAGCCGGAGAGGAAAAAGCCTTAGCCGGGATCCGCAGATATGCAAGACGCCTGGCCGTCCAGATCAACAACTATCAGTTTATTCTCGACCCGGAGCGGATCGCCATAGGTGGAGGCATCAGTGCGCAGCCGTTATTCCTGGAGATGATCCGGGAAGAGTTAAAAAAGATCAATGAGGTGTATCCGTGGGATCTGCCCATTGCCGATGTGGCGGCCTGCAGGTTTTTTAATGACGCAAACCTGATCGGGGCAGTTTATATGCATATACAGACTGGTGTAAGCGATGCCGGATAAGCCTTTTATCAGCTTGTCTGGCAGACGCTGTGATCAGTAAGAAGGAGGAAAAATATGTTTCCAGATCATTTTCTATGGGGCGGCGCAGTAGCCGCCAATCAGTGCGAAGGCGCTTACAGGGAGGATGGAAAAGGCCTGTCCATACAGGATGTGATGCCGCATGGAATCAAAGGGACGAGGACAGCAAAACCGACAGAGGACAATTTGAAATTAAACGGGATTGACTTTTATCATCGTTACAAAGAAGATATCAGGTTGTTTGCGGAGATGGGCTTCAAAGTATTCCGTACCTCCATCGCCTGGAGCCGGATTTTCCCGAAGGGGGATGAAAAAGAACCGAACGAAAAAGGTTTAAAATTTTACGATAACTTGTTCGATGAGTGCCATAAATATGGGATCGAGCCGCTGGTTACGTTATCTCACTATGAGACTCCGCTGTATCTGGCAGAGCATTATGATGGCTGGATCAATCCGAAGATGATTGGATTTTACGAAAATTATGTCACAACGGTATTTCGAAGATATAAGGATAAGGTCAAATACTGGCTGACCTTTAACGAGATCAATTCGATTCTGAATTCCCCGTTTATGAGCGGCGGAATCAATACTCCCAAGGAGAAACTTACTGAGTCCCAGCTATATCAGGCGATTCATCACGAAATGGTAGCCAGTGCTCTGGCGGTAAAGAGGGCGCATGAAATCAATCCCGAATTCCAGGTGGGCTGCATGATCTTAAGTATGCCGGTATACCCCCTGTCGCCGGACCCCGATGATGTGATCAGGGCGATGGAGGAGTCTCACCTGCATGACATGTTTACCGAGATTCATGTGCGCGGAGAATATCCGGGATATATGAAACGCTACATGAGGGAGCACAATATCCAGATTAAATTTGCACCGGGAGATGAGGAAATCTTAAAAAATACGGTGGACTTTATTTCCTTCAGCTATTACGTCAGCGTATGTGCGACTGCCGATGAGAAGAAAAATATCCGCGGCGAAGGAAACCTGCTCGGCGGAGTCCCAAATCCCACTTTAAAAGCAAGCGAATGGGGCTGGCAGATCGATCCGAAAGGGCTTCGCTACATTTTGAATCAGTTCTGGGATAAGTACCGAAAGCCGCTGTTCATTGTAGAAAACGGGCTTGGCGCCAGAGATGAGCTGAACGATGACGGACATGGAGGGAAAACGGTGAACGATGATTACCGCATCAATTATATGAAGGATCATCTGCTCCAGGTCGCAGAAGCCATCGAAGACGGTGTGGATGTCATGGGATATACCAGCTGGGGATGCATCGATCTCGTCAGCGCATCCACAGCTGAATTAAGTAAACGATATGGAATGATCTACGTGGACCGCAGCGATGATGGGAGCGGGACGTTAGAACGATATAAGAAAAAGAGCTTTTACTGGTATAAAGATGTCATTCAAAGCAATGGGAAAAGTCTGTTTACATAAAGAACATCCTGACCATCCAGCGCCAGTTAAAAAGGAGAAATTCTCCCAGAATACTAAGAATCAGATACATCCAGGCCTCATTTGACGCGATGGATACCTCACGGTTCCCGCCTTTTGGATGGAACAGGCACACAAAGGCGATCCAGACCACATAGCCGACTAATGCCCCCAGCGTATTCATAATCAGGTCATCAATATCCGTCACCCGGTTATTAAACAGCTGGCACACTTCAATTGCAAAAGAATACCCGAATCCTGCAGCAAGAACCTTAAACGGAGAGCGCATCTCCTTCCAGATCAAAGGAAGCAGGAAGCCCAGCGGCATAAACATAATAATATTCAGAATCTGTGAGAGTGCCGTAATATCCGTAAGTGGAATCAGATTCATCTTATCAAAAGTCAGGATACTGTCATAATGACCGATATCCCAGATCGTTCCGATTCCGGTCGTATCCAGGACCATGTAAAGATATATGAGAAAAATACAGACCCAGATAAAATGCGGCGCAGTCAGATAATGGCTGCGCTTTTTCAAACGCAGAAATATGTATATAAAACAGGGCAGCATAATACAGAGAAGCGGATAAAGTGTAGTAATAAGTGTTGCCATATAAAATCCTCCCTTGGAATAATTGCTCTCAATCAATCATGTATTGTATATATCTCTATTCTCACAGATACTTTTTAACATAAACAGGGGATTTTATTAAGATTTGCTTAAATCAGGAAACGAGGACATAGTGACTAGCTTTAGTCTCGGAACGGATGAGGAGGGGGGACGCTCAGAGAGATGAGGAATGCACTTCCCACTGCCTGCGTACCTGTCGTTTCAAAACCCTTACCGTTCGTGAAGAAGGCATAACAGAGAAAAGCGGAAAAAGGAAGGCACTGCCATATATGCTGAGAAATCCTGATGATTTCTCAGCAAGTATGGCACGGAATTAGGCGTTGAACGCCGAATTCCGACCTTCCTTTTTCCGCTTTTCTCTGTAACGCCTTCTAACACG
>CABTYO010000025.1 GCA_902489075.1 uncultured Faecalicatena sp. | reverse complement strand
TCTTTAACGATTACATTTGACATAGTCTCACACCTAACCTCCCCTCCAGCCTTGTATTGTGCATCATACGACTGTTCGGGTATATTTATTGCACTACAAAAGATTATACCATATTTTCGCTAAACGTCAACTGTTTCTGCGAAAAAAGTTACATTATTTGTCCTTCCAGTGTCTCTTTTGCCTTTTTAAGGGCATCTTTGATACCTGCCGGATTCTTGCCTCCTGCCTGTGCCATGTTCGGGCGTCCGCCGCCGCCTCCGCCGACCAGCCCGGCAATTGCCTTGACCAGATTGCCTGCATGTGCACCCTGCTTCATGGCACCGTCTGTTGCAGTTACCATTAAGCTTACCTTACCGTCATTCCCGGATGCCAGCACAACGACACCCTCGCCCAGTTTTTCTTTTAACTGGTCTCCAAGGTCACGCAGTCCGTTCATGTCCACGCCGTCAACTTCTGCAGCCAGAAGCTTCACGCCTTTGACTTCCTGTACCTGGTCCATCACATCTCCCATGGCATCCTGCGCGAGCCTGCTCTTTAAGCTCTCCACTTCTGAATGCAGGGACTTATTCTCGGCCATCATATGGCTGATCTTCTCTGTCAGATTCTCCGGTGTTGCTTTCAGTGCCTTTGCCGCTTCATTCAGCTTCTGTTCCAGGGCATCATAATACTTTAACAGCCCCTTGGAGGTCAGTGCTTCAATACGGCGCACTCCGGCTGCCACACCTGTCTCGGAGACGATCTTTAATGCCATGATCTCCCCGGTATTCTTTACGTGGGTACCTCCACAGAATTCGATGGAGAAATCACCCATATTAACGACGCGCACGATATCACCGTACTTTTCGCCGAACAGTGCCTGAGCCCCTGTCTTCCTGGCTTCTTCGATCGGCATGTTCTTCACAACGACCGGAAGGCCTTTGGCAATACTTTCATTCACGATCTCCTCTACCCTTTCCAGTTCCTCAGCTGTCAATGCAGAGAAATGGGTAAAGTCGAAACGAAGCCTGTCTTCATTTACACTGGATCCGGCCTGCTCTACGTGAGTTCCCAGGACGGTTCTCAATGCTTTCTGGAGCAGATGGGTGGCACTGTGGTTACGTGCAGACAGGGCACGCTTCTCTGCGTCTACTTCCAGATCTGCCTGATCCCCTGTCTTGATCATGCCTTTTACGACCTGTCCTACGTGTCCGATCTTTCCACCTAAAAGCTTGATCGTATCTTCCACCCTGAATTCACCCTCTGCAGTACGGATGATTCCGGTATCAGCCTCCTGACCACCGCTTGTTGCGTAGAATGGAGTCTCTTTTACGAAAATAGTTCCTCTCTCTCCATCGGAGAGTGCGTCCACAATCTCGGTCTCTGTAGTCAGGACCGTAATCTCGGACTGGAAGCTTAAATTCTCATAGCCGACAAAGGCACTTGTGATACTCGGATCGATGGACTCATATACTGTCGCTTCTGCTCCCATGTAGTTGGTCACACCGCGGGCAGCCCTTGCTGTCTTACGCTGAACCTCCATAGCAGCATGGAATCCTTCTTCATCCACGTTCATGCCCTTTTCTTCCAGGATCTCTTTGGTCAGGTCGATCGGGAATCCGTAAGTATCATACAGCTTAAATGCATCATCACCGGACAGAGTCTTTGTGCTCTTCTCCTCCATCTCTCTGATCATATCGGATAAGATTCCAAGTCCCTGGTCAATGGTCTTGTTAAACTGCTCTTCTTCCTTTGCAATGACATTCAGGATGAAGTCTTTCTTTTCTTCCAGTTCCGGGTATCCATCCTTAGAACCTGCAATCACAGTCAGTGCAAGCTCCGGCAGGAAGTTCCCTTCGATATTCAGAAGTCTGCCGTGACGGCATGCTCTTCTTAACAGACGGCGCAGTACGTACCCGCGTCCTTCATTAGAAGGCATGATTCCGTCTGAAATCATAAATGTAACGGAACGGATATGGTCTGTGATGACGCGGATAGATACGTCTGTATTCTCGTCCCTGCCATATTCCACCTTAGCCAGGCGGCACACATGGTCTCTGAGAGCCTTGATCGTATCCACATCAAAGATGGAATCCACATCCTGTACAACACTTGCCAGTCTTTCCAGTCCCATTCCTGTATCAATATTCTTCTGCTCCAGTTCCTCATAATGACCTTTTCCGTCATTGTCAAACTGGGTAAATACATTGTTCCAGATCTCCATATAACGGTCACACTCACAGCCTACTGTACAGTCAGGGCTGCCGCAGCCGTACTTCTCTCCTCTGTCATAATAGATCTCAGAGCATGGGCCGCATGGACCGGAACCGTGCTCCCAGAAATTGTCTTCCTTGCCAAACTTGAAGATTCTCTCTGCCGGAATCCCCATCTTCTTATTCCAGATATCAAATGCCTCGTCATCCTCCAGATAAACAGAAGGATACAGCCTGTCCGGATCAAGGCCTACGACCTCAGTCAGGAATTCCCATGACCATGCGATCGCCTCTTCTTTAAAATAATCTCCAAAAGAGAAGTTCCCCAGCATCTCAAAAAAGGTACCGTGGCGTGCAGTCTTTCCTACATTCTCGATGTCGCCTGTACGGATACACTTCTGACAGGTCGTCACTCTCTTCCTCGGCGGGATCTCCTGCCCTGTAAAGTAAGGCTTAAGAGGAGCCATTCCTGAATTGATAAGCAGAAGGCTCTTGTCATTGTGCGGCACAAGAGAAAAACTCTTCATTGCCAGGTGTCCTTTGCTCTCAAAGAACTCCAAAAACATCTTTCTTAATTGATTCACTCCATATGGTTGCATAACCTCGTCCTCCCGGTTTCTTTATCTAAAGCGGACTTCTATATTCTCCGCTCTAAAATGTATCTGCCACGTCCCTGATCTTCTCGTGTGATGGTCAGGGTCCGGTATGCATATATAGTCAACAGAAACAGAGTGGATGTACATCCACTCTGCGTGTCCAATCTATCATACCATAGCTTCTGCGGTTTTTCAAATACTTTTTCCTGATGAATCCGGCCGTTTTTCCAACTGCTATTTCAGTTCGATCTCAGCCAATTCCTTCGGTGGGATGTTGCTGGTGGAACTCTTCACATAATTTGCGAGAGCTTTCTTCGCCTTCACTACTGGGATATTCGTACCTGCTCCTGCGATACAGCCTCCCGGGCAGCCCATTCCTTCGATCAGACAGCCGTTCATCCTGCCGGCTTTTGCCAGCGTCAGAATCTTCTTGCATTCTGCAAGTCCCTCTGCATGCTCGATGTTGACCTCCACATCCGGATAATATTCATTGACGCATTTCTCAATGGCTTCAGCCACACCGCCTGCACAGGCATATCCACGGCCTGCTCCTGTGGCGTCGTGGAAGGAAGACTCTGCTGCATATTTTGTCAGATCGATCTCTTTTGCATCGAACATTGCCTGCAGTTCTTCATATGTAACAACAAAATCCACATCACTTCGCACCGTTCTTCTGGATGCCTCCAGCTTCTTGGCAGCACAAGGTCCAATGAAGACCACTCTTGCGTTCGGATGTTCCTTCTTAATGGTACGCGCTGTCGCGACCATCGGCGTCAGTTCCTGTGAGATCTGGTCGATCAGATCCGGGAAGAACTTCTTTGCCATCATGGCCCAGGACGGACAGCAGGAAGTCAAAAGGAACGGCAGTTCTCCGGAGACCACCTTCTCCACATAGTGATGTGCCTCCGAGATGGCTCCGATATCCGCACCCAGTGCAACCTCGTATACCTCAGAGAACCCAAGCTCCTGCAGGGCCGCCTTGATATTCCTCGGCGTAATGTTCTCACCGAACTGGCCGACGAATGCCGGTGCGATCTCCGCTACGATCTCTCCGCCTTCCTGAAGCGCCCTGGTCAGCTGGAAGATCTGTGACTTGTCGGAAATAGCCCCAAACGGGCAGCTTACCATACACATTCCGCAGGATACGCATTTCTCCGTATCAATAAAAGCTCTGCCGTGCTTATCGGAAACGATGGCTCCGACTCCACATGCGTTCTTACATGGTCTTTCCTTCTTCGCAATCGCATCATACGGACAGACGGATTTACACTTTCCGCACTTGATACATTTATCCTGGTCGATGTAGGACTTTCCATCCACCATGGAGATCGCACCCTTTGGACAGACCTCCTGGCAGGGGTGCGCCAGGCATCCCTTACACATATTGCTCACTTCGTACTTATTCTCCTCGCAGCGCTCGCACGCAGAAGGAATGACCTGCATAAGAGGCGGCTCATAGTACTTCTCGGAAATATTACTTGCCTCCACTCCCGCGGTCAGATGGACCGGCTTATTCTCCGGGCGCAGTGACAGTCCCATGGCCAGTCTCAGCCTCTCTCTTACAATCGCGCGGGCACGGTATGTACTCTCGCGGTACTTTGTCTCTGTATCCTCATTTACAATCTCATAAGGAATCGCTTCCATATCTGCTAACAATGTCTCTGCGTCAGCTTTAAATCCCAGCTTCGCAACTTCCGTAAACACACGTCTGCGAATCGCCCGAACCGGTGTCTGCAGTCCTCTCATCATAGGTCACTTCCTCCTGAATTCTTTTGAAAACGGCGCATAAATGCCGTACTTCTTAACTTTGCATTACCACTATACCCTCTTGTTAAAAAATAGTCAATACTGATTCTTGTACAAAAACAGATACACGCCCTTACTGTTCCTTCGCAAGCCTGACACTCCCGGTCTGACACGCCCAGTCTAATACGCCCGGCTTCGTAAAGCGCTTCTTTAATCCGCCCTGTCAGAAAGCAGCTTCTGGGCATAATGGACCGACTGCATGGCATCTTTTCCATAGAAATCCGCCCCGATCATATCCGCATATTCCTGATTCAGGACCGCGCCTCCGACCATGACACGGCAGTCAGGCGCCTGTTCTCTCAGCTGCCTGATGGTCTCCTCCATGCTGACCACAGTTGTCGTCATCAGAGCACTCAGGCCCACCAGGCGGACCTCCTCTTTTCGTACCGTCTCCACAATCACTTCCGGCGGCACATCTTTTCCAAGGTCGATCACATCAAAGCTGTAATTCTCCAGAAGCACCTTCACAATATTCTTGCCGATGTCATGGATATCACCTTTTACCGTTGCAAGCACGACCTTCTCCTTTTTCTCCGCCGCGCTGCCGCTTTGTGCCAGGACCTCTTTCAGGACAGTGAATGCAGATTTCGCCGCTTCCGCACTCATCAGCAGCTGGGGCAGGAATACCCTTCCTGTCTCAAAGCCCTTTCCTACCCGGTCCAGCGCCGGAATCAGGAATTCATCGATCACATCAAGCGGTGTCATAGTCTTCACAAGTTCAGAAGTCATGTGGTGCGCCTCTTCCTTCAGCCCTTTTTCGATGGCCGTATCCAGCTGCATCTCCTGCACGGCAGAATTTTTCGTCCCGGATGACAGAGGCTGGCTGTCCGCATATTGCCCGATATAGTTTTCACAGTTCTGATCCAGATTCATCAGCGCATGGTATGCATAATAGGACTTCATCATATCTTCTGAGGACGGATTGATAATTCCTGCACTCAGGCCGTTCAACATTGCCA
Organism: uncultured Faecalicatena sp.; assembly: GCA_902489075.1. GTDB lineage: Bacteria > Bacillota > Clostridia > Lachnospirales > Lachnospiraceae > Faecalicatena_A. Next base: position 23,779 of record CABTYO010000025.1, on the reverse strand, counting down.
TCGTATAGAATGCCGCATTGATGACCGGACGGCATGGAAGTCCGAAAGAAATATTGGACACTCCAAGAACCGTATTCACACCCAGTTCCTCCCTGACTCTTTTTAACGCTTCCAGCGTAACCTTCGCCCCTTCCGGGTCTGAACTGATGGTCATCGCCAGAACATCGATCACAATATCCTTCTTTTGGATACCGTACTTTCCGGCTTCTTCTATAATATGCTGTGCAACTGCCACCCTGCCATCAGCCGTGTCGGGAATTCCCGTCTCATCCAGCGTCAGCCCGATCACGACTCCGCCGTACTTCTGAATCAGCGGGAATACCGCATCCATAGATTCCTGCTTTCCGCTGACAGAATTCACCATCGCCTTTCCATTGTAGACACGTAAGGCAGCCTCCATCGCTTCTGCGTCCACCGTGTCGATCTGCAGAGGAAGATTCGTCACGCTCTGCAGTTCTGTCACCACCTCCCGCATCATGGCGGTCTCGTCAATATCCGGAAGTCCGACATTCACATCCAGAATATGGGCGCCTTTGTCCTGCTGCGTAATTCCCTCTCTGAGAATATAGTCCAGATCGTGCTCTTTCAGTGCCTGCTTAAACCGCTTCTTCCCGGTCGGGTTGATCCGCTCTCCGATGATCTTCGAACCCTCTCCCAGAAAAACAGCCTGCCCATAAGAAGACACCATGGTCCAGGACTTTTGCTCCACTGCTTCTGGTACCATGTCCCGGCAGCGCGCGGTCATTGCCCTGATATGGTCCGGTGTGGTCCCACAGCAGCCGCCAATCACAGCCGCTCCCTTCTTCACAATCTTTTGCATCACTTCGGCAAACAATTCCGGCTCCACATCATAGACCGTGTCACTGCCCACCTGCCTTGGAAGTCCTGCGTTGGGCTTCACAATGACCGGAAGTGAAGAATACGTAAGAAGCTGTTCAAGAACCGGAAGCATCTGTGCCGGTCCCAGGCCGCAGTTAATTCCAAGCGCATCCACCCGAAGGCCCTCCAGCAGCGCCGTCACTGCCGGTACATCCGCTCCGGTCAGAAGCTTGCACCGCTCGTCAAAAACAGCCGTCACAAAAACGGGAAGGCTGGTATTCTCCTTTGCTGCCAGCACCGCCGCCTTCATCTCGTACGTGTCGCTCATCGTCTCGATATGGATCAGGTCGGCACCTGCTTCCTCTCCATACTTCACCACTTCTTTAAACGCCTCATAGGCATCCTCAAAGTCCAGGTCTCCCATTGGCTTAAGCAGCTTTCCCGTAGGGCCCACATCCAGTGCGGTATAGATAACTCTGCCCCCTGTCTCAGCCTGCGTGGCTGCTTCCTTTACGTGGCTGACCGCCGCAGTCACAATCTCCTTTAAGGAGCAGGAATCGTCATGAAATTTAATCCGGTTGGCCCCGAACGTGTTCGCCAGTACGATATCACTTCCGGCCTCTATATATCTTCTGTGGATTCCGATGACCGTGTCTGTATGTGTCACGTTCCACGTCTCCGGCAGTTCTCCCGGTTTCAGCCCCTCTGCCTGCAGTAATGTTCCCATTCCGCCGTCAAAAAACAGCAGTTCTTTTCCTAATCTGTCTAAAATCATATTCTGTCCTTTCTGCCTATGTCAAAGGAACATTCCTTCTGTAGATACAGTCCTTCTTATCACAGACCTCACATCCCTTAATATGACATTTTTCTTTTGTCCTGCTTACACCGATCACCGCGGTCACTGATTTTGTCGGTGTTAACATATAACTGTCGGTCATCGCAAGTCCGATCGTCTTACTTAAGTCCAGCATCCTCATCAGCGGCTCCTGGAACCCGATATCAAAGTCCCCATAGCCCGGGCTGAACCTGGGTCTTAAGTACAGGCTCTCTTTTTCCAGTTCCTGGCTGATTTTAAGCTGACACTCATCACAGTACTCCTCAAGCATGGCTGCCGCGCACGCCTGCAGCACAACCGCCGATGCCATGTCCATCAGGGAGGCTCTGGCAATCAGCCTGTCAACCGATGCGCCCAGTGTCGCCCCAAATAAAATGATCCTGCCACACCCTCTTAAGTTTCTGGAAAGGCTCTTGCTTCGGATTCTTGTCTCGCCAATCATCAGCTCATGCTCCGTACCATGGCATAAATCAAAGATGCGATAGATGAATCTTCTCCCTGCCGCTGCTTCCAGATCCCGAAAGGAATCTGAAATCAAAGCAAGAGTCTTCTCATCTACCGCATGCTTTCCATACCCCAGATAACGGATGGCTTCTTTTGTCATCTGATCCATCTGTTCATAGCTCCTAGCACTTTATAATTTCTGACAAGCTGCGCATGATGGCCTTCGCCACCTCTGGTTTATTCATTGAATAGATATGAATGTTCTTAACGCCATTGGCCAGCAGATCAATAATCTGGTCTGTCGCATAGGCAATTCCGGCCTGCTCCATTGCATCCGGATAATCACCGAAACGGTCCAGGATTGCCTGGAATCTCCTCGGGAATACTGTTCCTGATAATTCACAGCTTCTCTTCATCTGCTTCGCGCTTGTAATCGGCATGATTCCCGGCAGGACCGGCACTGTAATTCCCGCTTCGCGGATACGGTACAGGAAGTTATAATGGATATCATTGTCAAAGAACATCTGCGTCGTCAGAAAATCAACTCCGCTGTCGACCTTCTGCTTCAAATACTTGATGTCGTCTTCTTTGTGCTCGTTCTCCACGTGCCCTTCCGGATAACAGGCCGCCCCGATGCAGAAATCACCATCCCTGCGGATCTCTTCCACCAGTTCATATGCATAACGGAACCGGTTCTCAGTCGGAAACTGCATATCTGACGGGATGTCTCCCCGAAGCGCCAGGATATTCTCGATTCCCAGCTCTTTTAAGTTCGCGATTACTTTTCTTACCTCATCCTTTGTGGAGGATGCACAGGTAAGATGTGCCAGGCTCTCCACACCCAGATCCTCTTTGATATGCTTTGCAATCTTCGCAGTATTCTTACTCGTTCCGCCCCCGGCGCCGTAGGTTACACTGATAAAATCCGGCTTTAAGCCCGCGATCTCATCCGTGGCCTTTAAAACCTTCTCAAATCCCGCATCTGTCTTGGGCGGGAACACTTCGAAGGATATGTGAATTCTGTCTTCCTTAAGTCTGTCTATAATCTTCATGCCTTTTCTCCTAATGTAAAATAGATCTCTTAAGCCTTCTCTTATTCCCCGATCAGGCTCTTATATAAATCATCATACTGTCTTGCAGAATTCTTCCATGAAAAGTCCATATTCATAGCCCGTTCTACGATTTTATTCCAGTCACGCTTCTTATCATAATAGATGCGTTCTGCGTAACGGACAGTATTCAGCATCTCCTGTGCATTGTAATTGCTGAAACTGAATCCTGTTCCGGTCTTTTCAAATTCATTGTATGGTTCTACTGTATCTTTCAGTCCGCCGGTCTCCCTTACAATCGGAATCGTCCCGTAGCGGAGGCTCATCAGCTGGCTCAGCCCGCATGGTTCAAACAGGGACGGCATCAGGAATGCGTCACATGATGCATAAATCCTGTGGGATAAGTCCTCTGAATAAAAGATATTGGCTGAAACTCTTCCTGAGTACTTCCATGCAAAATGGCGGAACATGTTCTCGTATTTTGCCTCGCCTGTACCAAGTACGACAATCTGCACCGCATCCTGGCAAAGCTCATCCATAATATAGTCCACAAGGTCGAATCCCTTCTGGTCGGTCAGTCTGGATACCATCCCGATCAGCATGGTCTTAGGATCCCTCTCCAGTCCGAGTTCTTCCTGAAGTGCTGCCTTATTGGCCGGTTTGTTCTTTCGGAAAGTCTCTACCGTAAACTTCTTGGCGATCCGGGAATCCTTAAACGGACAGTACTCCTCGTAATCCAGTCCGTTCACGATACCGCAAAGATCGTTAGATCTCGCCTGCATCAGTCCGTCAAGCCCTTCCCCGTAGAACGGTGTCTTAATCTCCTGTGCATAAGTCTGGCTGACAGTTGTTACTTTATCTGCGTATACGATTCCACCTTTGAGCAGGTTCGCATCCTTGTATGCCTCCATCTTATCCGGTGCAAAGTAATAATCCGGCAGCCCGGTAATCTGCTGAACTGTCTTCGTATCCCAGACACCCTGGAACTTTAAGTTATGTATGGTCATAATGGTCTTAATTCCCCGGTAGTACTCTCCAAGATAACGGAAATTATCAAGATAAACCGGGATCAGACCTGTCTGCCAGTCATGGCAGTGGATCAGTTCCGGACGGAAACCAATAACCGGAAGAATACTTAAAACCGCTTTTGAGAAAAATGCGAATTTCTCAATATTCCACTTCGGATCTCCGTCATAAGGAGCAAAACCTCCAAAATAATACTCATTGTCAATAAAATAGAATGTGATATTATCATACACACACTTTAAAATTCCGACATACTGGTCAACTCCAGCAATGTCCATGTAAAAATGGTTCTCATACTCCAGCATGTCTTTCCACTTCTGATTCATGCATGTATATTTGGGAAGTACAACTCTTACATCATACTTCTTCTTGTCGAAATACTTGGGCAGCGAGCCGACAACATCTGCTAACCCGCCTGTCTTGATAAAAGGTACACATTCTGAAGCTGCAAATAAAACATTTTTCATAATTAAACCCTCCCACTTTCCTCGAGTTTTCTTCGAAGCCTTATATTATTGACTATTATAACTCATTTTGTAAGCAAAGGGAAGAATTATCTGTGTTTGTACTCTAATTGAATGGTATCTGCGATCAATGCGATAAATTCGGAATTTGTCGGTTTTCCCTTTCCTGTGCTCACCGTATAACCAAACAGTTCATCCAGTGTATCTAACTTTCCGCGGTTCCATGCGACTTCGATTGCATGCCGGATCGCGCGTTCTACACGACTGGATGTTGTCTGATATTTCTTTGCGACTGTTGGATACAGTACTTTTGTAATCGCGTTAAGTACATCCATGTCTTCTACAGCCATCATAATTGCGTCTCTTAAATAATGGTATCCTTTGATGTGAGCGGGAATTCCGATTTCGTGAAGCATATTTGTGACACGATTCTCCAGGTCCTCTTCTCTGATGCCGGTACTTACGGATATTTCATCATTTTTCTTTTCGTGGTTTCGGAACACTTTTCTTACAGTTTTTATGCGATTCAACAACATCTCGTTATTAAAAGGTTTCATGATGTAGTAATTCGCGCCTTTGTTAAATGCGTCTTCTGTAATTTTCTCCTGGCCAACTGCTGTTACGACAATAAAATCAGGGCGTTTTGTCATGGTTTTATCTTGATTGATCTTCTCCATTACGGTCAATCCGTCCATTTTCGGCATAATCAGATCAAGAAGAACCACGTCTGGCTGTTTATTTTTGATGATTTGACACATCTCCTCACCGTTTTTAGCCTTTCCCACCACATTCAGCTCTTTGTCCATGTTAATGATTTCTTCAAGTAAATCCAAGATCCTTTCATTATCATCAGCAATGGCCACGTTCAAATGTTCCATAATCCCTCTCTCCTCATCAGGACCCGGATCCAAGGAAACGCCACTCGATTATTATATCTGCCAATGATTGCAGAATCAAGGAGAATTTGTTTCTCTAATTCGACAAAGTGTGACTTGCAACATTTTCGAGCATATTTTCGATAAAAATGCCGTAGCCTTTTGTGGAATCCTGCACAAATACATGAGTTACTGCGCCGATCAGTTTTCCGTTCTGAATGATGGGGCTGCCGCTCATCCCCTGAATGATTCCCCCAGTCTTTTCAAGGAGTTCGGGGTCTGTCACCTGAATGACCAGACCTTTGTTCGCTTCCCGTCCGGAATAGTCGATATCTGTCACCTTTATGCTGTACTCTTTGATCTCGTTGTCGACAAAGCAACGTATTGTCGCGTCGCCTGTTTCGACCTCTTCTTTTGCTGCTGTCTGAATGGGGATCTGTTCTGTAAAAAGGTCGTCTATCTTGTCGACTTTTCCATAGATTCCCTCATCTGTATTTTTGTCGATGGTTCCCAGTTTATTGTATCCATTGTAGACAATGATCCCTTCCATACTGCCCGGAAGGCCGTTTTCGCCTTTTTTGATCGAATGGATACTGGTCTTGTACAGTGTGCCGTCCGCAATCGACAGAAGCACGTTTGTATCCGTGTCGTGAATTCCGTGTCCCAGTGCACCGAACTCGCTGTTTCCTGTCAAAAACGTAATGGTCCCCAGTCCCTGTACATTATCCCTGACCCAGATTCCAAGCTTATAGTCATCCGCCCCGCATTCCACAGGTCTGAGACGGACGTCAATATTCTCTCCCTCTCTGCGCAGGCTTAAGACCACTTCATCTTCATCCAGATCCTTTAATGCATTCATCAGTTCTTTCTTATTGTCAATCCTGTTTCCATTCAGCCCTGTGATATAATCTCCGCATTTCACCAGCCGGGCGGCAGGCTCGTGCTCTGCTCCGTCCGTGCCTTTGACATGGTCTGTATCCAGCACCATCACGCCGTCTGTCTCCATATAGATACCGACCGGCATTCCTCCGAGCAGGACCGTATCTTCACTGATCGTCTCTGTGCTGACCTCGGCCTGATCCGCTGCGTCAGCCGCACTCCATCCCAGGTATCCTGCCCCAAATGCCAGTAAGACAGCACTAAAAAACACTGTAATCTGGCTCCTAAAGCGTTTGTTCATGCATCCACACCCCTTTCTGCACCCATACGCTTGCGCATGGAATGTTATATTAAAAGAAAAAAACGGGTACCAGTCTGGTATCCGTTTTTAGTATGTGTGTGCATGAGTCTTTTCACTCTGGTATTATATTTCACGCTTTGCCATTTCTTTCATTTCTGCAGCACTCTCCAGAATCTTTCCTGTCACATTGGCGCCGCCCAGAAGCCTTGCAAGCTCTTTGACGGATTCTGTCTCCTCCAGGCAGAAAATTTCTGTTTTTGTCGTATTCCCCTGTGCTTCTTTTTGAATCATATAATGGGCATCCGCCATCGCAGCAATCTGTGGCAGATGCGTGATGCAGATCACCTGACGGCTTTTTCCGATTACGTGCATCTTCTCTGCAACCTTCCCGGCCGTGATTCCACTGATTCCGGTGTCGATCTCATCGAAGATCAGAGTCGGTGTATCTTCCTTATCTGCCAGGACCGCTTTGATGGCAAGCATGATCCTGGAAAGCTCTCCGCCGGAAGCCACACTGCCAAGCGGCTTTAGCGCTTCCCCCGGATTCGTGGAAATATAGAACTCGCCGTCATCCTTTCCATTTGCCGTATAGGCATCCAGCGTATCCAGGCGCATCTCAAACCTCACATCCAGAAAATTCAGGTCTTTGAGTCCCTGTGTAATCTCCTTTACAAATGTGACGCTGGCTTTCTTTCTGGCCCTGCTCAGTGCCGCGGAGTGCTTCTCCAGTTCTTTGACACATGCGGACAGACTTGTATTGAGTTCTGCAATATAATTTTCGTAATCTCTCAGTTCCGTTAGTCTTTCCCTGCGCCCGCGAAGATATTCCCGGATCTCACTGACACTGTTTCCATATTTTGCCTTTAAATGATTAATCTCATTCAAACGGTTCTCAGTCTCATAGTACTCTTCTTCAGAGAATTCAAAACTTTTCTGATACTCCGATAATTCCCTGTTAAAATCATTCAGAAGACTGTCGATCTCCACCAACTGTCCATACAGGGAGGCTCCCTTGTCATCACAGCCGCTGACATCCTGAAACGCCCGGATTGCACGGCTTAGAAGGTCACTGGCATTAGCAGATGTTGATTCGCTTGTATACTGATAAGTCTCTGCAATCCCTTCTGTAAAGCGCCGGCTCTCTGTCATGCGCTGGTAAAGAGCTTCCAGTTCCTCATCCTCTCTGTCACACAGACTGGCTTCCTCAATCTCATTCACTTCAAATTCGATCAGGGAGATTTCCCGAAGCCTGGCCTGCTCATCCATGCCGGATTCTTCCAGAGCTCTTAAGCACTTCTGGTATTCGCGGTAGGACTTGAGGACTTTCTTTTTCAGCTTCTCCAGTTCTTCTCCCGCATAGATATCCAGGAGCGCCAGATGGTTCTTCTTATGCAGCAGGGTCTGATGTTCATGCTGTCCGTGAATATCAATCAGCATACTGGCTACATCCTTGAGGACACCCATATTGACCGTCTCCCCATTGATCTTGCTGATGCTGCGTCCCTCCATCAGCTTTCTGGTCAGTACGATCATCCCGTCCTCCGGGAAGATATCCAGTGCTTCAAGCTGCTTTTCCATGGCCTCATCTTCTATGGTAAAGATCAGTTCTACCAGACCTGCCTGTGCACCCCTGCGCAGCATGTCTGCATTGTACCTGCCTCCCAGGGCAAGGTTCACAGAGCCTAAAATAATAGATTTTCCGGCTCCTGTCTCTCCGGTCAGGATATTTAAGCCTTTCCGGAACTCTACTTCAATTTCATCGATCAACGCTAAATTTTTTACATGCAGGTATTGTAACATATTCTTCCTAATTCCCTTTAGACACAATCTTACGAATCTTGTCCATGACAGCTACCGTCTCTTCCACAGAGCGGACCGCACACATAATCGTATCGTCGCCTGCGATACATCCCACAACTTCTTTCCATTTCATTGCATCGACTGCCGCCGCAACTGCCATTGCCATGCCTGAGACCGTTTTAATAACAAGAATATTCTGTGCCATATCCATCGAAACATACCCGTCTTTTAAAACACGGATATACTTTTCGCTCATCTGGTCTTCCTCAGGCTTTAACACCACATACTTCTGCTTGCCGCCGTCTACTGATACCTTGGTAAGCTTCAAATCGCGGATATCTCTGGACACCGTTGCCTGCGTCACCTTAAAGCCTGCGTTATTCAGACGGTCCGCCAGTTCTTCCTGAGTTTCAATATTATTCTGGCTGATTAATTCGATTATTTTTGCATGACGACTGACCTTCATTGTTCTAGTTTCCTTTCATTTTCTTGCGCATAGTCTTCATAAAACTCTCTTTGCTCAATTTCACCAGTTTCGTTGTCTCCTGTGACTTACGGATCAGGATCCTGTCCCCTGTTACCAGCGGCACCGTACTGGCGCCGTCAAATGTAACGCTGGCATGTTCCGTCCTTCCGTAACGACCTTCACAGATCTCCACCTCGATCGTATCCTTTGCAGAAAGGACCACACTGCTTGTATTCAGTGCGTGGGAACAGATCGGCGTGATCACGAACATGCTCGCCGTCGGTTCCACGATCGGCCCGCCCGCGGAAAGATTATATCCGGTCGTCCCTGTCGGCGTGGAGATAATCACACCATCCGCCAGATAGCTGTTGAGCATCTCACCATTGACGTATACATTAAAATGCACTACCCTGAGGCTTCCTTCCCTGGTCACAACGATATCGTTCATGGCCACGTCATCGATCAGCCCTTCTACTGTGCCGTGCATCATCATGCGCTCCTCGATCACAGGTGTGGCGGCGAAAAGCTTATCTAAAGCCTCTTTATAATCGCTTAATTCCACCTCCGTCAGATATCCAAGTGTACCGAGATTAATCCCGAGAAGCGGGATATTGTGTCCTTCCAGCTCTCTGGCAGCGCGGATCAGAGTTCCGTCCCCGCCCAACACAAGCGCACAGTCCATCCCTTTCGGGATCGTCCCGGGGATGATGTGCCCTTCCTCATCTTTCTTAGACAGGATACAGCGTTTCCCATTCTGTTCGATATAACTCATGATCTCTTTTGTAATTTTGAGGCCGCCGTCCTTGAGCATATTGGTTATCATATAAAAATTATCCATCATCCACCTCTTATTTTGCCAGAGTTTCAAAAGCCTGGTCCACAACGGACTTAAGGTCTACTGTGATCTCCGGCGCTTCGCCCTCATGCTTCTTTAAATGAATCAGATACTCGATATTGCCTTCCGGCCCTTTGATCGGAGAAAAATCGATATTCAGGATCTCAAAACCGATCGAATTCGCATAAGAAGCAACTTTTTCAATCACTTCATGGTGGGTGCTGCGCTCTCTCACCACGCCTTTTTTCCCTACTTTTTCACGCCCCGCCTCAAACTGCGGCTTGATCAGGGCAACGATCTCCCCGTCCGGCGTCAGATAATTGCGGATCGGTTCCAGTACTTTTGTCAGGGAAATAAAGGAGACATCGATGGAAGAGAAATCTACCGGTTCCCCGATATCCTCAGGTGTCACATAGCGGATGTTGGTCTTCTCCATGCAGACGACTCTCTCGTCCTGGCGGAGCTTCCAGTCCAGCTGTCCTCTTCCCACATCAATGGCAAATACTTTTACCGCTCCATTCTGAAGCATGCAGTCAGTAAAGCCTCCCGTCGAAGAACCGACATCTGTACAGACTTTGCCTTCCACGGTAACATCGAAACTGGCAAGTGCCTTCTCCAGCTTTAATCCGCCGCGGCTGACATAAGGCAGGGTATGTCCCTTCACTTCAATCTGCACATCCTCCGGGAAGGAAGAACCTGCCTTGTCCTCCCTCTCTCCGTCTACAAACACATTGCCTGACATAATAATTGCTTTTGCTTTTTCTCTGGATTCTGCAAGATTACGTTTCACAAGCAGAACATCTAATCGTTCCTTCATGTCTATTCTTTCCTTATCGTCACATATTCGGTAATGATCTGTTTCACAATAGTATCCTCATGAAGCCCCACCTCACGGCGCAGGACATCCACGTTTCCATGTTCCACATAATCATCCGGTATTGCAATATTTAACACCCGTACATTCAGGCGGGCCCTGGATACATATTCCAGCAGCTGTTCGCCATATCCGCCTGTCAGGACATTCTCCTCGATCGTGACAAAGAGCGTATGCTCCTTTGCCATCTCATCTGCCATCTCCTGATCCAGCGGCTTTACAAACCGGGCATTCACAAGGCTGCAGCTGTAGCCGATATTCTTTAACCGTAACCGCACCTTTTCCGCAAGAGAAGCCATGTGCCCCACAAAGAACAGCACGATGTCTTCCTCCTCATACAGCAGCTCACTTTTGCCATATTCCAGTGGTGCACGGAATTCCCTGAGTCCCTCATAAGCTTCGCCTCTTGGATAGCGCAGGGCAATCGGGCAGTCAAAATCTGCGGCAAACCGGAGCATATCCGCCATCTCCCACCGATTCTTAGGCGACATCACGGTCATATTCGGAATCGTGGATAAAAAGGACAGGTCAAATAATCCCTGATGGGTCTCCCCGTCGCTTCCAACCAGCCCGGCACGGTCTACTGCCAGCACCACCGGAAGTCTCTGCAGGCAGATGTCATGGATCGCCTGGTCATAGGCCCTCTGCAGGAAAGATGAATACAATGCCACTACCGGCTTCATCCCGCCCGCAGCAAGTCCTGCCGCAAAGGTCAGGGCATGCTCCTCCGCGATTCCAACGTCAAAGAAACGATCCGGGAACCGCTTCTTGAAGCGGTCCAGCCCGGTCCCTCCAGCCATCGCCGCAGTGATTGCCACCACCTTCTCATTGTTCCTGCCGATATCACACAGCACCTTGGAAAAGACGTCCGTATAGCTGTCCTTCCCACTGCTGGACTTTGCTTCCCCTGTCTCGATAATAAAAGGGCCTGTCCCATGGAAACGCGCCGGGTTCTTCTCCGCCGGCTCATAGCCCTTCCCTTTCTTGGTCAGGACATGTACCAGGACTGCATGGTCCACTCTCTTTGCCTCATTAAAAGCCTTGTAGAGCTTTCTCACATCATGGCCGTCTACCGGACCCAGATAGGTGATTCCCATATCCTCAAAAAACATCCCCGGAACGATCAGCTGCTTGATCCCGCTCTTCGTCTTCTTCATCTGGTGTATGATCTTCTCGCCCTGCACCGGGATCTTAAGAAGTGTATCCTCTACCCCTTTCTTAAGTCCCACATAGGCATCCGCCGTGCGCAGGCCATTCAGATATCTGGACATGCCGCCTACATTCTCAGAGATGGACATGTTATTGTCATTCAGTACGATAATAAAATTACTCTTCAGGCGGGAGGCATTGTTCAAAGCCTCATAGGCCATTCCCCCGGTCATGGAGCCATCCCCGATGATGGAGACAACATGATGGTCCTCTCCCTGGATATCCCGGGCAGCGACATAGCCTAAGCCCGCCGAGATTGACGTGGAACTGTGTCCCGTATCAAAGGCATCACAGTCACTTTCCTTGCGCTTCGGGAATCCGCTCATGCCCCCATATTTGCGAAGGTCATCAAACCCCGCCCTGCGCCCGGTCAGGAGCTTATGGGTATACGCCTGATGCCCCACATCCCAGATCAGCTTGTCCTTTGGCAGGTCAAATGCCAGATGCAGCGCCATCGTCAGCTCCACAACACCAAGGTTCGATGCCAGATGTCCCCCCGTCACACTGATCTTCTCAATCAGAAATTCCCGGATTTCATCCGCTAAAAGCCCCAGCTCCTCCGGCTCCAGCTGTTTGATATCATTTTCCTTTTGAATTTTCTCTAAGATCATAAGGAATTCCTCTTTCCTGCTTTTTATTTCTCCCGATGGATCAGGGACTCCAGAAGCTCTGCAAGATACGTATCCGGCGGATTAAGAGCCTTAAGCTTCAAAATGGCATCCATGGAGATCTGCTCCACAAGAGCTTCTGCTTCCTTTAGTCCCTTCCATGTAACATAGGTCGTCTTCTCATTCTTCTCATCACTGTGGATCGGCTTGCCCAGGACATCCGCCGTACTCGTCACATCCAGAATATCATCCTGAATCTGGAATGCGAGACCAACCTTCCCTGCAATCTCCTCCACGGTCTTTATCTGCGATTCATCCGCACCTGCAAGCACCGCGCCGATCATCATGGAGGATTCGATCAAAGCGCCTGTCTTCAGCTTATAGATAAAATCCAGCACCTCTCCGGAAATCCGGCTTCCGGCTGACTTGACATCTACCACCTGGCCGCCGATCATGCCGTAGATCCCTGCCTTCCCCGCCAGTATCTGCATGGCCTTTCCAATCCTTAAGCTGGATTCAGGAGCCATGTCGAATGCCTTCGCCGCTGTCTCGAATGCATAGTTTAATAATGCATCCCCGGCAAGGATCCCCATGTCTTCCCCATACACCACATGCGTCGTCTTTCTGCCTCTTCTATAATCATCATTATCCATAGCAGGCAGATCATCGTGCACCAGAGAGTAGGTATGGATCATCTCGATGGCCGCCATAAACGGCTCGATGAGCACATCTTTCCCGCCAAACAGCCGGTAAGTCTCCTTCATCAGCATGGGCCGAAGCCTCTTGCCTCCAGCCATCAGACTGTACTCCATGGCCTCCATGATCACCTTCTGATACCCGGTCTGTTCCGGCAGATATGCTTTTAAAATCTCTTCAATCTCCTGTACTTTTCTCTCATATGCTTCTTTAAAAATCATGAGCTTCACCATCCTCATCCAGCATCTGGACCTTCTTCTCAACTGTATCTATCGTCTCATTGCACTCTCTTAACATCTCCATCCCCTTCTGGTACATCTGAAAGGATTCCTCCAGGGAAATGTCCTCGCCCTCCAGCTTTGCGACTACCTCGTCCAGATTCTCAAAGAGTTCTTCCAGAGAAAGCTTCTTTTCTTCTTTTGTCTTTTCGGCTGTCTTGCTGGCTGTCTTACCTGCCATTCTCTTTCACCTCCGCAATCTCCTTTATTTTGCAATATCATTTACTTCTGTAATATCATTTACTTCCGTAATCTCTTTTACTTCCGCCCGGACATGTCCGTCCGTCATAAAAATCCTGATCTGATCGCCCTGCTTTATCTGATGTACAGACTTCACATTCTCACCCGACGGTCCTTCCACATAGGAATACCCCTGATTCAGCTTGGCGAGGGGTGAAAGCCCCTTCATCTGTTCCACATACAGTGCAAAACGGTGCCTTCTCTGATTCAGGCAGTCCTCCATCAGAAACCTGAGCCTCTGTTCCAGGTCAGCAGCGCGCTGCCGCTTCTCCAAAAGCTTCTGCCTCGGATGCATGAGCTTAAGCTTCAGTGCCGCCTGCTCAGTCTTTCTTCTCTCTGCAGAAATCCGCTGCATCATGCTTCTTCTCATGCGTGCCTCGTAATCCCGCATCGTCCCCGCGACCCCGAGATACTCATAGACCGCCAGTTCCGCTGCCGCCGAGGGTGTCGGAGCACGAAGATCCGCCACAAAATCCGCAATCGTCGTATCCGTCTCATGTCCTACTGCTGAAATAATGGGAACCCGGCAGTCAAAGATGGCCCTTGCCACACTCTCCTCATTGAAGGCCCAGAGGTCCTCGATCGAGCCTCCGCCCCGTCCAACGATCATCACATCCACGCCCTTCTTCTCCAGCGTCTCAATTCCCCGGACAATGCTCGCCGCAGCCCCTTCGCCCTGCACCAGCGCAGGATAAAGGATCAGCTGCACATACGGATTCCGCCTGGATGCGATATTGATAATATCCCGCACCGCAGCCCCCGTAGGCGCCGTCACGATCCCGACCGTCTTAACATAAGAAGGGATTGGCTGCTTGTACTCCTTCGCAAACATCCCCATCTCTTCCAGTTCCTTCTTCAGTGCCTCAAACTTCTCATACAGAAGTCCCGCACCATCTAAAATAATCTCCCTGGCATACAGCTGATACTTTCCGTCCCTCTCATACACACTGACAGACCCCAGAACGATGACCTGCTGTCCTTCCTGCATACGAAAAGAAAGTCCAGACCGCGAACCCGCGAACATCACGCAGGCGATCGTGCCGGACTCATCCTTCAGTGAAAAATATATATGCCCTGACGTATGATATTTACAATTAGATACTTCACCCTTTACATAGATCCGATTCAGCATAAAATCCTGGGTGAACATATTCTTAATATACGAATTGACCTGCTTTACCGTATACACGTTTGGCATTCCAGTGCCCTCCTCTAATGAGACAGCTTACCGAGCACTCCATTAACAAAAGAAGGTCCCTCTTCGCCGCTGAACCGCTTCGCCAGCTCCACGGCCTCATTGATGGCAACACCAGTCGGAACATCATCATCCCACTTCATCTCATATACAGCAAGACGCAGAATCGTCAGATCCACCTTACTCATTCTGGTAGTCTTCCACCCTGTCGTATTCTCATTCAGAATCTGGTCAATCTCCTGCACTTTCTCTGCTGCAGCTTCAAATTTCCTCTGTATGTACTCTTTATCTTCATCTGTGGCACTCTCTAAATTATCAAAATAAAGAAGCAAGTGCTCCGGCATATCACTCATATCATTAAATTCAATCTGGAACAACATCTTAAAAATATGTTCCCGAAGTTCTCTTCTAGTCATAGCGGCTCCTTTCCAATTGTGACTCTAGTTATTATACTACAGGTTCCCTTCTCTTTGCAACTATTCTTGGAAAACATACTTTCGGGAAATGTGAGGAAACAGGACGCCAGTCAGGGAACGATGCCGATGCAGGGTGCTTATAGTGCGCTTATGGATTCTTAGAACAAAAAAGCGGAAAATGGAGGAAGAAATGTGATTCCGAATCACATTTCTGGCTGACCCAGAGCGGGAAAATATCAATTTTCCCGTGATGTGTCAGCCGTACCTCCATTTTCCACTTTTTTGTTCTTAGAATCCGTTAGCAAACGGTGCGCACTCTGCATCGGCATCGTGGCCTCACCGCCAGGTTCCGGCTGGGCTTACACCAAGCGTCCCATCTGCCTACTCCTGACTCTCCATCTCGACCCCGGCTACTTTGATGTTGACGTCTGCGACTTCGAGCCCGGTCATGTTCTCGATTGCGTTCTTTACCTTCTCCTGCACCTTGGATGAGATCTCCATGATACTGTAGTTATATTTCAGGTTCAGTGCCAGGGATACGGTTACGACTCCCTCAAGCACGTCCACTTTTACTCCTTTGGAAAGGTTCTTCATTCCGAGCTTGCTGATCAGTTCGTTCGTGATGTTCCCTGCCATGGATGCAACGCCTTCTACCTCTGTGGCTGCGAGCGCTGCTATGATTGCTACGACTTCGTCTGCAATCTTAACTTCTCCCATGCTGGAGTCGTTCTGTATTGTATAAGTATTTCTTTCATCCTTTGCCATTTGTAAAAACCTCCCGTCGGTTTAATTCTTTTTATTTTGTCCTTTTTCCATTATAACAAATATCCCTATGTTTGCAAAGGGAAATATCAGGAACGTCCAAATTCGGAAAGGATCAGGTCTTTGTTGCGGTCCAGTGTCATGCGGATGCTCCATTCGTGCACGAACAGAAGCAGCGGACGGTCTTTTAAGTCTTTGATCTTCTTCATATCTGAGGTTCCGACCAGTTTGTCCATGTCGATCTCTTCGTTTTCGATCCAGCGGATATATTCATATGGAAGGTTCTCCAGACGGATCTCCACGTTATATTCATTTTCCAGACGGTATTTGAGCACGTCAAACTGCAGGACACCTACGACTCCAACGATAATCTCTTCCATTCCGGTGTTGTATTCCTGGAAGATCTGGATCGCACCTTCCTGGGCGATCTGGTTGATTCCCTTGACGAACTGCTTCCTCTTCATGGTATCTACCTGGCGCACCCTTGCAAAATGTTCCGGCGCAAAGGTCGGGATTCCCTCGTAGGCAAATCTTTCCTTGGAGGTCGCCAGTGTATCTCCAATAGAGAAAATACCCGGATCAAAGATACCGATGATATCTCCGCCGTATGCATTTTCTATGATCTTCCTCTCACTTGCCATCATCTGCTGGGGCTGGGAGAGACGCACGTCTTTGCCGCCCTGTATATGGTAGACGGACATTCCCGCATCGAACTTGCCCGAACAGATCCTCATAAACGCGATTCTGTCGCGGTGTGCCTTGTTCATGTTTGCCTGAATTTTAAAGACAAACGCGGAAAAATCTTCTTCTGTCATCGGATCGATCTCACCGTGGTCTGACATTCTTGGCAGCGGTGAGCTCGTCATCTTCAGGAAATGCTGTAAAAATGTCTCCACACCGAAATTCGTCAACGCGGAGCCGAAAAATACCGGTGACAGCTCTCCTTTATTTACCATCTCCTGGTCAAACTCTGCGGATGCACCGTCCAGCAGCTCGATCTCGTCTTCCAGCGCGATCTTCGCCTCTGTCCCGAGGATCCAGTCCAGCTCCGGGTTGTTGGCCTCAATCTTGCGTACCTCGCCGGTGGTCGTTCCCTTATTTGTATCAGAGAACAGCTCCACTTCTTTCTGCGCCCTGTCATACACGCCCTTAAAGGCTTTTCCTGAACCGATCGGCCAGTTGACCGGGCAGGTCGCGATTCCCAGTTCCTTCTCGATCTCATCCAGAAGTTCGAAGGTATCTCTTGCCTCTCTGTCCATCTTATTGATAAATGTAAAAATCGGGATATGGCGCATCACGCAGACCTTGAACAGCTTCCTTGTCTGCGCCTCGACACCCTTGGAAGCGTCGATCACCATGACCGCGGAATCGGCCGCCATCAGTGTACGGTACGTATCCTCCGAGAAATCCTGATGCCCCGGTGTATCCAGGATATTAATGCAGTACCCGCCATAGTTAAACTGCAGTACTGAGGAGGTGACGGAAATACCTCTCTCCTTCTCGATCTCCATCCAGTCTGAAACCGCATGCTTTGCAGTTGCCTTCCCCTTTACAGAGCCTGCCTGGTTGATGGCGCCGCCGTAAAGCAGGAACTTCTCCGTAAGTGTGGTCTTTCCCGCATCAGGATGGGAAATGATCGCAAACGTTCTTCTTTTCTTTATTTCATTCGTAATCTCTGACATAATTTTTCAATCTCCTCTATCTAAGCACATTGAATAATTTTAACATAAGTGAAGGTCTGCCGCAATTGTTTACTGGAAATATTCTGCCCAATTTCCAGATTTTTTACACCTTTTATGTATTTGGGCCCATAAAATTGTGCAAAATATTTCCAGCCACTAAAATCTGCTTAGTAACCAGCCATCTTTCTTTTATGCTGTCCGCTTCTTTCTTATTCCGCTGTTGCATGAATCGGCGTGATCACGATATTTTCCGGGGCAATGTCTGATTTTCTTGTGACAATGTCCTCGATCTGAGCCCGGTTCGCATCAGTCAGCTCTGCGCTGTCCACAACGATATCTGCGGAGTCCTCTGTCAGGCTCACGACCGCGTCGGAAAATCCTTTGGAAGCCATCAGTGTCTCGATTGCAACCTCCTGCTCGGAAAGTTCTGTCATCTTTACCATCTGTGCAACCGCATCGCTCTTCTCATCCTCGCTGATATTGGTGTTGTCGATGATGGCCTGAAGTGTCTCTTTGTTCTGTGCACGCACCTGTTCTCTGGCCACCTTTGCCTGTGCGACCGTGGTGTCTGCACCGCTGTTCGTTAAAACCGCCTCGCCCGGTGTGCCTTCCACATCGGAATCATTGCTTGCGATATCACCGGTGCCCGTCTCAATGTCCTCCTCCGAGATGTCGAGCAGTTCCTTATTGGCCAGTTCTGCATTGGCCTGTGTCGTACCTTTGTCTGCTTCTCCGAACAGCCGCCCTGAATAATTCAGGTATCCGGCAATGGCAATCATAACTGCCAGGGTAGTAATGATGATCTGATTTTTCTTAAATAAACGCTTCACTTGAATCCTCCTTTTTATGTATCAGTCCTTTTCATTATTTTAATTTTATGCGCCTCTACGCCGAATAATGCCTGGATTGCCTCGGTAATATTCTGTACCACCACCGCATTGTCCCCGCCGTCTGCAATCACGACCACGCCGGAGATCTCCGGTGTCAGTTCCTTGCTTACATAAGGCGACTGTGAGCCGTCCGATCCCTGTTTGTAGATACTTGTTTTATCACTTGTATTGTCCTGCACGCTCCTTGTACCTCCCGAGCTGTCCTCTTCCTGTGTCTTCTGGCTGGTGCTTTTAGAATCTTTTTCTATGATTTTCTGGCCGGATGATTTTAATGTAATCATCACCTCTGCCTTTCCCACCCCCTGCACATATTCTAAAGTTCTTGCCACACGTTTTTCCAGATATTCCTCGTACGCCTCACTCGAATCCGTATATGCGCTGCCGGAAGAATCCGAAAGTGATTTACTCTCCGCCTCCCCTTTTGTATTCTTGTCTTTCCCCGGAGTGGGTATGGCGATCACAACAAGCAGAATTCCAAGCAGCAGAATGATCAACAGCTGATTTTTCTTCAGGAGTGACGCTTTTTCTTTTATTTTCTCCAGAATTTCTTTCCATTTATTGTCCAAAGCGTATCTCCTCCACTTCTACCTTATTCTGAACCGTTTCCTCCTCTTCTGCAGTCTCCGGCTGATATTCATCGGGCAGGAAGTCCAGAAAATCAAGATCTTCCATATAACTTTGCTGTCTGGTCAGTTCCTCTTTTTCCATCTCGTACTCTCTGCTGTGATAGAGCTCATAAAAATGCTCCTTCGTCCCTGTCAGTTTCATCACCGGCGTCAGCATCAGCAGAATCATAACCAGGCCGGAAAAGAACTGGATATACTTTTTATAACTCTTCCCCGGAAGGATCTGGATGACTGCGGTGATAATCACCAGATAAAACGCCAGGTTCTGGATCCATTCATATAGAAAATCAAACATTTCCGCCCTCCTTTCTGTTACGGCTTTGGCATGGTTACGCCGCTGACGCGGTCACGGATCTGACATGGTTATGTCGTTGACGCGGTCACGACCGCGATTGTCAGCAGGAATAATAATCCTGTGGAAAATACGACTTTTACGAGCAGTTCATAGCCCTCACTGACACTGCTGATGCATCCGGTGATCCGTTTATCGGAGACCGGCTGGACAAGCGCCGCCGCAAGCTTATACATCAGCATCATGATGGCCATCTGCAGGAGGGGAACCGCGCAGATTGCAACTACAACTGCCGCGCCAGCCATTCCGATCCCGTTTTTAATCAGAACCGCGGTCCCAAGAACCACGTCCGTCACACCTCCGATCGCATTGCCGATCCCCGGAATTGCCTCAGCCGTTTTCGTCAGTGCACTGCGCTTTAAGGCATCGATCGCAGGCGCCAGCATCCCCTGGATTACATTGATCCCGATCACACATGTCACAAGCGTCTTTAGCATCCAGGTAATCAGTTTCTTTAGAAGTTCCGCAAACTGGGACAGGTATTCTTCCCCTGCCAGATAATTCATCACCTGTACCATAATATAGATATTTACGAGCGGCAGGAGGAATCTCAGGATCAGTGTCTCTGCAATATAGATCAGAAAGAGCACGATATTATAAAAAATCAGAGAACTGCTGCTCCCTGACGCGATCGCCACTGCCAGAAAATAACTGGGCGTGAGTACTCTCATAAAGTCTAAAAGGAGTTCCAGATGCCCTTCGATCCCCGCCATTGCAATGCGGAATGCATTCAGACACATGGTGATCAGCAGCATGTACAGGACATAAAAGCTGATCTCTGATACCTGCTTGTTCTGAAAGGCGTTTGAAAAATTCGTAAAAATTGCCGCGACGACTGCAATCAGAAGCATATATGCCAGATTCTGCTTATTGTAGCGGAATTCATAGTTCAGCTGGTCCGAGATGAACTGCATGACCACCTCTCCCGCATTTTCACTCTCCCCGCTGATCAGGGATGAGACCAGATCCTGAAAGCCCATCTTCTGCTCCGGGAAAATTTTCTTAAGACTGTCGTCAATCTCCGTGAAATCAAATTCCGAGAAAAGCTTCTGCTGTGTTTCATTCTCAACTGCATCGTAATCGATCTGTGAATCCTCATTTTCCTCTGCATTCACGACCGCCGGGACTGCGATCAGCAGGAAAAGCAGACACACACATGCCATCCATTTTCTCTTCTTTCCCCCTCTCATGCCAGAAACTCCCTGATCGTCTCAAGCAGTGCTAACAGGACCGGCAGTCCCAGTGCCAGGATCGTCAGCTTGCTGAAAATCTCGATCTGGACCGCGATGGTCTGATACCCCGCATCTTTGCAGACACTGGACGAAAATTCCGCTATATAGGTAATCCCGATCATTTTCAACATGGCCGCCAGATAGCTTGTATCAATTTTGACGTACGCGCTTACCTGGGAAACAGTTCTCACGAACAGCTCCAGCTTGTCTACAATACACGCAAAGATCAGGATACTGATTGCAACGCTCATGTAGATGCCATATTCTGATTTCCCGCCTTTGAACTGGATGGATAACAGTGCCCCGATGACACCGATTATCCCGATCTGGATCATATTCATAAAAACGCTCCCCTTTGCATTCTTGTGCTCTTAAGCTGTAATGTAAATAAGCCCTGATGAAAATAAGCTGTAACGAAGTCAAGCTGTAATGAAAATAAATTGTAGTGAAAACAAATTATAACGAAAACAACTGTTTGATCGATGTAAACAAATCGTAAATATACGGCAGCACCCAGGACAGAACCAGTATCAGCCCTGCAAAGCTCGTCAGAAATGCCTGTTCATCTCTTCCGCTGTGTTTGAGCACCTGGCTCAGAATCGAGACCAGTATCCCGACTGCCGCAATTTTAAAAATCAGATTTATGGTCATGGACTCCTCCTGTTTATTCTGCGTTTTGTCTGCTTACAGCTACTTTCCCTGCAGCATTCTTTTTTACAACAATATGACAACAAGAAAAATCCCTCCCATCACACCAAGACAATTGCTGATCCTTTTCTTAGCTGCCATCCCTTCTCTTACTTTTTCGATCTCCAGTTCCAGGCGGTTGAGATAGAGCTGCATGGTCCTGCCCAGGCTTTCTCCATCCAGCTGTCCTAAAAATGTCCCCAGTTCCTTTAACTGGATCGAGTGGGCGCTTTTCAGATGCAGTTCTTTCAAATATTTATCAATGGAGCGGTTCCATATCCTTGAAAACTCCGCTTCTTCCCGGTTCTCAATCTGTTTTTCCATGGCGCGAAGCCAGGAGCGAAAAGGTTCCTTAAGACGGAGCGCAGTCCGTCCGAACACTTCTCCCAGTGGCGCATTCGAATACTCGATCTCTCCCTTGAGCATGTACACAATATGCCGGATATACAGCAGTTTTTCAAGATACCGCTGCAGCTCCGTGCCATAGGCGACTCCTGCCCCTGTCGTTGCCCCAATGATCAGCAGGCAGCCTATAAATCTCTGCATAGAAGGCTCCCCCGTTCGTCATAGATTGCCTTCACCTCTCCAGGCCGTTTTTCATTTCCCAGTAAAATATAACGTTCAAATCTGCGTTCCTTAATCAGCCTGCCAAGCACTGGCTTTTCATGCGCCTCGTCCATGGTAAGTCCGTGGACACTGGCAATCATCTTGCAGCCGCACTGCATGGCATACTCGATGGCGTGGATATCCTCCGCTGAACCGATCTCGTCGACCGCGATGACCTGCGGAGCCATGGAACGGATCAGCATGATCATCCCTTCCGCCTTCGGACAGCAGTCCAGCACATCCGTGCGCATCCCCAGTTCATTCTGTGCGACTCCCAGATAGCAGCCGCCGATCTCCGAGCGCTCATCCACAACACCGACTGTGCATCCTTTTACATATGTATTTCCATCAGAAATCTGCCGGATCAGGTCACGGATCAGAGTCGTTTTCCCGCATCTGGGCGGTGAGATCACCAGCGTATGGCATACCTGGCGGTTCTTCGTGATAAACGGAAGAATCCGGTCTGCACACCCCAGAACCTCGTGAGACATTCTGATGTTCACCGAGGAAATATACTGCAGATTTTTCACATGATTATTTTCCAGTATCGCCTTCCCCATCACGCCCACACGGTGTCCCCCTTCAATCGTGATAAATCCCTGCTTCATCTCATGTTCATAAGCATAAAGGGAATAATGACTCGTATACTCAAGAGTCTCCCGGATCTCCTCCTTTGTGACCAGATGTCCTTCACCCTGTCCTCGCGGCAGGACCTGCTCCTCATTGTCATAAACCACCATCAGAGGTTTCCCTATCCGCAGCCGGATTTCCTGTACCTTCTCAAAATCCAGAGCCTCATCCTCAACAATCGACCGGATGGGACGCGCAAGCACCTGAAGGATCTGCCGTTTTCTGTTTAACTCATTCATCTTGTCCACCTCTTTAAACAATATATGAAGGGGATTCAAAATTATGAATAGAATTTTGGGGAAATGAATGGGAGGGGGCAAAGAAGTGTCCGCTGCAAAGGGGGCATATCCTGGTGCGGGTCTGTATGCGAAGATAAGGGGGACTAAAGTGAAAAAGCAGAAAAAGAGGGACAACCTGAACACTGAGCCCAAAATCTGATGATTTTGATCTCAGGGTCCAGGAAAAATCGTGATTCGGTATCACGATTTTTGTCCCTCTTTTTCTGCTTTTTCGCTTAAGTCCCCCTAATCTTAGCAAGATGCCCCGCACCAGGATATGCCCCCTTTGCAGCTGGGTGCTTCCAGGCGGAAGGATTCATTTCTCCGGTGGGAATTCTCGTGGGAAGAGGTCGGTGCGCTTATGACCGGAGGTGTATGCGGCATATCTCCGTAACTTTAATATGCTTCGTATTCTCCCCACAGCCGCCTCGCTGTCCCCCCTGATGCACCCAGCGAACGGGGATGGCAGCCGGGGCTTTTCAGGACAGCCGGGGCTGGGTGGGATGCGTAGAGTGCGTTTAGAAATTCTTGGAATAGAAAAGCCGGAAATCTGGGAGAAAATGTGATTCCGAATCACATTTTCGGCTGACCCAGAGCGGGAAAATATCAATTTTCCCGTGATGGGTCAGTTGTTCCCAGATTTCCGGCTTTTATATTCTATAGAACTCCTTAACAAACGGGCAGCATTCGCCCCAGCCCCTGCTGTCCTGAAAAGCCGCCGCCGC
>CABTYO010000024.1 GCA_902489075.1 uncultured Faecalicatena sp. | reverse complement strand
TGTTCTTAAAAATTTTCTCTATAAGAAATTTTCAAGGGTTTGTTGTCTATTGTTTAATTATCAAGGTTCTTTCTTGTTTTTCTGTTGTTTTCCGCTGTCGTCTGTTGTCGTCAGCAGCAACTTTTATAGGCTATCATACCGTGTGCTGTTTGTCAAGAACTTTTTTCATTTTCTTTCTCCGCATCGGTCCCGGTTTTCCTGTTTCCAGCCGTTCTCTCTTGCGACAGCTCAATTAGATTATCACACGTGTATCCCTTTTGTCAACACTAAATTTCACTTTTCTACATTTTTCAACGTTTTATCTACAATTACTACCATTTGATATTTTACAGCACCTTCTGCACAGTTATTTTATCCTTTTCGTAAACAATTCTGAAAATGGTCAGCAAAAGGGTCTGACCCCTATGCTGACCATCCGTCCTACCCACGTTTCCCGGATACTGTCTGATCGATTATACTTTTCATAATCTCTTCACTCAGCTGCCCGCTCACATATCCGAATACCTTTCCTTCTTTTGTTATCATGAAGGTAGTCGGGAAGGAGGTGATTCCATACTGTTCAAACATCTTACCTCCCTGGTCCATGAGGACCGGATAGGTGTACCCGTTATCCTCCAGGAACTGCTTTACCTGGTCTTCTGATTTCTCCTGGCCATACTCTGGACCAGCTACGCCCATTATAATGACCTCCGGGTCTTCTTCTTTCTGATATGCCTCATACAGCTTCTGGATATCCGGCATTTCTGCGCGGCACGGCGGGCACCATGTTGCCCAGAAGTTCAGAAAGATCGTCTTTCCTTTATAATCAGAAAGTTTATGCACATTGCCAAACTGGTCTTTCAGTTCAAAATCGACTGCAGCCGGCAGCTCTGCCTCTGTCCCTTTATCTCCTGACTGCTGATCCGGATTCTGATCTTTTCCATCCGTTTTCTGATCAGAACTTTCTTCTGATTTTTCTGACTTTTTATCTGTTTTGTTTGTATTCGAATCCGCATCCTGTCCGGCAGTATTTTTACCATCCTTATCCTCCTGCTGCGCCGTCTGCACACTGGAGAGATAACCTGTGACCGCATTCATTTTCCCGGTGAACATCATGAGCCCCATCAGGATCATGAGAATACCGCCGACCTTTACTGTGTATTTCACGACATTATTATGTTTCTTAAACAGATCCAAAAGTGACGTGCTGAATATTCCGACCGCCAGAAATGGAAGGACAAAGCCCAGTGTATACACGCCGATCAGCACGAATCCCCATACTCTTGTGCTCGCCGAAGCGGACATCAAAAGGACGCTTGAAAGTGCCGGCCCTACGCACGGTGTCCATGCGAAGCTGAACGTAAATCCCATGACCAGTGCGGTCCACGGAGACATCGCCAGCGTATCTAAATGAAACGGAAGACGGTGCTCCTGGCTTAAGACCTTTGATCTGCCGAATACCCCCATCTGATAAAGACCGAATATCACGATCAGTATTCCGCCGATCCGGGCAAACATCGTCTGGCTGCCTTTAAAAAAGCTGCCGAGTACGCTTGCACCGAACCCAAGCAGGAAAAAGGTGAAGCTGACCCCGATGACGAAAAACAACGTATTCACCATCACTTTTTTTCTGCTGAAAAAGACTCTGCCGTCCTCTCCCACTTTCTGCGTGCCGCCTGCCAGATACCCGATATAAAGTGGTATCAATGGAAGGACACATGGGGAAAAGAAGCTGATTAATCCCTGAATAAATACCGTTAGTACCGGTACACCTACATCTAATGAAAATCCCATATCACATTCTCCCTATTCTTAGCTGTTTTCATTTCGTGCCACAATCCCGGCTCAAACGATACCGAAAATATTTGATTATACATTGAACAGATCGTTCAATGCCTCTCCCATCGTCGGATGTGTGAAGATCATATTTTTAAATACCGTATACTCAAGCCCTGCATCCATCGCAAGTTTTACCAGGTTGATCAGCTCATGGGACTCTGCACAGAAAAGATGTGCGCCCAGTATTTTCCCGGTATCCGCATCGATCACAGCCTTTAAGATCCCTTCCGGCTGCTCCAACACCTGTGCCTTTGGAATTGCCGCTGCAGGAAGCTTCGCAATCTTCACCTGATAGCCTGCTGCCTTCGCTTCCCTCTCACTCATACCGACTCTTGAGAAAGGTGGATTTAGAAATACACTGTATGGTACTGCGCCTCTTTTGTCAAGTGTATAACTGCCGTCGCCTAAAACTTTTGATGCCACAACCCTATAATCATCCAGTGAAATATAGGTAAACTGCAGCCCGCCAACCACATCGCCCATTGCAAAGATATGCGGTGCTGTCGTGGTTCTTGAATCATCTGTGATGATCCCGCCCCGGGTATCCACCTGCACACCCGCAGCCTCCAGATTCAGGCCTTTCGTGTTTGGTCTGCGCCCCGTCGCAATGAGAACAGCCTCAGCCGGAAGTACCTGTTCCCCTTCCTTCGTCCCGATCCGGACCTCGGCATATCCGTCTGCCTGTGTGACTTCCTGGACTTTCACTTCTGTCAGCACCCGGGCACCTCTCTTTTCCAGGTTTTCCCTGACCGCATCTGCGATTTCCGCATCCTCTCTCGGAAGAAATACAGCCCCGTCCTGTAAAATGGTGACCTTCGTTCCAAAGTCTGCATAGATCGATGCAAACTCAACACCGATGTATCCGCCGCCTACAATGACCATTCTCTCCGGCAGTACCGTAAGGTCCAGCAGAGTCTCACTGATATATACATACGGATTCCCATCGATCCCTTTGATTGGCGGAATGAACGGTGAAGACCCTGTGTTAATGAAAAACCGCTCCGCTTCAATTGTCATACGCCCTTTTGTTGTCACAACTTCCACCTCATGAGGAGAAAGAAATGATGCGGTCCCATTGATCACAGTCACATTCGGATTCGTATCCAGTTTTTGAAAATTCTTTCCTCTTAACTTCTCTACCAGCTGCGTCTTCCTCGCTGCCGCATCTGCATATGCCGTTTTCGAATCCACACATTCAAACGCTGCACTCTGGGCACTGTGTACCAGCGATTTCGTAGGGATACATCCCACATTGATGCAGGTCCCGCCATACATCTTATCCGACTTCTCGATCAGGGCAACCCGTCTTCCCGCATTCCCAAGCGCTCCGGCAATCGTCTTTCCGCCTTTACCAAATCCTATGACCACATCATGATATTTCATATCTCAACTTCCTCCTTAATTATCTGTATAATTTTTCGTTTCAGTTTATACTGTAACTTTACCAGATACAGTTAGGATTGTCAAGAGTTAACTTATAGAATCGAAAAAAATATATGGAGTGCAAAGGGGTCTGACCCTTTTGCACTCCATTTTCAGAATATTCTCAATATTTACCAACTAACTCCGCTTCAATCTTCTCCGCTGGAGTTTTTTCCATATTTCCCTGGCCTCCCGGCAGATTTCTTTCTCCATCCCCAGTTCTTCCACCAGGATCTTCTCATCCACCAGATCCAGTGCCTGTTCGATATCTTCATCATTCCGGATGATCCGATCTACCTGCTCTAAAATCCCACGCACCTTCTCAATAGGCAGCTGATCCAGATCGGGCACCATGATCTCTCCGACTTCCCCGGGCAGGATCTCCAATACTCCGCCGCCGTAGCTTCTCCCGCAGATTTCTGTGAATGCGAAGGAAATGCTGTTGTAATACGACAGTGCAATCCGCTCGGGTTCGATCCCCTCTTTGAATTTGATCCTGTGCATGGTATCTGTGGACACCGCATCGCAGCAGTTCAGGACGAACTTCGGATAGAGGTTGTTACGCCTCAGGAAAAATGCATCCGGCACCCAAATAGAAGGAATCCGGTACCATCTCTCCCGGATGGAACACTTATACCCCTTATGCGCTCCCTGCTTCTCGCCTTCTCTGATATACTTCTTATACTTCCGTGGATATTCTTTATAAGGAATGTCCGGAAAATCGATCAAATACGCCGCTTTCCCCGCTTCCACATTCTTCTTCCAGTCCTCTTCCAGAAAATACACACTGTGCGCATGGGAGCTGCGCCCGATCAGAGGCCGGACTGTTTCGCCCAGACCATACTCATCCACCGTTTTCTGATCCACGGAAAAATATTTATTATTCCCGGTCGTGATACCCACATTGATGACCGCAATATCCGACAGCTTCCGAAACCCATCATGGCTTCGAATCTCCCGGATCAGTTCGTTTTCCCGCTTATCCGTAAAATACTTGGTCCACTTTTCATGGACATGCTGCATTTTCTGGAATTCACTTAACCCAAGGTTAAGTCCGTTCAGGTCATTCAGATTACTCAGCTCGATGATCCGGATTCCCTTCTCATCGCCGCCCTTCTCCCCAATAAAGACAACAATCTCCTGCTCAATATCGGGAAATACAAGTTCCTCGAATGTAATCAAAGTAATCCTGGACAGCGAATCCGCCAGGAACAGCCGCAGATCCTCCGCGTAAGCCACCTGCATGATCTCCGCCGGGATCACAAAGACAATACGGCCATGCTCACTCAACATCTGCACACATGCCACCAGGAATCCGACCCAGGTATTCACAAGCTTGTTCGCCTTCATTCCATGGGAGGTCAGGATTGCCGACATACTCTCCCTCTGATCCTCGGAAAGGTATTGGTACCGGATATACGGCGGGTTTCCCAGAATCAGATCATACCTGTCTTCTTTGTGTCTCTGGTAAAACTCGAAAAAGTCCTGGTTCAAAACCGTTACCTTCTCTTCAGTCCCTGCTTTTCGGGACACCTTATCAGCCTCACCCGGATCGATCTCAATGGCAGTCACGGTCTCAATCTGTCGGATAGCCCCTGTCCTGATCAGGCCGTCAACAAACACACCATCGCCGCAGCTCGGTTCCAGTACGGACCGGATCGCCCTGTCATCCTTAAACAGGCCGATCATCATCTCTGCTAACGGCAGTGGAGTATAATATGCACCTCTTAACTTCTGTTCGGAGCTATTTTCTCTTAATATCATAATATCCCACCTAAAATTTCTGCTGATATACCCGGGTAATGTAATTCTCGATCTCTGCTATCAGCTTTTTCTTTTCCTTCTCTAATACACTGCATACCGCTTTATTCCCATTCACTTCCATCTGTTCATTGATCTCACAGATCTTCTTCGTGTCCTTCACAACACTTTCATATAAAATCCGCTGCTCTTCTCTGTCAAAGTCCAGCTTCACGAAGGGAATCATCGGCAGCGTATAAGTCCCCCGCGCGATAAAATCTCCCTCGAAATCACTGCCTATGATCTGCAGATACAAATCCGTCAGCGGATGATTCAGCCATGCCTGGATATATTCCAGCGCATAGGGGCTTCCCTCTCTGCACGAAACTGCAGCATAGCCCGCCGTACCGCCGCTTGCAATCAGCATATTCTTGCGGTCCAGCAGATACAGAGGGTTATCCTTCCTGCGGTTCACCCCGACGATGATCTTTTCCTTTTCATTCAGGCTTGTGATGGCCTGGCGCCTTCCATAACAGTACCACTCATCAGCCCCCATCCGCGGCTGCACATCCCGCTTTCCGCCAAGATACTTAGGCAAAAGAGCCTCCTCGTTATCCAAAAGGTACGCCCACACCTCAGGGTACACCGTCTCCATCTCCTGTATTTTAATCAGATTCCCCTGTCTGTCATAGGGGAAAATATTGTACGTTCTGTTCAGTAAATTCAGATTACTATAAGAAGACAGATTCTCCTTCTCCCGATGGTTCGGCTTGAAGTACAGCCTAAGGAGCGCCTTCTCCGCCTGATACTCTTTTCCGTTTTTCACAAAGGTGACGTACTGATCGTCTTCCGCCATAATCTCTTTGCCGTCAATCCGGTATATTTTCTCCGCACTGGTCTGAATCCCGTTGAAAATGTCGATATATTCGGTAATGTCTTCTGTCTTCCCCCTGATTCCTTCCAGTATATCATAATATTCCTGATTCCCCGTAAGAAACCAGGGTTCTCCTGCAGATTTTTCCCCGGAAGCCCTCCATGGCCGGGAATTCAGCTGATCCTTCGGAATCGACACCGCAGATTTCCTGCCTTCGGTCCACAGAGAGACAAGATCCTTCACCTCGTGGCAGCTCACATTTTCCACGTTTTTCCCTGCGATTGTCACGATAGAGCTGTAGATCGTCTTTTCCGCAAACAGCTGCTTGGAACCGAAATCATCAATTTCCAGAATCTGACCGGCAAGAAGCTCTCTTAATTTCCCGCCAGACTCCACGCGCATCCACTTATTGGGAACAATATAACAGATATAGCCATCCTCTTTTACAAGCTCCATCGCCCGCTCCATGAACAAAAAGTATTTGTCATACTGTCTGTGCGCACTCTGATAACAGCTATACACCTTCTGCTCCTTCTGTGTGTGCAGTTTCTTGATATCTTCTGTCTTCACATACGGCGGATTCCCCAGAATTACATCAAAACCTTCTCCCCCGTTGATCTCATCCCAGTCAAAAGGAACGATCTGCACCAGCTCCTCCACCGTCGGGTCCAGTTCCTCAAGCGTCTCTCTGTCAACCAGCGCATTCCCGTGCTGGATATTAGCATCCAGATTCGGAAGAATCGGGTCCACCACCTTGACAGACGGCTCCGTCTCATCCTCCAGAAGCTTAAGCACCAGTGAAAACTTCGCCACCTCCACCGCATGAATATCGATATCCACTCCGTAAATACAATTCGTCAGCAGCTCCCGTTTCTTCTCGATCGGCAGCTTCCTGCGCCCGCTTCCCAAATCCAGCAGAACATCCGGCTGATGCTGTGTATACCACTGGGTGCAGTAATCTGCCAGATACTGATATGCCTCCTCCAGGAAAATCCCGGACCCGCAGGCAATATCCACGATCCGCAGTTCCAGGATCTCCTCCGGCGTCTTCCCCTCACAGACCTTATCCAGCGTATTCTTCACCATGTACTTCACAACTTCCTGCGGAGTACTGACCACGGATTTATAAATATATTCAAACTTCTGTGCCAGGCGGATCCCGTCCTCATCACACACGATCCGCTCCGCCAGGAAGCTCTCATAGATCTTCCCCAGTATCCCCGGCTCTATCAGATAGAACAGATACGGAGTCTTCGGATAATACAGGGACATGACCATATCAAAGATCATGTCATTGTCCAGGTCAAACATGGGATTCTCTCCCCCAAAAAGCCCGGAATTATATCGTCTGTCCGCCTCCTTGAAGGTATGCCCCAGCACCTTTTTCAGTTCATCCTTATCCCCGGCCGCCTCTTTTAAGCTTCTATATAAAGGCAGGTTCCTGTCCTCACAGATGCGCAGGAAGATAATCTGATTGATAAATGCCTGCACTTCATCATTCAGCCGGTCCAGATCGCGGTACTTCTCGTCCGCCTCATACAGATACGTGCCAAGATTCAGACGCCAGTCATTGATCTGCTTTAAAAACGTCGCGTCAATCTCCGTCTGATACTTCTGTGCGCCCGGAAACTGCTTCTCCACAAACTCATCATACCTGCCACTGTATACACTTTCCCGGGAGATCAGATCATAGATTTCCTCAAAGTGTTCCACATATTCCTCAAAATGATACTTTCTGAAAAGAGAGACATATGCCCCCTCCCCGGCCTGAGGCTGATTCGTCGTGTCATAGATCAGCAGATACTCGAAATTAGTCAGCACCGACAGCTTATGCCCGGCATTCCAGCCATAACGCCTCGTCTGCATGGCAGGCTCCGCATCCGTGATAATATCCACCCCCGGCTTCTTCGCCTCCACGAACAGCCTGGATACCCCGTTTAAGGTCAGCGTATAATCCGGCCGCTGGGTACTGTTGGCATACCGCTCCGAGACCACCTCCTGATACTGAGGCAGAGTCCCCGATACATTCTGGACATCCCAGCCCAGGCACTCAAGCAGGGGGCTGATATACTCATCCCGGCAGTTCTGCTCATTATATGCATTCTTCGGATCATGATAATAGGCAATGCTCTTTCTGAACTTTGTGACCAGTTTCTCTAATCTGTCTTTCTTCATATATGTATAAAACTCCTGCGTTCCTATATTTCCGGCTGTTTCCTGCGAATGCTTTTAGTATAACAAATCTGCGGCGAATTTTCCAGAACAAAAGTTTGGAGTGCAAAGGGGTCTGACCCCTTTGCACTCCATTGTCAGAATATTCTTAAATTATCCTCGAAAACGGCACCCTATTCCTGTACGTATTCTTTTCTTAACTCGTTTACTTTATCGGAATATGCTGCGTTCTGCTTCTGCTGCAGAAGGTTCATCTTGATGCTTTCCTTCACGTCTTCGAAAGGCATGCTGGAAGAGTCTTTCTTGTCTTCTACTTTGATCAGATGATATCCGAACTGTGTCTTCACAGGTCCTACAACATGTCCGATCTCGGCTGCGAATGCGGCATCCTCAAACTCCTTCACCATCTGTCCCTGGCCGAATTCGCCCAGGTCTCCGCCCTTTGCTCCTGATGGGCAGGTGGAGAATTCCTTCGCTGCATCCTCAAATGTCTTCTCACCGCTTGTGATGGACTCCAGGATGGAACTGCTTGTCTCCTCTGTCTCGGTAAGGATGTGCTTTGCACTCACGGTAGCGCCTCTTGTGAACTGCTTCGGATTGGCATGGTAGTAATCCTCTGCCTCCTCATCGGTCACCTTGATATCTTTCATCACTTCTGCCATTGCCATCTGTGCGAGAATATCTCTCTTGGCATTGACCAGGAACTTCTCATACTCCTCGGTCTTGTCCAGCTCCAGATTCTCCCCCATCTTTGCAAATAAATGCAGAGCGATCAGCTGCTCCAGGCACTGCTTTCTGAACTGTGGATTGGAGATGTATGCCTGACGGTCTCTCGGCACGGTATGCAGAAATGCATCAAACTCCTCCTGTGTGATCTCTTCTCCCGCAACAACTGCTAAAACTTCCTGACTCATAACTTCTGTTCTCCTTTTTATGTAATATGTCTATTATAGGTTGATTTCGGGAAAGTTGCAAGGCTAATCTGCTGCCATTCTCCCGCCTGATCCCCTATCTAAAAGCGGGGCGCCGCATCAGCCGACTCTCTGCCGATACGGTCCCCGCCGTACATTTTCTTACATTTTCTTATATTTTATTTATATTTTCCTGATGTTTTACTCCGTTACATCCGCATTGATAAAGCGGTATACACCTGTGGAAAGGATCTCATATCCGCTCACACGGTCCTGATTGATCAGGCATGTGTACACGTCATAGGAAATCGGCATATAAGCATAGCTTTCCATCAGAAGCTTGTCGGCTGCATAGAATTTGTCATAACGGTCTTTGCCGCTGGCAACCTTTGCCTCATTGATCAGCTTGTCATATTCCGGATTCTGCCAGCCTGCATAGTTCATGGAGTTATCACTTGTATACAGTTCCAGATGGGTCAGAGGATCGTTGTAATCTCCATACCATCCGCCACGGCAGATATCGAAGTCATGTGCGACTCTTGTCTGATGGAAAACGGAAGACTCCATGTTCACCAGAGTCACGTCGATGTTCAGGTTCTCTTTCCACTGCTGCTGGATTGCTTCTGCTACAGCCTTGTTTTTCTCACTTGTGTTGTAAAGTAATTCTGTCTTCGGGAAACCTTCTCCATTCGGATAGCCTGCATCTGCAAGAAGCTTCTTTGCTTCCTCTACCTTGCTGCCGTCTTTTGGAATTCCGTAGTCGCCGCTCACTTCGTTGAATACTTTTCCGTCATTATCAAGAACCACACTAGGAATCAGGGAGTGTGCCGGCTGCTCGCCGCCTTTTAACACATCCGTTACGATCGCCGTACGGTCGATTGCATAAGTTAATGCTTTTCTGACATTTACGTCGTCGAATGGTGCCTTATTTACATTAAATGCATAGAAGTTCGCACTGTTCAGCGGGCTTACCATGAAGTTCGGGTCTTCATTGAGCAGACGCGGTTTCTCTGCAGGCGGAACCTCTGTGATCGCATCGATATCACCGGATTCATATGCGGTCAGGGCAGTTGTCTGGTCTACGATCATCAGTCCGACAATCTTATCGACCTTAACATTGTCAATATCATGATAGTACTCGTTCTTTTCCATTACAAGACGGTCGCCAGCCTTGTATTCTGTCATTGTAAAAGCTCCGTTTGTAACCACTTTTTCCGGATCCAGTGCCCACGCACCGTTCAGGTAATCGACCTTGTCCTCACGCAGAGGGAAGAAGGTGGTATTGGCAAGCAGAGATAAGAATACCGGATTGTTGGAATTCAATGTTACCTCTAAAGTCTTGTCATCTACTGCCTTAAAAGACTCTACTCCGCCGGACTCGAAGATCCAGGAATAAGTAGAAGCAACCTCCGGGTCCAGTGCACGTTTCCATGCAAATTCAAAATCCTGGGCACGTACAGGCTCGCCGTCTGACCATTTGTTATCTCTGATGTGGAATGTATATTCCTTTCCATCGTCACTGACATCATAGCTCTCGGCCGCTGCACATTCAAACTGTCCGTCTCTCTCGATCATCAGACCTTCATACATGTGGTTCAGCACCATAGTTCCGTCATTTCCACTGTTCAGGCCAGGATCCAGTGTGGTCGGCTCCTGTCCGATATTAAATGTGATCACTTTTTCAGCGGCGGCCTTGTCTTCTCCGCCCTTCTTCTCTCCTGAATCCTTCTTGTCGCCGCCGGATGAACATCCGAATAAAGTTCCTGCAACAAGTGTAACTGCTAATATAACTGATATTGCCTTTTTCATCTTTCTCCTCCTTTTTCCTTGTCCTTAAGTCTCTGACAACAGATTTCCACGCACCCTAACAGGATATTTCTATCATTTGGTGTCCATTGATTTCCGGGATCGTAAAGAATATTTTTCCTGCCTCCTCATCAGAAATAAATTCGATTTTCTTTCCTTCCGGTACGAGTCTTACCTCCTTCACCGGTTCCCCAAGACACAAGGTTACGCTGATATCGTAAAGAGGAATCACATCCTCTACGATTTCCATCTTCTTTCCCTTCTTAACAGGGATGTAATGCAGGGCATGCAAGATATATCGGTTCTCCTCCGTCTGCTGATTCAGCTTGAATTCCAGAGAGGACGGACCATTGTGGCTGGTCAGCTGGGTGTCCAGGATCTCATGTACCACATTTTCCAGCAGCTTTTTGACCCATTCTGTTGCATAGTCTTCCTGGATTGAGAAGACCGGATGTGCGAACTGATATACATTCCCCTTTTTCACCAGTGCCGCTGTGCCATATTCATAGCTGCACGGGGTATGTCTGTGGCTGCAGAAATGTTCCCACGTCCTGTTAAAATACGGGTTCATGGTCCGAAGCAGTACCTCTGAGCCTTCCCGCGGTTCCAGCTCTGCGCCCTGTTTGTACATCACAAATTCCATCTCAGGAATGCCTGCTGCCACGTCCCCTTCCATCACGATGAAATCCGGGGAGTACGGTGCATCCCCTTTAATCTCCGCCGGAAGGAATGCGGCGGTGCTTCTGCCATCTGCCAGAATTCCGGAACGGTAGGAGCATAACAGCGCGCCTCCCTGTTCCACATAGGCCGTAAGCTTTGCAGCCACTTCCTCACTCATCGGCTCGATACTGTCAGGCAGGATGATCAGGCGGTACTTTTCGAAGTCCTCCTGGGTATCGATCACATTTGCCTGGATATTAATCTCATTTAAAAATTTCACGGCACCGGAAAGCTCATCCAGGACAAAGGTAGATGACGCGCCTTTAAATTCCATTGGCGCCAGGACTGCTGCCTCTGTGACCGGCACGGCCCCCTTGCACCACGGCTCCTTCTCTTCTACTTCCTGATAGACCTTTCCGATCAGCTCATAGGTATGCTGATTGATCTTCCCGTTCGGATGGAGCTGGTCGCCGATGGAACAGCCGCCCCCGTATGCCAGCGCCCTGAAGCACTCGTACTGGAGCGATGCCAGATAACGCAGGGATGAGAAATCTCCCCAGTCCAGATGGAATCTGCCTGTCTGCCCGGTAAGCGGCAGCCCCAGTGTCCTCGCATACAGCGCTGTCGGCGGAAAATGCCCGTAGCCCCAGGCGCCTCCCGGCAGCGACTCGATCTCAAAGTGGGTAAAGGTGTCTTTATTCTTTCTGTGCTGGGTTCCCAGAAATCCCACATTATAGAAGATCGGGCAGCCCGGCTGGATCTCATGGATAAACGCGGTCATATCCGCCTGAAAACGGTCGAATACCATCTGTGCAAATTCATATCTGACCTTCTTATCCTGCGGGTCCATTCCCAGTTTTCTCATCTCGTCCATGCAGTGATTGCAGCAGCACGGCATGATATTCAGGATATCCAGAAACAGTCCGTCCAGCTCTCCGAGACAGTCAAAAATATCGCGTATATGTTCTTTGAGAAAATCTACGTACGGGGTATTCACGCATATATTGCGGTAGAATCCCGGTTCAAAAGGTTTCTGTCTGAAAGGTGCGCCATTCTCATCCAGGCACAGCCAGTCATAATGTTCATGTGCGATCCTGTCATCCCACTGTATGGTTGTATAGACAGGTACCTTGATCCCGTGTCTGTGGCAGGCCTTGATCTGTTCCTTTAACAGATTCCTGTTCACAAGGTTCGGATGCATCAGCTCCGGCATCGCCTTGGAATCATAATACAGCCATCCGTGATGGCATCTCGCAAAGCAGGTAATCGAATCCACATGTGCCTTTTCCAAAGTTTCCGCAAATTCTTCCGGGTCGAACTCAGATCCGATCCCCGGAATCTGCCCGTTGGTATGGAAATCGAGATGAACCTGCCTGTATCTAAGAGTTTCCTGCATATTGTTCTCCTTCATATCTTATATATTCAGCCCCTGAAGCTCCTCTAATACAAATCTTCCGTCCTCCCGGATCAGCACGTCATCAAAATAGATCTTTCCGCCGCCGTACTCCGGTGTCTGTGCCAGCACCATATCCCAGTGAATGTTGGAAATATTGCCGTTGCTTGCCCCGTCGCAGAAATTGCCCGGTGTCAGATGGATGCTTCCCCACATCTTCTCATCAATACTTCCGTCATTGGTACATTTTCTGATATTCGGATTGATTCCAAAAGAAAATTCTCCTGTATAGCGGGAACCTTCGTCTGTGTCCAGAATCCAGTTCAGTTTATCGGTATGGTTGGAGGTTGCCTCCACAATCTTTCCATCCTTGAAGACCAGTCTGATATTCTCAAAGCAGATATCCTGGAAGACGGATGGAAGGTTGAAGGTGATTACACCGTTCACGGAATCTTTAACAGGTGCGGTAAATACTTCCCCGTCCGGGATATTCAGTTCTCCACAGCACGGTACGACCGGAATATCTTTGATGGAAAATTCAAGGTCCGTCCCCGGTCCCACGATATGTACTCTGTCCGTGCGCTCCATGAGCTCTTTCAGCGGCATCGCCTTTTCTTTCATCTCTGCATAATCCAGGTTGCAGACACTGTAATAGAAGTCTTCATAAGCCTCCAGGCTCATATTCGCAAGCTGTGCAATAGCACGGTTCGGATAGCGCAGCAGCACCCATTTCTTATCCATGCGGTATTTCCGAAGCATGGCTCTTGCGTCAGAATAGCAGGCCATCCCTTCATCCGGCACGTCTGATAATTCAGCCGCGTTGAGCATGCCGCGGATTCCGACCGTTGCATCCATCTCCTTGAGCATTTCCGCATATCCCTGGTACTGCAGCAACATCTGCTCCTTTGTGCACTGTCTTAAAAGTTTCCTGTTCACAGAAGCGATCTCATACTGGACAAACGGCAGGCCGCCCGCCTCATAGATTTCATCTATCAGCAGCTCAACCAGCGGTGTTGTGTCCGCCTCATCTGCTTCAATCAACACTTTTTCCCCCGGCTGTACATTGATGCTGTAGCGCACGAGGCGCCTTGCCAGTTCTTTCATTCTCTGATCCATGATAAATCTCCTTTTCTTTCCTTATTTATCGTACAAATGGCAGGCACAGAAGTGCTCTGTCCCCATCTCCTTAAGCTTTGGTTCTTCCTCTTTGCAGCGGTCCATCGCATACTTGCATCTGGACGCGAATCTGCATCCCTTTGGCGGGTCAATCGGGCTTGGCACCTCACCCTCCAGCATAATTCTGGTCTTATTCTTATCCTTATACGGGCTCGGTATTGCAGACAAGAGTGCCTGTGTATACGGGTGCAGTGGATTCTCATACAGCTCATCGCTTGCGGCGATCTCCACCAGCTGTCCCAGATACATGACTCCGATCCGGTCCGAAATATGCCGTACCATGGACAGGTCATGGGCAATGAATAAGTAGGTGATTCCGTACTGCTCCTGAATATCCTCCAGCATATTGACGACCTGCGCCTGAATGGAAACATCCAGCGCAGAGATCGGCTCATCACAGATGATGAATTCCGGATTCACCGCCAGCGCCCTTGCGATTCCGACACGCTGCCTCTGTCCGCCTGAAAATTCGTGAGGATAACGGTTCGAGTGCTCCTGCTTTAGCCCTACATTCTCCAAAAGCTGTGCGATCCGCTCCTGACGCGCTTTCCCGCTGGCAAGCTTATGGATATCCAGCGGCTCTCCGATGATATCACTGACCGTCATTCTCGCATTCAGTGAAGAATACGGATCCTGGAAGATCATCTGCATCTTCTTTCTGTATGGCAGAAGCTGCTTCTCCTTCATGCGGCTGATATCTGTGCCATCGTATAAAATCTCACCTTCCGTCACATCATACAGACGGATCAGTGTTCTTCCGGTGGTCGATTTTCCACATCCGGACTCCCCCACCAGTCCGAATGTCTCTCCTTTATAAATGGTAAAATTCACATTGTCGACTGCTTTTACATACTGCGTTTTCTGCCTTCCGAAGCCTTTTTTGACTGGAAAATACTTTTTCAGCCCGTTTACTTTCAGTAATTCCTTCTTTTCCATCATTCGTTCCCTCCTTCTTCCAGCAGTGCTTTTACCTGAGGATCACAGAGGTGGCATGCACATCTGTGCTTCTCTCCGATCTTCCACTCTGTACTGGCTGCTTCCATACACAGATTCATCGCAGATGGACAGCGGAATGCAAAGGGACAGCCATCAAATGGTGTGATCAGGTCCGGAGGGGATCCCTCGATCGGTCTTAAGCGCTCCCTGCTTCCCTTCCTGACATTCGGAATTGAACGCAGAAGCCCTTTTGTATACGGATGTCCCGGCTCATCGAACAGATCTCTGCAGACCGCCTCTTCCATCAGCCTGCCGCCGTACATAACCTGCACATAATCACACATCTCAGATACCACACCCAGGTCATGTGTGACCAGAATAATCGTCGTATCGGTCTCTCTTCTGATATCTCTTAGCAGATCCATCATCTGTGCCTGGATCGTAACATCCAGGGCAGTAGTCGGTTCATCCGCCAGCAGAAGCTCAGGTGAGCAGGCCAGTGCCAGTGCGATCATCGCCCTCTGGCGCATTCCTCCGGAAAATTCATGCGGATAACAGTTGATCCTGGTCTTGGCGGAAGGAATTCTTACCAGCTCTAACAGATCCAGAACTCTCTTGTTCGCATCTTTTCTGGAAATATGCTCGTGGGTCATGATCGTCTCTGCGATCTGGTTGCCCACGGTGAATACCGGGTTCAATGAGGACATCGGGTCCTGGAAGATCATGGAGATTTTACGTCCCCTGACATGCTGCATCTCCCGGTTTGTTTTCTTCGTCAGATCTTCACCGTCAAAAAGGATCTCTCCGGCCTTGATTTTGCCGGGATGCTGCAGAAGTCCCATGATTCCCAGAAGGACTGTGCTCTTACCACTTCCTGATTCTCCTACGATTCCGAGGATCTCTCCTTTTTTGACAGAGAAGCTTACATCTCTTACCGCACGCACCTCGCCTACATGTGTGTAAAACGAGATCTCTAAATTTTTAATTTCTAATAATGAATCACTCATATTTCTTCTCCCCCCGCTACTTTCTCAGCTTCGGATCCAGTGCATCTCTTAAGCCGTCGCCTAAGAAGTTGAATCCCAGTACTGTCAGACAGATACATAGTGAAGGTAACAAAAGCTGATACGGATAACTTCGCAGTCCTCCAAGTGCATCACTTGCCAGTGTTCCCCAGGATGCTGCCGGCGCGCTGATACCGAGTCCGATAAAGGAAAGGAAGGACTCTGTAAAGATCGCGCTTGGAATGTTCATCGTCAGCGTGACGATAATTGTGCTCATCGCATTCGGGATCAGGTGCCGTGTCATGATTCTGGTGGAGGATGCCCCCAGCGTCCTTGCCGCCAGGACAAATTCCTGTGATTTAATATTCAGGACCTGCCCGCGCACCTGACGTGCCATATCTACCCAGTAGACCGAGGCGAGGGCGATAATGATGGTCTTGATTCCAGGCCCTAATACGACCATCAGTAACACCACATACAGTGTCAACGGTACGGTGCTGATGATATCTACGATACGCATCATGATGTTATCCACTCTGCCGCCGAAGTATCCTGCGATTCCGCCATAGATGACTCCGATGCAGAACTGGGCCAGTGTTGCGATCAGTGCGACCAGCAGGGAAATTCTTGCACCATATACCAGCCTTGCCAGCATATCTCTTCCCAGATAATCCGTTCCCAGATGATAGGTCTGGTTCCATACCTTCTGCATCTCTGGTGTCTTCCCATCCACCTTAAGGGTATAGCTTTCCAGAGAATTGGCCAGCTTCATGTCTCCCTGTTTCTTTGCCTTTGCCACCTTGGCGGCACCGGAATAGTTCAGGGCAACCTTTTTGCCGTTGATTTCAAAAGACTTCTCCCGCATCATCTGATTCTCATCGGAGGGCTCGATTCTTTCGAGTATTTTTCCCTTATTACTTAATGTGTAAAGGCTGTACTCTGAATTGACATACAGTAATGTCTCATCGTCCAGACGGTAGCTTGTAAGCCTTGGCGGGATGTTGGTCATCGTCAGGTCCTGGCTGTAATAATTCTGAGAGGTAAATATGTATCCAAATACTGCGAAAAATACCATGCATATAATGATCACAGCTCCTACGATCGCCAGCTTGTTGTTCAGAAATCTTCTTCTGACATCCTGCCAGTAGGTCAGGCTGCGGCGTGTGACATCCTGTGATTCTTTTTCCTGGAAACTTACCCGTTCTATATCTTTTCGTGTAATCTGCTTTGCTGTATTCTCCATCCTGTCCTCCATTAATCCTGAAACTTAATACGCGGATCTAAGAATGCATAGGCGATATCTACCGCCAGGATCATGATCGCCGCCATAGCCGCATACAGCATGGTCGTTCCCATGATCACGGTGTAGTCCCGGTTGTTGATGGCTTCCACGAAGAACTTGCCCATGCCCGGTATTGCATAAATTTTCTCTGTTACGAAAGATCCGACCATGATTCCCGCCGTCATCGGTCCGATATAAGTCACGACCGGAATCATCGCATTCTTCAACGCATGTTTGAAAATAACCTTCCGCTCCGGCAGTCCCTTTGCCCTTGCAGTACGGATATAATCCTGCCCGCACACACTGAGCATACTCGAACGTGTCAGGCGGAGCACATACGCAAGTGAAAAGCCGGCAAGAGAAATGGATGGCCCGATGTAGCACTTCCACGAATCCAGGCCGTGTGTCGGTATCCACCCCAGCTTCGCCCCGAATACATACAGGATCACCGTTCCAAGTACGAACGTCGGTATCGCGATCCCAAGGGTGGCAAACACCGTGGTGATGTAGTCCGGCAGCTTATTCTGCTTGAGCGCCGCTATGATTCCGAAGGGGATTCCCAGCAGAATCACTATCACAAGGGCTACCAGTCCAAGCTTTGCTGACACAGGGAAGCTCTGCGCTATCATGTCGGATACCATCACGCCATCTTTTTTGAAGGATGGTCCGAAGTCAAATGTTGCAGCACCTTTCACATAATCCACATACTGTTTCCACAGTGGATCATCCAGATGGTACTTCTTCTCCAGGGAGGCCAGCACCTTCGGCGGCAGCTTCTTCTCCGTGGTAAACGGTCCGCCCGGGACTGCTTTCATCATAATAAATGTAATCGTACAAACTAAAAACAGGGTAATAATAATTGAAACACATCGTTTCAATATGTATTTTGCCATATCCTCACTCCTTTTTTACTTAATCCGCCACTTCTCATTCCTTAGACACTATCTGCTTTTCTTACGTATACCTCCTTTTTAGTATGTTTTTCCGTTTTGTGCAATTCTTACTATGGTAGAACTGGTACTACCAATTATTTCTTGTGCTTATTCTACTTCATTCATAATTTTTTGTCAATATATTTAGTGACTTTGCATAATAGTTATATGGTAAATATTGCAAATCTGACAGATATCATTTATACTAAGCGTTGGAGGTGGTAATTTCTATGTTAACCCCAATTAAAAGAACCGGGAAGCAGGTCCTCTATGTTCAGGTTGCCGATGCGATCATAGAGTATATCAAAGACAAAAAACTGACTGTCGGAGATAAGCTTCCCAGTGAACGAGTCTTAAGTGAATCGCTTAAGATCAGCCGGAATTGCGTGAGGGAGGCTTTACGATTTCTGGAGACACAGGGTATCATCAGCGTACATACCGGCATCGGATCCTTTATTGCCAGCGAATGTTCCGAACGTTCGGTTTCTTTAAAGTTCATGCAGCTGAATTATCAGGAGACACTTGAGATCAAGACATCTCTCGAAATCCTGCTCGCAAGCAAGTTAGTTGACTGCATTACCGATGAACAGCTAAAGCATCTGGACTCAATCCTTGCTGCGATGGAGGAAGAGAATTCTCAGGGAAAACTTTTTCATGAAACAGATCTGAAGTTTCACAAATATTTATATGATCTTTCCCCCAACTCTACGTTAAGGGACATGATCGCAGATATGGTCACTACACTGGATTACTACTGGACACAGTCCGGGGGCTTTCCGGATGATGCCCGAAGTATGGAATATCACCGCAATATCGTGGAGGGACTTCATAAGAAGGATTTTGCTTTTATAGAGAAAAGCTACAAGGATATGCTGGAATATGATATCAGGCTCTTTATGGAGCTGTCGCAGAAAAAGTAGCCCGCAGGAGCAGGCTTAAGACAAGCTTAAAAAGGCAGGTTAAAACTCAAAATGTAAAGGAAGGTTTTTTAAAATGAACCAACAGCTGAATAACTGGATCGATCTGCACAGAGACGATATTGTTGAAGTACTCTCAGATCTGATCCGGTGTCCAAGTGTAAAGAGTACTCCCATCGATGATACAATGCCCTTTGGCAGGGGAATCGCGGATGCTCTCGATTATA
The DNA here is from genome assembly GCA_902489075.1 of uncultured Faecalicatena sp. Taxonomy (GTDB): domain Bacteria; phylum Bacillota; class Clostridia; order Lachnospirales; family Lachnospiraceae; genus Faecalicatena_A. The sequence goes on along the minus strand of CABTYO010000024.1, from coordinate 10,270 downwards.
TGATGTCACTGGCCGCAAAATACGGCTTTTCTGCAAAGAACCTGGACGGCTATGCCGGGTACATTGACTCTCCCCCTCACGGTAAAGAGATGATAGGGGTCCTGACCCATCTGGACGTTGTTCCTGCCGGGGAAGGCTGGACTTTTGATCCGTTCGGCGCCGCAATCGATGCCGGGCGGTTATACGGACGAGGCACCATGGATGATAAAGGGCCGGCAATCGCTGCCTTTTTTGCCATGCTGGCACTGAAAGAATGCGGCATTCCCTTGTCCCGCAGGCTGCGCCTGATTATGGGGTGTGATGAGGAGAGCGGGCTGACCTGTATCGATCACTACTGTAAGACCGAAGAGATCCCCACCATGTCATTTTCCCCGGACGCGGATTACCCGCTGGTTAATTCCGAGAAGAATATCTACCACGCATTTTATGAATGCGCGTTTTCGTCTGATATCACGATTCAGTGCGGAGAGCGTGTCAATATCGTCCCCCTCCTCGCTGCCGCGGCCGTTCCATTCGGCATGGATGAGGTAGCGCGGCTGGTGGACGGACCGATGAAGAAGATCGGGTTTGAATACAGCCTGTCTTCCCTGGAAGAGGGGACGCGGATTGAAGTATATGGCAAAGCAAGTCATTCCTCCCATCCGGAAAACGGCAGGAATGCACTGCAGGCATTATTCTATCTGCTGACACTTCTGCCTTTGAAGGGAAAAGACCGGGAAATCGTGCATCTTCTGTATGATATGTTTAAACTGGAATATAATGGGGAATCCCTGGGACTGGTCAGAGAGGACGAGTCCGGTACGCTGACACTCAACGTAGGTGTCATGCAGTGGACCCATGACGGCTTCGAGATGCAGATCGATGTCCGTGCACCCCTTTCCGTCACCCGCGAAGAGATTGAGGGCGCCATCAATGCCCGTATCGCCGGGAGCGGAATCAAATGTGGAAGCCGGACCAAATTCGTGGACGGTCTTTATGTTCCGGAGGACAGCGAGCTGGTCGTCAAATTACTCGGTGCATACCGTGACTTCACCGGAGACTTTCGTCCGCCGATCAAGATCGGAGGCGGCACATACGCCCGGAAACTGCCAAATGCAGTCGCATTCGGGATTGAATTTCCGGAGAAAGGGAGCGTCATGCATATGCCGGATGAATATATCGATATTGATGATCTCATATTAGATACCAAAATACTTGCACATGCCATGATGGCGCTGGCTGCAGAATGAATAAGAGCAAAGGGGTCTGACCCCTTTGCTCTTCATTTTCAGAATATTCTCAAGTTTCTGTGATATAGAAGCTTTTATTCCACTACATCTGCATATGTAAACCGATAGAGTCCGCCTGCCGTAATGTAGAAATCTTTTACTCTGTCCTGATTCACCAGATTTCTTGCTACGCTGTAATAAACAGGTATGTAAGAATAGGAAGCCATCATAAGCTTCTCAGCTTCATAGAACTTGTCAAAACGTTCTTTTCCTGTACTTTCTTTTGCTTCGTTAATCAGTCTGTCATATTCAGGATCGGAATATCCTGCATAATTGGTCTCATTCTCTGTCTGGCACAGTTCCAGATGTGTGAGAGGATCCTCGTAGTCTCCACCCCATCCGCCGCGGCAGATATCGAAGTCATGCTCTACTCTTGTCTGATTAAAAACAGCTGATTCCATGTTAACCAGCGCTACATCAATGTTCAGGTTCTGTTTCCATTGCTGCTGAATCGCTTCTGCAACAGCCTTATTAGTTTCATTTGTATTATAGAGTAATTCGATTTTCGGAAAACCAGCTCCATCCGGATATCCTGCTTCTGCAAGCAGCTGCTTTGCTTCGTCAGCTTTGCTGTCGTCCAGAGGAATCCCATGGTCACCTGCAACCTGATTAAATACATTTCCATCACTGTCAAGAAGTACACTCGGTATCAGAGAAGAAGCAGGCTCTGAGCCATCCTTTAATACGTCTTTACAGATCACTTCACGGTTGATTGCCAGGGTCAGTGCCTGACGTACTTTAATGTTGTCGAGCGGAGCTTTGTGAATATTGACTGCATAATATCCTGTTCCATTTAATGGGCTGATAATAAGGTTTGGATCCTCATTGATCAGTCTTGGAATCTCTGCAGGCGGAACACCGTTAATCGCATCCAGGTCACCTGACTCATATGCAGTAAGTGCAGTAGACTGGTCAACGATCATTGTAGCCACAATTTTATCCAGCTTAATATTGTCGGCATCATGGAAATATTCGTTTTTCTCCATAATCAGACGGTCGCCTGCTTTGTACTCCGTCATCTTAAATGCGCCATTGTATACAGTATCCTCCGGTTTCAATGCCCATGCACCATTCAGATAATCAATCTTATCTTCGCGGAGCGGGAAGAATGTGGAACCGGCAAGAAGCAGCAGAAATACCGGGTTATTGGCACTTAACTTAACTTCAAAAGTTTTATCGTCCACTGCTTTGAAAGATTCTACACTTCCGGATTCGAAAATCCAGGAATATGGAGATGCAACCTCCGGGTCAAGTGCACGTTTCCATCCAAACTCATAATCCTGTGCACGTACAGGTTCTCCGTCTGACCACTTATTGTCTCTTAAGTGGAAAGTATATACCATTCCGTCATCGCTGACATCATAGCTCTCAGCTCCTGCACACACAAACTGATAGTCCTCCTCAACCATCAGACCTTCGTATAAATGATTCAGCACCACAGAACCGTCTCCACCTGAATTGAGACTGGGATCCAATGTGGTAGGCTCCTGTCCGATATTAAATGTAACGACCTTTTCCTTTACTTCCGTGTCTTTACTGCTTTTTCCCCCGTCTTTTTTCTCTGAAGATCCACCCCCGGATGCACATCCGGACAGCATTCCCACGGTCAGGGTAAGTGCCAGTAAAACAGATATCATTTTCTTCATAACCTTTTCTCCTTTTCTTCCCTGTAGTTCTATATGTCTTATATGTCCCATATTCTCCCGCTAATAATTTAATCCTTCCAGTTCTTCCAGAACAAATCTTCCGTTATCCCGGATCAGCACATCATCGAAATAAATCTGTCCCCCGCCGTATTCCGGGGTCTGGGCAAGAACCATATCCCAGTGGATCTTGGAATGATTTCCATTCCGGTCGGCTCCGTCGCCAGGCGTGAAGTGGAGGCTTCCCCACATCTTCTCGTCTACGCTTCCATCATTGGTACAGGTGCGGATCTCCGGATTGATTCCCAGTGCGAATTCACCTGTATAGCGTGATCCTTCATCTGTATCCAGGATCCAGTTCAGCTTATCGGTATGGTTCGATGTTGCTTCCACGATCTTTCCATCTTTGAACACCAGTCTGATATTCTCAAAGCAGATATCCTGGAAAATGGATGGCAGATTGAACGTAATCACTCCATTTACAGAATCTCTGATTGCTGCTGTGAAAACTTCTCCGTCTGGATTATTAAATTCACCGCTGCAGATTACTGCTGGTATTCCCTTGATTGAGAACTTCAGATCTGTGCCCGGACCTGTAATATGTACGCGGTCTGTCCGGTCCATCAGCGCTTTCAGTGGTTTCGCCCTCTCTGCCAGCTCTGCATAATCCAGATTATTCGTCCGGTAATAGAAATCCTCATAAGCCTCCAGGCTCATATTGGCAAGCTGTGCGATCGCCATATTAGGATAGCGCACCAGCGTCCATTTTTTCTTCATGCGCTCCTCCCGAAGCACAGCCTTTGCACTGAAGTAATTGTCCAGCCCCTCCTTCGGTACATCTGACAGCTCTGCGGCATTTGTCATGCCCCTGATCGCAATCGTCGCATCCATGTGCTTTAATAACTCGGCGTACGCTTTGTACTGTATCAGAAGCTGCTCTTCTGTACATTGCATGAGAAGTTTCCTGTTCACGGACGGAATCTCATACTGCACGAACGGCTCTCCGCCGGCTTCATAGATCTCGTCGATCAGAAGCTCCACCAGAGGGGCGGTGTCTGCTTCTGTTGCTTCGATCAGCACCTTTTCCCCCGGCTTGAGGCTGATACTGTACCGCACCAGCCTCCTTGCCAGTTCTCTCATTCTTGGATCCATAATTTTACTCCTTTCCCGCAGTCATTTCTGCATATAAATGCTGCTTTTTTATTTATCATAAAGGTGGCATGCACAAAAATGCCCGCCCCCCATATTTCGAATCTGCGGATCCTCTTCCCTGCAGATCTTTTCAGCATACCGGCATCTGGATGCAAAACGGCATCCCTCTGGCGGATCAATCGGGCTTGGCACCTCTCCCTCCAGCATGATCCTGGTCTTGTGTTTATCCTTATACGGACTCGGAATTGCTGAGAGCAGGGCCTTTGTATAAGGGTGAAGCGGGTTTTCATACAATTCATCACTCTCTGCTATCTCCACAAGCTGCCCCAGATACATGACTCCGATCCTGTCAGAGATATGCCTCACCATGGACAGATCATGGGCAATAAACAAATAGGTAATCCCGTACTGGTTCTGAATATCCTCCAGCATATTCACCACCTGAGCCTGAATGGAGACGTCCAGCGCAGAGATCGGCTCATCACAGATGATAAATTCCGGATTGACTGCCAGTGCCCTCGCAATCCCGACTCTCTGTCTCTGACCGCCGGAAAATTCGTGCGGATACCGGTTGGAATGCTCCTGTTTCAGCCCTACATTTTCCAAAAGCTGTGCAATCCTCTCCTGCCGTTCCTTTCCGGATGCCAGCCTGTGGATATCCAGCGGTTCTCCGATAATATCGCTGACGGTCATTCTGGCATTCAGGGAAGAATATGGGTCCTGAAAAATCATCTGCATCTTCTTACGGTATGGCTTTAATTCCTTTTCCTTCATGTGGGCAATATCAGTGCCGTCATACAGAATCTCGCCCTCCGTAACGTCATACAGCCGAATCAGTGTTCTTCCTGTCGTAGACTTGCCGCAGCCGGATTCTCCTACCAGTCCAAATGTCTCCCCTTTATAGATCGTAAAATCTACATTGTCCACCGCTTTTACATATTCCGTCTTACGTCCGGCAAATCCTTTTCTTATGGGGAAATATTTTTTCAAACTATTTACTTTGAGTAATTCTTTCTTCTCCTGCTCCATCATTTGTCTTCCCCCTCCAGTAATGCTCTTACTTCCGGATTCTTAAGATGACATGCACATCGATGCTTTTCCCCGATCTTCCATTCAGGGCTGCCTGTTTCCATACAGAGATTCATAGTATGGGCACATCTGAAGGCAAATGGGCATCCGTCAAATGGTGTGATCAAATCCGGCGGGGATCCCTCAATCGGCTTTAACCGCTCCCGGCTCCCTTTCTTCAGGTTCGGGATTGAGCGTAACAGTCCCTGTGTATAGGGGTGTCCGGGATAATCAAAAAGGTCTCTGCACGGTGCTTCTTCCATTAATCTGCCGCCGTACATCACCTGTACATAATCACACATCTCAGATACCACACCCAGATCATGAGTCACAAGCAGAATCGTGGTCTGCGTCTCCCGGCGTATATCTCTGAGCAGATCCATCATCTGTGCCTGAATCGTAACATCAAGCGCCGTTGTCGGCTCATCTGCCAGAAGCATTTCCGGGGAGCAGGCCAGTGCAAGAGCAATCATCGCCCTCTGCCGCATTCCGCCGGAAAATTCGTGTGGATAACTGTTCACCCGAGCCTTTGCCGATGGAATTCTGACCAGTTCCAACAGCTCCAGGACTCTTTTATTTGCCTCAGATCTTGATATATGTTCATGTGTCATAATCGTCTCTGCGATCTGATTTCCAACTGTAAACACAGGGTTTAAAGAAGACATCGGGTCCTGGAATATCATGGAGATTTTTCTTCCCCGAATCTGCTGCATTTCCCGGTTTGACTTCCTGGCCAGATTCTCCCCCTCAAACAGGATCTCTCCTGCCTTGATTTTTCCGGGATGCTGGAGAAGCCCCATAATTCCAAGAAGCACCGTACTTTTCCCACTGCCGGACTCGCCCACAATTCCAAGAATCTCCCCCTTTTTTACGGAAAAACTGACATCTCTGACCGCCCTTACTTCTCCCACATGCGTGTAAAATGAAATCTCCAGATTGTTAATCTGTAATATTGCATCACTCATAAGTGTTCTCCTACTTTCTCAGTTTTGGATCCAATGCATCTCTTAATCCATCTCCCAGGAAGTTAAATCCAAGGACTGTCAGACAGATGCATAAAGATGGCAGCAGCAGTTGATACGGATAACTTCTCAGACCTCCAAGAGCATCACTTGCCAGTGTTCCCCATGATGCCGCCGGAGCACTGATTCCAAGTCCGATAAAGGACAGAAAAGATTCCGTGAAGATTGCACTTGGGATATTCATTGTCAGCGTTACAATAATTGTACTCATGGCATTTGGAATCAGGTGTTTTACCATAATTCTTTTTCCTGACGCACCGATTGTCCTGGCCGCCAGTACAAACTCCTGTTGTTTGATATTCAGGACCTGCCCGCGCACCTGTCTTGCCATATCCACCCAGTAGACAGATGCAAGCGCTATGATGATCGTCTTAATTCCGGGTCCGAGCACCACCATCAGGAGAACAACATATAAGGTCAGCGGCACCGTACTGATGATATCTACGATACGCATCATGATATTATCCACATTTCCGCCTATATATGCTGCGATGCCGCCGTACAAAACGCCTACAAAGAACTGGGCAATGGTCGCCACAAAAGCTACCAGCAGGGAAATCCTTGCACCATATACCAGCCTCGCAACCATATCTCTTCCCAGATAATCCGTCCCCAGATGATATTTCCGATTGGATACTGTCTTTTTCTCAGGAACTTTGCCGTCCACCTCAAGAGTATAGCTGGATATGGAATTAGCCAGCTTCATATTCCCTTCTTTTTTCGCCTTTGCAACTTTGGCGGCACCTGTATAATTCACGACCACCTTTTTTCCTTTGATCTCATAGATCTTTTCCCGCTGCATTTGATTTTCTTCGACGGCTTCCGGGCGGTCTAAAACGGTTCCCTTTTGATCCAGTACATAAAGGTTATACTCGGAATTGACATAAACCATCGTCTCGTCATCCAGAACATAGCCGGCAAGTCTTGGCGGAAGGTTCGTCATCGTCAAATCCTGGCTGTAATAATCCTGCGTTGTAAACAGATAACCGAACACTGCAAAGAATATCATGCAGATAACGATCACCGCCCCCAGAATTGCCAGTTTGTTTTTCAGGAAACGCCTTTTGACATCCTGCCAGTATGTCAGGCTGCGGCGTGTAATATCCTGTGATTCATTATTGGTAAAGTAGACTCTTTCTATATCTTTCTTTGTAATCTGCCTGGCTGTATTCTCCATTCTGCCCTCCACTAATCCTGAAATTTGATACGCGGATCTAAAAATGCATAGGCGATATCCACCGCAAGAATCATGATTGCAGCCATAGCCGCATACAGCATGGTCGTCCCCATGATTACGGTATAGTCACGGTTGTTGATAGCCTCCACAAAGAACTTGCCCATTCCCGGTATCGCATATATCTTCTCTGTTACAAAAGAACCAACCATGATTCCCGCTGTCATCGGCCCGATATAGGTTACTACAGGAATCATTGCATTCTTTAGAGCATGTTTGAAGATCACTTTCCGCTCCGGCAGTCCTTTTGCCCTTGCAGTGCGGATATAATCCTGCCCGCATACACTCAGCATACTCGACCGTGTCAGCCGCAGTACATACGCAAGAGAAAAGCCGGCAAGGGAAATGGATGGCCCGATATAGCATTTCCACGAATCCAGACCATGTGTCGGTATCAATCCCAGCTTCGCTCCGAACACATACAGGATCACCGTTCCCAGTACGAACGTCGGTATCGCGATCCCAAGAGTGGCAAACACTGTGGTGATGTAATCCGGCAGCTTATTCTGCTTAAGAGCCGCTATGATGCCGAACGGAATTCCCAGTAAAATTACGATTGTAAGTGCAACTAGCCCCAGCTTTGCAGAAACAGGGAAACTCTGCGCGATCATATCAGATACCATCACGCCATCTTTCTTAAAAGACGGTCCAAAATCGAAGGTAGCTGCACCCTTTACATAATCCACATACTGTTTCCAGAGCGGATCATCCAGATGGTACTTCTTCTCCAGAGAAGCCAATACCTTCGGCGGCAGTTTCTTCTCCGTAGTGAACGGTCCCCCCGGAACCGCCTTCATCATAACAAACGTAATCGTACAGACTAAAAACAGGGTGATGATGATTGAAACACAACGTTTCAATATGTACTTTGCCATATAAACTCTCCATTTCTCCTTCAGCTTTCCAGCCGTCTTTCAGCTGCGCACAGGCATTTTGCATTATTTATTCAGGTTTTCCTCGTCCGTTTTTATGCATTTTAAAGTGTGGGCTGTCCGGTCATACCACTTGCTTTTATGGATATTTTATATGCTGCCATTGCTTTTGTCAATATATTTAGTTACTTTTTGTAAATTTAGCATAAGTAGAAAATAATCTATTCTTTTCATTTAATTTTCACAAAAATAGAAAATAAAAATCAAAGAATTAATCCGTTTACAGCTTTTGTTTTCAGAATATTCTGTAAACGAACTGCAAAAGGGTCAGACCCTTTTGCTCTCCATTGTCAGAATATTTTCAAATTTAATACTTTTTAAAGAACACATCTATGATATCTAGTGTAGCAACGCAATAGTAACCGGCATAGCTGAAACATATCCGATCAAAAGGTTGCATTTAGAAATCACATCCTATAAACTAGAAGAAATAAGAGGATGAGAATACGAAAAACTATTAGTGAATTGAAGTATAAGACCTGAACGCTCCAAATGGGAGACCGCTTTAATTGTATATCTCGTAACTGACAGAGGTGGGAAGTATTTTAACTGGACCGCCCTGAAAGGGAGCAGAAACCTTTGCTTTAAATTTGAAAAAGAAAGGAACACAACGCATGGGAAAAAATTTATTTAAAAAAGCACTTGGAACTGTAAGCAGCCTTTTTAAAGGAAATGCAGAGCATCCTGTAAATAATAGCTGTACTGTAAATGAACACATAGAATCCTTACACGGAACAGATATTTCTTCACAAGAGGAATCTGATGTGACTCTCAAAAAGGAAAATCTGAACCATGTCATCGATATTTTTAGACAGACGACAGAAAGAGATGCCATAAAAATCAAATTAAAAGGTTCTACAAACAACATTTTATCGAGTAAATTTGGCGGCACCCCCTATCTGCCTCATGAGCAGGAAGTCCCGGTTAATTCGCACGGACAGCAGCTACATCTGCTGTCTCAAATCCGAATGGATGAACTGCCGGAATCACAGATTGGACTTCCCTCTACTGGTATGCTGCAGTTTTGGGCACTGGATGATGATACGACAGGATTAGATTTCGATTATACATTAAAAGCAGACGATTATCGAATCATTTACTATCCAACAATTGACGAGACAGTAACAAAAGAAGAGATTGAATCCAAATATCAGCCTTACTGTGAAAACGAGAGTTATTTTCCCATCCAAGATGAATTTGGGATATATTTTTTGTTAGAAAAAGAAGCAATGTCCTATTCAGATTATCAATTTGAGCATACATTTATAGAAACCTGGAACCATGAATATCCTGACATTCCTATCACTGATTTAGATGGCTTGGACGGGGATCTGATTTCAGATGAGTTCTGTGCAACTGGTCACAAAATGGGCGGTTACCCCTTCTTCACACAGTGGGATCCACGTGAAGGCCGAACAGATAACCTTAAGATATTACTATTACAGATAGATACTGACCAGTTAGAAGATAAAGGAATTATGTGGGGCGACAGCGGCGTTGCCAACTTCTTTATTAATGCTGATGATTTAAAACAACTTAACTTTTCAAAAGTATTGTATAACTGGGACTGTTATTAGGAGCGAAGGGGTCAGACCCCTTTGCTCTCCATTTTCAGAATAGTTTCAAAATAGCTTATAATCAATCAAGATCCTTGTCATATTAGTAATATTTTCACCTTGTTTAATACGCTGTTTTTTCATTCCCCTCTAATTCTTCAACAAAAAAACGATACCGCATTCAGTACCGTTCTTCTCTCATTCCGTCTATATACTAATGTACCTTCAAAACTGCACACAAAGAATCTTTTAACATCCATTTCCTATCACCCTGCCTGGTTATGCCCTCGACCTATTAGTAACAGTCAGCTCCATGCATTGCTGCACTTCCACCTCTGCCCTATCTACCTCGTCGTCTTCAAGGGGTCTTACTAACTTGACGTTATGGGATATCT
>CABTYO010000023.1 GCA_902489075.1 uncultured Faecalicatena sp. | reverse complement strand
GGGGTCTGACCCTTTTGCTCTCCATTTTCAGGCAATTCAGACTATTTCGTTCAAAAAGACCTTACTGAGTGTCTGTATCTTCCCCAGTTCTTCGCCCAGCCGTTCCGGTATGATGACATCTTTCTCCTTCCGGACCTCTTCCACCGTCCTGTATCCAAAGAGGAGGCTTGTCAGGGCACTGATCGTAAGCACGCCTTCAGAATCTTCCGTCTCCCGCACCTGGATGTCCCGGCTGTCCGTTCCCCCGGTCACCTTCCACACCCGGCTGTTCTTCGTGATGATGGAATCCAGAACTGCAAAGGAGCAGCAAAGCTCTTCGCCTTCTTTTACCTTGATTGCCGACAAAAGCGTCTCTAGATGGAGAATCCGCGCCATGATAACCGGCACTTTTCTGGTCGAAGCTCCACCATGACCCGCATAGATTTTAACCGCGGCACCCACATCCGTCTTCAGCATGTGGACCGCTTTTTTAAATACCTCTTCGTATCCGGGCAGGTACAGTGGTTCTCTGATTTCCGCCGTATGCTCTTCACAGGCATAAGCGAACATCCCCACAAGTTTCCCGTCCTTTTTTAAAAGCTTCACCCCGCCATTCTCGCTCTGCTGCTCGAATATCATGGTCTGGTAGTACTTTTCGTCCCGGACGGCATGCACCTGATACTTCCCGGCAAAATGGCTGTTGAAAAATTCCGCCATCTCCCCGGCATCCCTCATAGCGGCATCGGTCCAATCCCGGTCTGCTTCCCCGTCCTGCCCCAGGCTTTCGTACTGTTCCTGTGCATAAACGAACCTGAAATCATAGGGCGTATATATCGCTTCCGCAGCAGGCATCAAAAAGGTGAACGGCTCTTTCCTGTCATACATATCCAGCATGGACTTCCTCAGCAGTTCGCCCATATAGCCCCGCTTTCTGTAACTTTCCTCCGTCGCGACAGCAATGATATAGTGGGACTCAAACTGACCGTCCTCCACCTCAAGCAGATAGGGATTCAGCTGTAGCATGGACCGGATCTGGCCGTCTTCTTCGATGACATAAATCTGGTTGTCCCTTGTTTTGATAAAATAATAGTAATCCAGAAATTCCTTACTGTCCTCTGGAAACACCTTTTCCCACAGGCCTCTCGTCAGGCCATGCTCATTCACTTCAAGCTTCCGAAGCTGCATATCGTTACACCTTCCTGCATCTTATGCGTACTCTGAATCCGTTACTTTCTCTGACATCCCGGACAACTGTCACAACCATCCCCATTCGGCGTCACATCATAGCTGCTGTAATTGGTGATCTTCTCCAGCGCACAGATCGCCTGGGAAGAAATTCCTTCCCCGCTGCCTGTAAATCCAAGCCCTTCCTCTGTTGTCGCCTTGACATTGATCTGATCTACAGAAATCTTCAGCGCCTTCGCCATATTCTGCCGCATCTGTTCAATATGAGGGCGCATCTTCGGCTTCTGCGCGATAATCGTCGCATCAATATTCTCGATAATATACTGATTCTCGTCCAGAAGACCTGCCACATGTTCCAGAAGCTTAATGCTTGAAATCCCCTTGTACTGTGGGTCCGTATCCGGGAAATGCTTTCCGATATCGCCAAGCGCCGCCGCCCCTAAAAGTGCATCCATGACTGCATGAATCAACACATCCGCGTCAGAATGTCCCAAAAGTCCTTTTTCATAGGGAATCGTAACTCCTCCCAGAATCAAATCCCTGCCTTCTACCAATTTATGAACATCATACCCCATACCTACACGCATATTCCGGTCCTCCTTATCCTAGAGCGTGTTTGAAAATTCATTTCTGCAATCTGCACGCCCCACTTTGCGGTATATTTTCAAACACGCTCTAGCGCATCACTTTTTAGCAATCCCGCTCTTCATTCTCGTCTACATCATTATCATCTGCATTTTCAGGAATGTTATTCTCAGACTCACCCGATTCGAGCTTGTCTGTATCCTCATCAGATTCCGCTTCGTCTGCTTCATCTTCCTGTTCTTCCTGATCTTCCCCATCTTCCTCAACTTCGTCGATTGGTTCCTCGTTTCTCATTGCCCATACTTTTTTAATAGAAGAAGCAGCATAAAGCACACCGACAACTACGAATATAAAAGCCATGAACATTACAAATGTCTTGTTCATTGATCCTTCCGACGTCCGATTTCTAAAAAGATTAATTCCCAGATAGGTTAAATATAATCCCGCTACAATCCTCAGCACATACCAAGATTTTTTATTCATCACTTTATCCTCCGATTTATTTTTCACTTTCTGATTCTATCATAAAATAATAACAATTACCAGATTTATACATAAAAAACGACCCCAGCACTTCACTGGAGTCTCTAAGTAGCGGAAACTGGATTTGAACCAGCGACACCACGGGTATGAACCGTGTGCTCTAGCCAACTGAGCTATTCCGCCATATTGAATTTTTTGATAAGTATGGGGCCTACAGGGCTCGAACCTGTGACCCTCTGCTTGTAAGGCAGATGCTCTCCCAGCTGAGCTAAGACCCCATATTCTCTTGCTTTCTGCAGTTGATCGCTTGTCTCATCCGCAGCTCGCTTTGCTATTATACTATTAACTCTCACCAAATGTCAACATCTTTTTTTAATTTTTTTCAAAATTTTCTTTATAAAAATGCAGCCATCCGGCAATAGCGGAAACTGGATTTGAACCAGCGACACCACGGGTATGAACCGTGTGCTCTAGCCAACTGAGCTATTCCGCCAAAACACTGTGAGCGCAATGCGTTCCCGCATCTTGCTTTGTTATTATACTATAATCTGCCAGGAATTGTCAATATTTTTTTTATTTTTTTAATTGTTTGAACAATGAGGCAATTATTCAAACAATGCCATACACTACTCTGTACGGTATTGGAATCCCAACCGTCCAGTGAAGTCCTGTCTGTAAAAACAACAGGACAGGGGCACCTTATGGCGTCCTGTCCTGTTGTTCTGCAGGCGCACCTCATTTTGACGCCCGCAGTTTTTATAACTCTTACATCTCACTTCACTTACTTAAAGTACTTCACACCTGACTCGAAGATCTTGAGATCCTGTTCGCCATAGATATTGATTGCCACGGAATCATCCCGTCTCTCTGAGTGCGCCATCTTGCCCAGCACACGTCCGTCAGGGCTTGTGATACCTTCGATTGCGCGGTAAGAGCCATTCACATTCCACTCTTCATTCATGCTGATCACGCCATCCGGATCACAGTACTGTGTTGCAACCTGTCCGTTTGCAAACAGCTTGTCAAGCCACTCTTCGCTTGCAACAAATCTTCCTTCTCCATGGGAAGCCGGGTTCGTATAGACTCCGCCAAGCTCTGCCCCCTGGAGCCATGGGGACTTGTTGGTCACTACTTTTGTGTATACCATCTTGGAGATGTGGCGTCCGATGGTGTTGTATGTCAAGGTCGGAGAATCCTCTGTCTGTCCCACGATCTTACCATAAGGAACGAGTCCCAGCTTGATCAGTGCCTGGAATCCGTTGCAGACTCCGAGTGCAAGACCGTCTCTCTCATTAAGCAGCTTCTCAACTGCCTCTTTAATCTTTGCATTCTGGAATGCAGTTGCAAAGAACTTCGCAGATCCATCCGGCTCATCACCTGCGCTGAATCCGCCTGGGAACATGATCATCTGTGCCTGTGCAATTGCTTTTTCAAACTCCTCCACAGAGTCACGGATATCAGCGGCATCCAGGTTCTTGAATACCTTTGTGATGACCTTAGCGCCTGCGCGCTCGAAAGCTCTCTTGCTGTCGTATTCACAGTTAGTTCCCGGGAATACCGGAATAAATACGGTCGGCTGTGCGATCTTATGGCTGCAGATATGGATATCCTTTGTATCATACAGCTTCTCTTCCAGCACTTCATCGCTGTCTGCGGAAGACTTCGTTGCAAATACCTTCTCCAGAGTCTCTGTCCATGCTTTTTCAGCCTCATCCAGTGTGATGACTGTATTGGCATAGCTGAATGTCTTCTCCTCTGTCACTTCACCGATTACCGTATAAGTAATGCCAAGTTCTCCAACCTTATCAGCCGGAACCTCTGCAATAATATCGCCGAATGCCGGAGCAAACAGTTCGCGTGCATCCATATTATGTTCGATCTTTACACCAAATGCATTACCAAATGCCATCTTGCTGGCAGCCGCAATCACACCATGGCGGTCCAGGGCATAAGCAGATACGATCTTTCCGCTGTGGATATCGTCTGCGAATTTGCCATACTGATCCATCAGCTGGCTGTATACCGGAAGATCGTACTCATCCTTCTCAATTCTCATCCAGACGATCTTATTGCTTGCCTTCTTGAACTCTGGTGTAATAATCTCATCTTCTGTTGCCATATCCACTGCAAAAGAAACCAGTGTCGGCGGTACATCGATATCCTGGAAAGTACCTGACATACTGTCTTTTCCACCGATTGACGGCAGACCGAATCCAAGCTGTGCATTGTAAGCACCAAGCAGCGCTGCAAACGGCTGGCTCCATCTCTTCGGATCTTCTGTCATTCTGCGGAAATACTCCTGGAAGGTGAAACGGATCTTCCTGTAATCTCCGCCTGATGCCACGATCTTAGCCACTGACTCTACTACTGCGTAAATTGCACCGTGGTACGGGCTCCAGCTTGACAGGTATGGATCGAATCCAAAACTCATCATGGAGACACTGTCTGTCTTTCCGTTCTGTACCGGAACCTTTGCGACCATGGTCTGTGTCTCTGTCATCTGATACTTTCCACCGTGGGGCATGAACACAGAACCTGCTCCGATGGAACCGTCGAACATCTCTACAAGTCCCTTCTGAGAGCATACATTCAGGTCTTTCAACACATTCAGCCATTTTTCTTTTACATCGGCTACTTCTTCTTTGACAAACAGACTGCCTTCTCTTCCTGGAATCTCAACTTCTACTGTTGTCTCCTGATGTGCACCGTTGGTATCCAAAAATGCACGGGAAATATTCACGATCTCCTTGCCTCTCCATACAAGCACCAGTCTCGGGGACTCTGTTACCACAGCGACCTCGACTGCTTCCAGGTTCTCTTCCTTCGCAAATGCAAGGAACTGAGGTACGTCTTTCGGATCAACTACAACAGCCATTCTTTCCTGGGACTCTGAAATCGCGATTTCCGTTCCATCCAGTCCGGCATATTTCTTCGGAACCTTGTCCAGGTCAACTCTCAGCCCGTCAGCAAGCTCACCGATTGCTACAGAGACACCGCCTGCACCAAAGTCGTTACATTTCTTGATTAACTTACTTACTTCTTCTCTTCTGAACAGACGCTGGATCTTGCGCTCTGTCGGCGGATTCCCCTTCTGAACCTCTGCACCACAGGTCTCGATGGACTCTTCTGTATGCACCTTGGAAGAACCTGTTGCTCCGCCGCAGCCGTCACGTCCTGTACGTCCGCCTAATAAAATGATGATATCTCCCGGATCAGAGGTCTCTCTGATAACTGCGCGGCGCGGTGCTGCACCTAAAACTGCACCGATCTCCATACGCTTTGCCACGTAGTCCGGATGATAAATTTCCTTTACTGCACCTGTTGCCAGACCGATCTGGTTGCCATAAGAGCTGTATCCCTTGGCTGCACCGCGGACCAGCTTTTTCTGAGGCAGTTTTCCTTTTAAAGTATCCTGTACAGACACAGTCGGGTCTGCCGCTCCGGTCACACGCATTGCCTGATATACATAAGTACGTCCTGACAGCGGGTCACGAATCGCACCGCCAAGGCAGGTAGCAGCTCCACCGAACGGCTCAATCTCTGTCGGATGGTTGTGGGTCTCATTCTTAAAGTTGATGAGCCACTCTTCTTCCACTCCATCCACTTTGATCGGAACAACAATACTACATGCATTGATCTCGTCTGATTCTTCCTGGTCTGCAAGCTTTCCTTCTTTTTTCAGCTTACGCATTGCCATCAGCGCCAGATCCATCAGGCAGACGAACTTGTCCTCTCTGCCTGCAAAAATCTCACTGTGGTCTTTCAGATACTGATTGTATGTATCAACGATCGGCTCCTTGTAATCTCCCTCGCCAAACACAACATCCTTCAATTCTGTTGAAAATGTGGTATGGCGGCAGTGATCTGACCAGTAGGTATCCAGAACTCTGATCTCTGTCATCGTCGGATCTCTGTGCTCTTCACCATTGTAGTAATTCTGGATATGAAGGAAATCCTTGAATGTCATCGCCAGCCCAAGAGAATCGTATAACTCCTTTAACTCTGCTTCCGGCATGGTCTGGAATCCGTCAAATACCTTCACATCTTCCGGCTCCTCAAAAACGCTCACCAGTGTCTGGGGTTTCTCCATCCCTGTCTCTCTGGAATCTACCGGGTTGATGCAGTGGTTCTTGATTGCTGCAAACTCTTCCTCTGTCACGGTTCCTTCTATTACATATGTTGTAGCCGTCTTGATCACCGGCTTCTCGTCTTCTTTGATGAACTGCACGCACTGTTCTGCGGAATCTGCCCTCTGGTCAAACTGTCCCGGAAGGAATTCTACAGAAAATACATGGCTTCCTTCTTCCATCGGAAATGCTTCGTTGTACAAAACATCCACCGGCGGCTCAGCAAAAATACCGTTGCATGCTTTTGCGAAGGTCTCCTCAGAAATATTCTCCACATCGTAACGGATCAGGACACGTACTCCTGTCACCGTACTGATTCCCAGGTAATGCTTGATCTCGTGACGCAGTTCCTTTGCCTGCACGGCAAACTCCGGCTTCTTCTCCACATACACACGTTTTACATTGCTCATTATAGAATCTCCTTTGCATTTTATTCTGTCTTTCATATTATCACATTTTTTCTGATAAGTACAATTAATATGCTTAAACTTATTCATTAGTATTCCTAATACTGTTATTTACTGGATGCCCTTGTTTTTCTCCTCCAGATGGCACTTGCGATCAACAGAATCACAAGCCCGCCAATAAAAAGAATCCCGATTCTGATCACCATATCAAAAAACAGTCCTTCCGGCAGCATCCGGATCATATAATCCTCTGCCGGGTCAAATAGCCACAGGTCATTGGAAAAGAAAATCTCATGGAACTTCGTGAATACAGCATCGAAATCCCGGGAAACCAGAAATGCCAGCACCGCGGATATCACACCCGCCGCCCCCACTGCAATCTTGAAAGCCCTGGGAAGGATATACTCCCAGTTGGCTTTCATAAAAAACAATACTGCCAGGCAGACCAGAAGCACAATCAGGCTTCCCATCCGAAGATGCAGGCCGCCGATAAAAAGTCCCTGCACATCCGCCATGTGGAGTTTGTCCTGCTCGTTGAAAAAGTCCTGCTCCTTTCCCTCGACCGTCGTAAATACATCCAGGTTCTCCCTGTCCCCTTTCAGATAATCCATCATCTCATGGGTCACATACATCACATCTTCCATCTTCATATCCAGTTCCGGCAGGACTTCGTACTTTTCATATTCCTTCTCGTAAAAACCAAAATCCGCATACATCGCCACCTGAAAGCTGGACATCAGCAGGATGATGATCACTGCAAAAGACGCAATCACCCCCAGTAACCAGTGTAACTTCTTCATTTTCACATCTCCAATCATCGTTGTTGTAACATCAGCGCAAAAATAGATTGCTCCTGATACCTGCGGATTACTCTGCACTTTGTGCTCCCACAATCCTGATATTATTATTAATTCTTATATTTTATCATAATTCGGATTGTAATTCATCTCAATTTGACTTATAATGAACGCAATACTTATTAGGAGGTCTAATAATGGACATCAACTATGAACTATACAAGGTATTTTACCACGTGGCATCAACTTTAAGCTTTTCTGAAGCATCAAAGCTGCTTTTTATTTCCCAGTCTGCCGTGAGCCAGTCCATCAAGACACTGGAGCGCAAACTCGACCAGACACTGTTTATCAGAAGTACAAAAAGAGTGCAGTTAACACCGGAAGGAGAGATCCTGCTCCGCCACATCGAGCCCGCCATGCATCTGATCCAGCGCGGTGAGGCACAGCTTTTAGACGCCGCCTCAACAGGAGGACAGATCCGCATCGGAGCCAGTGATACCATCTGCCGCTATTTCCTCGTCCCGTACCTGGAAAGGTTCCATAAAGCATTTCCAAGCGCCCATATTAAAGTAATCAACCAGACCTCCATCAAATGCGTGGAACTTTTAGAGACCGGGCAGGTAGATTTAGTCGTCGTCAACTATCCGAACAATTACTTAAGCAACGTATCTTCTATTAAAAAGATCAAAAAATTCCGTGACGTCTTCATTGCAAACAGTGCTTTTGAAGACCTGCGTGGGCAGAAACTGACCTATCAGCAGCTTTCCAAATATCCGATCCTGATGCTGGACCGTCACAGTACCACGAGTGAATTCCTCCACAGACTGTTCCAGCAGCACCAGCTCGACCTGGTACCGGAGATTGAACTTACAAGTAACGACCTCCTGATCGACCTGGCCCGCATCGGACTGGGGATCGCGTTTATCCCCGATTACTGCCTTGAGAATACGCAGGATGACCTGTTTATTGTGGAGACAATGGAAGAACTGCCGCCAAGAGAGCTCGTGATTGCATATAATGAGCAGATCCCACTTTCCAAAGCGGCACGCGAATTTCTTGAATATTTTTAGATTGACCGGATCCTTTTTACGATGAGCCGGGTTCCTGTAATAAAGGACTCGACACGCTTATCCACAGAGAGGATCCGTTTTACTTTTTGAGACAAAATAGTTATTGCAAGCCTTATCCAGACATATCCGGGATTTTAATTCACTTTAATGAAAACCTGGTTGAAAATTATCTTTTTAAAAAATTAGCACTCACCTCTTGACAGTGCTAATAATACGTGCTATATTACGTATAGAACAAAGATAACAGATTGAATTTAGGAGGTATGGACTATGTTATTATCAAACAAAAGTTTTTTAAATGATTTTTTCAGGGACCCATTCTTCGAGAGGCCTTTCGATAATTCTGCTGCACAGATCATGAAAACAGATATTCACGAGAAGGATGCGAACTATCTCGTAGAGATGGAACTTCCGGGATATCGTAAAGAAGATATCAAGGCTGACTTAAAAGACGGTTATCTTACCATCTCAGCGACACATGAGGAGTCACAGGAAGAGAAGGATCAGAAAGGCAACTGCATCCGCAAGGAGCGTTACACCGGTTCCTGCAACCGCAGATTCTATGTTGGTGAGCAGCTCAGACAGGAAGATATCAAAGCTTCCTTCAAGGACGGTATCCTTTACCTTTGCATCCCGAAAGAAGCACCAAAAGCCATTGAAGAGCAACCGAAATATATCACAATCGAATAGTTTTTTACTTTGGTTTATAATGATACTAAAAACAGCAGCCTGATGTCGGCTGCTGTTTTACTATTTTAGATCATATATGGTTAAGCAACATCTACTCTGTTCTATCATATCGTTGTTCTATCAAATCGCTTGTTCTATCACGTCGCTGCTTGATCATATTAGTGTTCTGCCGTCGCTCTGCTCCCCCAGATCTCAGCGTCTCCCTGTCCTTATTATCAAATCCATCTCCGCCTTTTCCTGTTCGATCCGTTTCTGCCTGTACATCAGTAAGTAAAAGGTAATACCTGCAATCCCGGCAAGCCATGTACCTCCTGTTCCCAGCCATCTCATCCATTCCGGCAGGCTGTAATGCAGGAGATGCTGTATATTTGAGGAAGTCGGCAGCATCACCAAAAGTCCATAAAACATTAATATTTTCGTTGACCTTTGATATGCTTTTTCGTAGTTTTTACTTCTGTCTGTCTTCATAAATGACGCCCCTTTCTTGAAAGAAAGGCTTTCCCGCGAATTCAGAAGAGAAGGGTCCATGGTCTCATATGACTGGTCAAGCTTTAGAAATATCTGGCACATGTCTTTTAATTCTCCCAGCTCATCCATCTCTTCTTCAATCTCTGATATCCGTTTTGATACCGCTTCCTGCAGAGATTCTCCACCAGATTGCAGTGTCTTAATCTCAGATACTGAAATGCCAAGTATACGAAGTGCCTTGATTTTTTTCAGGCACAAGATATCCTCTCCCGAATAATCCCGATAATTATTCTCTGCATTTCTATGAGGAGTAATCAAACTCTGTTCTTCATAATAGCGGATGTTAGCCTTTCGGATTCCTACTTCTTTTTCTACTTCTTTGATATTCATAGTGTCCTCCTTTGCTAACATTTAAAACTATCAAGTGGCTTGAATGTCAAGACTTTTCCGTAATTTTCCCCTATCTTTTTGGCTCTTTTTGCCTATCATTCAGCCATCCCTTCGCCCATTCCAGAAAGAATCCAGATGTGCTTTCATACTTTCCAATCTGCATGTCTGAAGCCCGTCCCACTCTCTTGGGAAAATTTCTCTGTACTGTCTTCCCAGGAACCGCTCATCAAGCAGCACGATCACGCCCTGGTCCTCTTCTGTCCGGATCACGCGGCCTGCTGACTGAAGCACTTTATTCATTCCAGGATAAAGATAAGCATAATCAAACCCTCTCATCTGTCTGCTGTCAAAATACTGTTTTAAGATTTCCCGGTCATTGCAGACCTGTGGCAGGCCTGTCCCTATGATCACCGCACCGATCAGCCTGTCTGCCGTCAGGTCGATTCCTTCCGAAAAGATCCCGCCCATCACGCAGAATCCCGCAAGGCTCGTATCTCGTTCCTCCTCAAATGTCTCCAGAAAGACTTCCCGGGCCTCCTCGCCCATGAACTGCGACTGAATGATACATTCAATGTCCTCTCTGCCACATATCTCCACCTGAAAATATTCATATACTTCTTCCATAAAACGATAAGAAGGAAAGAAGATCATATAGTTTCCTTTTTTCGCCTCCACCACCTGAAGGATGTATCTGGCAAACTTCTCATACATCCCGGCGCCCCGCATGGTATATTTTGTGCTCACATCGGTCCCGAGAAGCAGTAGACGATTCTCCTTTGGGAAATAAGACTCTGCATAGATTGCGTAATCATCCGTCTGAACACTGAGCAGCTTCTTATAGTAATGAATGGGAAGTAGTGTCGCTGAAAAGAACACGGTACTGTTCCCCTGATCCAGATAGGTCTGCAGATTCACAGCCGGATTCACACAGAGCAGCTTTAACTTAAACCGTCCATCCCTCTCCATTTCCGTATAAATCACATAATTCTCATCCAGAATATCATGAATATTCAGAAAATCTCTCACCTGAAAATAAAAATTAAGCACCTGTTCCCGCTTTTCTTCCCCCTGCACTTCCTCCAGATATTCTTCAATCCCGGACATGACATTCATCAGCTTTACCGCAATGTGAGAGACTCCGTCCAGTATCTGATAATTCTCACACTCCCGCTTTAGGGCAAGCATCTGCTTATTGCACTCATCCAGCCGTCTGGCAAGGCCGGGATCTTCTGTCTTTACAAGCCGCTTCATCTCCAGAATGTCTTCTTTATAAAGCGCGGCACTGTACATCTCCCGTCCCCGCTCCACCAGATTATGGGCTTCATCAATCAGAAACAGATATTCCCCTTTATTCCCCTCTGAGAAAAACCGTTTCAAATGGGCATTGGGGTCAAACACATAATTGTAGTCACAGATGATGGCATCTACCCACACCGAGACATCCAGTGCCATCTCAAACGGGCAGACTTTAAACTTCTCAGCCTGCCGCTCCAGAGCCTCCCGGCTCATATCATCGGAATTTACGATCAGATCAAAGACTGCGTCATTCACCCGGTCATAATGCCCCTTCGCATAGGGGCAGTTGTCCGGGTTGCAGACCGTCTCCTCACAGAAACAAATCTTCTCCTTTGCTGTCAGTGTAATGACCTTCAGACTTAAGTTCTGTTTCTTCAGAGTCTGGAAAGCCTGCTCCGCCACTGTACGGGTGATTGTCTTGGCTGTCAGATAAAAGATCCGTTCGCCCAGCCCCTCGCCGACTGCTTTTACTGCCGGGAACACCGTTGCCATTGTCTTCCCGACTCCGGTGGGCGCCTGGATGAACAGCTTCTTCTTTCTGAGGATCGTGCGGTACACCGATGTCACAAGATCTCTCTGACCCTCCCTGTATTCAAAAGGGAACTCCACTCCTTTGATCGATGCATTCCGTTTTTCCTTCCATTCGATCTGGAACTTTGCCCACTTTTCATACTTCCCGACCAGTTCCAGAAACCACTCTTCCAGCTCCTCTATGGAAAAACTTTGGGTGAACTGTTTCAGTTCTTCTGTCTCCAGGTGGCAGTATGTCATCTGCACATTGATTTTCTTAAGATTCTCCTGCTTTCCGTAAATATATGCATAGCACTTGGCCTGTGCCAGATGTACATTCGAAGGCGATTCAATATGGATCAATTCTCTCAATACACCCTTGATCTCATCAATAGTGATCTCAGCTCCATCCTCTATGATCCCATCGGCTCTGCCCTCCACCTGAAGAATCAGATTCTCACATGGTATCTGAATCTTTAAAGGAACTTCCGCACGATAATTAGAACCCATGCGCCGCTGTATCTTGCGATGGATTCTACTTCCCTGCTGCATGGTGTCCTTGTCCATGCCGCCAGATCTTCTGTTGTCTATGTCCCCCTCCCGCAGAATAAACTCCACAAGATTGCGGACAGATATCTTAATTAACTCTTTCTCGTCCATGTTCCCTAGTATATCATAAACTGTAAGCTCGTGAAAGCCCTTACTTAGATTACAACTGTGAACTGGATATAGTTCTCTCCTCCGATTTCTTCCTGTCCCACAGTGATCTCACCGCCGGCCTTCTCAGCGATTGCTTTTGCACGGTAGAGCCCGATCCCGCGTTCTCCTTTTTTCCTGCTCTTAGTAGAATAGCCATTCTCAAAGAAACGCCCGATTTCCTCGAAGGATACCTTCTCATGCTGGTTCAGTATCTGGAAAAACAGGTGGTCAAACTGAGAATCAAGAATCATCCTGACTCTGCCTCCTTCTTCTGGACATGCTTCATACGCATTATCAACCAGCACTCCGACGATCTCGATCAGTCTGTGCTCCGAAACACCGGATATAATCTCCTTGCTTCGGACTTCTATCTCGGTCTCGATCTCTTCTCTGGAACTGACGATCTTGCTGTACAGAAAACCTGCCAGTACTTTGTCACTGATACGTAAAAGCGGCAGGTACTGATTCCCCCCGTCTCTGCTGATCGCCTTAATATACTCGGACTGCTGCTTCACGAGTTCATCGTAATTTTCTACCGTCAGATGCATATTCAATATGGCATTGAGGTGGTTGTCAAACTCATGCTGCTTCGCCCGGATCTCTTTGACCAACTCTTCCAGAGGCTGTATATATAACTGATACATCATCAGTTCTTTCTTCTGTTCCTTTATAATATCACTGCTCATCTTCCAGTCGATTGTCCCCCAAATGATAACAATCAAAAACAGGATGAACACAATGATCATCTTAAGATCAAGTGTACGGCTCACCTTTAGATCAATGACCAGATAGACCGCGATCGCCAGCGAGAGAAAACAAAACACACGGTATAAAACCTTTTTTATCTCTTTACTCATTCAACAGCCTCCTGACTTCCGCCTTGTAGGTAACTCCGATATCAATCTTATCCGGATACCCTTCCATCTGTATCATCTGATTCACAAGATCATAATACCTGACATACGCCTGATTCACAACAAACATCCTGTGACACTGGATGAACCCCTGCTTTGGCAGCTTATCCAGAAGCTGTCGGATGGAAAGATAGGGAACCTCCATCTGTTCTTCCTTCAGATAAAAGCAGACCCCGCGTGGGATTGCCTTGCAGAAAACGATATCTTCACACAGGATCTTATAATTAATCCCATTCTTCTTTACAATAATATATGGTTTCTCCAGAGATCTGGTATGCGCCAGGATCCTCTTTACAACTTCACAGACCTCTGTCTCCTCATAGGGCTTCAAAATATACTGGTAACAGTGGATCTTTCTGTAAGCCTCGATCTCCAGTGATCCCACTGATGTCAGCATAACGATCGGTGTCAGCTCATACCTCATGACTTTCCTGACCTTCTCTGCAAAAATAAGGCCGGATGCGTCCTCCTGGTCCTCTTTATCCAGATTCACATCCAGTAAAAACAGATCATAATTCTTCCCGGATTCCAGCAGTTCTTCTGCCGACTGTAAATCAGCCGCTTCATCCACCTGAACTTCTTTCCCCAGTTTGCCAAGCATGGATACCAGTGCTCCTCTGCTGACCGTGTCATCTTCTAATATAAGTATTCCTGCCATTGTATACTCCCTGTCCCTTATTTCACCACATTCGGTAATTTTAACAGGATCAAAGCGGATATTCTACATCCGCTTTGCTGCTTTCTCCTGTCATAATTCAACTTACGCCCCGGCAGATAAAACCGGGGCGCAGCTGTTCGAAGTGGCAACACCACATTCCATGCTATTCTGTTACATCTACTCTGTTACATGCACTCTCTTACATGCACTCTATCATACTTACTCTGCTACATTAGCTGCTGCAACTTCTGCGATCGTCTTGGTCAGTCCGGCGATTCCCTGCAGTTCTGACGGGATAATGATCTTCGTTGCCTTGCCGTCTGCTGCCTTGGTAAATGCCTCCAGGCTCTTGATCGTCAATACAGCATTATCAGCTCCGGCTGCTTTGATAAACTCAATACCTTCTGCCGTTGCCTTCTGTACGCTTCTGATGGCTTCTGCCTGACCTTCTGCCTCTTTGATCCTCTTCTGCTTCTCAGCTTCTGCTTTCAGGATCGCTGCCTGCTTGGCTGCCTCGGCTTCCAGGATCACGGACTCTTTCTCACCTTCTGCAACAAGGATCGTAGACTTCTTCTCACCCTCTGCCCTCAGAATCGCTTCTCTTCGTTCACGCTCTGCCTTCATCTGCTTCTCCATTGCATCCTGGATTGCCTTTGGCGGCATGATGTTCTTTAACTCTACACGGTTCACCTTAATTCCCCAGGGGTCCGTCGCGATATCCAGCGATGTCCTCATCTTGGAGTTGATCGTCTCTCTGGATGTCAGTGTCTCATCCAGTTCCAGATCACCAATGATGTTACGCAGTGTGGTCGCTGTCAGATTCTCAATTGCAGCGATCGGACTTTCCACACCATATGCATACTGCTTCGGATCTGTAATCTGGAAGAATACAACCGTATCAATCTGCATCGTTACATTATCCTTTGTGATTACTGCCTGAGGTTCAAAGTCTACTACCTGTTCCTTTAATGATACTTTCTTTGCAACTTTGTCAAGAATCGGCATCTTAAAATGAAGTCCAACACTCCAGGTCTCCTTATATCCACCGACACGTTCCAGGATATATGCATGTGCCTGCGGCACAATCCTGATGTTCGCAACAAAAATCAAAAGACCGATAACCAAAATAGCAACTATAATCAAAAATAGCGTTCTCATTCTCTATTCCTCCTCATACTTCTTTACAATTAGTTTCACTCCTGATATGCTGACCACCTTTGCCAGTGATCCCGGGCTGATGACTTCTTCATCCTTCTCAGCCCTCGCTGTCCATTCCAGACCGTTCACCACGGCTGTTCCTGTCTGCGCCAGATTATCTACCGTCTCCGTAATCCTTACTATTTTACCGATCACGCCCTCGTAATTTGTCTTCTCATGATGGGCGTTTATGTATTTTACCGCAAAAGGCCGGGTAAAAAACAAGAGTAAAAATGAAACTACGAAAAACGCACCAATCTGCCATACCAGATTCAGACCGGCGATGTTAAGAAGCAGTGCCGCCAGTGCACCTCCTGCCAGCCAGACTGATGTCAGACCTACCGTAATGATCTCGACTACCAGAAAAACAATCAACAGTCCAAGCCATACAAATGCTTCTGTCTCCATACTTCTCCCTTCTCTCAAACTTTGTATTTCATCCGGCTTATGATTTTCATTCCTGATGATAGTTATATGTTAATCCAGCTTCTTTTATTATACAATACTTTTTGCGTGAATGCAGTGATTTCTTGTCTTAATGAAATTCTGTCATATCCTGTCTGAAATGAATGGGGAGATGATTCCTCTGGCAAACCGGATTCTCCCTCTCCTTTATGGCAATCGCACTGCAGAATCCCTTCCACAGCCGCTCGAACTCCGACTCTGATTCCGAGAGCCGCCCGGCTGTCTCCTGATCCAGTTCTTCTCCCTGTACAAGTACCCACCGGGCCCTGGCCTGATGTACAAGGAAGACCTTGTGGGTCTTGTCATAGACCATCCAGTTCTCCAATGGAAAGCGATTCGTAAAATGGTCCGCGATACAGGTAAGAACCTGCCCTTTCGGTGTGATCTCTGAGAGCAGCACCCCGTTTTCCAGTTCCCTGAAACGGATAAACTCCGTAAAAAGGTGTGCTTCATTCGCTACACTGCGGCTGAGTTCAAATACCTTCGCCACATGGGGATTACTCAGATGCTCCATGATCTTCCTGGCATCACTTACCTCCCTGGCTGCAAGCATGGTCTGGTAGACAGCATCCGCCTTCCCGGCGTCATCCGCCAGCAGTGCATGATAGATGTCCCAATAAGCATTATACCCAAGATGGTTCTTTATCAAACGCTCCACGGCAATAGATTTTTGTTCTGATTCTTCTGATTCTTTGTATTCGCAGAATAACCGGGGAGTCATAAAACCGCGCAGTGCGATCCCGGCTTCCTGATCCCGGTGCTCTTTCCACGCGTCATAGATAGCCGAAAAGATACTGTTTATCGTATCATGGCAAATATAGATCTGTTTCATACATCGATCCCCTCTTTCACCCTACTATTGTCTGAACCTGTGCCTCACGGAAGTTCACATCGTCAAAAAGCGACAGCTGCTTATATGTCATGCCCGTCACAGAATCCGGCAGTCTTTCTTTGGTATTCAGCAGATTCCTTAAAATATAATCCTCTTCTATCTTCGTGTTATACATCATCCTGCCGTTGCAGGTCAGAAAATAGAGTGCCCTTTTCAGTACCACTCCCATCTTCTTTAAATCTTCAAACTGTAATGTCCCCATCCTTCTCGCCTTTACGATCCTTGAGGCCGTCTTATAGCCTATGCCCGGAACCCGAAGGAGGGTATTATAATCGGCCCGGTTCACCTCCACAGGAAAATACTCCAGGTGCTTTAACGCCCAGTCACACTTCGGATCCAGAAAAATATTAAAATTCGGATTCTCCTCATCCAGCAGTTCCTTCGCTTCAAAATGATAATACCGAAGCAGCCAGTCCGCCTGATAGAGTCTGTGTTCTCTCAAAAGCGGCGGACCTTCCCCTGTGCGCGCCGGCAGCATGGAATCCTCATTCACTGCAATAAAAGCAGAATAAAAAACTCTTTTTAACTCAAACTTCTTATATAAAGACTCAGCCACATTCAGAATCTGATAATCTGACTCCGGGGTAGCCCCGATAATCATCTGTGTACTCTGCCCCGCAGGTACAAAACGGGGCGCGTTCCTGTACACTGCAATCTCCTGCTTATTATCCTGCATCCTCTGCTGGACAAGACGCATGGGTGCCAGTATATTCTTCCTGGTCTTATGGGGTGCCAGAAGCCGCAGGCTCTCCGCCGTAGGCAGCTCCAGATTCACGCTCATCCTGTCCGCCAGGAAACCGACCCTCTGGATCAGTTCCTGATCCGCACCCGGGATGGCCTTCACATGAATATATCCCTGGAAATTACACTCGCGGCGCAGCTTATACAGCGCCGCATAGATCAGCTCCATGGTATAATTGGGGCTTTTCAGCACCCCTGAGCTTAAGAACAGTCCTTCTATATAATTCCTCCTGTAAAATTCCATGGTCAGAGTACAGATCTCATCCGGAGTGAAAGAGGTCCGCACCACGTCATTCGAGGACCGGTTGATACAGTACTTGCAGTCAAAGATACATTCATTGGTAAACAGGATCTTTAACAGGGAAATACACCTTCCATCTGACGAAAAGCTGTGACAGATCCCTGCCTTCGAACAATTCCCCATTCCTGTCCCGTCCCCCTGCCTGTCAACACCGCTGGAGGTGCAGGCAACATCATACTTTGCAGCATCTGTAAGGATCTGCAGCTTATCATACATTGACATCTGTTCCTGAATTATCTCTGCCATCTTGCTTATGCTCCTCAAAATTTTCTTAGAATTTTTCTGAATAGTATTTTAGAACATTTCCAAACGTATGTTCGTTTCTATTATAATAGCACAAACCCAGATTATTTTCAAGAACATTTGTTCGTTTTTTATATAAATATAAAAAGAAGTTCCGGTCCATCCAACAGGATTTACCGAAACTTCTGATGTACTATCTCATTCTGCAAAAAGACCTATTCTATTCGCATTCTCTGATTCTCTTTCTTAGTGGGAGAACCATGGATGGGGATACAGAAAGCTCATCCAGCCCCATCTTCAAAAATTCTTCTGTCAATTCCAGATCAGCACCCAGCTCACCGCAGATACCGATCCACTTGCCCTCTGCATGGGCATTCTCAGCAGCCATCCTGATCATGGCAAGTACTGCCGGGTGATGTGGATTATAGAACTCGTCCAGCTTGGAATTCTGACGGTCGATCGCCAGTGTATACTGCGTCAGGTCATTCGTTCCCACGCTGAAGTAGTCTACTTCTTTTGCCAGTTCACGGCTAATCATAACGGATGCAGGTGTCTCAATCATCACACCGAGCTCCACATCTTCTCTGTAAGGAATTCCTTCTTCTTTCAGCTCCGCCTTCACTTCTGCGATAATCTCCTTGATCTTATGGATCTCATCGATGGAAATGATCATCGGAAACATGATAGAAATATTACCAAACATTGCCGCACGGTACAGCGCACGCAGCTGAGTCTTGAAAATCTCCGGCCTTGTAAGGCAGATACGGATCGCACGGTAGCCAAGTGCCGGATTCTCTTCCTTGTCCAGCCCGAAATAATCCACCTGTTTGTCTGCTCCGATATCTAATGTACGGATAATCACCTTCTTGCCCGCCATATTCTCAGCAACCTGTTTGTAGACTGCAAACTGCTGTTCCTCTGTCGGGAATGTATCATTCTCAAGATATAAGAACTCACTTCTGAACAGTCCGATTCCGCCAGCATCATTCTTTAACACGGCTCCCACGTCGGAAACATTGCCGATATTGGCATAGACATTGATCTTCTGACCGCTCTTTGTCACATTCTCTTTGCCTTTGAGCTGCTCTAAAAGAGCCTTCTGCTCCAGATCCTTTGCACGCTTCTCCTCCATAACTGCCAGAGTCTCTTCATCCGGCTCGATATATAAGGTTCCTGTAAAACCGTCGATGACTGCCATCTTCCCATCATAATCCAGGCTTAAATCCTCGCCCAGGCCGATCACGGCCGGGATATTCATGGTCCTTGCCAGAATCGCCGTATGAGAATTGGAAGAACCGTACATTGTTGCAAATCCAAGCACCTTGCTCTTGTCCAGCTGAACAGTCTCACTCGGTGCCAGATCATCGGCTGCAATGATGGAAAGCTCGTCCGTCTGCTTCACGCCTTCCCCGACGCCACACAGGATATCCAGAACACGCTCGGAGACATCCTTGACGTCCGCCGCACGTCCCTGCATGTAAGCATCATCCATAGATGCAAACATCTGCGCAAAGTTGTCTGCCGTAGTCGCTACTGCGAACTCAGCATTCACTTCCTGTGTCCTGATAATATTCTCAATAGACTCGATATAATCCAGATCTTCCAGCATCATCTGATGGATCTCAAAGATCATCGCATTTGCTTCACCAACATCTTCAATTGCTTTGTCATAAAGCTCTTTCAACTGACCTACTGCTTCTGCCTTGGCATTCTGAAAACGAGTGCACTCAGCTTCTACATCATCTACATGTGAACGCTTGATTACCTTCTGATTTCTCTTATAAAAAGAGAGCTTCCCGATGGATACTCCACCGAATACGCTTTTCCCTGTTAATGTGATCATAATACCATCCTTAAAATAATCGAATTATAAGTTCTCTTTAAAAAATGCTTCTAACTCTGCGATAGCTGTCTCTTCATCTTCACCGTCTGCAGTCATGATGATCTCTTCGCCAGTCTTAACGCCTAAGCCCATAACTCCAAAAATTCTCTTTGCATCGGCGGTCTTCTCACCTTTGCCAATCTTAATAGCTGACTTATATCCTGCTGCCTGCTTTACTAACAGTCCTGCCGGTCTTGCGTGGATCCCTTCCGGATCAGTAATTACATATTTAAATTCTTTCATAGTACTTCTTTCCCTCCTGTTCTTAATTTTAACTTAGTTAAGTATATAACACATTCCTGAATTTTTCAATCATCTGAAAACTTTTTCTGGACAGAATGTGATTATCGGCTACTGCGCGCCCCAAAAGAGAGTACACAGTAACCGATAATCAAAACCATTTTCCTTTATTTTCCTGCGGATGACATTATGAAAACAACGGTGTAGACAGATATCTTTCTCCGGTATCCGGCAATAGTGCCACGATCGTCTTGCCTTTATTTTCCGGGAGCTTTGCGCTCTCAATCGCTGCGTGAAGAGCAGCGCCTGAACTGATTCCCACCAGAACGCCTTCTTTATGTGCCAGCATTCTGGCTGCTGCATATGCTTCTTCGTCCGTTACTTTCACGATCCGGTCATAGATCTTCGTATCCAGCACCTCCGGCACAAATCCCGCTCCAATCCCCTGCAGACCGTGCGGTCCCGGATTTCCACCTGATAAGACAGGAGACCCAGTCGGCTCCACTGCAATAACCTGCACCGTATCTTTCTTTTCTTTCAAATATGATCCGGTCCCTGTGATCGTTCCACCGGTTCCGACTCCTGCCACAAAAATATCCACTTCGCCATCTGTATCCTCCCAGATCTCCGGGCCTGTGGTGCGGATATGTGCCTGTGGGTTGGCGGGGTTGACAAACTGTCCAAGGACAATTGCATGATCAATCTCCTTCTCCAGCTCAGCCGCCCTGGCAATGGCACCGTTCATTCCCTTTTTCCCGTCTGTCAGGACGATCTGTGCACCATATCCAAGCAGCAGCTTCCTTCTTTCGATACTCATTGTCTCCGGCATAACAAAAATCGCCTTGTATCCTTTTGCAGCCGCTGCGCTCGCCAGACCAATGCCGGTATTGCCGCTTGTCGGTTCAATGATCGTCGCACCCGGATGGATCAGCCCCTTTTCCTCCGCATCTTCTATCATGTTCAGGGCAACACGGTCCTTCACGCTTCCTGCCGGGTTGAAATACTCCAGCTTCACAAGAATACGTGCTTCAAGATGAAGCTCCTTCTCGATGTTTGTGACCTCTAAAACGGGGGTCTTTCCTACCAGTTCTGTAATACTCTTATATACGTTTCCCATATCTTTCCTCACTTTCCTGTTGTTTCGCTGCTTCCCTGATAAAAATCAAATGTAATACATATTCGTACTGTGATCGAGATTCTCACGATACTCTTTCACCAGCTGTCCCAGCGTACGCCCTGCAAGAAGATCATTCACCTTCTGGTCGATCTCATCCCAGACAAGCTCCTGGATCGCTCTCTGCACCGCATCCTGCTCCTGGATCCCGGTCCTGTCGATAATGGAAAACTTCCCTTCCAGCGCTTCCAGTATCTCCTTCACCGTAATGTCATCTGCATCTCTGGCGAGCAGATAACCGCCGCCCGCTCCTTTCACACTGATGACGATCCCCGCCTTACGCAGAACCCCGAAGACCTGCTCCAGATAGTTCAGGGAAATATTCTGTCTCTTAGCTGTCTGGACCAGAGAAACAGGCTGTCCCTGGGAATTCGCTGCCACATCCACCAGGGCACGCAGACCATATCTTCCCTTTGTAGATACCTTCATATAATACCTCCTTTTCATTTCCTACTAAATTGATAAGTATTATATACTTTATGTTATACACGATTTTTCCATTCCTGTCAATCTGTTTTTTCTGCTGTGATTTTTCCTGCTCTGATTTTACCGCTATCCTTTTTCCTCTGGTTCTCCATACTGCCAAGAATATCTGCCAGTGTGATTCTGGCTGTCGTATCCGTGATTGCTTCCCACATCATCTCCCACGTATCACGTGTGGGACACAGATCACACGATATTCCACAGTCACTTTCCTTTGTCAGGCAGTGAACCGGGGCAAGTTCCCCCTCTACTGCCGTCAGAACCTCTTTTACACTCAGCTCCTCCGGCTTTTTTGCCAGACAGTATCCGCCGTAAGCTCCCCTCACACTGCTTACAATCCCCTGCTGCTTCAGCGCCCGGATGATGCGCTCCAGATACTTTTCTGAAAGCTTGCGCCTGTCAGCAATACTTTTCAGGCTCTCAAGGCTGCCGGCATCCCTGTGCATCGCAAGGTCAACGACAATCTCCAGAGCATACTGCCCTTTTGTCGACATTTTCATGGTATTTATGCACTCCTTTTGTATATTCTGAATCTATTCCTCTTCTGCTGCAATCTTATGGCAGTCCTGTCCTGTTCACATCACAATCCTGCCTGTATTTTCTCTTATTCTGGTTTTCTTCCTGATATAGTTCCATTTTAACAAAAAAGATCAGAATTACAATCTTTATTCCTGCTTTCTTTCTGAAAGAAGAAATCACATGAGCGTCCTTTTTCGACACTTTTTGTGTATTTTTACGGAACATTTCATAAATACATTGACTTTCATTGTTAAATATGCTAATCTTACACCGTATCAATTCTCTAACCAAGAGATTGTACGAACACTTTAATATTTATTTTTTATTTATGGAGGGTAACACAATGACAGGTACAGTAAAATGGTTTAACAACCAAAAAGGTTATGGATTCATCTCTGACTCTGAAGGCAATGATGTATTCGTACACTATTCAGGATTAATGATGGATGGGTTCAAATCCTTAGAAGAAGGCCAGGCTGTTGAATTCGAAGTAACAGAAGGCGCTAAAGGACCTCAGGCAACTAACGTAGTAAAACTTTAATCAGAATTTTAATTGTACCTTTAAATATATAAATTCAGTAACAGATTTAAATATTTAAAAGCAATGCATCAAAATGTGATTAAGAAAAAGATATCCGGAAGACAATCCTCCGGATATCTTTTTTTCTCTCTTTTCTGGCTGCCCTATTGATACTTTCCATAATCCTTCGCAATCTCTACCATCCGGTATGCCCGTTTAAAGTCTGCGTTTGCAGGATATTCACAGCCTGTCGCCAGCATGAAGCCGCCGCCTTTGGCCATCGCATCGATGCAGTCCCTGCACTCCTGATCCCATTCCTCATCCGTTCCGATTACCGCGCTTGCAGGGGTGACACATCCGATCAGAGTCGTCACATCTCCATATTTTTCCTTGCATTCCTTAAAATCTTCGCAGTCATCCGGTGGATATAAGAAGGAAATTGCGTCCGGCTGCATCCTCCTGATCTGTGCATCGAAATAAATCCGCTGACCACAGTTATGTATCATCACCAGGCCGTTTTTCGCCCTTACAGATGCTGCAAGTTCCTCCACAAGGTCGCCTTCCAGATCATCCCACATTTCCTTGCTCATAATAGAACCTGAGGAGAACAGTGTGTCAAACATGATTCCATTGACTCCCGCGTCCATGAGTGCATCACAGTATTCTTTCAGAGTTTCATTGATTTCTCTTGCCGCATCATGCACCGCTTCCGGGTCATCGTAGAAATCCATATACATCTCCTGCTGGCTGCGGAGCATCGACAGTGTTCCCAGGGGTCCAAATACAAATGCAACGACTGGAAATTCTCCGTTAGCAGCCTCTACGATTTTCCTGCATGTGTCAATATGCATCATCATCCGCCTGGAAGTGCGGTAATCTACTTTTTTAATACTGGCATAATCTTCAATCTCTTTGACCACACAGTTATCATAATTTGGATGTGCCGCTTCATTTTCGGGATAGATCAGCTCCTGCCCCCATGCATCGCATTCTACGGAAAGGTCGATCAGCGTGACAATACAATCCAGGTCAAATTCTTTCTGCGCTTTTAAAAGAGCTTTGGCACAAAGATCTGCATCATTTGCCCAGTCCTTATAGCTCACACCAGTCAGTCTTCTTGATGCGCCGCTGATAATCGGATATACCGGCACCCTGTCCGCTTCCTGATGATTCAACGTTTTTACCACACGTTCCATTGCATTCATAGTAATTCCTCCTTCAAAATTCAATGCCTTTTTAATTCATACCGAAATTATAATATATATGCAAAATTCTTTTTGTACTTTTTTCATATTTTTTATACTATTTTTGTAGGAATTTAAACATACACTTTCCGGATTCCGATAAAAGAGCATCAAAAAATGCGCAAACAGACATGCAGATGGCATAAAGCAAGGGAGAAATCCCTCACATCGGAACTCCTCCCTATTATTTCTCTACAAAAATTATGCTGCTGTTGTTAAATTTTTACATTGGAAACATACGCTTCTGCTGCTTCCCAGACATCAAATCCGCTGCCGCGCAGGATATCCACCACTCTCGCAGGGTCATCTGTCTTGAGTACGGCTGATGCATCCTCGCCGTTGGCAAATGCATACATGTACTCGATATTGACATCCCCGTCTACGATCTGGTGCATCGCCTTGCTTAAGGACCCTGTCGCATGCGGCACACGCAGTGCAACCACGTCGGTCAGCATGGCTGTGATCCCGTTCTCCCTGAGTACGGCTCTTCCTTTATTCGGGTCGGATACGATCATGCGGAGCATTCCGTAATCCGATGTATCTGCCAGACTCAGCGCGACGATATTGACATCGTTGCTGGCAAGTACTGCAAGGACCTCATCCAGTCTCCCTTCACGGTTTTCGAGAAATACGGATAATTGTTGTATTGTGATTCCCATCGTGCTTACCTCCTTTACAGGTTACGTTTGTCAATGACACGTACCGCTTTTCCTTCACTTCTCTGTATTGTCTTCGGTTCTACCAGTTTGACGCGGGCAGAGACGCCAAGTGCCTGCTTTAAGACCCCGCTGATCTTATTCTTGAGTGCATCCAGCTTCCTGATCTCATCGGAGAACATGCTCTCATCCACTTCTACCATGACGGTCAGGACATCCAGATTGTCTTCTCTGTCTACGATCATCAGATAATGAGGCGCTACTGCACCGCCGATACTTAAGAGCGCTGTCTCAACCTGGGTCGGGAATACGTTGACGCCGCGGATAACCTTCATATCATCGGTACGTCCGGTGAACTTGGAGATCCTCGGTGTGGTTCTTCCACATGCACAGGTACTGTGGTCTATACTGGTCAGATCCTTTGTACGGTAACGTAAGAGAGGCATTGCCTCCTTTGCAAGTGTGGTAAATACAAGCTCACCTGTCTCGCCGTCCGCACAGGCCTCATGAGTCGCAGGATTCAATACTTCCGGATAGAAATAATCCACATTGATATGTAAGCCGGCATGGTGGATACAGTCCTGCGCCACGCCTGGCCCGGAGATCTCACACAGCCCGTAAATGTCGAAACAGTTGATATTCAGGATACTTTCGATCTTCTTGCGCATCTCTACGGTCCATGGCTCTGCTCCGTGGATTCCTGCTTTTAATTTCAGACGGTCCACAACGCCTGCCTCTTCCAGAGATTCTGCAAGGTGGAGCGCATAAGACGGAGTACATGCAAATGCAGTTGCACCGAAATCTTCCATACACATCATCTGGCGCTTTGTATTTCCCGCAGACATCGGGATTGCGGTCGCTCCCAGTGCTTTTGCACCATAGTCCAGACCCATGCCTCCGGTAAATAAGCCGTAGCCATAGCAGACATGGATAATATCCTCATCTGTCAGACCAGCCATGGTCAGGCATCTTGCCACACACTCGCCCCAGACATCCACGTCCTTCTGGGAATAGGAAGCCAGTGTCAGCTTTCCTGTTGTACCGGATGTTCCCTGTACACGGACTACATCCTTCTTCGGAATCGCAAGAAGTCCGAATGGATAATTATCTCTCAGGTCTTCCTTGGTCGTAAATGGAAGTTTGTTGATATCCTCGATTCCTTTGATGTCTCCCGGTTCTACGCCCAGGTCCTTCATCTTCTTGTGGTAGAAATCTACATTGTTGTATACTCTGTTTACAACATCTACCAGCCGCTTACTCTGCAGAGCTGCCATCTCGTCCGCGCTCATGCACTCAATTTTCGGGTCTCTGATTCTCTCTACCCAGTTTTCTAATGTTACTGCCGCCATTTTCCTGATAACTCCTTGTCTTTATTCTTACTTATGAAGACTTTCGTCTTATAAATCCGTATCGCTGATCACCTTTACATCGGCATCGGCCAGTACCTTTGCCGCCTTCTCATAATCATCCGTACTGAACACCATAACCGGCGCCTTCTCCTGACGGATTACAAAGCTGTAAATATAGCTTACATTAATCTCGCCGTCCGCAAGGATGGACAGCATCCGGTTGAGATTCCCCTTCTCATCCTTTAATTCCACACCGATAACATCGTGTATCCTGACTACAAACCCCTGGGCTGTCAGATAATCCTTCGCCTCTGTGGGCTGGTCCACCACCATGCGCAGGATTCCAAACTCCGGCGTATCAAACGATGCCACCGCGCGGATATTGATGTGTGCCTCTGTCAGCGCTGAGGTTACCTGCATCAGGCTGCCCGGTCTGTTTTCCACGAATACTGATAACTGCTTAATCATCCTCTCACCTGCCTTTACCTTATAATGCGTATCCTACATCAAATGCTTTCTTATTGATCTCAATCGTCTTTGGCGGTACAGTCTTTTCAATTACATCATACCACTGCTCCTTCGTGAAATCCATATGCTGTGCCGCAATTCCCAGGACAATCAGGTTGAAGACTCTTGAATTGCCAAGCTTCCTGGACTCTTCTGTCGCATTGACCTTATAAACTTTATATTCTGATTCCAGCTTCTCCATAATCCCGTCCGGATACTCAGCAGCTCCGATTACAACCGGCATCGGATCAATCCGCCAGTCATTCACGATCAGTGCGCCGTCCTTTTTCAGGAAATGTGCATATCGAAGGGCTTCGAGACGTTCAAAAGCGATAATGACATCTGCCTGGCCCTCTTCCACGATCGGTTCATGGACCTGGTCTCCATATCTGACAAAAGTAACCACGCTTCCGCCTCTCTGTGCCATGCCGTGTACCTCGGAAAGCTTGACATCATAGCCTGCTGCAAGAGGAAGTCCTCCTAAAATTCTGCTGGTAAGCAGGGTTCCCTGACCGCCTACCCCTACAATCATGATATTTTTTGCTGCCATCATTATTCACCCGCCTTTACCAGTTCTATCGCATCAAATTTACATAAGGATTCACACAGGCCGCATCCGGTACACATGGTATCGTCGATATGGATCGTGCCGTCTGCATTTCTTGTCATTGCAGGACATCCCGGCTTCATGCACATACCGCACTTCTTACACTTGTCTTCATGTGCAGTGTAAAGCGGCTTTTTAGACTTATCCAGAAGAACGCACGGAGACTTGGTAATGATGACAGAGACCTCATCTCTGGCTGTCTCCTCTTTGATTACTTTCTCCAGTGTGGCAATGTCAAAGGCATTCACCTCGATCACATTGTTCACGCCCATCGCACGGCAAAGCTTCGGGATATCGATCGCATAGGTCGGATCTCCCTGAAGGGTCTTTCCGGTCGCCGCATGGTCCTGGTGTCCTGTCATACCTGTTGTGGAATTGTCAAGGATCATGACGGTTCCTGTGGCATTGTTGTAAACCATGTTCATCAGGGAGTTTACGCCTGTATGTAAAAATGTAGAATCACCGATCACTGCAACCCAGTTCCTGATGTATTCTTTTCCTTTTGCTTTCTCCATGCCATGCAGGGTGGAAATACTGGAACCCATGCACATCGTCGTATCGACAACACTAAGCGGTGCAACAGCTCCCAGTGTATAGCATCCGATATCCCCGGCAGCGTGCATCTTTAACTTGTTCAGCACATAGTAAACGCTGCGGTGCGGACATCCCGGGCATAAGATCGGCGGACGCTGCGGTGCATCTGCAGGAGCCTTGATCTCCAGGTCTTCTTTCAGGATGGCTTTTCTTAACATATTGGCGCTGTACTCGCCCTGTACGGTAAAGATCTCTTTTCCGATCACCTTGATTCCCCAGGACTTCACCTGTTCTTCAATGACCGGATCTAATTCTTCCACAACATACAAAGTATCCACTTTCGAAGCAAACTCTTCGATCATCTTTCTCGGAAGAGGGTTGACCATGCCGAGTTTCAATACAGAAGCATTCGGAAGCGCCTCTTTTACATACTGATACGGAATTCCACTTGTAATAACACCGATGCTGGTATCATTCATTTCCATCCGGTTGATCGGCAGTGAATCTGCGGCCTTGGCCAGTTCCAGATTCCGTTTCTCGATCTCGATGTGGCGCAGCTTTGCGTTGCCCGGCATCATGACATTCTTGCGGATATCCTTCACGTAAGGCTTATCTTCCACCTGTGCGCGCTCGCAGAGATCTACCAGCCCCTGGGAATGTGCCAGTCTTGTCGTAATTCTGAAAATAAAAGGTCTGTCGAACTTTTCGCTCAATTCAAAGGCAGTCTTCACAAAATCCTTTGCCTCTGCACTGTCAGACGGCTCGAGCACCGGTATCTGTGCGGCTCTTGCCACCATTCTTGTATCCTGCTCGTTCTGGGAACTGTATAATCCCGGATCGTCCGCAACCATAAGGACGAGTCCTCCATTCACTCCCATATAGGAAACAGAATACAGCGGGTCAGACGCCACATTCAGGCCCACATGCTTCATGCATGCCATCGCACGTACTCCTGCTAAACTGGCTCCTACGGCAACCTCTGTGGCAACCTTCTCATTCGGTGCCCATTCTTCGTACAGATCCTTCTTGTACTGTACCAGATACTCACTGATCTCCGTACTCGGAGTCCCCGGATAAGCAGAGGAAACCTTCACTCCTGCCTCATAAGCCCCTCTGGCAATAGCTTCATTGCCCAACATAATCACTTTTTCTGACATCTTTTATAAACCATCCTTTCGTAAATCTGTCACTCTCTTCGCTTTTCCTTCGAAACGCTTGAGGGAATTCGGTGCAACCAGCCTGATGTGAGTCGCAAGCCCAAGCTGTGACTTGAGTGCCGACTTGATGCGCTGCTCCAGTTCGCTCAGCAGTGCGTAGCTGTCCAGAAGCCTGTCGTCGATCAGCTCTACCGTGATCGTCATCACATCCAGTCTGTTCTTTCTCTCTACCAGGATCTCGTAATGAGGTCCGATCTCATCAATCTTAAACAATACTTCTTCGATCTGTCCCGGGAATACATTCACGCCTCTGATGACAAGCATGTCGTCCGCACGTCCTGACAGGTTCGCCATACGCGCCGTCGTCCTGCCGCACTTACACGGCTCATACATCAGCTTCGTCAGGTCTCCTGTCCGGTATCTGATCAATGGAAGGGCTTCCTTGCCAAGACAGGTGATAACCAGCTCCCCGATCTCTCCCGGTGGAAGGATCTCTTCTGTCTCAGGATCAATGATCTCCGGGATAAACCAGTCTTCATTGATATGCATCCCGCAAAGCTCGGTACATTCTCCTGCCACACCCGGTCCGCATAATTCGCTCATCCCGTAATTCTGTGTACAGACGAACTGGTCTCCCCATGCCTTGTGCATCTCGTCGCGCATCGGCTCAGTCATGCCCTCTCCGCCGAAGAGACCGATATGGATCTTTAAATCCTTAGCTGGATCGATTCCCCTGTCTCTTAATACCTCTCCTAAGTGAAGCGCATAGGATGGTGTTGCAACTAAAAGTGTGACTCCCATATCCTGTAAAAACATGATCTGCTTATTCGTATTGCCGGATGACATCGGAATGACAGATGCCCCGATCTTCTCCAGTCCCCCGTGCAGTCCAAGTGCTCCGGTAAAGGTACCGTAGCCAAATGAAATCTGTGCCACATCCTCGGATGTCGCGCCGCCCATGCAGGCAATTCTTGCCACATTGTTCAGCCAGATATCCAGGTCATTCTGTGTATATCCGACTACCGTGGGCTTTCCTGTCGTACCGGAACTGGCATGGTATCTTACGATATCCTTCTTATCCACCGCAAACAAACCGTCCGGGTAATGGTCTCTGAAATCTGCTTTATATGTAAACGGCATCTTTCTTAAATCGTCCAGTGTCTGGATATCCTCCGGTCTTACGCCTGCCTCATCCATCTTCTTACGGTAAGGCTCCACACGCTCATAAATGTATGATACCGTCTCTTTCAATCGTTCCAGCTGGATCTTCTCGATCTCAGCTCTTGGCAGAGTCTCTTCCTTTGCCCAAATCATCCCAAAAACCTCCTTAGCCATAAACATTCGTTTCAGATAAGTATAACACAACACTTCGCCAATTTAAAGCATTAATTTGAGAAAAAGAGGGAGAAATGGTGAACGGACTTAATTGGGGGATGAAAAGGGGGGGACGCTGTGCCGAATACGGGGTGATGCTCCCAGGGGTGCTCTGCATGTTGTTTCAAATATCGGGCCACTTGCTTAGAATCCGTAAAAGGAAAATTGGAGAAAAGAGGGGCACTGGCATATTTGCGGAGAAATCTGGATGATTTCTTCGCAAGTATGCCACAGAATTCTGCCGTTGAACGGCAAATTCTGACCTCTCTTTTCTCCAATTTTCTTTAACGGATTCTAGCGCGCGTTCTAAGACATTTGAAACAACATGCAGAGCACCCCTGGGAGCACCACCCCGTATTTGGCACAGCTGGTTCATCCGGACAGTAAGTAAGGGCGTTTACTTGGGGATTCTCCGGTGGAGCGGCGGATGGGGGCTGGCAGGGTGAGACGGGATGCCTCTGGGAGTTATATTTCGATTTGGGAAAAGTCAGGCAGTGATGGGCTGCCTGACTTTTCCTGATGACAAATTTAGATACGGGATCCGCAGGATCTCGTTATATTAATGGGTATTTCGCTGCTAAAGCAAGGGCCATGGTTCTGGCTTTTTCGATGTTAGCTTCATCTTGTATTACCATGGAGATGATCTCGGCGATCTGGTCCATATCGGGTTCTTTCATTCCGCGGGTGGTGACGGCGGGGGTTCCGAGGCGGACGCCGCTGGTGACGAATGGGGAGGGGGGGTGGTTCGGGGTGGTGTTTTTGTTACAGGTTATGTGCGCTTCGTCTAAGGGTTTTTTTAATTCTTTTCCGCTC
>CABTYO010000022.1 GCA_902489075.1 uncultured Faecalicatena sp. | reverse complement strand
TGATACATCTCTTTTTTGAGTATGTCCTTTACGTGGCGCGGTCCTTCCCTCCTTAATCATTATTTCCGGTTCTAACCGGGATTAATTCATCGGTACTCACATGTGTCTTTCTATGGAAATCGCGCTTCATGTGCTCGTGGCAGCGGGACTTTAAATATCTTAAATCCGCAACCTGTACTTAGTGAACTGCCTGTATCAGGCGTGTTCAATAAGGTACGATAATCATAGTTCTGTTTGTGATACGATTTAACTGTTTAGTTACAAATTGCTAAGCCCGAGACCTATTTCTTTGCGTCTTTTGGTCTCTTAGCGCCGTATTTAGAACGAGCCTGTCTTCTCTTAGCAACACCTGCTGTATCAAGTGTACCTCTTACGATGTGGTATCTTGTACCTGGCAGGTCCCTAACTCTTCCTCCACGGATCAGAACAACGCTATGCTCCTGAAGGTTGTGTCCTTCACCTGGGATGTAGCTTGTTACTTCGATTCCGTTAGACAGACGAACTCTGGCGATCTTTCTCAGAGCTGAGTTAGGCTTCTTCGGTGTAGCTGTCTTAACTGCTGTACATACACCTCTCTTCTGTGGTGCAGATACATTCGTAGCACGCTTCTGCAGAGAGTTGTATCCTTTCTGAAGTGCCGGTGCTGTAGATTTCTTTTCAGAAGTCTGACGTCCTTTTCTAACTAACTGGTTAAATGTTGGCATTCTTTTTCACCTCCTATGATTCTTCGTTACCTTCCACTTATGTGGTAAGGGGTTGCAGATAATCGTAATTATCCTGATTTGCGCACCAAAAACAATCTGCTTTTGTGCACGCTAAATTAGTTTATTACGTTTTTCCGGGAAAGTCAAGGGATTTACAGCTATTTTTCTCAAGTTTTTGCAACTTTTTACAGCTTTGGCTGCAGCCCACTTATCAGTTTTGACACAGAAAACGCTTTTTATAATGAAAAACGTCAAAAATTTCCTGAAAAATGGAATAACAGCAGACGGGCAGGAAAAATCCTTTCGATCTCCCTGCCCGTCCATGTATGAACATCAAGCTGCTGTTACATGATTAGTTTCTGGCTTCTACCTTTTCATTGATTTCATCAAATAATTCTCTGATCACTGCCTGAATCTCAGATACAGCACAGTCCAGATCAATTAGTTTAGAGATATGTTTGTCGCGGGTTGACAATTCAATCTGTCCGTTTTTCAGATTCTTAGGTCCGACAACCACTCTGACAGGTACTCCCAGCAGGTCCGCATCCGCAAACATGGCGCCTGCACGTACATCACGGTCATCATAGATCACTTCCACACCTGCATCCATCAGATCCGTGTATAACTTATCGGCTGCATTTCTGCATTCTTCCTGATCCACACGCATACAGCACAGGTGAACCTGCCACGGCGCGATGGAGATCGGCCAGATCGGTCCGTTGTCGTCGTGTCTGACTTCACACACTGAAGCTGCCAGTCGTCCGATTCCGATTCCATAGCAGCCCATGATCGGATTCTTCTCGTTCCCCTCATCATCCGTGAATGTCATGTTCATGGCTTTTGAGTACTTGGTACCAAGCTGGAAGATGTTTCCTACTTCAATACCACGTTTTACCTCGATTGTCTTCTTTCCGCAGTGCGGGCAGATGCCGCCTGTCTTGATCTTGGATACGTCTACATATTCCACTTCACCTAAGTCGCGCGCAATGTTCAGTCCTTTATAATGATAATCCGCCTCATTGGCACCACACATTAAGTTCTCGATGCCTTTCAGGGATACATCATAAATAACGGTATACTTCCCATTCATATTGTAAGGGCCCGTGAATCCGGCAACAATTCCGCTCTCAGGAGTGATCTCCGCCGGATGCACTTTTTCCTGAAGGTAATTTGTAAGCTTGGTCTCATTCACTTCGTAATCACCGCGCAGGAATACAACAACATACGCATCATCTGCATTCTTCTGGTACATCACTGCTTTACAGGACTGCTCCATCGGAACATTCAGATAACTGGTCACCTCTTCCATCGTCTTGCAGTCTGGGGTATATACCTTCTCCAGTTCGCCTGCCGGCTGTCCCCCTGCATTATCGACGATATTCTCAGCTGCTTCCATATTCGCACGGTAGCCGCAGGACTCACAGACAACGATGGAGTCTTCCCCTGCATCCGTCAAAAGCATATATTCATGTGAAATATTACCGCCCATCATACCTGAGTCTGCCTGTACGGCAACTACTTCCGGCACACCTGCGCGCTGGAAAATTCTGTTGTAAGCTTTGTAGCAGACATCATAATATTCCTCCAGGCTTTCCTGGGAAGTATGGAAGGAATAGGCATCCTTCATCGTAAACTCTCTGACACGGATCAGCCCGGCACGTGGACGTGCCTCGTCACGGAACTTGGTCTGGATCTGGTAGATCATAAACGGATACTTTGTATAAGTCTGTCCATATTCTCTGACAAGCTGTACAGCGGCCTCCTCATGGGTCATTCCAAGGACCATCTGGCTGTTGTTCCTGTCTTTAAAGCGCAGTAATTCATCGCCGACACTTTCAAATCTTCCTGACTCCTCCCAGAGAGAACCCGGAAGAACGACAGGGAACATCACCTCCTGCCCGTCAATCGCGTCCATCTCTTCGCGGATGATCTGCTCAATCTTCTTTGTAATTCTCTTCATCGGCGGATATAAGGAATAAATTCCATTGGCTACATACTTCACATAGCCTCCGCGGATCGTAAATGCATGGCTGTCAATAATACAATCAGAAGGACGCTCTTTAAAACGGTCTCCTATCAGATTCTTCAGTTTCATAGTTCATTTTCTCCTTACTTTTTCAATTATGCATGTACCTGCAGAAGCTTCTGCTTTAACTCACCCTCAAGTCTCTGCATCTCGCGCTCTGCTTCCTGACGTTTCTGTCTGCCCTCCTGCTGGATATGCATCACCTCATCCAGCGTAGCGATCAGTGATTCGTTGGTTGTCTTTAATGTC
Source organism: uncultured Faecalicatena sp. (assembly GCA_902489075.1). Taxonomy (GTDB): domain Bacteria; phylum Bacillota; class Clostridia; order Lachnospirales; family Lachnospiraceae; genus Faecalicatena_A. The sequence continues at coordinate 32,935 of CABTYO010000022.1, read as the reverse complement.
TCGATATCCACAATGCCTCTCTCGGATTCTTTTGCCGTATCGATAGTCGCCATCTTCAGCTTCTCTGCATTGCGCTTGAGCAGCTCGTTGGTCATATCTGTCACTTCTCTCTGCGCAGCAGCAGCCTGTGCGGAATGCTCCACGCCCAGTGCCAGGACCATCTGGCTCTTCCACAGCGGAATCGTATTCACAACTGTAGACTGGATCTTCTCCACCATCAGGGTATCATTGCCCTGTACCAGGCGGATCTGAGGTGCAGTCTGAATACAGATCATACGGGTCAGTTCCAGATCATGGATCTTCTTCTCGAAACGGTTGCACATGGAATCCAGGTCCTTTGCCGCCTGGGCATCCTCCGGAAGTCCTGACTGCTGTGCCTTTTGAAGGAGCTCCTGAAGCTGTGTGGTCTGCACTTCATGAAGCTTCTTCTTTCCTGCCAGTATATACATGGAAAGCTCTTTAAAATAAGTCAGGTTCACCTCATACATCTTATCCAGGATTGCAACATCCTTCAACAGCTGCACCTGATGGTTCTCCAGAACCTTTACGATCTGGTTGATATTCGTCTCTGCCTTGGCATACTTTGCCTTCATCGCATTGATCTTATTCGCAGGCTTCTTGAAAATACCGAGAAATCCCTTCTCTTCCTCCTCATCAAAATCCTTCAGCTCTCTTACAACACCTGAAAGCAGATCTCCGATCTCTCCTAAGTCTTTTGTCTTCACATTCTCAAGGGCTGACTCGGAAAAGTCTGCCATCTTCTTCTGAGTCCCTGCTCCATACTGCAGGATCAGTGATGAATTCGTCAGGTCGATCTGGTTGACAAATGCATCGACCGCCTTCTTCTCTTCCTCTGTAAGAATACTGTCATCAAGAGCCGGTTCTTCCTTTGCCGGTGCAGGCTGTACTTCCTGCTTTGCATCCGGGAAAGGTTCCAGTGTTAAAGTTGGTGCTGTCGCAAAATCTTCAAATTCGTTACTCATCGTCTCTCCTCCAAAACCTTATTTAGAAATCGTCTTTTGTCAGCCCTTCCTGGGCAAGCATCGTATTCAGCACGGATATATCAGATGCCACATCCCACGCTGTATCCTGGAACAGACTGTCAAGAAGCTTCTCAAAAGCAACATTCAGCGTATCCAGTGTCTTTTCTATCTCATTCTTTGATGTAATGATGTTCTCTCCCTGAACCGGAAGTGAGTCCAGCTGCTCATACGCCTCCAGAAGCTTCACCGTGGTCGGCAGATAATACTCCATCAGCCTGCGGATATCTGAAATGCTCTCAGGATTCTGCTCTACCCGGTCAAATATCCGGTCTATCAACATCTCCATCCGGGAAATCTTCGCTGAGATCTCCTCCCCCGGAATGGCATCATTACACTCGTGGATCTTCTTAATGTATTCATCCCCTGTACGGATGATCTCCTGTACCTCAGGCGACAGACTCTTCTGTTCCTTTGCCTGCTCCTGCGTCTTTCTTTCCTGTTCCGCCTTGGAAGCCTTCTCTTCCAGCTTCTGCTTCTCCACGCGCTGCATCAGCTCATGATACTGTTCAAAAGCCTTATTGCTCGCAATCAGGCAGGTCTTCTGGCTGTCCAGATGGCCCTGTCTGAACCACCCTTTGCGGATCATCTTCTCCAGATCCTTCACGATGAACTTATTCGGCTTCTTTAAGTACTCTGCCAGATAACTGATCTCACAGTAATCCTTCTCACCCAGCACTTCAAGATAACTCCGGTATCTCTTGATCTTCTTCAAAAGCGAAGTCCCCATGCCGCCAAGGATCCAGCCGCCTGCACTGATCACAGCACAGATAATGTCGAAGGCGACCACGCCGACAGGTGCCGATGACATGAACATTCCAATCGTACAAAGAAGCGATATGATGAACATCACGCCGCCAACTGTGTATCCCATGGCTGTCATGACGATTCCGCCTACTTTTATGCCTGTCGGTTTCATAAACAGCGCCTGATTCTTCACAAGGGCATTCGTACTCTCCGCCTGTCCGCCAACTGTCTGTGCAGACCGGTATCCCTGCCCGGCAGGACGTGTCCACGCACCAGGACCACCCTGAAAGGGTCCGCCGGCCTGTTGTCTCTGGTACCCATTCGGTCCCTGATATCCGGGTCCTCTCTGTCCTGCGTTCCCGCTCTGATATCCGGTCCCCCCGCGGTATGCATTCGGATCCTGATATGCGCCCCCCTGCTGCGGTCCTTGTTTATCCGGCTCACGATAGCGGTATGCATTCCTGTTCTCCCATCCCATATCACGTGGACGTGCACGATACTGGAAGTTCCTGGCCGTCTTATCCACAACGTCCCCCACATTATGAAGGCTCTTCTCCAGCGTGTCCATGGCACCGCTGATTGTATTCGTAATCGTCTGATTCAGCCGGTTATAGTTCTGGGAGTCGATCGCCTCCTGAACCGTCCTGCTTATATCTTCTCCTAACTTCTCCCAATCTTGATTTTCCATCTTTTCACCTATACCTTAGCTTTTCCGCCCACCTGGGCATAAAATTTCATAAGATTCACTTTTACTTTAAAGTATAATAGAATTGTCCACAAAAAGCAATGTAACTGTACAGATTATCTCATCAGAATATACACAAAAAATACGACATAAAACAGAAGGAACATCAAGCCTTCCAGTTTGGAAAGCCCCTTCCTGCTGATTGCACAGATATACACCAGCACACTTGCCACGATCAGGATCACAGTATCCTGTATTGCCAGCGCATTCACAGCAATCGGTGTAATCGAAGCCGAAGCCCCCAGAATCAGCAGAATATTAAAAATATTCGATCCGACCACATTCCCCAGCGCCAGATCATTCTCCCCTTTTCTGGCCGCAACCATAGAAGTCACCAGTTCAGGCAGGGAGGTCCCCAGTGCCACAATGGAGAGCCCGATAAATGTCTGGCTCAGTCCAAAGCTTGCTGCTATATCAGACGCACTTTCTACCACAAAATCACCACCGATGATGATTCCCGCGATTCCAATCACAACGTAAACCGCACTGCGCAGTGGTGTCAGTGTCTCATACTCTTCCTCCGGTTCGCCGGACTCGGCAATCTTCTTTCTCGAACGCAGAGCATCGATCACTGCAGAAATCACAAACCCGATAAACAGTACCAGCAGGAAAACACCTGCAGGCCTTGTAAGCACGAACTCTCTGTCCGCAGCAAACATATCCTGAAAATGAAATCCGGTCAGCATCAACAGCAGTATCCCGGTAATCACGATGGAAAATGGAAATTCGCGCTTCAGGATCGACCATTTCACCTGAATCGGACGTACCATAGCGCTCGCCCCCAGAACGACCATCAGGTTAAATATATTCGATCCGATCACATTGCTCACCGCCAGGTCGTTCTTCCCCTGAAGTGCCGCAGTCACACTGACAGATGCCTCCGGCATACTCGTCCCAAACGCCACAACGGTAAGACCGATCACAATAGACGGTACTTTCAGAAGCTTGGCAGCACTCGAACTGCCATCCACAAAAAAATCTGCTCCTTTAATAAGAAGGAAAAAACCTATTATCAATAATAAATACGTTATCATACTTGACCTCACTTTTCATTTGTACGATAATCAGTGTAGTCAGATTTATCTGAAAAGTCAAGGACATCAAGCCAAAGGAGCAAATAAAATGACCCCTGATATATTATATGAAGACCAGGATATCATCGTCTGCGTAAAACCGGCAGGCATACCGACTCAGAGCAGCCGGATCGGAACACCGGATATGGTCAGCATCTTAAAGAACCACATTTATAAGAATCAAAAGAATTCATCCGCAAAAAAAGAGCCCTATCTGGCCGTCATCCACCGTCTGGACCAGCCTGTTGAAGGACTTTTGGTCTTTGCGAAGACCCCTGCCGCGGCAGCGAAGCTTAATAAGCAGCTGACACAAAAAGGATTCGGAAAACATTACCGTGCCATTCTGACCGGCACGCCATCCCAGGCAGAGGGTGATCTGTGCGACTATCTGGTCAAAGACGGCAGAACTAATTCATCCCGTGTCTGTACTCCGGATACTCCCGGAGCGAAAAAAGCTGTTCTCCATTACAAAGTACTGGAATCCAGACCGCCTTATTCGCTGGTGGAGGTCACACTCGAAACCGGGCGGCATCACCAGATCAGAGTACAGATGGCACATCTTGGATGCCCCATCGCGGGTGACAGAAAGTATGGTGGTTCATCCGGCGCAGTTTCCATGTCTGATGACAGCGGATATTCTGCTGCCGATACAGGATATTCTGCAGCCACTGCCCAGTCATATCACTCCCTGCAGCTCTACGCCTGCCGTCTCACCTTTCAACACCCTGGCACTGGCAGACAGATGGACTTCCATCTGCCTCTTGAATTAGAATTACCATCATAACACACCTGCCGGCATTGGCATTCAAAAAGGCTGCTGCAGACCCATCAGGTCCACAGCAGCCTTTATCGCTGCTCCAATTACATTTCCCCAAGCACTGCTTCCGGCTCTTCTTCCACAGCCTCCGTATACTTCTCCAGAATGATCTTCTGAATCCGTTCCCTTGTGCCAGAGTTGATCGGGTGCGCGATGTCGCGGTATTCACCGTCAAGAGCTTTCTTGCTCGGCATTGCAATAAATAACCCCTTCTCTCCTTCGATCACCTTGATGTCATGAACCACGAATTCATCATCAATCGTAATAGAAACTACCGCCTTCAGCTTGCCTTCCTTTGCTACCTTGCGCACACGCACATCTGTGATTTGCATAATGTTCAAGTCTCCTTTCTCCGCCTGCATTAATCCTTTACTTGATTGAGCTCTCAGCACAATAAGTATAACCTTTATAATGCATACCGCTCGTTTTTCTCAACTACCACTTTCACACCATTCTCACCAACATGTCTCGTGTTTGCCCTTATCGTGTCACGACTTTCTACAACACAGTTCTCAATGTACGTGTTATCCCCAAGATAAACGTCGTTCAGGATAATGGAATTCTTGATCACGCAGTTATTGCCCACAAATACCTTCTTGAATATCACTGAATTCTCCACTGTCCCGTTAATGATACTTCCGCTTCCTACAAGGCTGTTCTTAACAACCGCCCCCGGATTATACTTCGCCGGCGGAAGGTCACTCACTTTAGAGTTAACAGTTGGAAGTTCCTTGAAGAAGTAGTTCCGTACTTCCGGTTTCAGGAAATCCATATTTGTCCGGTAATATGCGTCCACTGTTGAGATGTTACTCCAGTAGCTGTTTATCTTATAACCGTAGATCTTCTTCAGATTCTTATAGCGAATCAGAATATCGGTTACAAAATCATGCCTTTCCTCTTCTGCACAGTGCTCGATGAGGTCAATCAATTGCCTTCTCCTGATGACATAGATACCAGTAGAAATTGTCTGGGAGTGTGCCACCATCGGCTTCTCCTCAAACTCTTCGATCCTTGCGGATTCATTCATCCGGACGGTTCCAAAACGGGTAGCATCCTCATTCGGTCCCAGCTCCTTACATACAACTGTAATATCTGCCTTCTTCGCGATATGGTATTCAAGCACCTTGTTATAATCAAGCTTGTACACCGCATCTCCTGATGTAATGATTACATACGGCTCATGGCATCTCTTAAGGAAATCAAGATTCTGGTAGATCGCATCTGCTGTACCGCGATACCAGTAACCATTCTCCGCAGTAATCGTAGGGGTAAATACATAGAGTCCCCCCTGCTTTCTTCCGAAATCCCACCACTTGGATGAATTCAAGTGTTCATTCAGGGACCTCGCATTATACTGTGTCAGGACAGCCACCTTCTGTACATGGGAGTTCGCCATGTTGCTCAATGCGAAATCGATCGCTCTGTAGCTTCCGGCAACCGGCATAGCCGCAACTGCACGTCTGGATGTCAGTTCCTGCATCTTCCTGTTATTCCCGCCTGCTAAGATTATACCTACTGCTCTCATACTCGATCACCTGCCTTTATTAATGTCTCACCGCTTGCAAGCACTCCATCGCTGTAATCTTCTATCGATGTAACACCACTAATGGCGGTATTCTTACCAATCTGTACTCCTGATGGAACTCTGGAATTCTCCCCGATCGTTGCAAGTCCGCCGCTGTAGATATTCGGCTTCTCCTTATTCGGGACTTCGCTTCCGATACCGATCACAACATTGTTCCCGATCTCTGTGCCCTCTGCGATAATCGCTTTCTCAATCACACAGTTATCTCCAATCGTAACATCTCTCATAAGGATAGAATCCTTTATCACGCTTCCCTTACCAATGGTCACGCCTCCTCCGAGCACAGAGTTATGAACCTCACCGTAGATCTCCGACCCGTTGCTGATTATACATCTGTCAACTACAGACTGTTCTGAAATATACTGTGGCGGAAGGTTGGCACTGTTGGTATAGATCTTCCAGAACTCTTCATATAAGTTGAATTCCGGAATAATGTCGATCAGTTCCATGTTGGCTTCCCAATAGGAGCTTAATGTTCCTACGTCTTTCCAGTAGCCGTTGTACTCGTAAGCAAACATTCTCTTGCCATTCTCATGGCAGTATGGAATGATATGCTTTCCAAAATCACAATTAGGCTGGTCTGAAAGCTTGAGTAATGCATCTTTAAGTACCGGCCAGCTGAATATGTAAATACCCATGGAAGCAAGGTTGCTGCTTGGATTCTCCGGCTTCTCCTCAAATTCTTTGATACGGCTTTCGTCATCTGTAACGACAATACCAAAGCGGCTTGCTTCTTCCATTGGAACCGGCATTGCAGCAATCGTCACATCTGCCTTGTTCGCCTTATGGAAATCAAGCATCACCTCGTAATCCATCTTATAAATATGGTCCCCTGAGAGGATCAGCACATAATCCGGATTATAGTTCTCCATATAATCCAGGTTCTGATAGATTGCATTCGCTGTTCCGGTATACCATTCACTGCTTGTACTCTTCTCGTACGGCGGAAGAACTGTCACCCCTCCGACATTACGGTCCAAATCCCACGGAATACCGATTCCGATATGAGTATTCAACCTTAAAGGCTGGTACTGTGTTAAGACACCCACAGTATCAACACCTGAATTAATACAGTTACTTAGTGGAAAATCAATAATACGATACTTACCGCCGAAAGCTACGGCCGGCTTGGCCACCTTTGCGGTAAGAACCCCCAGTCGACTGCCCTGTCCTCCTGCTAAAAGCATGGCAATCATTTCCTTCTTAATCATGTCGTCACCTCATTTCTAGTTAGTTGCACTTATTATAGCACACTTTTCTCATCCGCGCACATTTTTTACAATTTTTTAGCGGAACGTTTTGTCTTTTTGTTAATGTTGTACAAAAAGAACATCTTTAAATTTTCCCCATATATAGTATAATATAAAAAGTAGTTATTGTTTATGACTATTTTTTTCAACTTTTTATTTCAGAAAGGATAATTTTATGTATAAAATTGATTTCCAAAAGCCCATTCATATCCATTTTATAGGCATTGGCGGCATCAGCATGAGCGGTCTTGCAGAGATTCTAATGAAGGAAGGATTTACAGTATCTGGTTCTGATTCCAGAAATACACCATTAACTGAGCAGCTTGAGAGAAAAGGCGCGCAGATTTTTTACGGACAGAAAGCAGATAATATCATAGAAGGGATCGACTGTGTCGTTTATACCGCTGCCATCAGCAGAGATAACGCTGAACTGATCGAAGCTGTTGCCCGCAAGATCCCGATGCTTACCCGTGCTGAACTTTTGGGACAGATGATGAAGAATTATAAGAATGCGATCGCCGTATCCGGAACCCATGGAAAGACGACCACCACTTCCATGATTTCTCATGTACTTCTGGAAGGCAATATGGACCCGACGATCTCCGTAGGCGGAATCCTTCAGGCCATTGGCGGCAATATCCGCGTCGGCAATTCTGATACGTTTATTACTGAAGCCTGCGAATATACGAACAGTTTCCTTGATTTTTATCCTAAGATCAGTGTGATCCTTAATATAGAGGAAGACCATCTGGATTTCTTTAAAGATCTGGAAGATATCCGCCACTCCTTCCATCAGTTCGCATCACTGCTGCCTGAGGACGGTACACTGATTATCAATGCGGATATCCAGAATTATCAGGAGATCTGTGAAGGGCTTGCCTGCAATGTCATCACTTATGGCAGTTCCAGAGATGCCGATTACAGCGCTCAGAACACCACCTATGATGAAAAAGGAAGAGTTTCCTTTGATCTGATCAGAAAGGGAGTTCCTGCGGAGCATATTGTTCTTTCTGTAACAGGAGACCATAATGTTTCCAATGCACTTGCATCAATCGCAGTTTCAGAGCTGCTTGGACTTAAGATGGACGTAATCTTGAAGGGACTGCTTTCTTTCTGCGGAACAGACCGCAGGTTCGAATATAAGGGGTCAATGGACGGCGTCACGATTGTGGATGACTATGCACACCATCCGACAGAGATCATTGCCACATTAAAAGCGGCACACCACTATCCGCATGAGAAGCTCTGGTGTGTATTCCAGCCCCACACCTACACCAGGACCAAAGCCTTTTTCCATGAATTTGCCGAAGCACTGTCCCACGCAGACCATGTTGTCCTTGCCGACATCTACGCAGCCCGTGAGACAGACACTCTTGGAATTTCATCAAAAGACCTGGCAGAAGAGTTGAAAAAGCTGGGAACAGATGCATACTACTTTTCCACATTCGAGGAGATTGAGAATTTCCTGAAAGAGAATTGTAATTCCGGAGACTTGTTGATAACTATGGGGGCCGGAGACGTTGTAAACATTGGGGAAGACCTTTTGAGCTAAAAACTTATCCACACTTTCCCCACATTGTTCCCACACAGTTATCTACAAAAAACAGTGTTTTACCCACAAAGAAGTGCTTTTTCCGCCATAGATATGGTGCTATAATACGTTTACGCATTGAGAGACAAGTACGAAAACCAAAGGGTAGGGGAAAACAAGATGAAGACATTAACATTGAAAAATAAATTCCAGACAAACGTAACCTTAATCACGAACGATTTTATTGACAACTATATGATCAACGCGAATGGGGAGTTTATCAAAGTCTATTTATTCCTGCTGAGGCATCTGGATGATCCGTGTTCCAATATCACGATCTCCACGATCGCCGACTGCCTGAATAATACGGAGAATGATGTTTTAAGAGCCTTTAGATACTGGGAATCCGAAGGGCTGTTAAGTCTGGATAAAGACGCTGACGGGAAGATCATCGGAATTGAGCTGGAGAGGACACCTTCCATTTCCTCTCACAGGAAGATGACTGCACCCAAGGTAACAGCAATTCCGGAGAGAGCTGCCTTCAAGGAGGTAACGGCTGTTCCGGAAGCACCTGTTATCCGGGAGGTCAGCCCTGTTTCCGAGATTTCTGCTGCCAGAGATGTCACTACAGTTCCGGGAACCACGCTTTTAAGACAGGTTGCGCCAATGCAGGAAGCACCTGTTTTAGAAGAGGTCAAGCCTCCTGTGCTGGAGACGCAGCCCCTTTCGAGATCAAAGGCAATCCCTCTGACATCATTTAAGGCTCAGAAGGAGATCAAGTCACTGCTTTTTATTGCAGAACAGTATCTCGGGAAGACGCTGTCCAAGACAGACGTGGATGCAATTACATACTTTTATGAAGAACTCGGCATGTCCGCGGATCTGATCGAATATCTGATTGAGTCCTGTGTCGAGAACGGCCATAAGAGTATCCACTATATCCAGAAGGTAGCGCTTTCCTGGTCTGACAGCGGCGTTACAACCGTAGATCAGGCACGTCTTGCGTCCGCCAATTATAATAAGAACTGCTATACTGTACTCAATGCCTTCGGCATCAAGAACAGAGGACCTGCAGCTTCTGAACTGATCTTCATCCGGAAGTGGACAGAAGAGATGGGCTTTGATCTGGATATCATTCAGGAAGCATGTGCCCGCACGATCACTGCGACACATCAGCCCAGCTTTGAATATACAGACACAATTCTCACAAGATGGCACGAGAACGGCGTACGCCATCTGAGTGACATCGCAGTTTTAGACGCAGCATTCCAGAAGGAGAAGGCTGCCAGAGCAGTATCCTCTTCAAGACAGAAGCCTGTCTCCAAGAACCTGAACAATTTCGAGAGACGTTCTTATGATATGGATTCTCTGGAGGAGCAACTATTAAACAGTAATTAGAAGGAGTACCATTGTGGGACTGAAACCATCACAATATCAGGCCATCATGCGTGACTATGAGCAGCGACAGCTCAAGAACCATGATATCCTTACCAGACATTACGAAGAAGTGTATCGGAAACTGCCTGAATTTAAGTCTTTGGACGACTCGATCTCCATCCTTTCCGTCCAGTACGGCAGAAAGCTGCTGAACGGAGATGACAGGGCTGTCGATTCCCTTAAAGAAGAGCTTTCCATCTTAAGGAACAGTAAGAAGGAGCTTCTGCGCTCAGGCGGTTTTCCTGATGATTATCTCGAGCCAGTCTATGACTGTAAAGACTGTAAAGACACAGGTTATATAGATAATAAGAAGTGTCACTGTTTCAAGAAGGCCGTGATCGGCATCCTTTACGAACAGTCTAATCTGAATCAGATTCTGGAACAGGAGAACTTTGCAGCGTTTTCATTAGATTATTATTCCAGTAACTATATAGATCCAAAGACAGGGCGTTCTTCCAGACAGGTTATGCAGGATGCCCTGAAAGTATGCCATCATTTCGTCGATACATTCGGGACAGAACTGAACAATCTCTTTCTTTACGGAGATGTCGGCGTCGGCAAGACATTCCTCACCAACTGTATTGCCAAGGAACTGATGGACAAAGAATTTTCGGTACTCTATTTTTCCGCATCAAAGTTTTTTTCTATTTTAGCTAAAAATACATTTGACAAAAAGGACATTGATGCGCAAAATATGTATGAGTATATTTTTGACTGTGATCTGCTCATCATAGACGATCTGGGGACAGAATTCACGAACACATTCGTAGCATCACAGTTTTTTACATGCATCAACGAAAGGCTGTTAAGCCGCAAGTCCACGATTATTTCAACGAATCTTTCTCTGGATACTCTGGCTGATCTGTATACAGAAAGGTCATTTTCCAGGATTACAAGCAATTACATCATGTTGAAGCTGATCGGGGATGATATCCGAATCAAAAAAAAGCTGGAAAGAAATTAAAAATCAGGGAGGTCACTCATGTTACACCGAACAGAAAGAACATTAGAAAATATTCCAATAGGCGCATTGGGCCTGATTCCTGTAGCGGGCTGTGAAGAGCTCGGCAGCAAGGTCAATGATTATCTTGTAAAGTGGCGCAGGGAAAGTGCGATTGAGCACAAAGACGATGTTGCATTCTCAGGATACGAAAAAGAAACCTATATCATTGATACGAAGGTACCAAGATTCGGCTCAGGGGAAGCGAAAGGTATCATCAATGAATCTGTAAGAGGGAAGGATCTCTATCTTATGGTCGATGTATGTAACTATAGTGTTACTTACTCACTTACAGGAAATGTGAATCACATGTCACCAGACGACCATTTCCAGAACCTCAAGCGTGTCATCGCCGCAATCGGCGGTAAAGGACGCCGTATCAATGTGATCATGCCGTTTCTGTATGAGAGCCGTCAGCACAAGCGCAACGGCCGGGAATCTCTGGACTGCGCACTGGCACTTCAGGAACTGGTCCGCATGGGCGTGGATAATATCCTTACCTTTGATGCCCATGATCCGAGAGTCCAGAATGCGATCCCGCTGAATGGATTTGAGACAGTACCGTCCTCTTATCAGTTTGTAAAAGGACTGCTTCGCAAAGAAAAGGATCTTAAGATCGACAGTGACCACATGATGATCATCAGCCCGGATGAAGGCGGCACCAACCGTGCAATCTATCTTGCCAATGTCCTCGGTCTTGATATGGGTATGTTCTACAAACGCCGCGATTACACCAGAATCGTGAATGGACGCAATCCGATCGTGGCACACGAGTTCCTTGGAAGCTCAGTAGAGGGCAAGGACGTGATCATCATCGATGATATGATCTCCTCCGGGGACAGCATCATCGAAGTTGCAACCGAATTAAAGCGCAGGAATGCAAACCGTATTTTTGCTGCCGCTACATTTGGCCTGTTTACTAATGGAATGGACAAGTTCGACAAGGCTTATGAAGAAGGCCTGATCACGGGAATCCTGACGACCAACCTGATCTACCAGACACCGGAACTGCTTTCCAAGCCTTACTATATCAACTGCGATATGAGCAAGTATATCGCCCTGCTGATCGATACGCTGAATCATGATGGTTCTATCAGCACACTGCTGAATCCAAGTGAGAGAATCCAGCATGTACTCCAGAAGTATCAGAATGGAGAAGAGATCTAAAATAATAAGCGGTAATTCGTACAGGGAGTGTTTCCTAATCTCCTCTGTGCGAATTACCGCTTATTTTAATCATGCTGTTTTCTTTACAGCAGACCGCCGATTGTCAGGAACAACGGCGCGAATACCAGTGATACAATTGTCATCAGCTTGATCAGAATGTTGATGGATGGTCCTGATGTATCTTTAAACGGATCTCCTACTGTATCGCCGACAACGGCTGCCTTATGCGCTTCGCTGCCTTTTCCGCCATGGTGGCCTTCTTCTATGTATTTCTTTGCATTATCCCATGCACCACCTGAGTTGGACATGAAGATTGCCATCAGTACACCTGTGACAAGCGCTCCTGCGAGCATGCCGCCTAATGCCTGTGGTCCAAGAATAATACCGACCAGAAGCGGCGCTGCTACTGCCATCGCTCCCGGAAGAAGCATTTCTCTTAAGGCTGCTGTGGTGGAAATTGCAACACAGGACTTATAATCCGGTCTTTCTGTTCCCTTCATAATGCCTGGTTTCTCACGGAACTGGCGTCTTACCTCTTCAATCATCTTATAAGCCGCCTTTGACACGGATTCCATGGTAAATGCTGAAAACAGGAATGTCAGCATACCGCCGATGAACATACCAATGATAACACGGTAATCCAGAATATCAATGGTATCCAGCTTAACTGCATTGGCATAGGATACGAACAGAGCCAGCGCTGTCAGGGCTGCAGAACCAATTGCAAATCCTTTTCCCATAGCTGCCGTTGTATTACCTACGGAATCCAGCTTATCTGTAATCTCACGTACTGATTCATCCAGGCCGGACATCTCTGCGATACCTCCGGCATTATCCGCGATCGGTCCGTAAGCATCGACTGCAACGGTAATTCCTGTCGTGGAAAGCATACCGACTGCTGCCAGGGCGATTCCATAGAGTCCGCTTACCTGGAAAGCAACAAAAATGCCGACGCAGATCAGAAGCAGCGGCACAGCCGTAGACTGCATTCCAACTGCAATACCACTGATGATCGTAGTGGCAGGTCCTGTCTCAGACTGCTCTCCGATCCTCTTTACGAACTTATAATCTGCAGAAGTATACACTTCTGTGATAATTCCGATCAGCACACCTACGACCAGACCTGAGATAACAGCGATTGCTCCGTTGAAGTCACCGAACAGAACCTTACTCAGAACCAAAGAAGCGATCACGACCAGCACAGCTGATACATAGCTTCCCATCTTAAGCGCCTTGTGTGGGCTGGACTTCTCATCACCCTTTACAAAGAAGGTAGCAATAATAGAAGCCAGCAGTCCGCATGCTGCAATTGCAAGCGGGAATACCACTCCGGATACCTCAAAATAGACCACTCCAAGTGTGAGCGCCGATACCAGGGAACCTACATAAGACTCGAACAGATCGGCTCCCATTCCAGCAACGTCGCCTACGTTGTCACCTACGTTATCCGCAATAACCGCCGGGTTACGAGGGTCATCCTCCGGAATGCCTGCCTCTACCTTTCCTACCAGGTCTGCTCCGACATCGGCTGCCTTTGTATAGATACCGCCGCCTACACGTGCAAACAAAGCAATAGAAGAAGCTCCCAGGCTGAATCCGGACAGGATATCCACATTCTTAGTCAGAATGTAAACAACACTCACGCCGAGCGCGCCCAGACCTGCAACACACATTCCCATGACTGCTCCTCCGGAAAATGCGATTGACAGCGCCTTGTTCATACCGCTCTCTTTTGCAGCATTCGCTGTCCTCACATTCGCCTTTGTCGCCACATTCATACCGAAATAACCTGCCAGTGTTGAAAACAGTGCCCCTACCACAAAGCACACAGCTGTCACCCAGCTTCCAATTCCAACTCCGATCAGTACGAACAATACAGCTACGAAGATGATCAGGATCTTATACTCTGCCGTCAGGAAGGCCTTTGCGCCCTCACTGATCGCTCCTGCAATCTCTTTCATTTTCTCGTTTCCGGCATCCTGTTTTCCTACTTTTGCAGCCAGATATACGGCAAAAAGCAGTGTCAGGATTCCTACTACCGGAACCAGATACAACATCTTTTCCATTTTTATCCTCCTAATTTATAATACCTTACCCTGGGCTTCCAGCGTTCTATCCACCTCGTTCCCCCTTCCCTGCCAGATGCCGCTTAAAAGAGCTCAGTCAACAGACTAAGCCCTCTCTTATCATCCATAATACTGGCTAATTAGACATTTTGCAAGAACTTCTGTCAAATTATTCATATTTTTTTGTAACTATTTAGCCATGCGGAAAGATTTGTATAGTTTCTGCGTGGGAGCTTGCTCACTAAGCAGAAGCTATAGCTGAATTGGTACTATTTTTTCTACTTTTTACAAACATCAAAAAAGGATGTAGTTTTTCTCTTTTTATGTTATGCTTGTTATGAAGAAAAACTGAGGTGATTACATTGAAAAAGCATCTGTTGAAAAATCTGGGAATCACGCTGTTATGCCTTTTGTCGGCAACCGGGCTTTCCTTTTTATTTTTCCATCTGGGGCATAAGAACTCTGCCAATATTGCATTGATTTACATTCTCGCGCTGATCCTGATTGCACTGAATACCGAAGGATATCTCTATGGCATTTTTGCCTCTTTATTCTGTGTCGGGGCAGTCAACATATTTTTTACCTATCCCTTCTACAAGATGGACTTTTCTATTGCAGGTTATCCTGTAACTTTCGTGGGAATGCTGGCTATCAGCCTGATTACGAGCACGACAACGACCAGACTCAAAAAGCAGAAAGCTATTTTGGAGGAGCGGGAGCGCAATCTTGCAGAAGCTGAAAAGGAACGCATCCGGGCGAATCTGCTTCGGGCCATCTCCCATGATCTCAGAACGCCTTTAACCAGTATTATCGGTTCCTCCGCCTCTTACCTTGAGGACCATGAGAACCTGACACCAGAAGAGCAGATGGAGCTGGTTGCCAATATCAACGAAGATGCACACTGGCTGCTCAACATGGTGGAGAACCTCCTCACCGTCACGCGCATTCAGAACGATTCGGGCAAAGTAAAGACATCTTTAGAGGTAGTGGAGGAGGTCGTAAGCGAAGCGATCACACGTGTACGCAAACGTCACCCTGAACTTGCTGTCAGAGTCCGCATGCCGGAGGATTTCCTGATGATTCCCATGGACGCGACACTCATCGAACAGGTACTGATCAATTTGATGGAAAATGCCTTTCTCCATTCCCAGAGCACCAAACCGATCGAGCTGCTTATCGAGAACGAAGAAAGCCAGGTCGTATTCAGAATCCGGGATTATGGAGTGGGACTGGATCAGACGCAGCTGCCATATATATTCGAGGGAAAATATAACGTGCAGCAGACTGACAGCCATCGCGGGATCGGCATCGGGCTTTCCATCTGCAAGACGATCATCAACGCCCATAATGGCACGATCCGTGCCCTGAATCATGAAAACGGGGCCGAGTTTGCATTTACACTTCCAAAGGAAAAGGAGACTGAAAATGACGCCTAGATTTACTGTATTGATTATTGAAGATGAAAAGAATATACAGACCTTTGTCGGAAAAGTATTGAAAAAGCATGATTATAAAGTCTTATGTGCAGACACCGGTGCGGAAGGACAGAGCCTCATCCGTTCCCAATGTCCGGACATCATTCTTCTTGATCTGGGACTGCCTGATATGGATGGACTTTCGATCATCCGGGAGGTGCGCACCTGGACCAGCACACCGATTATCGTAATCTCGGCCCGATCTGCCGAGAAAGAGAAGGTAGCGGCACTTGATCTGGGGGCCGATGATTATATTACCAAGCCCTTCGGCACCTCAGAGCTGCTTGCACGGATCCGTGCCTCCCTGCGCCACAGTAACCGGCTGCTTACAGACAGTACACTGTATATCCGTCCCTATCGCTGCGGCGGCCTGATACTCGACTTTTCCAGGCGGCTTCTTACCATCGACAAAGAAGAGATCCACCTGACCCCGATTGAATATAAAATCGTGGCCTATCTTGCCCAGAATTCCGGCAAGGTCATGACTTATGCTTCCATCCTTTCCAACGTCTGGGGCCCTTATGCGGATGATGATAATAAGATTCTGAGGGTCAATATGGCCAACATCCGCAGGAAGCTGGAAACGGATCCTGCACAGCCCAGATATATTTTCACAGAGGTAGGGGTGGGCTACCGTATGAAGGAAGATGAATTCGAGGGATAGGAAGCAACAAAAGGCTGTCAGGAAATAATTTCTATCTCCTGTCAGCCTTTCTGCTTTCTGAATCAATACCCCAGATATTCCTCCCGGAAATATCTGGCCAGGTTCAATATAATTTTTTCCATATCCAGCACGGTCACGATCTCGTCTCCCGCCCGGACCAGCTTTTTCTCTACCCAGATACCATCTTCACTCTCTGTCCCATTCTCCGGCTCCTGAATCGCCTCACAGGACTCTGCTTCCAGAATATATGGCTCCCCATAATAAAGAATTCCCAGCTGGTATTCCTGATAGCCGAAAATAATAATGACGCTCTTTTCCTCTTTTACCTCAGAGCCTTCCGGAGCCAGGATAGGTACGATCTCGCCCTTATAATTGCATACGCCGATAAAATATGGCGGCAGACACGGCATCTTCGAGATCTGCAGGTCCGCACAGATCTCCTTTACCGTTGCAAATTCGAATGCGAAACTACCCTCTACTCCTTTCACACAAAGCAGATCATAACTGTCTTCTATCTCCATAAATTGCCTCTTTCATACAACCCAAACATAATCTCCAGATCCAGTGCCGTACAGATATTTCCTGATCCCATGATGCTCATTCCGCTGACACCTGTCCGGCGCCTGAAGTCTACTCCAAAAAGTGCAGGCAGCTGCTTCACAACGATACGCTTTTGTTCATACAGTGAATCAACCAGAATACAGCCCTCTTTTTCCGTCCCTCTTGTGTATATGACCGTGGCTTCCTCCGGCAGTGTCCCTTCGATCTGATAGAACTTTCTCAAGTCAATCAGGGGCACCATGCGGCCTTCATATAAAATGTACGTGCGGCCATTGCGTTCCCTGATCCCCTTCTCGTTCTCACGATAATCCATAAAACGGAATACATATCTGGCAGGAAGGGAGAACCGATAATCTCCCACGCGGAAACGAATACACTCCATCGTTGCAAGAGTAAGCGGGACAATAAGGGTGAAAGTGCTTCCCTTCCCTGCTTCACTGTCAATATACAGGTTCCCTCCTGCACTTTCCAGGACATTTTTCACAACATCCAGGCCGACACCGCGCCCGGAATACTCTGTCACCTCATCCTTAGTCGTAAATCCCGGATGAAGAATCAGACTCATGATCTCCGTTCTCGTATACTCTTCCTGAGGCTTCGCCAGAATCCCCATCTCCCTGGCTCTTGCCAGAATCTTATTGCGGTCCAGTCCTCTTCCGTCATCAGAAATGTAGATCAGAACCTCCCCCACTGTACTTTCCACAGAGAAGGTGATCTTCCCTTTCTTATCTTTCCCTGCCGCAATCCTCTCCTGCGGTGATTCAATCCCATGGTCCACCGCATTCCTGATCAGATGAAGAAGAGCCTCTGAAATATATTCCACCACACTCTTATCTGCTTCGATATCCCCGCAGTTCACCTCAAAATCAACTTCCTTGTTCTCATCCCGGCAGATATCTCTGAGTATCCTCCGAAGCTTCGGTACAATCCTCTCAATCGGGACCATGCGCATCTCCATGACCGTATGTTCCACATCCCCAATCAGACGGTTGATCTGATGGGCAGCCCCTTCTTTGATATCTTCCATTCCGTTTTCTTCCAGCTGCATCTCCAGTGTCATGAGCTGGATGATCATCTCTCTTGCAAGATTCTGCAGCTTATCCAGACGGTCACTTCTTACATTTAAGAACTCTGTCTCCTGGCTTCCATAGGAACCTGCTGCTTTTGGTTCTCTTTTTTTATCAGGAGCCGCTTTCCCTTCAGATACAGTCTTCTCAACAGATACCACATCCGTCTCTGCGAGCTGATCCTGTATCACCTCACAGCCGGCAACAAACAGACCCCTGCTTAAAGCCGAAAGGACAGTTTCTTTCTGCAGACTTTCGAATCGGACATAAATCCCATATTCCCCGATATACTCTGCCTGGTCCTGCGCATGTTCGAGATCTCCGGGATAAGTCTCCAGATCCGAACACATCCCCTTGATCTGACGTATCAGCATAAATGCCCGGAGATGCTCCATCCTGCACCCTTCCTCAAATCTGACTCTGACGATCGTCCCCGGCTTTTTCATCATCTCAGAAGGCACAGCCCCTCTGACTGCTTCCCTTGTCTCCTCCAAAGGTTCTGCGCTGCCCCTGGCTTCCATCTCCCGGCTTACCCTGCTCAGATACTCATCTACAGCCCTGTCAAGCTCCTGTATATCACCCGGCTTATATTCTTCATCGGACATCTGTTCCATCTCATCTTCGATAAAGTCCGAGAATCCATAAAGCAGGTCAAACATCTCAGGCTCTGCCTTTTCAATCCTGCCGAACTGCTCCCGAAAATAAGAAAACAGATCTTCCATCTTATGCGCCAGAGACGACAGATCCTTTAGTCCCATCATCGCAGAAGAACTTTTGAGTGTATGCATGACCCGGAAAACATTATGGATATCTTCCTCTGTAAAAGAGTCTTTATTTTCTGTATCCAGGAGTACCTTGTTCAACTGTTCCGTCAGCTGTCTTGCTTCCAATAAATACACTTCCAACATTTCCTGTGCATCTGCGTCAAAGTATCCCATCTTCTCACTCCGCCTGCTCTATGCTTTCATACCATATACTACAGTTCTTGCCGTTCCTTTTTCCATAATACAATGCCTTATCTGCACACGCAATACACTCCTCAATGCCTTCCTGCTGCCCATATACATGAAGCCCGAGTGTCAGAGAGCATGAAAATTCATCCTCTTTATTCGCAATCCTGAACTGCTCTACATCTCTGCGGATCGACTCGCTGATCTCAAACGCCTCTGTCTCTGTCACGTTGAAAAGAATAATCAGGAATTCTTCACCGCCCCACCTTACAACACGGTGCATTCTGCAGTGCGCCTCCATGATACTTGCAATGCAGACTAATGCCATATCGCCTGCTTCATGTCCATATGTATCATTGACCAGTTTAAAATCATCGATATCAGCCAGGATCACTACATTTTTCTTTTCCTCTATCCTGGTGTCCTTGATGTCGTCCAGCAGATCCCCCACAACATATCTTCTGTTATAGAGCCCTGTCAGCCCATCCCGGAATGCAAGCTCATTGAGCCGGTCCATATTGGACATGAGTTCCATATTCATGCGGCTTAATTCATCCTTCTGCTTCTTTAACTGCAGATGTGTCACCACACGGGACTTGAGTTCACTTTTAGAAAAAGGCTTCTTAATATAGTCACAGGCTCCCACCTCGAACCCTTTGACCACATCATCATCTGTATCTTTCGATGTCAGGAAAAGGATGGAAACATTATTCTGATCCTTCTTTTTCAGCTCTTCAAAAAGCCGAAAACCGTCAATATCCGGCAGGACTACATCCAGCAGAATAATATCCGGCTGGTACCGCTCGATCATATCCAATGCCTCTTCCCCCGTATGTGCTTCACACAGGAAAAATGGCGTATTCTCAAGCGCTGACCGGATCTGCTGACAGATCATCAGACTGTCGTCGACCGCCATTACAATTTGTTTACTTTCTGTTTCCATGATAATCCCTCCATCTATTGTATCGCAACGAAACCCCAACCTTTCTAAAGGTATATGACCGCATGTCTTACTGTGCTTACTTCCAGTATTCCGTCTTCTGACCGAAAAGTGATCGTTCTGCCATAACTGCCTCCGGTATCCTCGGCAGCGAGCCGTATCCCCTCTTCTTTTAGTGCCTTCTTTACATTCTTAACATTCCGCTCTCCAATGTTAAGGTTCTGCTCAGCTGTACTGAACATCTTTGCGCCGCCGGCAATCTTGGCAACCAGATATCTCTTCTGGGCGCCTTTTATGCATATCTGGTGAACAAGTTCCTGTGTGCCTTCTATCGCAAACTTATATGGATTCTCCTGATTCACTGAATAATGCTTATCCGGTAAAATAATATGGGCCATTGCCGCAATCTTATTCTTCACATCATACAGGCACACCCCGACACAGGAACCCAGCGCATAAGAAACCAGTACCTGGCCGTGCCCGGCCGTTTTTCCCTCGGCAATCCCCACTATAATTTTCTCCATAGAACCTACTCCCTGAGCCTCTCCAGCACGGCCTGCATGGAACCAATCTCGGGCCAGAATAAGATCCTTCCGACAAACGCCGCCTCACCCATGCGAAATACATTCTCGATCAGCAGGACATCATCGCTGACCCGAAGATGTCTTGCAAGCGGCACCCCCAAAATCGCTCCACCCATGTCAATGCACATATCCGGCACCGTAACATCTGCCTCCATTCCTGTCATCTGAGACAGTGCCCGGACATAGGACCCGCACATGATATTGCCCAGCTCACTTAAAACAGACTGTTCCATCTCATCTAAGGAAGTCAGGTCACGTTCTTTTACTTCCAGCATGCCATCCAGGACTGCCCGTGTAAATGTCTCGTCCATCAGAAATAAAAATATCCCCTTAAGCTCTCCAAATACCTGAATCAAAACTCCGGCCTGTATCTGTTCCTGGATATCCAGCTCTGCAAAAATCTCCTGGTATTTTACAAAGCGGACTTTGGGAATCCCCACTTCAAAAGGATTCTCCATCATCAGGGCCAGGGAGGCAACCGCATTGCCGGTCCCGATATTCCCCAGTTCTTTTAAGATGTCCTTTGCCGTATTGTCTAACTCAATATAATTCTCCATCTGTATTCTTCTCTCCTGACTTACAGTTCAAACTGCTCTACCAGTTCCTTCAAAATCTGTGCCTGAGCCGAAAGTTCTTCGCTGGCCGCTGCACTCTCTTCTGAAGTTGCGGAATTGCCCTGTACGATATCCGAGATCAGTTCAACGCTCTTTCTGATCTGGGTGATCGCATCTGCCTGCTGCTCTGACAGGGAAGAAATATTGCCGACCATCTCATTGACCGTCTTTGCACCCTCCACAGAATTCTGCAGTGTACGCGCAGTCATCTCAGATGCCTCAAATCCTGCCCGTACCGCCTCCGTATTCTTATCAATCAGCTGTGCTGTCAGCTTGGATGCACTTGTCGTCTTGGATGCAAGCCGACGTACCTCACCAGCTACAACACCGAAGCCTTTTCCTGCTTCCCCGGCCCTTGCAGCCTCCACAGACGCATTCAATGCCAGAATATTCGTCTGGAAAGCAATATCCTCTATTTCCTTAACGATCCCGGTGATTTCCCTTGAATTCTCCTGAATCTGCCGGATACTGTCCTTTAGCTTGAGCATCTGATTATTGTTCTCCAGGATCTGGTCTCCCACCTGCGCTGCAAATTCGCTGGACTTTACGGCATTCTCCGCATTCGTACTTACGCTTTCTGCAATCTCATTGATACTTGCCGCAAGCTCTTCGATAGAACTTGCCTGCTCGGAAGCCCCCTGCGCCAGAACCTGTGCCCCGTTGGAAACCTGCTCGGCACCGCCGGATACCAGCTCGGCGCTGCTGTTGATCTGCTGGATCGAAGACTTAAGCATCTTTCCAATCATCTCCATGGATTCACCGACTCTGATGAAATCACCCTTATACTCCACTGCACTCTCATAATTCAGCTTCCCGCTGCCCAGAGCGAACAGCCCTTTCTGAATCTCCGAAACATATTCACTCAATGTCTGTGCGGTAGAGCGGATATCATCGGCCAGATTACCGAATTCATTCTTCGATTCATAATCCAGATTTATGTTCAGCTGCCCATTTGCAATCTGATTCGCCGCATTCTTCACCTCTTTAACCGGGGTCACGATACTCCGGGTAATTGCGATGCACAGAATGACTGTGCAGATAATACATGCCGCTGCAAGCAGGAAGATGAGCATAATAATCTGTCTGTTCAATGCCTGTGTATCATCCAGGCTTCCCTGCACATCCTCTTTAGATGCATCTACGACATCGGATAAAAGTGAACGGACCTTCACAGCCTGTGGCTCATAATCATTAAAATAAGCATCAAATGCGGCGGTCTTATTCTTCTGCTCCAGATATCGGAATACCTCATCTCTCACAGACTTTAAATTTGTGAACTCCTTTGAGAGTCCTTCAACCTCACTGGCCCCGCTGACATACCCTGTCTGCAGTTCTTTAAGCCCTGCTTCCACCTTCTTTGCAGTGGCCTTCGCGTCTTCCAGATACTCTGCCTCGTTCACAACATTCTCTGTTGTGGAAAGCACAGACAGATTTCTTCCCACGCTTTGTATGTTGGCACTGATCTCATGGGCTGTCTCGACATTCTCAAAAGGCCCTTCGCTCATCTTATTCATCTCATCTGACAGATTATTGATATTTAATACAGATACAAGGACTGTCAGCATATACAGAACAATTACTACCAGGAAAGCCGCCATGAGCTTCCTGCCAACCTTCATGTTTTTAAAATAATTTCTCATCTTCTTTTCCTCTCATCTGCATTAGTGACCCAACACGTAATTCACAACCTTTTGTAACTCTTCCGGCTTAAATGGCTTGACGATAAACTCCTGTGCACCACAGCCGATCGCCTTCTGGATCATCATCTCCTGTCCAATGGCCGAACACATGACGATCTTTGCTTTCGGATCATATTCCAGAATCTCTTCCAGTACATCAATTCCCGACTTGCCCGGCATGGTGATGTCAAGCAGGACCAGGTCCGGATTCTCCTGATGGTACAGCTCAACGGCAGTCTCTCCATCTGCTGCTTCCAGGATATTGGTGTAACCTTCCTTTTCCAGAGTCTTGCGTATTGTCATCCTCATGAACAACGCATCATCCACTAACATAATTTTCTCTTCCATACTGTCTCCTCAATCTTTCCCTTTATGTGCTGATTCTTTATACGTTCCCCTTTTTTCTGTATACCGCCGGATACACCTGTTCCAGACTCGTCTCTTCTCTGGCTAAAAGCTCTGCATGTCCGATCAGCAGGTAGCCCCCCGGATTCAGGCTCTCCTCCAGCATCGACACCAGCCGTTCCCTGGAAGACTTATCAAAATAGATCATCACGTTCCTGCAGAAAATGATGTCGAACTTTCCATTCTCTGTCAGCGGCTCCATCAGATTGTGCTTCATAAAACGGATATTATACTTGAGTTCCTCTGCCACCCGAAAACTGTTCTTATCTATGTCTCTGCAGTACTTTTCCCTCCAGAATGGGGGAATCTCCTCAATCTCCCGCCTGGGATATATCCCCTTTTCTGCCTTTTCCAGAACTTCCTCTGAAATATCTGTGGCTGTAATCCTGGCATTTAATGTACTGCCGGTCCGCTCCTGAAATTCATTTAAGCACATTCCAATCGTATAGCATTCTTCCCCGGTCGCACAGCCCGCACACCAGATATAATAGGGGCCATACTTCCGCCTGGTCATAAGTTCCGGGAAGATCTTCTCCTGTAACAGGGTGAAGTGTGCCGGTTCACGTAGAAAATATGTATAATTTGTCGTGAGACGGTTCACCATTCCGCCTGCAATCTCTCCCGATCGGTCCTGCTTGAGCTTCCTTAAATACTCCCCGAAATCAGAGACATTGCACCGTTCCAGTTCCTTTGCCATCCTGCATTCAATCAATATCTTTTTATTCTTCAGATTAATTCCATAATTACTGCGGAAATATTCTACTACATCTCCAAATTCCTGATCTGTCAGCCTAATCACGTTTCTTCACCCAAACTCCATTTCCCAAAGACATTACTTCATCCGCATCCTCTATTGAAAATACGGCCTCTCCTGTGGCTTCACCTGCAAGTCCCGCAAGCTTTCCATTCCCGGTCCTTAAAATCACTCCGCAGACGGACTGCTCCTGCCCCTCTGCCCCGTCTTCTCCCTCTTCATTCACGAATGGATTATAGTATACAACCATTTCCTTCCCGTAAAGAGAAATTCCCTGTACACCTCTGCCCGCACCCGGTACCCTCTGGACTACCGGCCGCATCACAACAGCAGTGACGGCATCCCGGTCTATATATATAGTCTGTCCGCCACGAAGCAGGGTGATATACTGAGGTTCTTCTGTCCCTGCCTCCTGTATATTCACGCTCCAGCCCTTACGACTGCCGATCTCCATCTCATGCACGGCTGCCTGACTGTGATTTGCCCCCGCCGTACTGCTCCTGCATTCCTCCTGCCCGTCCGGAAGATCCCCCTCCTCTGCCGACAGCTGTGCCTGCTTCAAAGCAGCCTCCCGAAGCCGGTCTGGATCCAGCAGAAATGCAAGAATCTCACTCTCTCCTCTATGTACCCTGACAGCCGCCTTCAGATACTGGTTGTGGCAGCTTAGAACGGGTTCGCTCAGAGAGATTTCTTCTGGCTCTTCTATTTCCAGGATTCCCTCAATATCCTCTACTATGATTCCTGGTATTGCAATACTTTCTTCATTTTTCTGGGAATTTAAAAGAATACCATATTGAAATCCGGTCTTTTTCTCTCTTTTTCTCCCGTCTGCAATCTGAGTAAAATCGACAAATGAAAGCTCTGTCTCACGGCTCTCATCAACAATCCTCTCTACTTCTGAAAGAGAGATCAGATAAACGATTCCAGCTGAATGAAACGCCAGATAAGACCTGTCCAAACCATCCATTCTTTTCATGCCCCCCAAACTGATATAACTAGCTTAATCATACTTTATTCTGGCCTGAAACACAAGGAAACTGCCTGTTTTTCTGAAAAACTTTTTTACAGATAAGTGTTTTTCCTGTGACTTTACAGTTTTTTCCATCTTTTTTCCTTTTTATTTTTGTATACACAGAAAAACCGGCTGGATTTCACATAATCCAACCGGTTTTTCTTATATTCTGTCTTAAAATAACAGACTCACTTTATCTTATTCTTCATCAGCAGTTACAAGTTCTGTTTCCTCTGCTTCTGCCTCTGGCACTGCCTCTTCCTCAAGTTCGATCTCTTCTTCCTCGGGTTCCAGTTCCGTGCTGAGTTTTACATCGCGGTACTTTCTCATACCTGTACCAGCCGGAATATGCTTACCGATGATGACGTTCTCTTTCAGGCCGATCAGGTGATCGACTTTACCCTTGATTGCTGCTTCTGTCAGTACCTTGGTTGTCTCCTGGAAGGAAGCGGCTGATAAGAAGGAATCTGTAGCAAGGGATGCCTTGGTAATACCAAGCATGATCTGCTCGCCTGTTGCAGGCTCTTTTCCTTCTGCCTCTAACTGTTCGTTCACTTCGTTGAACTCCAGGACATCTGCCATGGTTCCAGGCAGGAATTCGGAATCTCCGCGCTCCTCAATACGGATCTTCTTTAACATCTGGCGTACGATGACCTCGATATGCTTATCGTTGATCTCAACACCCTGCAGACGGTATACACGCTGAACTTCCTGGATCATGTAATCCTGAACGGCACGTAAGCCTTTGATCTTCAAGATATCATGCGGATTGACACTACCTTCTGTCAGCTCGTCTCCGGCCTCTAATACCGCGCCGTCCTGTACCTTGATACGGGAACCGTATGGGATCAGATATGCCTTGGATTCACCTGTCTCGCTGTTGTTTACGATGATCTCACGCTTCTTCTTTGTATCGCTGATCGTTGCTGTTCCGGCAAACTCAGTGATGATGGCAAGACCTTTCGGCTTTCTTGCCTCGAAAAGCTCCTCGACACGAGGAAGACCCTGTGTGATATCGTCACCGGCAACACCGCCCGTATGGAACGTACGCATGGTCAGCTGTGTACCAGGCTCACCGATGGACTGTGCGGCAATAATTCCGACAGCTTCACCGACCTGAACAGCCTCACCTGTTGCCATGTTGGCTCCGTAGCACTTGGAGCACACACCGTTCTTACACTTACAGGTAAGAATGGTACGGATCTTCACCTTATCTAACGGATTGCCCTTCTCATCAACACCCTTCTTCATGACTCTCTCCGCACGTCTCGGAGTGATCATGTGATTCGCTTTTACAAGAACATTTCCATCTTTATCTTTGATATCCTCGCAGGAGAAACGTCCCGTAATACGCTCCTGTAAGCTCTCAATCTCTTCATTTCCATCCATGAATGCCTTCACATACATTCCTGGAATCTCTTTTCCTTCTTCCACACAGTCGCTGTCATGGATGATCAGCTCCTGGGATACATCAACCAGACGTCTTGTCAGGTATCCTGAATCGGCTGTACGAAGGGCTGTATCAGACAGACCCTTACGTGCTCCATGCGCAGACATGAAGTACTCCAATACGTCCAGACCTTCACGGAAGTTGGACTTGATCGGCAGCTCGATGGTACGTCCTGTTGTATCAGCCATCAAACCACGCATACCTGCCAGCTGTTTGATCTGCTTGTCAGAACCACGGGCTCCGGAATCGGCCATCATGAAGATGTTGTTGTACTTATCCAGACCGGACAGCAGTGCCTCTGTCAGCTTATCATCGGTTGCCTTCCATGTCTCAACAACTTCTTTGTAACGCTCTTCCTCTGTGATCAGACCACGCTTGTAGTTCTTTGTGATCCGGTCTACTGTGTTCTGGGCTTCCTCGATCATCTGCGGCTTCTGCGGCGGCACGGTCATGTCGGAAATAGAAACGGTCATGGCGGCTCTCGTAGAGAACTTGTAACCGATTGCTTTTACATTATCCAGTACTTCTGCGGTCTGTGTTGCACCGTGAGTATTGATTACTTTTTCCAGGATCTGCTTTAACTGCTTCTTACCAACGTGGAAATCGATCTCCAGTACGAGGTCGTTGCCTTCCACATCACGGTCTACAAAACCAAGATCCTGCGGAATGATCTCATTGAAGAGGAGTCTTCCTACGGTTGCCTCGATGATACCTGTCTTCTCTGTTCCGTCAGGCATCGTCTTGGTCACGCGGACTTTGATTCTGGAGTGCAGTGTCACATACCCATTCTCATAAGCCAGGATGGCTTCGTTCACGCTCTTGAAGAACATGCCTTCGCCCTTTGCCCCTGGTCTTTCCTGAGTCAGATAGTAGATACCAAGTACCATATCCTGTGAAGGAACGGCAACCGGACCACCATCGGACGGCTTTAACAGGTTGTTCGGTGAGAGCAGTAAGAAACGGCACTCAGCCTGAGCTTCTACAGACAGCGGTACATGGACAGCCATCTGGTCACCATCGAAGTCGGCATTGTAAGCGGTACATACCAGTGGATGCAGCTTGATTGCCTTACCTTCTACCAGGATCGGCTCAAATGCCTGGATACCAAGTCTGTGCAGTGTGGGGGCACGGTTCAGCATAACCGGATGCTCTTTGATGACTTCCTCGAGTACATCCCATACCTCAGGCTGTAATCTCTCGACCATCTTCTTGGCATTCTTAATGTTGTGTGCAGTACCGTTAGCAACCAGTTCTTTCATAACAAAAGGCTTGAACAGCTCGATTGCCATCTCTTTCGGCAGACCGCACTGGTAGATCTTGAGTTCCGGCCCAACGACGATAACGGAACGTCCTGAGTAGTCAACACGTTTTCCGAGCAGGTTCTGACGGAAACGTCCTGATTTACCTTTCAGCATGTCGGAAAGAGACTTCAGTGCTCTGTTACCAGGTCCTGTTACCGGACGGCCACGGCGGCCGTTGTCGATCAGAGCATCGACTGCTTCCTGAAGCATACGCTTCTCGTTGCGGACGATGATGTCCGGAGCTCCCAGTTCAAGGAGTCTCTTCAAACGGTTATTTCTATTGATAATTCTTCTGTATAAATCATTTAAATCGGATGTTGCAAAACGTCCACCGTCCAGCTGTACCATCGGACGAAGATCCGGCGGGATGACCGGAATTGCTGTCAGGATCATCCACTCCGGCTTGTTGCCGGATTCACGGAAAGCTTCTACCACTTCCAGGCGCTTCACGATTCTTGCACGCTTCTGGCCTGTTGCGTTGGTAAGTCCTCCCTGCAGTTCTGCATATTCCTTCTCCAGGTCGATAGACTGTAAGAGCTCCTGGATTGCTTCCGCACCCATTCCTACACGGAAAGAACGGTAGCCCCATTTCTCTTTTGCCTCCTGATATTCAGCCTCGGACAGTACCTGCTTATACTGTAAGTCTGTCTCGCCCTTATCGAGTACGATATAAGAAGCGAAGTACAGGACTCTCTCCAATGTTCTTGGAGAGATGTCCAGGATCAGTCCCATACGGCTCGGGATTCCCTTAAAGTACCAGATATGGGATACCGGTGCAGCCAGTGCGATGTGTCCCATACGCTCACGGCGCACAGAAGCCTTTGTGACTTCAACGCCGCATCGGTCGCAGACGACCCCTTTATAACGGATCTTCTTGTACTTACCGCAGTGGCACTCCCAGTCCTTGCTTGGTCCGAAGATACGCTCGCAGAAAAGTCCGTCTTTCTCTGGTTTCAGTGTTCTATAGTTAATGGTCTCCGGCTTGGTAACCTCACCTCTTGACCACTCCATAATTTTTTCCGGTGAAGCCAGCCCGATTTTGATTGCATCAAAAGTTAACGGTTGGTATTGTTGTTCATTGTTACTTGTTGGCATATAAATGGCTCCTCCTATTCTTCGTCATCCATAAATTCATCGAATTCGAGTTCTGCCTCGTCTTCGAATTCATCTTCCTCAGGTTCCACATCCTCAAGTTCTTCCCCAACAAATTCCTGTTCTGTGAATCCATGCTCCCCGAGAGGCTCATTGTCATCACGATATCTTCTGTCTCCTTCGATAATGGAGTGCAGGTCGGTCTCGCCGTAATCTACAGTTTCCATGATCTCAACTTCTGTATTGTCATCGCGCAGTACGCGTACATCCAGTGCCAGTGACTGAAGCTCTTTCAAAAGTACCTTGAAGGACTCCGGAATACCCGGTTCAGGGATATTCTCACCTTTGATGATCGCTTCGTAGGTCTTCACACGTCCGACAACGTCATCTGACTTCACAGTCAGGATCTCCTGCAGAGTATAGGATGCACCATAAGCCTCCAGTGCCCAGACCTCCATCTCTCCGAAACGCTGTCCACCGAACTGTGCCTTACCGCCTAACGGCTGCTGTGTAACCAGTGAGTAAGGACCAGTAGAACGTGCATGGATCTTGTCGTCTACCAGATGATGCAGCTTCAGGTAATGCATGTGTCCGATTGTAACCGGGCTGTCGAAGAACTCTCCGGTACGTCCGTCTCTTAAGCGGACCTTACCGTCACGTGACAGCGGAACTCCCTTCCACAGCTTCCTGTGCTCTCTGTTCTCAGACAGATATTCCAGCACTTCCGGCAGTAACTCTTCGCCGTGCTTCTCTACAAATTCTTCCCATTCCAGGTTCACATAATCGTTCGCCAGGTCAAGGGTATCCATGATATCGATCTCGTTCGCACCGTCAAAGACTGGTGTGGAGATGTTAAATCCTAATGCTTTTGCTGCAAGGCTTAAGTGGATCTCAAGCACCTGCCCGATGTTCATACGGGAAGGCACACCCAGAGGGTTCAGAACGATGTCCAGAGGACGTCCGTTCGGCAGGTACGGCATATCTTCTACAGGAAGTACACGGGAAACAACACC
The DNA here is from genome assembly GCA_902489075.1 of uncultured Faecalicatena sp. Lineage (GTDB taxonomy): Bacteria > Bacillota > Clostridia > Lachnospirales > Lachnospiraceae > Faecalicatena_A. The sequence continues at coordinate 2,916 of CABTYO010000022.1, read as the reverse complement.
CTTGTTACCATGACGTCCGGCCATCTTGTCACCGACAGAAATCTTTCTCTTCTGTGCGATGTAGATGCGGACTGCCTGGTTCACTCCCGGAGACAGCTCATCACCGTTCTCTCTTGTAAATACCTTCGCATCCACAACAATACCATATTCACCATGAGGTACTTTCAGGGAAGTATCTCTTACTTCACGTGCTTTTTCACCGAAGATCGCACGAAGCAGTCTCTCCTCGGCTGTCAGCTCGGTCTCTCCCTTTGGAGTCACCTTGCCGACCAGGATATCTCCGGCACGGACTTCTGCTCCGATACGGATGATACCTCTCTCATCCAGGTCTTTGAGCGCGTCATCACCCACACCCGGGATATCTCTTGTGATCTCTTCTGGTCCAAGCTTTGTATCTCGTGCTTCTGCTTCATATTCTTCAATATGCACAGAAGTGTACACATCATCCTGTACCAGTCGTTCACTTAACAGTACGGCATCCTCGTAGTTGTAACCTTCCCACGTCATGAATCCGATCAGCGGGTTCTTTCCGAGTGCCATCTCTCCGTTGGAGGTAGACGGACCGTCAGCAATTACTTGTCCTTCCTCGACACGCTCGCCCTTGTCAACGATCGGTCTCTGGTTGTAGCAGTTGCTCTGGTTACTTCTCAAGAACTTCGTCAGCTTATAAGTCTTCTTTGTTCCGTCATCATGTTTGATTGTGATGTCGGTTGAAGTAGAACGCTCAATCACACCGGCTTTTTCCGCAACGATGCAGACACCGGAGTCTACTGCTGCCTTTACTTCCATACCTGTTCCGACAACCGGAGCTTCGGTAGTCAGAAGCGGCACTGCCTGACGCTGCATGTTAGATCCCATCAGCGCACGGTTGGCATCGTCATTCTCCAGGAAAGGAATGAGGGCTGTAGCCACGGAGAATACCATCTTAGGAGAAACGTCCATATAATCGAACTTGCTTCTCTCGTATTCCTGAGTCTCTTCACGGTAACGACCGGATACATTCTTGTGAATGAAGTGTCCTTCGTCATCCAGAGGCTCATTCGCCTGTGCTACATGGTAATTATCTTCTTCATCGGCTGTCATATAGACAACTTCTTCTGTAACGACCGGATTCTCCGGATCTGTCTTGTCGATCTTACGGTACGGAGCCTCTACAAATCCGTACTGGTTGATCCTTGCATAAGTTGCAAGGGAGTTGATCAGACCGATGTTAGGACCTTCAGGGGTCTCGATCGGACACATTCTTCCGTAATGGGAATAGTGAACATCTCGTACCTCGAATCCGGCACGGTCTCTTGACAGACCACCAGGTCCCAGTGCGGAAAGACGTCTCTTATGAGTCAGCTCACCTAGCGGGTTATTCTGGTCCATGAACTGTGACAGCTGGGAAGATCCGAAGAACTCCTTCACTGCTGCAGTTACCGGCTTGATGTTGATCAGTGACTGTGGAGAAATACCTTCCTGATCCTGTGTTGTCATTCTCTCACGGACAACTCGCTCCAGTCTGGACAGACCGATTCTGTACTGATTCTGGAGAAGCTCTCCGACAGCACGGATACGTCTGTTGCCCAGATGGTCGATATCGTCGTCATTACCCATCCTGTATTCCAGATGGATGTTATAGTTAATGGAAGCTAAAATGTCTTCCTTTGTAATATGCTTCGGAATCAGATCATGGATATCTCTGCGGATCATGGACTTCAATTCGTCGATATCCCCTGCTGACTCTTCCAGAAGTCCTGCCAGTACAGGATAGTATACCTGCTCTGTCACTCCGACTTCCTTCGGGTCGATGTCCACAACTGCCTGCAGATCAACCATCATGTTGGACAGGATCTTGATGTTGCGTGACTCATCCTCACCCTCTACCCACAGATATGGCACAGCGGAGTTCTGGATCGTATCAGCAAGCGCTCTTGTGAGCACGGTTCCCTTTTCTGCCAGAATCTCACCTGTCAGCGGGCTTACTACATCCTCTGCCACTCTCTGTCCTGTGATACGGTTCTTGAGTGCCAGCTTCTTGTTGAACTTATAGCGTCCAACCTTCGCCAGGTCATAACGCCTCGGGTCGAAGAACATACTGGTGATCAGGCTCTCTGCGCTGTCCACTGCAAGTGGTTCGCCCGGTCGTATCTTCTTATATAACTCTAAAAGACCTTCCTGGTAATTCTCTGCTGTATCTTTGCCAAAACTTGCAAGGATCTTAGGCTCTTCACCAAAGAGGTCGATGATTTCTGCATTCGTTCCGATTCCAAGTGCACGGATCAGGACTGTGATCGGCACCTTTCTCGTTCTATCTACACGTACATAAAAAACGTCATTGGAGTCTGTTTCATATTCCAGCCAAGCACCACGGTTCGGAATGACTGTCGCTGAGTAAAGTTCTTTTCCCAGTTTATCATGGGCAATTCCATAATAAATACCAGGGGAACGAACCAGCTGGCTGACGATAACACGCTCAGCACCATTGATTACAAAGGTACCGGTCTTCGTCATGATCGGAAGATCTCCCATAAATATTTCATGTTCGTTGATCTCATCGTTGTCTTTGTTGTAAAGTCTGACCCTTACTTTCAAAGGCGCAGCGTATGTTGCATCACGCTCTTTACACTCTTCGATGGTATACTTTACATCATCTTCGCAAAGTGTAAAATCTACAAATTCCAGACTTAAGTGACCACTGAAGTCAGTAATCGGGGAAATATCGTCAAATACCTCTTTCAGTCCTTCATCCAGAAACCACTGGTATGAGTCTTTCTGGACTTCGATAAGATTCGGCATCTCTAATACTTCTTTTTGTCTGGAATAGCTCATGCGTGAACTTTTTCCGCTTTTGATGGGACGAATTCTGTTTTTCTCCATATTGACGTTTCACTCCTCATATATTTTTTGGTTGGGCTACGAGATGCCCATAAC